>DATJNA010000042.1:0-4730 GCA_035508435.1 Acetobacteraceae bacterium | reverse complement strand
ACAGAAAGCCCGCCTCGCCGAGCAAGAGGCAAAACTCAAAACCGCCGAGCGCAAGCAACGCACCCGCCAGCTCATCGAGGCCGGCGGCCTGGTGGACAAGGCCGGCCTGCTCGATCTCGAACCGAATGCGCTGTACGGCGCACTGCTGTCGTTGCGCGATGGCGCTTCAGACAAAGATCAGATCAGCAAGTGGACGGCACGCGGCGGCCGGGCCTTCGATCGCGAGGCGCGCCTGCGCGACGAAGGCAAGGAAGCCTTCGTCCTCACCTTCCCCGCCGCCCTGGACCGCGAAGTCACCACGGCACTGCGGGCAGCCGGATTCCGCTTCAGCAAGGTCATGCAGCACTGGGAAGGCCTCGCCCGCTTCGCCGAGGCCGAGACCCTCGCCAAGGCACATGGCGGCACCGCGCGGCGCATTGCGCCAGCGGGTGCGCAGCAGCCAACGCCGGCCACCGTCGCCGCCGAATGATCGAGCGCGCCTCTTACGATCTGCTGCGGCTCGCGCTCCGCATCGTCGTGCGACTCTGGCCGCTGTGGCTGTTCTGGTTCGTCTGGGACCGCTTCAGCGATTGGTGGCTTGCCTATCTCCTCACCTTCCCCGACCGGTCCACGGCCAGCTACGCCCTCGCCTATCGCTGCTGGCCGACCGTCGCCCTGCTCGGCCCGATCCTCCTCATGGTCGTGGCGATCGGCGCCTGGCGCCTGCACCTCGCCCATCGCACCATGCCGATCGCCGGCATCGCCGGCGTCCTCATCGCCACAGTGCTGACCGCTTGGCCGGAATATCGCGCGCTCGCCCCTTCCATCGGATCGGCGTCGCTGCCGGACATTCTCGGCGCCATCGATCTGAGCATCGTGCAGGCCACGGCGGTCGGTCTCCTCGCCGCGGTGATCGGCGTCGGATTGCTGACGCAGCGGCAAATGGGAGTCACATTCGGGCCGCGCGTGGTGCGCGGACGGTCGGACAATTTCGGCCATGCCGACTGGCTCGCCATGCGCGACGCGCGCCGTCTGTTTCCCGGTCCGGATGACACGTACGGCGGCATCGTCGTTGGCGAAGCCTACCGCGTCGATCAGGACCGCGTGGCGCGGCAGGCCTTCGATCCCGCGGATCAACGCACCTGGGGCCAGGGCGGCACCGCACCGCTGCTGATCGATCCCTGCCGCACCGGTTCCACCCACGCCCTGGTCTTCGCCGGACCCGGCGGGTTCAAGACAACCTCCGTCGGGGTGCCCACCATGCTCGCCTGGCACGGCGCCGCCGTGGTGTTGGATCCCTCCCGCGAAATCGGCCCCATGGTCGCGGGCTTCCGGCAAACCCGGCTTGGCCATCGCGTGGTGACCCTGGACCCGGCGGACTCGGCCGCGGGGGCGTTTAACGTCCTCGACTGGATCGATATCGCCGCGCCGGAAGCGGAGACCAATGTCGAGGCCGCGGTGAACTGGCTCTGCGGCGAAACGCGGGGGCAGATCACGTCGGGGGGCGAGTTCTTCCGCGAAAGCGGCAAGGGCCTGATCGCCTGCCTCCTCGCCGACATGCTCTGGGACCCCAAGCGTGCCCCGGCGCAAAAGACCCTCAAGCAATTGCGCCGTTTGCTCGTCACCCCGGAAGGCGAGATGCGGAAGCTGCTCGAACGCATCCACACCGCCTCCGCCAGCCCCCTCGCCCGCGATCTCGCCGGCACCCTGATGGGCCTGGTGGCGGAAACCTTCTCCGGCATCTACGGCAACGCCAGCAAGGACACCCGCTGGCTCTCCACCACGGCCTATGCCGATCTCGTCTCCGGCGACAGTTTCCGGACGCGCGACCTGGCGGACGGACGCCTGACCGTCTTCGTCCAGGTGCCGCTGAAAACCTTGCAGGCCACGCCGGCCCTCGGCCGCGTCATCGTCGGCGCGCTGCTCAATGCGGCCTATGAAGCCGACGGCCAGGTGCATGGCCGTATTCTCTTCCTGCTCGATGAGGTCGCGCGCCTTGGCTTCATGGGCGTCCTCGAACAGGCCCGCGATGCCGGCCGCAAATACGGCATCACCCTGCTGCTGCTCTACCAGTCGCTCGGCCAGCTCGTCGGCCAGTGGGGCCGCGAGGGGAAGCAAGCCTGGTACGACGCCACCTCCTGGCGCCTGTTCGCCGCCGTTCAGGACCCGGACACCGCGAAGGAACTCTCCGCCATGTGCGGTGAGCACGGCGTCGTCGCCACGGCACGCGGCAACAGCAGCGGCAGCCAGGGCCGCGGCAGCAGCGTCGCGTCCAGTTCCTCGGGCCGCTCCGAGAACCGTTCGGAGATCCGTCGCGCCCTGATCAAGCCGGAAGAGATCATTCAGGACACCCGCGCCGATGAAGCCTTCGTCCTGGTGCGCGGCGCGAAACCCCTGCGCTGCGGGCGCGCGATCTATTTCCGCCGGCAGGACATGGCGCCGCTCGTCGCCGCCAACCGTTTCCATCCGCAGCGCGAGGCCGCCGAATGATCAGCGGCATGGCGCTCCGCTGGATCATCATCGGCCTGCTCGCGATGGCCGGATGGAGTGTGGTGGCGCATTTCGCCGGCAGCATTTTCCTGGGCTGCGCGGCCGTCGCCGGCTGGCGGCTGTGGCGCATCGCGTCAGGCGCGCCCGTGATGCGGTACGGCGCGCCGCGCGGCGGGCAACAGGGCCAGCGTGCATCTGGGGCGCAAGCCGCGGCACCAGTCCGGCCGCCGCGGTCGCTCGATCAGGCCATGGCCGAATTGCATGGCATGATCGGTCTGGCCGGCGTCAAAGAAGAAATCGCCAGGCTGGTGGACGTGCTGCAGGCGGAGCGCGAGCGCGCCCGCCTCGGCCATCGGGCCGCCCCACCCTCCCTGCATTGCGTGTTCCTCGGCAATCCCGGTACCGGCAAGACCACGGTCGCCCGGCTGATGGGCGAAATCCTCCACGGCCTCGGCTACCTCCGCCGCGGCCACATGATCGAGGCCGACCGCTCCACCCTGGTCGCCGGCTATATCGGTCACACCGCCATCCGCGTGCGCGAGACCGTCGCCGCTGCTCTCGATGGCGTGCTGTTCATCGATGAGGCGTACTCGTTGGCGGCGAATGCGGGTGTCGGGGCGGATTTCGGGCGGGAGGCAACCGAGACCCTGCTCAAACTGATGGAGGACCATCGCGGCCGGCTCTGCGTCATCGTCGCCGGCTACACCGCCGAGATGCGCCGCTTCCTCGACAGCAATCCCGGACTGCGCTCGCGCTTCACCCGCACCATCACCTTCGCCGATTACGACCCGGGCGAGCTGGCCGCGATCTACCGCGATCTCGCCGATGCCGACGGTTTCCGGTTGAGCCTTGGGGCTGAGCAAGCATTGGCGGAGGCATGCGCCGACCTGGTGCGGGGGAAGGATCGGACCTTCGGCAACGGCCGTACCATGCGCACGCTGTGGGAGCGCACGCGCGAAGCGCAGGCCGGGCGCGTCATGCGCCAGAGTGACCGCACGCCGGACGACCTGGTGACGATCGAGGCGGACGATATCGATGCCGCGGCGGCAATCGAGGCCACGGCATGACCGCCGTCGCCGCCACCCGCACCTGGCTGCGCCGCATGGCCGCGGCAACGCCGGCAGCCTGGCAATCGGACCCGGTGTTCCGCTGGGCGGCGATCGGCGCCGGCATCGCGCTCGCAATGTTGGTGCTCCGGATGACCACTGCCCCTGCCCTGCACCAAACGCCGCCGCCCTCGGCCGCGTCAGCGAAGTCGGCATCCTCACCCGGCACGACGGCGTCAGGATCGTGGATGGTGCCGTCGCCCTCGCCCCCAATGCCGAAGATCGCACCGGAACGCTCGCTGGTCGGCGTGACGATTACACCGGCACCGCCGAGCCGCTTCGGCACGGTGCCGCTGCCAATCGGCAAGCCGCAGCCATGACACGCTCTCGCCTGTTGCCGATCGCGCGCCTGGGCCTTGTCCTCGCCGCCACCACCCTGGCCGGCACCGCGACCGCGGCACCCCAGGCACCGGCGCCGGAGACGCAGCTCGATCGCATCGAGCACAAGCTCGATCTGGTCCTCCACAAGCTCGATCAGCTTCAGGCTGCGCAGACGGCTGGCAATCGGCCGGCCCCCTTGCCCGCAACAGCGAAACCGGTCGCGGCGTCGCCGGACACCGCCAGCCCCGCACCCGCTCCTGAAACCATGGCGGCCGGAGCGGTGGCGATCTTCCATCCCGCCCCGAAAACCGCGCTCGCCGCCCACTCTATTCCGGCCAACAGCGTAGGTGGACTCGTCTACACCGGCGGCACCATCCACCTCGCCGATCTGAAGGACCGCGGCATCCACTACACCGGTCTCACCGGCGTCGAATGGCAGGGCTGGCTGCGCACCACGGAGACCGGGCGCTACGAACTGGAACTCGACGGCAGCGTCGTTGGCGGCGGGGACTTCGCCAACCCCGTCTGCATCTTCAGCGGCTGGATCGAGGACCGTTCCATCGGGACCCAGGAAGCATTTCCCCGCGCCGGACCCGCGCAGCCGGCGCCGTTCTCCCTGATCCTGGGCGCGGTACTGCAGCCCGGCCTCTACAAGCTCCGGCTCTGGGCAACCTGCACACCGTACATCCCCAGTCAGCAGGTCTCCGTCGAGCTTATGGAAAAGGCCCCATCCGATCTCAACATGCGGCCAATCTCCGGCGAGGACATCGTGCACAAGCAAAGCGGGAATCACCCGCTGGCTTCGTCGCGAGGATAGGAATCGCCAGCACGCGC
>DATJNA010000041.1:0-2287 GCA_035508435.1 Acetobacteraceae bacterium | reverse complement strand
AAGTCCCGAGAACACGAGCAAGCCGATAAGCGGGTTGATGCCGAGCACAGCGGCTGCGGCGGCGCCGGGAAAGGTGCCGAGCGGCAGGGCATGTGCCGCAAATGCGGAGCCGCGGATGACGACAAAGAAGCCGACGACACCAGCGACAACGGCAATGACGGTGGCCGCGATCCAGGTGTTGATCATGAAGCTGGCAAACATCGCGCGACTTCACCCGGCGCGCCGGACGCGATGAGGATCGATGCGCTCGACCTGACGGGTCTGACGGCGTCCGGGCCCGCCCGCGACGACGTACGCCACGAAGATGAGCGTGACGATGCAGAAGCTCACCGGCCAGCCGTGCCCAGGGGTCCAAACATAGCTGTCGTAGGCGATTAGGATCCCGCCCCAGGTCGCAGCGACTCCGATGACGGCGGCAAGCAGGATGGCCATTCCAGGCCGCTTGGCGATACGTAGAGCGATCGCAGCCGGCCCGATCAGCAGCGCCGTGGCCAGAATGGCGCCGACAGTCATGGCGGCGAGCGCGACGGCTAGCGCCAGAGCGATCAGATACAAGAGACTGACGAGCCGCACCGGTACGCCGCGCACGGCGGCCAGTTCCGGATCGATCGTGCTGAGCAGCAACGGACGGAAAAGCAGCGTGATCGCGAGCACGGCACCGAAGCCGACCGCCAGCGCGAGCGGGACGATCGAGGCTGGGATGGCGAACATCGAGCCGAACATCACGGTGACCGCTGCGCCGGTCGCGCTCGATGACGTGGCGTCCCAGAAGAGGAACAGTGCCGCAAGGCCGAGCCCGGCACCCGTTACAACGCCCGTCACTAGGTCACGCTCGGTGGCACGATGTACCTGGACCAGTTCCATGCCGCAGGCCGCCGTCACGCCCATGATGAGGAACCCGAGGAAAGGATTGATCCCGAACAAGAAGGCGGCGGCCCCTCCCGCGCTGCTGACATCTCCCAGGGCATGACCGGCAAAGGCCTGTCCCCGGATGACGGTGAACACACCGAGAATCCCCGACACGATGGCTGCTCCCCCGCCGATCATCGCTGCCACACGCACGGGTTCGCTGGTGAAAAAGCCGGGTTCAAAAACGACGGAGACAAGAGACGTCATGCGAATCACGGCACCTGGACGACGTGGAGCGGGTCTTGCTCGATCGCCATAACGGCGCCTTCCCCGGCCCCCGCGGCAATCACCAGGATCCGACCGTGAACCCGGACGACATCGATATGGTAGCCGTACAGTTCGCTGAGGACCTCTGTGCGCACAACGGCATTTGTGGAACCGCTCGCGGCCCGCCCGTTGGCCAGGTAGACGATTCGGTCCATGACCGGAAGCAGAGGGTTCATGTCGTGGGCCGCCAGCAGGATGGTGATCTGATAGTCGTTGCAGAGTCGGCGCAGGATGCCGACGATCCCAGCCACGCTGCGGATGTCGAGATTGGCGAGGGGTTCGTCCAGCAGGAGCAAGCGCGGACGGCGGACCAGCGCATGAGCAATCAGTACCCGCTGCTGCTCGCCGCCGGACAAAGCCCCGATGCGCTGGTCGGCGAACGCCGCGGCCTCGACCGCCTCCAGCATTTCGTCCACCTTCCGCGAACGTGCTTTCGACGGAAGCGAAAAGCCCAGCCTGTGACCGTCCAATCCGAGCGCAACGAGGTCTCGCGCTCGCATTGGGACATAAGGGTCGAGATTGATTTTCTGCGGCACGTAGCCGACCGAGGCCAGCCGCTTGCCGCTGCCTCCGATTGTGATGCGTCCGCTGCGCAGTGGGACAAAGCCAAGAATGGCGCGGAGCAGCGTCGTCTTGCCCGATCCGTTGCTACCGATCAGGCCGCAGAACTCGCCCGGCGCTAGCGCGAAATCGATATCCTGCAGAACGGAACGTCCGGAGAGCCAGACATTCGCGTGACGAACGGCCAACATGTCGCCGTCTGCGAGCATCGGCCTCAATGTCCGCCCAGAAGCGTGTCAGTGGACACCTTGTCCGTCACGGCCTTTCGCAGTGCAGTGACTTCGGCGAGCATCCAGGATTGATAGGTGTAGCCGGGCATGGGCATCGTCTCGTAGACACCGACCACGGGGATCCCATTCTTCTTGGCGAGCCCAAGGAAGGTCGCGGTAAGCGTGTCCGTGACCTGCCTGTTATACAGGAACACTTTCACCTTGTGGCCTGAGAACAGTTGGTCCTGGATGGCGACATCCTGCGGGGCAGGATCGGTGCCGTTCATGATTGCGGCTTGCAGGCTGAACGGCGTGAGGATGTCGGTGCCCGCGGCTTGCAG
>DATJNA010000040.1:0-21017 GCA_035508435.1 Acetobacteraceae bacterium | reverse complement strand
GATTGCTCCGGTATCGATCACGCCTTCAGGGTAGCCTGGTTACGCTCCGATCCGCCCTCGTTTTTCGGATTCGTTCCTTGCGTTCTTCTCGCCTTCCGGATTCTTTTGTTCCGATTCGATTATCCTGGCTCAGGCCCTTAGGTTCGCATGGGCGGAACATGGGACGGCGTTGTTGGCGATGGATCCAGGCTGCGTCATGACTTGACATGCGGTGGTAAATTTGCCACCATCTTCCATGATCCGAAACACCCGCCCGATCCAGTGGATCAAGGCAGCGAGGCGGGGCTTTGAGGAATTCCCGCAAGGCGCACGCGACGACGTGCTCGATGCGCTGACGGCCGTTGCGGAAGGCGGTCACCCGACCATCGCCAAGCCTCTGACAGGTCTTGGCTCCGGCGTGATGGAGATGGCGCTGCGCCATCGCGGGGATGCGTTTCGGGTGGTGTATGCATTGCAGGTCGGGGCGGAGATCTGGGTGGTGCACGCCTTCCAGAAGAAGTCGCGGTCGGGGATCGCCACGCCAAGACAGGAAATTGACGTGGTGCGGGAGAGGCTCCGTCGGTTGAGGGAGATCGTAAGATGAGTGACGAAGCGATTGAGATTGTGCGCGGCAGCGGCAATGTGTTCCGCGATTTCGGCTACCCCGACGCCGACGTGCGGCAGGCCAAGGCATTGCTCGGCACGCAGATCATGAAGATTCTGGATGAGGAAGGCTTGTCGACGCGGGCGGCGGAGAGCCGGACAGGCGTCTCCCACAGCGAGTTCTCGCGCATCCGGCAGGGGAAGTTCAGCCGGTTCACGATCGACCGGTTGATGGGGATTCTGGGGCGACTGGGGCAGGAGGTGGAGCTGTCGGTGTCGGTGCATCCTCGCGCGAAGGCCGCGGAGTAGGGTGGCGCGTGGTGGCTCCGGCCAACGATGTCGAATTTGAGAGCGCGGCTTACGAGATGAATCTTGCACAAGCAGCAGGACGCCAGGGTGGCGGCCCAGCAATCGGCGGAATGATCTCGCCCGAGGTTGTTGAGGTCCCCGCCGGCTCCTTGCTATGCCGAATCACTCATTCCGCCCTCCCAGCGGAGGTGAACCTCGCATCCCCCTGGTGGGCGCAGAAGGCCGACTTCACCTGCCTCCTCGGGGTTACGACTCCGTACAGTGCTGATTTCCGTGATACGCTGCGCGACAGCCTGGCCTTGTCATCAGATTTTGTTGTGTCAGATGATAAGGCCGATCAGATAAGGGCGAAGTTTGGTCGAGACGCATTGGCAACGCTTAAGAACTTCAGCAACATCACACCATATGACCGAATATTCGAGACAGAGGTTACCAGCAATCTACTTGCATTCAGTGGGATTGGCCAAGACGTTACTGACACATGCTCTCAGGGTGCGTTTGGCATTTTACGTACATGGAAAGCATCCGCTACCATCAAGCAGCTCTACATCCCAGGGCTACGGGACTCTGACGGGCGTCTGTCTAGAATCGGGCGGACGGCAATGCATTTCCGACGATCGTCCAATTTGGTACACTGGATTGAGCGAGAGCTGGCCACCCTAGATCCGCTGTGACATCACGGACCCTCACGTGCGTCGAACCGGGCCAAGAGAAGCCCCGCGGTCAACAGCACAATATGACGGCGGAACGTGCTGTCGGTCTGATCCGACAGGCCAGGATGGGATCCCGATGGATGGAGACGTTTCCATAACCCGTTGATAAAATTCTTGCCATCATCGCTCCAGTCGTTCAGTGGGACAATCAGGAAGCCAAGGCTCGCGAGCTTAGCACGACGGTTCTCGCTTGACGGGAGGTTGGCAGCCGTTGTGTCCAGACTGATCGCCATTTCGTCGAGGAGGCCCTCAAAGAACGTGCGCAGTTGCGCGTTGGCTGATGCCCATTCGCCGCGGGCATGAGCCTCAAGAGCTTGGTCAAGATGCCCCTTCGGAGTAACAAAGCTATGCTTGGTTAGCAGTCGCGTGACGTCATCCTCAGCCTGGGGAAGGTCGAGGTCATCAGGCAACGCTCGATGCAACACGCCATCGGCAACTGTGAAGCCATCAAGATCTAACGCGCGGTGAAACGCTTCGACATAAGGACGTGCAGCCGGTGGCTTGCCCCACGGCACACCCACCCTAGGCGGTGGCAACACAGTGACTGCCCACTCGACGATCGCGTCAGACAGAAGGCTTTGGCCGTCCAGGCGGTAATCCGGCTGCTCATCCCAGAACTCTATCAGGTGATTGAATCGGTCCGCCAGCGTGCCGCTATTACACCGCCTGTTCAACTCGGAATCCCACTTTAGGAACTGGCGGGTCAGGGCAGCGTGAATCGTGACGGCTGCTTCCATGACCTCGATGGCAGCAATGATCGTTCGCCGTGAAAACCTGCCTTCGGACATATCGGCTTTCCCCGTCGGCTTCGCCCTACGCCGCCACCGCCTGCCCACGCCTCTCGTTCCGCTTCCGCTCGCGCGTGTCCAGGTAGCACTTGCGCAGCCACACCGCCCCCGGCGTCACCTCCGCCAGCTCGGCGTCCTCGATATACCTCATTACTGGACAACAGCTATGACGCATCCGCCTCGTCAACGAACTCACCGTCGCGTTCCGGAAAGAACACCTGCTCATCCTGGGCGTGCTTGACGATCAATGCCGTCCATTCCAAGGCCCGGGCTTCCAGGTCAAGCTTCAGGCTTATCCAGTCAAACTTGGAAAGCGAACCGTTAAGCCGATCCGTCGCCCACATTAGCTCTTCCAGGCCTGCGTGGAACCCGAACTCCTCGACGCCGCTGATCCGAGCGAAGAACACGTCCCACAGGGCTTCTCTGGCGCCATCCGCGCCTGCCATCGACACGATATCGTCATCTTCGAAGTGCGGCGTCCCAGGCAGCTCCTGCACCAGCGCCAGCACGAAGCGATACGAGCTGCGCCAGGTCTGGCAATTCGCCATGTAACGACGAACCAGACAGGCGTGTGCCAATGACCGCCGCCCATCGTTCCCGCCCGCCAGGCTCTCGACGAATACCCAGGTGGGTTTGATTTTATAGGAATGAGCGAGATTCTGTGTCAGACCATCATACGACTTCGTAAGCCACGCCTGCTTCTCACTGTAGTGGTTCCGCTCCACAGGCTCCATGGTTGGCATATCGACAATCGAGGAGAATATGGCGAACTCGAACGCGTGTTCCTTCACCCCCTCATCCACGGTGAAGGACGGCAGATCCTTCCGGCTCAAATACTTGCAGGTCGTCCGATGTGGATTGTGCAAAATGGACCTGTGCATCAGGCAATACCCAACCCCCCTCCCGATAAGCAGGGTCTGCCCGGGGTTATGAATGCAGTTCCGGCAACTGAATAACTGATCTATCACGTGATTGCCCGGAAGAATGTCTGGATCTGGCCGAACGCCCAGGTGATCAACTCTCTCCGTTCCACACGGCTCGTGTCGAAGTGCCAGTCGATCAGTCCCTCCCGCCGCGCAACGCATAACGCTGGGCCTGAAACGCTCGCCTGCGATCTGCCTTGTCGGCGCCCGCCGCCGCGTCCCTCAGACCCTGCAGCAGCGCTTCATGCGCGATGATCGCATGGCCAGCTTGCAAGATTTCAGGACACAGCGCCTGGTACAGGCTTGGCCCAAAGTCGTCGATTTTGTCTGGGTTCAACGAGACGCTGGTATACTGCGTCCGCTTGCCTCGAGCCCGCACGATATGCTCCGCCAAAGTACAGTCCTTCGACAGATCGGGCGCAGTGACGCCCACCGCCTGGTCGCGCCGGTAGTAGTCTGGCATCGGCATATCGGTCATCGTGGCAGGTTACGCGAGTTCTCCCCCGTTTGCACACCCGTCAGGCGCGAAGACGTGGGTGGCCGGCCTCTGCCGGCCATGACACCGGCTGGGACTGGATCGTCGGCCATGACACGGGCCGTGGGTCGCATGGCGGCCACGTAACGGCCACGTAGACCTGCCCGCCGTCCTGCCGCGTTTCTACGCCGCCACCTCCTGCCCGCGCCGCTCGCTGCGCTTCCGCTCATGCGGGTCGAGATACCGCTTGCGCAGCCGCACCGCCCCCGGCGTCACCTCCACCAGCTCGTCGTCCTCGATATACGCAATCGCTTGCTCCAGGCTCATCTTCCTTGGCGGCACCAGCAGCATCGCGTCATCCTTCCCCGCCGCCCGGATGTTGGTCAGTTTCTTCTCCTTGACCGGGTTCACCTCCAGGTCCGAGCCGCGCGCGTTCTCCCCCAAAATCATCCCGACATAAACTTTTTCGCCGGGCGAAACGAACAGCGTCCCCCGCTCCTGGATGTAGAACAATGCGTAGTGCACCGCCTCGCCGTTCTCGGTGGAGATCAGCGTGCCGTTGCGCCGCCCCTCGATCGCCCCCTTCCACGGCCCGTACCCCGAGAACATCCGATTCATGACGCCGGTGCCACGAGTGTCGGTTAAAAACTCACCATGGTAGCCGATCAGCCCGCGGCTCGGGATCGAGAACGTCAGCCGCAGCTTGCCCCCGCCCGAGGGCCGCATGTCCCGCATCTCCCCCTTCCGCCGCGACAGCTTCTCCACCACCACGCCGGCATAGGGTTCGTCCACGTCCACCAGCACCTCTTCCATCGGCTCCTCGCGCGCGCCGGTCTCCGGCGAGGCCCGCGTCAGCACCCGAGGCCGCCCGATGGTCAGCTCGAATCCCTCGCGGCGCATGGTCTCGATCAGCACGCCGAGCTGCAGCTCGCCGCGGCCGGACACCTCGAACGCCTCGGTCTCGTTCGAGTCGGCGACGCGGATGGCGACGTTGCCCTCGGCCTCGCGGAACAAGCGCTCGCGGATCTGGCGCGAGGTGACCTTCTTGCCTTCGCGCCCGGCCAGCGGGCCGTCGTTGATGCGGAAGGTCATGGCCAGAGTCGGCGGGTCCACCGGGATCGCCGGCAGCGGCGCCGCCAGTTCCGGCGCGCCGATCGTGTCGGGGACGTTGCCATGTTCCAGGCCGGCGATGGCGATGATGTCGCCGGCTTCCGCCTCCTCCACCGGCACGCGGTCGAGGCCGCGGAACGACAGCAGTTTTGTCAGTCGGCCGCTCTCCACCACCGAGCCGTCCGGCTGCAACACCTTGACCGGCATGTTCAGCCGCGCCCGGCCTTGCTCCACGCGGCCGGTCAGCACGCGGCCGAGGTAGGAATCGTATTCCAGGATCGACGCCACCATGGCGAACGGCGCGTCCGGCGCCACGGTCGGCGGCGGCACATGCCGCACCACCAGGTCGAACAAGGCGGACAGGTCGGCGCGCGGCCCGTCCAGAGCGGCGTCCGCCCAGCCCTGGCGGCCCGAGGCATACAACATCGGAAAATCCAGTTGCGCGTCGGACGCCCCCAGCGCGGCGAACAGGTCAAAAATTTCCTCGTGGACCTCGTCGGGGCGGGCGTCGGAGCGGTCCACCTTGTTCACCACCACGATCGGGTGCAGCCCGCGGGCCAGAGCCTTGCCGACCACGAACTTGGTTTGCGGCAGCACGCCCTCGGCGGCGTCAACCAGGACGATGGCGCCGTCCACCATGTTCAGGATGCGTTCCACCTCGCCGCCGAAATCGGCGTGGCCGGGGGTGTCCACGATGTTGATGCGGGTACCCCGCCAGACCACGGACGTGCACTTGGCCAGGATGGTTATGCCGCGCTCGCGCTCCAGGTCGTTGCTGTCCAGCGCGCGCTCGGCCACATGCTGATGCTCCCGGAAGCTGCCGGACTGCGCCAGCAGCTTGTCCACCAGGGTGGTCTTGCCATGGTCAACATGGGCGATGATCGCGACGTTGCGAATCTGCATAGGGGGCCTGATTGCGGGGATTGCTGCGGCGCACAGATAGGGGTTCCGGCGGCCAAACGCGAGGGCAAACGCAGCAGGGCGGCCCTGCATTCGCCCATCGCGGCTGGTAGCCCGGCCGTCGCGCCGCCCGCCCGGCCCCCGGTGCCATGCCGGATGGCCGGTCCACGCTGTGCCCGGGTGTGCGGCGATCTCGCTGGCCGGGATGCTGCCGCCCGCCGCCGCCCATCACGACTGGCAACACTGACGTCACGGCTGCCACCTTGACACTGGATACGGCCGGCCGCGGCGTACTCGCGCGGGAGTTGCGAAGCCGGGCAATCGGGTGAAGCGCCGCGCTTAACCACCGGTTAACCGCAGGCTGCTAGCGGTTCGCCGTGCCGCAGCCGCCGAGGTCCGATGATCCGCCCCGAGGACGCCGCCACCCAGCCGCGCATCGTGCGGGCCAACTACTTCGGCGTCACGTCGATTGCGATGTTGCGCCGCGCACACGATGCCCGCTTCGCCACGCGATATTTTCGCGGCGACGGCATCGATGTCGGCGGCGGCCTCGACTCGTTGGTCCTGTGCAAGGAATTCTTTCCCCTGGTCCGTCATCTGTTCGTCTACGACCACGAGCATGGCGACGCGCAATTGCTGGCGAATGTGGCGGACCAGACGTTCGACTTCCTGTATTCCTCGCACTGCCTGGAGCATTTGCGCGATCCCAACGAAGCCCTGGCGAACTGGATCCGCGTGATCAAGCCGGGCGGCCATCTGGTGATCGCGGTGCCGGACGAGGACCTGTACGAGCAAGGCCACTGGCCGTCGCGCTTCAACCCCGACCACCGCCTGAGCTTCACCCTGTGGAAACCGAACTCGTGGTCGCCGGTGTCCGTCAATGTGCTGGACCTGGTGCGGGATGTCGCCCCATTGGCGGTGCCGGTGTCGCTCGGCCTGATGGATCACTGCTACCGCTACGAGGCACAGGGCCATGACTTCGACCAGACGCGCACGCCGATGGCCGAAGCCGCGATCGAATTCGTGCTGCGCAAGCGGTGAGCGCGACGCCGGATCATCGGTCCGGGATCGATCTCATCGCCACCCGGCGGCGCGCCCTGGCACTGCACCAGGCTGGCGACCTCGCCGGCGCGCTGGCGCTCTATGACACTATCCTGTCAGAGCATTCGGACGACCCTGATACCCTGCACCTTGCCGGCGTGGCCGCGTTGCAGCAGGCGCAGCATGCCAGGGCCGCCGAACTGATCGAACGCGCCATCGCGCTGCGGCCGAGCGCTCCGGCATACGCCAATCTCGGCGCCGCGCTGCGCAATCTCGGCCGGGTGGCGGATGCCCTGGCGGCATTGCGGCTCGCTCTGGAGCTCGATCCGACCGCGGCCGAGGCGCACAGCAATCTGGCTGCCGCCTTGCTCGACGCGGGAGAGCAACAGGCGGCGTTGGACGCCAGCGAGGCGGCGTTGCGGCTGCGACCGGATCTGCCGGCAGCCCATTTGAACCACGGCCGTGCGCTGCTGGCGCTCGGGCGGCACGCCGCAGCGGTCGGCAGTTTCGACCATGCCCTGGCGCTACAGCCGAACTGGCTCCAGGCGCTGTTGTTCCGCGGCAACGCGCAGCGGCAGCTTGGCCGCGATGCAGCGGCGGCAGCCGACTTTCGCCACGCCCTGGCAGAGCATTCCGATTATGTGCCGGCGCTGACCAATCTGGCGCCGATCCTGGCCGAGGCCGGCCATCCCGAGGCAGCGGTCACGCTCCTGTCCGAGGCGCTACGCCTCGCGCCAGGCCAGCCGGAGGCGCTTCTCAACCTCGGCTGCGCGCTGCGCGGTTTGGGCCGGCTCGATGAGGCCCGCGCCAGCCAGCAACAGATCATCGCGGAGCAACCGGACTATTGGCCGGCCTGGACCAATCTTGCCGCGATCCTGCACGATCTTGCCGAGACCGACGCGGCGATCACGGCCTGGGACCGCACTCTGGCGCTGCACCCGGCGCAGCCGGATGCACGGTATTCACGTGCGCTCACGCTGCTGCTGATGGGGGATTTTGCCCGCGGCTGGACGGAACTGGAGTGGCGCTGGCAGGCAACCCAGCATCGCGGCCGGCAACGCCATCGCGGCGTTCCGCTGTGGACCGGCGAGGACCTCGCCCGCCGCACCATCCTGCTGCACGCGGAAGAAGGTCTGGGCGATTCGATCCAGTTCGCCCGCTATGTCCCGCTGGTGGCGGCGCGCGGCGCGAGCGTGGTGCTGGAGGTTTATCCGGCGCTGGCCCGCTTGTTCCGCGGTCTGGCCGGTGTCGGCAAACTGGTCGTGCACGGCGACGCACTGCCGCCATGTGACCTGCAATGCCCGTTGCAGAGCCTGCCGCGCGCCTTCGCCACCAGGCTGGAAACGATCCCCGGCGCCACCCCCTATCTGCGAGCCGAACCCGGGGGCAGCGCGATCTGGGCCGACCGCCTTGGCGTGCGACACCAGCCGCGCGTCGGGCTGGTCTGGGCCGGCAGCCCCACTCACGGCCGCGACCGTCTTCGCTCGATCGCACTCGACCGCCTGGCGCCGCTGCTGAGCATCGACGCGGTAGCGTGGTTCAGCCTTCAGGTGGGACGGCGAGAGGCGCCGCCCCCACCGATCGTCGACCTGTCGCCGCACCTGACGGATCTTGCGGAAACCGCGGCGGCATTGTGCGCGATGGACCTGCTGATCAGCGTCGATACCTCGGTGGCGCATCTCGCCGGCGCTCTCGCGCGCCCGGTCTGGCTGCTGCTGCCGTTCAGCCCGGATTGGCGCTGGATGCTGCGGCGGTCCGACACCCCGTGGTATCCGACGATGCGATTGTTCCGCCAGACCAGCGTGAACGATTGGGATAGGGTCATCGAAAGCGTGGCCGCGGCGCTGCAGGCCGGCGCGGCAGCGGTTGGGGCCTCGAGACCATCTGGTGGTCCGCGCTAGCTGCCGGGCCCGCTCGCGCTACGGTGCTCCGTTGGCGGGGGCAGTTACCCGGCGCGCGAGGCAATACCTATAGTTCCCACTCGCGTCCGCGTCGCACCTATCGTGCCCGCTCGCGTCAGCGCCGCACCTATCGTCCCCGCTCGCGTCAGCGCCGCGTCCAGCCAGGCGGCGGTGCCCGCCCGGTGGTCGCCGGCGCCGGTGACGCTATGCGCCGCTACGCCGCCAGCCGCTGCGCCTCCGGCACCTCCAGCTTGAAGAACCGTGCGGCGTTCAGCCCCAGGATCTTTGCCCGCGCCGCTTCGGAAAGCTCCGGCATGGTCCGCTCGATCGCCTCAGCCGAGTGCGGCCACGTGCCTTCATGGTGCGGATAGTCGTTCGCCCACATGAAATTGTCGGTCAGGTTCCAGCGCTCCGCCAGCGCCAGCCCCGCCGGGTCCTCCTGGAACGTGGCGAAGCCGTGCGCGCGGTAGTAGTCGCTCGGCAGGCCCTGCAGTTTGGGTCGTACCCACATGTGGTGCTTGCGGTACGCCTCATCCATCGCGTCCAGCAGCCAGGGCACCCAGCCGATCCCCGCCTCCACCGTGGCGAAACGCAGCCTGGAAAAGCGCTCCAGCACACCGGAGGCGCACAGATTCGCCACCGGCTCGATCGTCGGTGCGAGGGAGTGCGTGACGTAGTTCACCACCGCCCCGCCATTGCCGCGTGCCGCGCGTGGGTCGCGCCCGGTGGAGACGTGGAACGTGAACGGCAGGTCGCAGTCCTGGATCAGCGCCCACATGCGGTCGAAATGCGGCAGGTTATAGTTGACGTGGTCGACGTCGTGGCCGCCCCAAACCGGCTTGCACGGCAGCGTCAGCGCGCGGTAACCGAGTTTTTTCACGCGCTCGATCTCGGCCATGGTGCCGTCCAGGTCGCCGGGCGCCAGCGCCGCCACCGGCAGCATCGCGTCGGAATACGGGCCGAACACCTCCCAGGCCCAGTCGTTCCAGACTTTGCACATGGCCAGCGAGAACGTGGCATCGGGCGTGGCCCACATCGCCAGGCCCTTGTTGGGGAAGATGATCTCCACGTCGATGCCGTCGCCGCGGTTGTCGATCACCCGCTGCGCCGGATCGGCACCGGCCTGGGCGCGGCGCCAGTCCTCGCCCTCGAAGCTCATCACCCGCACGCGGTCCGGGCGGTAGCCCTCGCAGTAGCGCCACTGCACGCCCTTCTCGTCGGTGACGATGCGGGGGGCGCGCTCGCGGTACTCCGGCGGCAGGCGGGTCGCCCACAGATCGGCCGGCTCATTGGCGTGGCTGTCGGTGGAGACCATGAAGTATTTTCCGCCGGGCCCGCCGGGGCGGGCGGTACGGGTCCAGCCGGAGTGGCCGGGGGTTTCCAGGCGCCACAGGTTGGGCGCGTTGATGGCGGCGTCGTTCATCGGGCCACTCCGTTGCTTCGCATTGGTTGCCGATCCTACCGACAAGTATCTCAGCGGCACAAGCCCCGGCACGCCGCCTGGCGCTCGCCCGGACACCTGGATGGGGACTTGTTCTCGTCGATGGGGACCGCCCAGGGCCTCGACGTGCAATCAGGGCCGCCGTGTGCGCTTCACCGAGGCTTGTAGCCCGCCGAGACGGTGCGCGCCCTAATTTCGGGTCGGTGCGGATGCGGAGAGGTGGCCATGGTCCGTCTCGGGTGCGCGGCGTTGCTGGCGGGACTGCTGCTACCCGCAGTGGCGAATGCCGACTGCCATTACCGGCGGCTGGACCATGTCTCGAACGACGGCGCGACGGTACAACTCGACGACGGCAGCCAATGGGACGTGTCCGATTACGACCAGGACGAGGTCACCGGCTGGGAGCAGGACGCCACCATCACCGCGTGCGAAAACGAGCTGATCAACACCGAGGTGCATGAAAGCGTTGAGGCACGCGAGGTGAAGCGCGGCGAGCCGGTGCCGGAGGCGCAGCCGAACTAAGCAGTGATGCGCAAGTTGTCCCACACACGAGGCCAGCGCGAACCGCGGTAGTGTCAGGGGCTCTGCCCCTGCCGCCAGGACAGCCAAGTCAAGGGTTCCAAGGGCGCCGCCCTTGGCGGGACTCCCGTAGGGCGGCGCCCTCTGGGTGGGGGTTCCGGGGATTGGGCCGCGAAGCGGACCAATGCCCCCGCCACTGCTGCGGTTCGCGTTGTCCCATATGCGGGAGAAGTCACGAATCTCTGCTTGCCGCGCGGCCATCGCGGCCGGATCGTGCCGTCTGCCCGTTACGCCCGCAGCAAGCCGCCCATCGCACTTACCTGACTGCTGTCAGGGAACACATCCGCCAGAGCCGCCTGCGGCACGCCCACGTGACCCACCAGCAGCCCTTTGGCGACCGCCACGAGGTCGGTGGTGGGTGCCAGATCGCGGTCTTCGTACAGCCTGCCGCCGCCCAAGCCCGGCCATATCCCGGCCACCCGTCCACCGTGCACCGCGCCGCCCACGACGAACGCCACCGTGGCGGTGCCGTGATCGGTGCCCTTGGTGCCGTTCACCCGGGCGGTGCGGCCGAACTCGGTCATGACCAGCACGGCGGTCTGCTGCCAGACCGGTCCCAGCCCCTGCTTCAACCCTGCCAGCCCGCCATCGAGCTGCTTAAGCACCGCCGTCAGCCGCGGCACCTGGGCCTGGTGCGTGTCCCAGCCGTCGATCTCCAGCGCGGCAATGCGGGGGCCGTCGGGCGCGCGCAGCATATCGCCGGCGGCGCGCGCCAGGGCCGGGAAGGCGTAGCGCGCACGGGGCCCCGCCTGCATCGCGCCGTCCTCGGTCACCACGGCAGCACTGAAGCCGCGCTCCCGCAGTCCCTCGGCGATCGCCGGGCCGGTGATGGCGTCGCTCTGGTTCAGCGCCGCAATCTGGGTGTAGAGGTCGGGCGGCGGCGTCAGCTCGCCATGCGGTGCCCAGTTTCCCACCGTGGCCGGACCGCGCAGCAGCAGCGGCACCGAGACGCCGACGGCCAGCGCGTCGCCCTCGGCCCGGCTGCGCGCTGCCCCGGGAATGGCCGCGACAGCCCGGTTCAGCCAGCCGCTGGTCAGGCGGTGGTCGGCACCGCTCTCCAGGCAGTCCTGCGCCTCGAAATGGCTGCGCACACGGGTGGGACCAACCACGGCATGGATCGGCAGGAATTCACCCGCCTGGTACATCGCATGCAGGCTCGCGAGCGAGGGATGCAGGCCATAGAAGCCGCCCAGGTCAAGCATGCCGTTCGGCTGGCTGACACCCGCCGGCACCAGTTCACCGCGCAGGGAAGTCAGGGCCGCGTCGCCATACGGCACCACCGCGGACATGCCGTCCAGCGCCCCACGCAGGATCACCACGACGAAGCGGTGCTCGCCCGGCGCGGCGGCGACGGCCAGTGAAGCGCGTCCGAACGAAACAGCGGCGGTGAGGCCCAGCAGGGCCGAGCGGCGGGTCAGGGTCGGCATGGTCAGCGCCTCTGGAATTCGGGGGAGGACAGCAGCAGGGTCATCGCGTCGCGGCGGGAACCGGCGTGGTGCACGGCCTGCAACGTGGCAGGGCTGAGCAACGGTCCGAGATTGGCCTCGGCGAGTTCCGCGGCGTCGCGGCCGCTGGCGGGCGAGGCAACCCGGCCGGACACGGTGTACGCCCAGTCGATCCGCCGCATCATCGCCTCTGGCGCGGCCCATGACGCGGCGCGGTCCGACCAGCCGTTCGGCTGCGGCGCATTCAGGAACGGCTGCCCCAGCCCCGCCAATACCCCCTGCACGTTCACCGTCCCCTGTTGCTCTGGCGGCAGGTCCAGCATGCGCAACGTGGCAATGACGTAATCCTGCGGGGTGCGCAGCTTGGCCCCCGGCTGCCAGGCGGCGGGCAGCGCCACCACCGCCGCGGCCGCCGCGCCCAGATTGCCGCCGGTGTCGCGCAGCGCCGCCTCGATCGGCCGCACGACGTCGGGCGACGGCGCGTCGGCGACAAAATATTGCGCCAGCTTGGCGGCCAGAAAGCGATGCGTGGAGGGATGGTTGGCCAGGAAGCGCAGTGCCGCCACCCCGCCTTCCTCACCCGGAGGGAAGGGACGGCCCATCAGCGTGATCCAGCCCGGCTCGTGCGCAAATGGACGGAAGCGGAAGCCGGGCGGGTCCGAGCGCAGGTCGATCGACCAGCCGGTGAGGATCTTGGCGAAATTCGTCACATCGGCCTGGGTGTAGCCGGCGGCGGGGCTGACGGTGTGCAGCTCCAAGCATTCGCGCGCGAGGTTCTCGTTCAGGCCAAGGTGGCGGCGCAGGCCGGCCGGACTGTCGGGGCCGACCGAGCGGGCATTGTTCAGGTAGATCAGCATGGCCGGGTGATGCATCACGGCCATCAGCATGTCTTCGAACCGGCCGGTGACATGGGGGCGGATCGCCTCCTCCACGAAGGCGCCGGCGACCGCTGCCGTGCCGCCGCGGACCGAGATCGTGAAATGGTTGGTCCAGAACCAGACCAGACGCTCGCGGAAGGGGGCGGGCGTGGTCAGCGCATTGGCCAGCTCGGCCCGCACCTGCACGTCGAACATCGAGCGGGACAGGCGCTGGCCCTTTGCCCCCTTGTTCTGGCGGTCATAGCGCAGGGCCTCGAGGCCGGCGGCGGTCGTTGGCGGCGGATCCATGCTCGGCGGGGCAGGCGGCTGGCGCAACTGGTCGTGCAGCCAGGCGGCCGGGTCGGAAGACAGCGGCTCCTCGCCCCGGCGGCCCAGGCCGAAGCGGATCAGCGCCTGCGCTGTGCGTGTGTCCATGCGGCCAACATACCGCCGGCGCGTGTATCCGAGCGTCACAAAGGGTGAACGCGCCGCATGCATGTGTGCTCTGCAGGCTCAGTTCGCACTTGCAAAACGCGCGCCTATGCCGCATGTGCACGACACACACAGTCGGCCGGACGCCCCTGCGGTGCGTCCCTTTTTGGGACGTGCGCGGGGGCATGCCGTTTAGCATCGCTGCCCCGGCCGGCGGCTGACGACGGCGCACCGGGGCGGATTGCCGGAAGATCCCGCCGGATCGCGCGCCCGCCCACGCTCTGGAGGATTGATCGTGCCTGCCTTCCCGCTCGACCGGATTCGCAACATCGGCATCACCGCGCACATCGATGCCGGCAAGACCACCACGACCGAGCGCATCCTGTACTACACCGGGATGTCGCATAAGATCGGCGAGGTGCACGACGGCAACACCACGACCGACTACATGGAGCAAGAGCGGGAACGCGGCATCACCATCACGTCCGCGGCGGTGACGTGCGAGTGGAAGGACCACCGCATCAACATCATCGACACGCCCGGCCATATCGACTTCAACATCGAGGTGAACCGCAGCCTGCGGGTGCTGGACGGTGCGATCTTCATCATCGAGGGCGTCGCCGGCGTGCAGCCGCAGTCGGAGACCAACTGGCGCCTGGCCGATCGCTATAACGTCCCCCGCATCATCTTCATCAACAAGCTGGACCGCACCGGCGCGGATTTCTTCCGCGCGCTGGGCACGCTGAAGGAGAAGCTGGATATCGTGGCGCTGCCGCTGCAGCTCCCGATCGGCATCGAGGACAAGTTCGTCGGCGTCGTGGACCTGGTGGAGATGCACGCCGTGGTGTGGGACGGCAGCGAGCTGGGCGCCAGCTTCCATATCGAGCCAATCCCCGCCGATCTGGTGGAGCAAGCCAAGGAATACCGGCAGACGCTGCTGGACACCGCGCTGTCGGTCGATGACGCGGCGATGGAGGAATATTTCGACAAGGGCGACGTCGCGGTCGCCACGCTCAATCGCTGCATCAAGGCGGGGACGATTTCCGGTGTCTTCCGCCCGGTGCTGTGCGGCACCGCGTTCAAGAACAAGGGCGTGCAGTCATTGCTCGATGCGGTGTTGCACTACCTGCCAAGCCCGGTCGACGTGCCGGGGATCGCCGTCGCCGCCGAGGAAGGCGAGGACGAGACGGTGGAACATGACCGCCGCCGCATCAAGGCCGATCCGAATGCGCCGTTCGCCGGTCTGGCGTTCAAGATCATCAACGACAAATACGGCACGCTGACCTTCGTTCGGGTCTATGCCGGCACGCTGAAGTCCGGCGACACGGTGATGAACACCACGAAAGAGCATCGCGAGCGCATCGGCCGGATGTTCCAGATGCACGCCGACAAGCGTGCCGAGATCAAGGAAGTACATGCCGGCGATATCGCCGCTTTCGTCGGGCTGAAGGACACCGGCACGGGCGACACGCTGGCCAGCCAGCAGGATCAGGTGGTGCTGGAGCGCATGGCCTTCCCGGTGCCGGTGATCGATATCTCGGTCGAACCGCGCACCAAGGAATCGGTGGAGAAGATGTCGCTCGGCCTGCAGAAGCTGGCGGGCGAGGATCCCAGCCTGCGCCTGCGCACCGACCAGGAGACCGGGCAGACCATTCTGTCCGGGATGGGCGAACTGCACCTGGAGATCATCATCGACCGCCTGCGGCGCGAGTATGGCGTAGAGGCGAATATCGGCGCCCCGCAGGTGGCGTACCGCGAGACGATCACGCGGCCACATACCGAAACCTACACCCACAAGAAGCAGACCGGCGGCTCCGGCCAGTACGCCGAGGTGAAGATCGTGTTCGAGCCGGTGGCACGCAACGAGGGCGTGACCTTCGAAAATGCCGTGGTGGGCGGCTCAGTGCCGAAGGAATACATCCCGGCGGTGGAAAAGGGGCTGAAGAACCAGGCGGATACCGGCGTGCTGGCCGGCTTCCCGACAGTGGACTTCAAGGCGACGCTGATCGACGGCAAGTACCACGACGTCGACTCGTCGGCGCTGGCGTTCGAAATCGCCGCGAAGGCCTGCTTCCGCGACGGCATGAAGAAGGCCGGGCCGATCATCCTGGAGCCGATCATGGACGTGGAGGTCACCACGCCGCAGGATCACGTGGGCGACGTGGTGGGCGACCTGAACCGCCGCCGCGGGCAGATCCAGAACCAGGAGAGTTCCGGTTCAACGGTGATCGTCCGGGCGCATGTTCCCCTGAAGGAGATGTTCGGCTACATTTCCGACCTTCGCAGCATGACCAAGGGGCGGGCGTCCTTCACCATGCAGTTCCATCACTACGATCCGGTGCCGCGGAACATCGCGGACGAGATCATGGCGAAGAGTGCATGACGGCAGCGTTCCAGGGCGGTGGCTCGCGTTCTCCTGCCATAGCGAGGCCCGCAGGGCCGCGGCCTGTCGTAATCGCCAGGCCGGTGGGGCTGCGGCCTGTTGTCATTGCGAGGTCCCCTGGGCCGAAGCAATCTCGGTCGGTATTTGCTCCCGTCGCGGAGTGCGCCTGATGGAGTGCGATTAAGATGCAGCCCCGCCTCCGTTGGATGCGGGGCCGGCGTGAGGAGGGTGCCGGGGTTCCCCGCACCCTGGAATGGATCGGACTGGACGACGCGGGTGAGGCCATCGCCCGCGTCGTTCGCGTTCAGGGACCGTTTTGCACCGGTTGGCGCCGCTTCCAGGCCGTGGCGCGCGACGCCGACGCAAAGGTGGTGGAGCTGCGCCCTGCCGAACCGCCGGACGGCGAGGGCTGGCTGGCCTGCGTTGGTGGCAAGGTGGTGGGCCGCGGGGCGGTGCCGCTGGCGGCGGTGCGGGCGGTGGAGGCGGCGCTGGGCGGGGATTGAGGTGCCGGTGGCGTGCTGCTGAAAAGCGCCCTGGCCTTGCTCGGCGCGAAACAACGAAGCCGCGGCGGCTCCGCGCGGACCAGTCGCCGCGGTCAAGGCGCCTGGCGCAACATCGATCTCCCGGTTCGGATCACCCTCCGGGTGGATATGCTCATGGCGGACTTGGTCCGTCCGGCGCCGCGCCGCGCATGCCGCCGTCATCGCCCCTGCCACACCGGCTTGCGCTTCTCGACATAGGCGCGCACGCCTTCAATGCGATCGTCGCTGGTATAGGGACTGATCCCCTCGTTCAGCCGCAGTGCCGCCGCCATCGGCAGGCCGGAGGCCTTCACCGCGGTTTCCTTCATGCGGCGAATGGTGACGGGGGCGTTGTCGCAAATCGCCTCCGCCATGCGCAGCGCCTCGGCCAAGGCCTGGCCCTTCGGCACGACGCGGTTCACCAGGCCCCAGCGCCGTGCCGTCTCCATGTCGATATATTCGCCGAGATACAGCATCTCCATCGCGATCCCCATCGGCACCAGCCGCGGCAGCAGCACATTGGCGAAATGCGCGCCCTTGCCACGCTTCGCCTCCGGCAGGCCCATGGTGGCATGCTCTGCCCCGATGCGGATGTCGCAGGCGAGCGCCAGTTCGCAACCTCCGGCGACTGCCGGCCCGTTCAGCGCGGCGATGGTGGGCTTGAAGGTCTCGAACACCACTTCATAGAGATAGCGACGCACCCTCGAGAGCAGGGGCTGGAATGGCTTGCCGGCGGCGTCTTCCTGCTGGCGCGCCTTGAGGTCGGCACCGGCACAGAAGGCCCGGTCGCCGACCCCGGTCAGGATGACCGCGCGCACCGAGTCATCGGCGTTGGCTTCGACAAACGCCTCGATCAGCGCATCGCCGAGCTCGGGCGAGATCGCATTCATCCGCTGCGGGCGGTTGATGGTGAGAATGCGGATGTGGCCGCGGTTCTCCCACAGCAGGATTTGTCCGGCATCGCCGCCGGGTGCTTCGCTCATTGCGCGTCTCCTTGAATCCACGGCGGGGTCTGACGCATCCGCATCGATCTGCAAATTTCGCCGATGTGCCTTCAAGTTTTGCCTGGATGCAGTGACTCATCCAACCCACGCTTGGGGCACCGCTGCAGGCGGCCGATCAGTGCGCCCGCGCCGATCTCACCGTTCCAATAAGCCAGCAGGGCATTCCGGTTTGTTGCCACCCACTCGGTGACCGGCACGAGGTATTCGACGGGTAGCTTGCCCGTTATCAGGCGCGGTTCCGGTTCGATGCCGACAACCGCCGTGTTGGATGGCACCATGCTGTTTCCAGGAACGCGGCACACCTTGATCCTCGCCGCATGCCGGGCGCGGCCGCGCGGACTCACCCACACCGTGACCGGCAGTCCGGTATCTTCCGGAAACAGGTTGGCCATCTCGTACAGATCGTCACGCGCGCGTTGCACGCGGGCGACCCTGCCGGATCTTCCTGCCTGCTTGGTCAACAGCCCGACGGCCATGGCGCCGTCAGTCCCGCGCCGCGGCAATCGCCGCGTTCAGCGCCCGCACCCCGGCGCCCGGACCGTCGGGATGGTTCCAGACGCACCCTACGACAGCGAGGAAATCCGCGCCCGCGTGCACCAGCGGCGCGCAGTTCTCCGGCGTGATGCCGCCGATGGCGCAGCAGGGCAGCTCCATCAGCTCCGACCACCAGGTCAGGATTTCGGGATCGATGAAGCGCGTCACCTCCTTGGTTCCCGAAGGGAAGAATGCGCCGAACGCCACATAGTCGGCGCCGTCCTCGCCCGCCTGCATCGCCAGGTCACGGCTGCCCTTGCAGGTGACGCCGAGGGTCAGGTCAGGCCCGATCAGCGCCCGTGCCTGCCGCGCCGGCATGTCCTCCTGGCCCACGTGCACGCCGTCGCTGCCGGTGCCGCGCACCAGATCCGCACGGTCATTCAGCAGGAACGCCACGCCGCGTGACTGCGTCACCGGACGCAGCGCATCGATGGCACGGCGCCAGTCGTCGTCGCTGACATCCTTCAGCCGCAACTGCACCGCCGCAACGTCGCCACCGTCCAGCGCGGCGGCCAACAGATCGGCGAACGACGCCGGTTGCAATCCGGGCGGGGTGAGCAGATAGACGCGGCAGCCTTCCGCACCCTCACCCATGCGAGGCATCAGTCGCCGTTCTTGTAGATGCCGATGATCTTATCGAGCATCTCCAGCGCTTGCTCCTTCGGGCGCTGGAAGGTGTTGCGGCCGATGATGCTGCCGTTGCCGCCACCGTCACGGATGCCACGCACCTCCTCATAGACGCCGTCCAGGTCCTTCGCCTCGCCGCCGGAGAACACGACGATGCGCTTGCCGTTGAATGCCGCCTGCATCACGTGCGCGACGCGCTTCGCCATGGTCGAGCCGTCGATCTTCTCATAGCTCTTCTTCGCGGCATCCAGGCTGACCACCGCGGTCGGCGGCTTCACCTTGATGATGTTGGCACCGAGCAAGGCTGCCATCTGCGCGGCGTAGGCGCAGATATCGAGCGCCGTCTCGCCTGCCCGGTCGAGGTTCGGCCCGCGCGGATAGCTCCACACCACCACGGCAAGTCCCGCGTCCTTCGCCTCGGCGGTCAGTTCACGCAGCTCTTCCATCTGGGCGAAGGCGTATTCGCTGGCGGGATAGATGGTGAACCCAATCGCGGCGCAGCCCAGCCGCAGCGCATCTTTCACGCCGGCGGTGACCGCCTGGTCTTTGCTGGTCGCCAGCGAATTCGAACTGTTGCACTTCAGGATCGTCGGAATCTGTCCGGCGAATGTGTCGGCGCCCTGGGCGATCATGCCCAGCGGCGCGGCATAGGCGTTCAGCCCCGCCTCGATGGCGAGCTGGTAATGGTAGTGCGGGTCATAGGCCGGCGGATTGGGCGCGAAGCTGCGCGCTGGGCCATGCTCGAAGCCCTGGTCCACCGGCAGGATCACCACCTTGCCCGAGCCACCGAGTTTCCCGGTGCACAGGATGCGCGCGAGGTTGGCTTTCACGCCGGGCGGGTCGCCCTCGTACCAGTCGAGGATCTTCTTCACCTTCTGGGTAACGCGCATGGCTGTCCCTTTCTCGGTTGGTCTCCTGGCAGGAGCCGGTACTACCGCAGGGATGGGCCGCTGTCACGCGCGGTCGTTCGCATCTGCAACCAATCGTGTAGCCGCCGCGCCGCGCCTCGCGCGCTCAGGTCCAGCGCGGGGGGCGCCACCCGCAGCACCGCGCCGCCGCGTTCCACCGCGATCGCCGCCACCGCATCCCAGCCCGGCGCGGACGGCCACAACACCAGGTGACGCTGCCCCATGCGCAGCGCCGCCAATGCCTGCCCCGAACCGTCGGCGCAATCGAGGATATCCGCGACCGCGACGGCGGGGCAGGTTGCTCGCGCGGCGGCGGCCAGCGCCAGCCACCAGCCGCAACCGGCATACAGCGCCGCCCCCGGCGCCGACAGCAATGTGACCGGCCGCCCGGCCGATACCGCCAATCGCGCGTCCGCCAGCCCGTGCACGATCACTGCCGGGGGGAAATCACTGACCACTGACCGCCGACCATCCGCCAACTCACTTGACCTTCAAGCGATTGCGCGGCTTGAGTTCAAGCGGCAGTAGCACCGACGCGGGGGTTTTGCGGGGATGGCGGGCGAGGCGGACGATCCGGAAGACGCTGCCGCGCGCCTCGAGGCCGCCCTGGAACGCATCGCCCGGCTGGCTGGCGCGCGCCCCGCGTCCCCATCCGACGGCGCGCCCGACCAGACAGGAGAGCAATCGCCGGTCGAAGAGATTGCCGCCCGACTCGACAGCCTGATCGATAGACTGCGGGCGGTACTGGGAGGCTCGCCGGGGGGCAAGCCCGGCTGAGCAAGCAAGGAAGGATTACGTCGCATGGCGCAAGTGACGCTGCGAATCAACGGCTACGCCTACACGATCGGTTGCCGCGACGGCGAGGAGCATCACCTGCTGGCAATGGGCCGCGAGGTCGAGCAACGCATCGACACGATCAAGTCCAGCGCCGGACAGAGCGGCGAGGCGCGCATGCTCGTCATGGCGAGCCTGTTGATGGCCGATGAGCTGCACGAGCTCGGGCAGCGGCTGGCGGCGGCGCAGACCGGCGCACCGGGCAATGGCGACGCGCGGCTGGGGCGGCGGCTGTCGCGCATGGCAAAACGCGCGGAGGAGATTGCCGCGGGGCTGGAGGCGCCTTAAGTAAGGTCGGGCGGGGCTGCCCGGTGCGTCAGGCAATTCATCCCCGGGGCCAGTAAGCATCCTCCAGGGAGCTGGCTCTGCCGGGATCGTGGTCTCGGTATCCGGCGCCCACCTGCACAGCAGGCCTTGGGAGGGTGAGACGCCAACGGCCATGGCGGCTCCGCACAGTTTTTCCCCCGATCTGACCGAAGCGAAACGCGCGCTGCGCCAGCGCATGCTGGCGGCGCGCGAGGCGTGGGACCCGGCGGCTTCCGGGGTGGCGCTGATGCGCGTTGTTCTGGTGGAGGCGCCGCCGCCGGCCGGGGCTGTCGTGTCCGGGTTCTGGCCGATCGGCCAGGAGATCGACGTCCGCCCGCTGCTGCACGCCCTGCATGAACGCGGCCACGCGGTGGTGCTGCCGGTGACGCCGAAGCGCGGCAACC
>DATJNA010000039.1:0-31259 GCA_035508435.1 Acetobacteraceae bacterium | reverse complement strand
GGCGGGCGCCCGGTTCGATCGCGCGTCTTCCGAGTTGAGCGAGCGCCATGGGGTGACGCGGACGCAGCGCGCGTGCCTGTCGCGGTCGAATACGCCTTGCGCCGCATCTCCACCCCTGATGATGTCGCCAATGGACCGTTGCTGGTGCCGCGCGCCCGGTCGCGTCAGATCACCGGGCAGGATCTGGCGATCGACGGCGGCCAGGTGATTTGAACAAGGGGGCCTCCATGTCAACCGATCGGAGTGTCATCACCGGCGGCATGGTGCTGCTGCCCGACGAACCCGCCGCCCGGCATGCCGATATCGTACTGGAAGGGGACAGTATCGCCGCCATCGTGCCGGCCGGCACGGCTATCGACGCACAGCGGATCGACGCTACCGACCGGCTGATCATGCCCGGGCTGATCAACGCCCACACTCATGGCCATGGCGGCCTGGGCAAGGGCGTTGGCGACCGCTGGTCGCTGGAGCTGCTGCTGAACGCCGGCCCCTGGATCAACGGCAACCGCACCGCCGACGATCGTTACCTCTCCACCTTGCTCTCCGCAGTCGAGATGCTGCGCAAGGGCTGCACCGCCTGCTACGACCTTTCGGCCATGCTGCCGGTGCCGACGCCGGACAGCCTGCACAGCGTGGCGCAGGCCTATGCCGATGTTGGCATCCGCGCCGTCATCGCGCCGATGATCGCCGATCGGAGCTTTTATCAGGCGATCCCCGGCTTGCTCGAGGCGTTCCCGCCGGAGCTGCGAACGCTGGCCGAGACGATGCGCACTGCCTCCGCCGATGCGATCCTGACGCCGATCCGCGACGCGGCCGCGGCGTGGTCCTGGCCGCGCGAGACCATCCGGCTCGGCATCGCTCCCACCATTCCGCTGCATTGCTCTGACGAATTCATGACTGCGTGCCGCGATCTGGCAGCGCAGCGCGACATGCCGCTGCAAACGCATCTGGCGGAATCGCCGGTGCAGCGCGCGGCGGCGCAGCGCCGCTATGGCACGACACTGACCGCGCATCTGCACCGGCTTGGAATGCTGCGCGCCGGTTTCAGCGGCGCCCACGCGGTCTGGGTCGACGATGCGGAGATCGAACTGCTGGCGCGCCATGGCGGGACGCTGGCGCACAATCCAAGTTCGAACCTGCGCCTGGGCAACGGCATCGCCGATATGCGCCGCGCCATCGCCGGCGGCGTGACGGTGGGCGTCGGCACCGACGGATCGTCGTCGGCCGACAACCAGAACATGTTCGAGGCGATGCGTCTCGCCGCCTTCGTTTCGCGCGTGTTCGACCGCGCGCCCGCCGAGTGGATCGGCGCCGCGGAGGCCTTGCGCATGGCCACCGAAGGCAGTGCGGCGGTACTCGGCATGGCTGACCGGATCGGCAAGATCGCACCAGGCTATCGGGCGGATATGGCGTTCCTCGATCTGCGCCACGTCAACCTGGTGCCGTTGAACAATGCCGCGCAGCAGTTGGTGAACGGCGAAGACGGGATGGCGGTGCGCGACGTGATGGTGGGCGGCCGCTTCGTGCTGCGTGACGGCGTGCTGCCCGGGATCGATTGGTCGCGGATCGTGGACCGCGCGCGCGCGGCCGCCGAGCGCCTGGCGGCGGCCAATGCCGCGACACGCGAGGCAACGGAGCATTTGGCACCGGTGATCGACCATTTCTGCCTCGGTCTCGGCCGCTGCGCCCACGACCTGCCGCGAAAGCTTGCCGCCGGCCTGCCGCTGAGCCTTGCAGCCCAAGCGGCTGGTTGAGGCGGCGGCGCCGAAGCGAGGGAGCGGCACGCCGCGATCGGGGCTTGCCGAAAGCGAGCACCGGCTGGTCTATGCGGTGGAGGGCAAGGGGAGAGACCCATGCCTCATCGTCGTGCAGTGCCGATATCATTACTGAACTCGCATTGCGAACCTGCCGTCACTGCTTCAGCTTCAACCGAAGCGGCGGCGCGCACGCCGGCGCCACGCTGCCGCGCGGCCACGGCCGTCATGGCGGCGTGACGGCCGCCGGAGCGGGCCGTCGCCGATAGCGGGCCATACGTCGAGGCAGTCGGGAACCGAAGGCGTCGGCCGACACGGCCATGTGCGGATGACTGCGGACGCTGGCCCTGAAATCGGCAGATGTGAGGCAGCGAGCGGTGGGCCGCAGGATCGGCAGATCTACCGCAGCGCACCCTGCCGGTTAGCGTAAATCAGGAGATGCAAGCAGCGCAAAGTCTCACGGGGCGGGGGCGGTGGTTGCACCACCTCGCTCGACCGGATCCTTGGCCTTGACGCCGCTGCGCCCTCCTCCCACAGCCCACGCCATCCCAATGCCGCAAGCCACCCGCACCGTCTCCGCCGACGAAGCCGACCTCCGCCTGGATCGCTGGTTCCGCCGGCATTTCCCTGGCCTGCCCCAGAGCGCCATCCAGAAGCTGTGCCGCACCGGCCAGGTTCGGGTGGACGGCCACCGCGCCGACGCCGCCACCCGCCTGGCCGCCGGCCAATCCGTTCGCATCCCGCCGCTGCCCGCCGCGCCGCCACGCGCGGCGCAAGCTGTGCCCGACCTCGATCCTCATCTGATCAAGGATCTGCAGCGCCTCGTCCTCTACCGCGACGACCATGTCGTTGCGATCAACAAGCCGCACGGCCTGCCGGTGCAGGGCGGCCCTGGCATCACTCACCACCTCGATGCATGGCTCGACGCGCTACGCTTCGGCGCGCCGGACCGCCCGCGTCTCGTCCACCGGCTGGACCGCGACACCTCCGGCGTCCTATTGCTCGCCCGCACCCCCGGAACAGCCGCGAAGCTCGCCGCGTTGTTCCGGGGACGCGACATCGACAAGACCTATTGGGCCGTTACCGCTCGCCGCCCCATCCAACCGGAGGGCCGCATCGACCTGCCGCTGAAGCGGGTTGCCGGCGGACGTGGCGAACGCACCGTCGTCGCCGAGCCGGACGACAAGGACGCCATCCGCGCCATCACCGACTACCGCACGCTCGACCATGCGGGGCAGAAACTCGCCTGGCTGGAACTGCACCCGCGCACCGGGCGGACCCACCAGCTTCGCGTCCACTGCGTCGCCATCGGCGCGCCGATCCTGGGCGACACCAAGTACGCCCGTCCCGACCAGAACAACGCCTTCGCCGCCACCGTCGAGGGCCTCTCCGATGACTTACATTTGCATGCCCGCGCCTTGAGCCTGCCGCATCCCGCCGGCGGCACGCTGGTGGTCGAGGCGGACCTGCCGCCCCACATGACAGCAACGTTCCGCACGCTCGGGTTCCACGCGCCCCCGGCGCGTCCGGCGCGGCGGCGGAGCACTTGACGGGGCCCGGGCAAGCGGCACCCGCATCGGCGCGGAGGAGCGAGGCGGCATGGCGGCACGCAGAGTGGTGCGGTATGGCTTGCTCGGGCTGGCCGGACTGATCGTCCTGGTCGTGGCCATCGGCACGGTGGCCCTGGCGCGCTTCGATCCCAACAGCCTGAAGCCGCGCATTACCACGGCGGTAGAGCATGCGACCGGCCGCACCCTGGCACTGAGCGGCCCGATCCACCTGGTGTGGTCGCTCTGGCCCACCGTCGCACTGAGCGACGTCTCGCTCTCCAACCCACCGGGCTTCTCGCGCCCGCAGATGGCCACGTTGCAGCGGCTGGACGTGCAGCTTGCGGTGCTGCCTCTGCTGCATGATCGGGTCGCGATCACCCGTCTGGTGCTGCAACATCCGGACATCCTGCTGGAGACCGACGCGCAGGGCCGTCCCAACTGGACGTTCGCCGCGCAGCCCGCACCTGCCGGCAGCAGTTCTCCGATGGCAAAGCCGGGCGCGCATCGGTCGTCGCCGGAGCAAGTGAGCGTGACCGGCGTCAGCATCCAGGACGGCAGCGTGGCATGGCGCGATGATCGCACCGGCCAAACGCTGACGCTCGCGGTGCAGCACCTGACCGCAACGGCCGCCTCGCCCGAGGCGGCGCTGCATCTGGCCGTGGCGGCGGCCTATAACGGCCTGCCGTTCACGCTCGATGGCGACGTCGGCTCGCTGCTGCGTCTCCAGCAGCCGGCGGCCGCGACGCCGTGGCCGGTCAGGCTGACCCTGGCCGCGGCCGGCGCCACCGCATCGGTGAGCGGCAACTTCAGCCAGCCGCAGCAGGGCCGGGGCTACTCGCTCGCGGTCACCGGCACCATCCCGGATCTGTCCGCGCTCGCCCCGCTGCTGCCCGGCGCGCGCCTGCCGCCGCTGCGGGGGGTGCAACTGACGGCGCAGGTTGCCGACAGCGGCGGCCCGGTGCCGCGTGTCGAATCTGCGACACTGAAGCTCGGGCCGGCCGATCTCTCGGGCTATGTCGGCGGGCTGCGGCTGGTCGCGGTCGATATCGACGCGCCGGCGCAGAACCAGCCGGTGCAGATCAGCGCCCAGGCGACCATGGACGAGACGCCGCTGTCGCTGACCGCGACGCTCGGCGCGCCGGGCACGCTGATGGCGCAGCGGCCGGGGGCGCCGGTGCCGGTCGACGTGACGCTGCGCGCGGCCGACGCGAACCTCGCGGTCAAGGGCACGCTGGCCCATCCCGAATCGCTGTCCGGCGTCAACTTCGCCCTCAACGCGAGCATTCCGGACCTCGCCGCGCTGTCGCCGGTCCTGCGCCGTCCGTTGCCGGCGCTGACCCAGGTGGCGTTCCGTGCCCAGCTCACTGACGCCCAGGGCGGCCTGGAGCATGGCGCCGCATTGCATGGCATCGCCTTGACCGCGGCGCAGGGCGATCTTTCCGGGGATCTCGCCTTTCAGAACGGGCCGCCGCTGTCGCAGAACCGGCCGCCAGCGCCGCAGAGCGGTACGCCAGCGCCGCAGAACGGTCCGCCGCCGTCGGTGACCGGGACGCTGCACGCCAACCGCATTGACGCCGATGCCATGCTCGCTGCCGCCGGGAAGCCGGTGACCGCGCGGCCGCCGCCCACAGCACCGGCCGCGGCGTCCCCATCCGCGTCCCCGCCGCCGCCCCCCGCCACGACGCCGCCACCCCCACGGCCACCCACCGCCGGCCGACTGTTCTCCGATACCCCGCTGCCGTTCGGGCTGCTGCGCCTTGCCAACGCCGACATCGCCGCGACGATCGGCGATTTGCGCAGTGGCGGCGTCGACTACCGCAGCATCAGCCTGCATGTCGTGCTGCAAGGGGGCAGGCTGCGCATCGACCCGCTCGACGCGGATCTACCCGAGGGCAGGCTGGGCGGCAGCCTGGCGGTCGACGCGACCTCGGCCTCGCCTTCCGTTGCCTTGACACTGCATGCGCCCGGATTGGAGGTGGCCCCCCTGTTCGCGGCCGCCGGCTTGCCCGGCTACGCCAGCGGCAGGCTCGAGGTTTATGCCGACCTGCAGTCGGCCGGCGCTTCGCCGCACGCCATTGCGGCGGGGCTGGACGGCACCCTGGGCCTCGCCATGCCGAGCGGTACGATCGACACCGCGCTGCTGAACAAATTGCTCGGGCCGGTGCTGCAGCGAGCCAACCTGCTGGGACTCGTCGCACATGGCGGCTCCGGCGAGTTGCGCTGCTTCGCCCTGCGCGCCGACGCCGATCACGGCGTGGCTGATGTGCACACCCTGCTGCTGAACTCGTCAGTCCTCACAATGGATGGCGGCGGCAGCGTCAACCTCGGTGAGGAGACGCTGGCGATGGCGCTCCGCCCGCAAGGTCGCGTCGCGGGCACGGGCCTCGTGGTGCCGCTGCAGGTCACGGGACCGATCCGGGAGCCCGACGTAAAGGTCAACGCCGTCGGCACGTTCGAGGCGAATGCCGGCACGGTGGCCGGCGGCGTCATTGGTGGCGCGACGCCGCTCGGATTGCTCGGCGGGCTGGTGGGCGGGGGGAAGCTGCTGGGCGGCGGCGCCGCGGTTCCATCCTGCGCCGAGGCTCTGGCCGTGGCGCGTGGCGGCCCGATGCCTGCCGCCAGCGCGGCTCACGCCGAAGCGGCGCCCGCACCCAAGAAGGGAGGGGTCGGCGGTGTCTTGCGGCAGTTGTTCCACTGAACCTATCACCTCGGCATCGCGCATGAGGCCAGGCAAACCGGCATGAAGCGATTCTGGGACACTGCAACGGCCGAGCAAACCCCGGCGGGTTTTGCCGTCTTGCTCGATGGCCGCCCGATGCATCTGCCTGACGGGGCGGTGCTGCAGGTTCGCTGCCCCCGCCTTGCTGCCGCCATCGCCGCCGAATGGCAGGCTGCCGGCGGCGCCAAGGGGGGCGAAATGTCGTTCGCCGATACCCCGCTGACCCGCGTTGCCGGAACCGCCCAGCAGCGCATCGCCCCGGATCCGCAGCCGACCATCGATGCAATCGCGCGGTACGCTGAGAATGACCTGCTGTGCTACCGGGCATCCGCGCCGCCGGCGCTGGTCGAGCGTCAGGCCCTAGGGTGGCAGCCCTGGCTCGACTGGGTCGCCCAAACCTACGCCGCGCCGCTGCGTGTCACCAGCGGCGTCGGTCCGATCCGGCAGCACCGCGACAGCGTTGCCGCGCTGCGCCGCGCCGTCGGCGCGCTGGACCCGGAGGTGCTGGCCGCGCTCGGCATTGCGGTGCCGGCGCTGGGCAGCCTGGTGCTGGGGCTGGCGCTGGCGGACGGCCGCCTGGACGCGGCGGAGGCGCATGCGTTGGGGGCGCTGGACGAGGCCTTTCAGGCAGAGCAATGGGGCGAGGATGCCGAGGCCACCGCGCGCCGCGCGGCCATCGCGGCGGACATCGCTCTGGCCGGCCGGTTCATCGCCCTGACCAGGGGGGAGCAAGGATGAATGCCAAGCGTCTGGTGATCGCGGGGCGGGTGCAGGGCGTGGGCTTCCGGGCCTGGATGCAGGAGCATGCGCGGGCGTTGGGAGTGTCCGGCTGGGTGCGCAACCGGATCGACGGCACGGTGGAGGCGCTGGTTGCCGGCGATGTCGCCGCGGTGGAGGAACTCGCCCGCCTCTGCCGGCGCGGCCCGCGCATGGCGGAGGTGGTCAGCATCGAGGAGGAGATGGCCGATCCCCCCGACTTCCCCGGCTTCCACCAGGGACGGTGACCTCCGGTGTCCTGCCCGCTCGTGCCGCGGCCGCTTCCGTCGCGTCCCCCCGTCGTGACCCATCCTGCCATTGCGGGCAAGCGGCGAAGCCGTCTCGGCATGGGGGCGCACTGCCGCGGCGACGATATCGGCCCCGCGGCCACGCGGAATTCTCGCGCCCGGCAGATCGGGACAGAACTCAGGCGCTCTCGCGCCCGGTGCTTCGGCAGATCGGGTCAGAACCTGCCCCGCCCTCGCCGAACACCTCGTCCCACGCGTCGTGCAATGCAACATCCGCCTCGGCCATGCTGGCGGACACCCCCAATGCCGCGAGGCTGGTCACGCCATGCTCGCGGATGCCGCACGGCACGATGCCGCCGAAATGCGACAGGTCGGGGGCGACGTTCAGCGCCACGCCATGCCAGCTCACCCAGCGGCTGACACGCACGCCGATGGCGCCGATCTTCACCTCGGTCCCGTTGTGCGGATCCACCACCCAGATGCCGATGCGTCCCTGCCGTCGCTCGCCCGTCACGCCGAACCGGTCCAATGCGCGGATCAGCCAGGATTCCAGTCCGTGCACATAGCAGCCGATATCGCGCGCCGGCACGCTGCCGTGGCGGCGGGTAAGGTCCAGCATGACATAGGCGGTGCGCTGCCCCGGCCCGTGATAGGTCCACTGTCCGCCGCGCCCCGCCGCATAGGTCGGGAAACGCGTGGGATCGGTCAACTCTTCCGGTCGCGCCGAGGTGCCGGCGGTGTAGAGCGGGGAATGCTCTACCAGCCACACCATCTCCGGCGCGGTGCCGGCGCGGATTGCCGCGATGCGTGCCTGCATCGTGGCGAGCGCCTCCGGGTACGGCGTGAGGCCTGGCGCAACCCGCCATTCCGGCGCCACGGCGTGCCCGAGCCGGTCGGCATCCAGGACAACGGCATCCGGGACAACGGCAATTGAAGCGGTGTCATCCATCGGCTATATCCCGCGACCTGCCCCGGGCTTCCGCCGGGACAGGTTACCCCACGTGCGGTCGTGGCGGAATGGTAGACGCGCAAGCTTGAGGTGCTTGTGGGGGTAACCCCGTGGAAGTTCGAGTCTTCTCGACCGCACCAGCGAGTACGACAGCACCTGGCGTTGCCGCGGAGCCATGTCGATGGCCCCGCTCGCCGCGGGGCAGTGATCCCGCCGACGGTGCTGCGAGGCTCCTCACTCCGGCGGCAGGCCAGCAATGCTCACCAATCGCTCGATCAGTTGTAGCAGCCGCTGCGCGGTCGCCGGGTCGTTGGTTGTGCTGGCGATTTTGGCGAGTTCGCGGGCCAGTTCCACGGGATCAACGGTCTGGTTCATGGCGGTCCCTCCGATCAGGACCGCCCGGCATTCTCGTCTCAATGATGCACGGAGGCATTGACCTCGCTCAACCGCAGCGTTTACGCACAATTGTCGGCGCCCGATTGACGTGGATCAGTGACCAGGTCGGAACCTCTGACTATGTCGCAGACATGGAACGGTGCGAATTCCAGCCGGGTGACCTGGCCCCTGCCACCGGCGAGTATGAGCAGCTCAACGTGTTCGGCACCTGGACGGGATGGGTTGAGCTGATGCAAGAGGGGGAGCCGTTTCCCAAGGCTCCGCGCGGCTTCAGTTGGCGTCCGCTGTCCGAGCGGTCGGCGGAGGAGCTGCGCGCGCAGGCGGCTGAGAATCGGCGCATGGCGGAAACCGCCCGCACCGAAACCGCGCGGAGCGGGCTGCTGAAGCTGGCGGCGCGGCTCGAGGCCCTCGCCGAGAAGCGCGAGAGCGACCAGCGAGCGACCAGGCGCGAGCCAGACTGACGGTCCACAAGCGCGAGCCAGACTGACGGTCCACAAGCGCGAGCCAGACTGACGCCCCACGAGGGCGGGCGAGGCAGACTGACGCCCCACAAGGGCGAGGCAGACTGACGTCCCACAGGCGCGAGGCAGGCTGCCGCCCCACGAGCGCGAGGCAGACTGACGCCCACGAGGGCGAGGCAGACTGACGTCCCATCAGCGCGAGGCAGCCTGGCGGTCCACCAGCGCGGGCGCGACCGACGGTCCACTTGGTTGTCGATGCTGCTGACGCCTGCGATCCTGGCAAACGCGTGCCCGCGGGTCAGGCGGCTCGTGAGCCGGCCAGCGGGTCGGGCCGCCGCCGCGCCCCTCGCGCCGCCGGTTCAGGCCGCTGCCGCGTCCCTGCGTGCGCGGGCGCGTTCGATGCGCCGCTTCAGTGACTTCGCCTCGGCGGGCAGCTTCGCATCCGGGGTGCCGAGAAGAAAGGCGTCGATGCCGCCGTTATGCTCTACCGTCCGGATGGCGCGGGTGGACAGGCGCAGCCGGACCGCGCTGCCGAGCGCATCCGACAGCAAGGAGGTCTCCTGCAGGTTCGGCAGGAAACGGCGGCGCGTCTTGTTATTGGCGTGGCTGACGTTGTTGCCGGTCAGCACGCCCTTGCCGGTGATCTGGCAGCGGCGAGACATGGGAGAACCTCGGGATCCGGGCGGAAGGCGCGCGTTATGAGGGTGGCTGACCGGGGCGTCAAGCGGCGCCCGTGGATCGTCCGCGCGAGCGCCGGGCCGCGAGGATCAGGCACCGCGACCACCCCGGAGACTTTCGGCTGCCCCCGGCCGTCGCCCACACGGCTGACCCCAGCCGCCGCCATTGCTCAAGAGCCACCGCCGCAGGCTCCGCTCCGTGGCGCCAGGCCGGCATTTTCCTCGGCACCCCGGCTTTCTCGCGTGGCACGCTGTCGTTAAGCTGCCGGCCGCTCGGAGCCGTCGGTGCCGCCCGGCAACCGACGGCGTGTCGCGCACCATGGCAGGAGCGGCCCATGAGCGATCACATCGAAGGCGGTTGTCTCTGCGGCGCGGTGCGTTTTGCGGTGACCGGCACACCGATCAGCGTGGCGTGGTGCCATTGCCAGAGCTGCCGCAAGCACAGCGGCGCACCGGTTTCGGTTTTCCTCGCGGTCGGACGAGCCGACTATGAAATCACCCGGGGTGAAATCACCAGGTTCAATTCGTCGCCCGGCCGGTGGCGCGGGTTCTGTGCCCGCTGCGGCTCGACTTTGACCTGCGAGGGCGACCCCGCGTCTCCCGAGGTCCATTTCCACATCGGTTCGATCGATCAGGCGGCACGGTTTCAGCCGACCCGGCACATTTTTCCCGAAGAACGGCTGCCGTGGCTGCCCCTGGCGGGCGCTTCCGGGTCAGCGCGCTGACCCGCATGTCCCGGATCCGGTCTGCTCAATTCCGCTGGCGATCAGACCGCCGCTCGCCACGCCACGTCCCGTCAGTGCGCCGGCGTGGTCTCCCGCCGTTCAACCGCAGGCTCGCGCGGCGCGGCGGCTGTCTCGTGCGGCACGGTGGCCGTCTCGCAGGCGGCGGTCGGTCGCACCACCGCCTCGCCGGCCGGGGTGGGAATCGAGTCAACCTGGCGTTCCGGGGCGGCGTCCTGCGCCGGCGTCGCATCGTCCGCCATGTTCCTCTTGAAGGCTTTAATGCCCTTGGCCAGGTCGCCCATCAGACCACTGACCTTGCCGCCACCGAACAGCAGCAGGACCACCAGCAGCACCACCATCCAGTGCCAGATGCTGAATTCACCCATATCGTCGTCTCTCCATCAGGGCCTTCGCCGTCTCTCCGTCACGGCCTTCGCCTGACTGCCGGGCAGCAGCAGCGCAGGCAATCGTCCGTGTTGTCATAGACCGTGATCCGTGCCCCGGTTGCCGAGCCGGTCGGAAAAATCCCGCTGGCGCAAATCTCCCAGGTCGTGCCCGCCGAAGGTCGTGTGCGCTCAAAGGTCGTAGGCGCCCGAGGGTCGTGTGCGCCCGAGGGTCGTGTGCGCGCAGAGATCGGATGCGCGCAGAGTCCGTGTGCGCCCGAAGGCCGGAAACGCGGTCGCGCGGAGCGGTGACCGTCCGGCCTCACACGTTGCGCCCCGGAGCCTGGGGGGCCTCACACCCAACGACGCGGCAGCGGTTTGACGTCAGCGCGTGGCGGTGGTTTCGCGGGCCCGAGGTGCCGCTTCGCCGGCCGGTCCGGATATCGAGGCCGGCTTGTCGGCGCTGGCCTCCATCGAGGCGTCGTCGGGCTCCGCCATGTTCTTCTTGAACGCCTTGATGCCCTTGGCGAAATCACCCATCAGGCTGCTGACCTTGCCGCCGCCGAACAACAGCAACACGACCAGCAGCACGACCATCCAGTGCCAGATGCTGAAGCTACCCATACCATTCTCTCCGCTGCACGGGACCGGCGGGCCGTCCCCTGCCTGCGCCTTCCGGCTCGTCCGCCCTCTATAGCCCGTCCCGGCGCAGGCTGCCAGAAGCAGATGGCGTCGCGGCTGGGACGCGGCAAGCACCGCCTGGTTCGGGATCGCGGCAGGTCCCAGTCATTGCGCGGCGGATTGCGAAAGCCGGATCCCGCAGCCGGTTGGGCGAGCCGCGAAATTGCAACAAATCTACCGGATTCGTTGCGGGCTGCGGTGCGGCGTCGTATGGTTCCTGGGTTGGGGGATTCAACCCGGGTCTTTGCAACCGGCACGGGACGCCCTCCACGGGGATGGGCGTCTGGGCAATCAAGTCACAGCGCCCCTGTTCAATCGGGCGGCGTCCGGTCCTGCCGGGCACCGCACCAAGGCAGAAAGGCGACGCGTCGATGCCGAACGGCACCGTTAAGTGGTTCAATCCGACAAAAGGCTACGGGTTCATCGCGCCGGATTCCGGGGGAAAGGATGTCTTCGTTCACATCAGCGCCGTCCAGAAGGCGGGGCTGCGCAGCCTGAACGAAGGCCAGAAGATCGGCTTTGAGATCGAGCAACAGCAGAATGGCCGCTCGGCGGCCGTGAACCTGTCGCAGGCCGAGTAGCGCTGCCCCCGCCGCGGCGGGCAAGCATCGCGTTCCCGCCGCAGGAGTGCATTCAGCATCGCGGCGCTGCGTTGCCCCTGGCGGCGCGGCCAGGACAGATGCGTCCAGTCGCCCGCGTGAGGTCGGCGCCGCGTTGCCCGTGGCGGCGCGGCCAGGATAGATGGGTCCGGCCGCCTGCGTGAGGTCGGCGCCGCATTGCCCCCGGCGGCGCGGCCAGGATAGATGTGTCCGGTCGCCCGCGTGGAGTCGGCGCCGCGCTGCGGGCTTGCGCGCATTGATGCGATTGCCTAGGGACCGAACGGGAGGACCGACCCACCGATGAGTCATGCCCTGGACCAGCTTCGTGGCCGCCGACCGGGGGCGCCGCCACGGGCCGCACTCGACGCCGACGCCGTGCGCGAGGCCTATCGTCGCTGGGCTGGAAGCTATGACACGATCTTCGGCGGCGTCTCCAAGGCAGCGCGGCGCCGCGCCGTTGCCTTGGCGAATCGCCTGCCCGGCCGTGATGTGCTGGAGGTCGGTGTCGGCACCGGCCTTGCCCTGCCGCATTATGCCGCGGACAAGCACATCACCGGCATCGACCTGTCGACCGAGATGCTGCAGCAGGCGCGCCGGCGCGTCAGCGCGCTCGGGCTGGCAAGGGTCGCCGCGCTGCGGGAACTGGACGCCGAATCGACCGACTTCCCCGACGCCTCGTTCGACATCGCGGTGGCGATGTTCGTGGCGTCCGTGGTGCCCAATCCGCGCCAATTGCTGTTCGAGATGCAGCGCGTCGTGCGGCCCGGCGGCAACATCCTGTTCGTCAACCACTTCGCCGCAGAGCGCGGCCCGCGCTGGTGGGTGGAATGGGCGATGGCGCCCGCATCGCGCAAGCTCGGCTGGCATCCCGATTTCGCCATGCAGGCATTGCTCTCGCCCGAGGAGCTGTCGCGGATCCAGATCGAGCCGGTCCCGCCGTTCGGTATCTTTACCCTGGTGCGACTGCCGAACTGAGCAAAATGGTCGCAATGACAGTCACGCGCACAGTCGCGTCGGGCGGCGCGGGGAAATTCCGGGTCGCGAGCGCCTTGGCCGCTCAGCCATCGCCCTCGTTTCCTCCCCGCCACGGCGCGGTACCTTGATCTCGCAGCACGGCTCCGGTAGGCCAAGCGCCATCGGAAGGGGCCAGGGCGATCCGCCCGCGGCCGGCCGGGACGGAACGGGCGGGGTATCGATGCAGGTCTACCGGCGGCTCACAGCCGCATTTGTCGCATTCTTGCTGATCCCGGCCGTCCTGCCGGGCAGCGTCGCCTACGCACAGGCACCCACCCCGTGGGAAATGGGGATGCAGCCGGCCTTCAGCCCGGTGAAACAACAGATCATCGATCTGCACGACCTGGTGCTCGTCATCATCACCCTGATCACCCTGCTGGTCGGCGGCCTGCTCGGCTGGGTGATGTGGCGCTACAACGCCGACCGCAACCCGGTTCCCGGCCACACCACCCATAACACGGTGATCGAGATCACCTGGACCGTGGTGCCCGTGCTGATCCTGGTGATCATCGCGATCCCCTCGTTCCGGCTGATCTACTACGAGGACCGCACCTACGATCCCGACCTCACCGTCAAGGTGACCGGGCATCAGTGGTATTGGGAATACACCTACCCCGACAAGGGCAACCTCGACTTCTCCAGCTACATCGTGCCGGATGACCAGTTGAAGCCGGGGCAGATGCGGTTGCTGACGGTGGATCACCCGCTCGTCGTGCCGGTGAACAAGAACATCCGCATCCTGGAAACCAGCGGCGACGTCATTCATAGCTGGTTCATCCCGTCGCTCGGCGTGCAGCGCTATGCCATCCCCGGCCGCATCATCGAGACCTGGTTGCGGGCGGACAAACCGGGCACCTATTACGGCGAATGCAACCAGATCTGCGGCACCAACCACAGCCGCATGCCGATCGAAGTGCGTGCGGTGCCGGAGCAGGAATTCGAAAGTTGGCTGGTGGAGGCGAAGAAGCAGTTCGCCGAGAACGGCACCGTGCCGCCCGCGCCGCCAGTACAGCAACCACCGGCGGTCGCACAGGACCACCATAACGGCACGCTGCAAACCGCGGCGAACGAGGTTCGGCACTGACCGCAAGGCCGGTGCTCCAGCAGACGAGAGAGACGATGTCGGTCACCACCCACGATCACGCGCATGATCACCACGATCACAAGCCGGGCTTTGTGACGCGCTGGTTCTTCAGCACCAACCACAAGGATATCGGCACGCTGTACCTGGTCTTTGCCGTGTTCGGCGGCACGGTCGGCGGCATCCTGTCGGAGATCATGCGCGCCCAGCTCCTGTTCCCCGGCAACCACGTGGTGGACTCGGGGCAGGAGTGGAACACCATCATCACCAGCCACGGGCTGCTGATGATCTTCTTCTCGGTGATGCCGGCGCTGATCGGCGGCTTCGGCAACTGGTTCATTCCGCTGATGATCGGCGCGCCGGACATGGCATTCCCGCGCCTCAACAACATCAGCTTCTGGCTGCTGCCGCCCGCCTTCGTCCTGATCTTCACCGGCCTGATGCTGGGCGAGTCCGGCACCGGCTGGACGCTGTATCCACCGCTGTCGGAAGCCACCTACGAGCCCGGCATCGGCATGGACTGCACCTTGTTCGCGCTGCACCTGGCCGGCATTTCCTCGCTGCTGGGCGCGATGAACTTCATCACCACCATCTTCAACATGCGCGCTCCCGGCATGACGCTGCACAAAATGCCGCTGTTCGTGTGGTCCGAACTGGTGACCGCGTTCCTGCTGCTGCTGTCGATCCCGGTGCTGGCCGGCGCGATCACCATGCTGATCTGCGACCGCAATTTCGGCACCGCCTTCTTCGACCCCGCCGGCGGCGGCGACCCGGTGTTGTTCCAGCACCTGTTCTGGTTCTTCGGCCATCCCGAAGTCTACATCATGATCCTGCCGGGCTTCGGCATCATCAGCCACGTGGTCTCCACCTTCAGCAAGAAGCCGATCTTCGGCTATCTCGGCATGGCCTACGCCATGGTGGCGATCGGCGTGGTCGGCTTCGTGGTGTGGGCGCACCACATGTTCATCTCCGGCATCGCGGTTGATACCCGCGCTTATTTCATGGCCGCGACGATGGTGATCGCCGTGCCGACGGGCATCAAGATCTTCTCCTGGATCGCCACCATGTGGGGCGGATCGATCGAGCTGAAGACGCCGATGCTGTGGGCCATCGGCATGATCTTCGTGTTCACCATCGGCGGCGTCACCGGCGTGGTGCTGGCCAATGCCGGCATCGACCAGATCCTGCACAACACCTACTACGTGGTGGCGCACTTCCACTACGTGCTGTCGCTCGGCGCGGTGTTCTCGATCTTCTGCGGCTTCTACTACTGGATCGGCAAAATGTCCGGCCACCAGTATCCGGAGTTCTGGGGCAAGGTGCACTTCTGGCTGACCTTCATCGGCGTCAATCTCACCTTCTTCCCGCAGCACTTCCTGGGCCTGGCCGGCATGCCGCGCCGCTACCCCGACTACCCCGAGGCGTTCGCCGGCTGGAACTTCGTCAGCTCCATCGGCGCCTTCATCGGCGGCGTCGCTCTGGTCGTGTTCTTCTACGTGTTGTACCGCACCTTCACGTCGAAGGAGCATTTGGTGGACAATTACTGGGGCGAGGGCGCGACCTCGCTGGAATGGAGCGTCTCCTCGCCGCCACCGTTCCACACCTACGCCGAACTGCCGCGGATCCGCTGATCGGTGAGTGAAAGCACCGCACCGCTGGACCCGGTGGACAGGGGGGAGCAATCCCCCCTGCCTGCTTATGAGTTCGTCGAAACCGACGTGCGTGACTGGATCGCGCTGCTGAAGCCGCGGGTCATGTCGCTGGTGGTGTTCACCGGCGCAATCGGACTGTTGGTGGCGCCGGGCGCATTGAACCCGGTGCTGGCGTTCACCGCGATTCTGTGCATCGCCGTCGCCGCCGGCGCGTGCGGCGCAATCAACATGTGGTACGACCGCGACATCGACGCGGTGATGCGTCGCACGCGCAATCGTCCGATCCCGGCCGGGCGTATCGAGCCACGCGCCGCGTTGTCCTACGGCGTGACCCTGGCGGTCGGCTCTGTGATCGTGATGTTTCTGGCGGTGAACCTGGCCGCCGCCGCGGTGCTGGCGCTGTCGATCGGCTTCTACGTGCTGGTCTACACGATCTGGCTGAAACGCCGCACGCCGCAGAATATCGTGATCGGCGGTGCGGCCGGCGCGTTTCCCGCGGTGGTCGGCTGGGCAGCGGTCACCGGATCGGTGCAGCTTGTGCCGTTGCTGTTGTTCGCGATCGTGTTCTTCTGGACGCCGCCGCATTTCTGGTCGCTGGCGCTCTATGCCAACGACGACTACCGCCGCGCCGGCGTGCCGATGCTGCCGGTCGTCGCGGGGGCGAAGGAAACCCGCCGGCAGATCATGATCTATACGCTGCTGCTGGTGCCGCTGTCGCTGGCCCCCTGGTATGTCGGCTTCTGCGGCGCGGTTTACGGTGTCGCCGCCGCGGCGCTGGATCTTGGCTTTGTCGTCTGTGCTGTCAGCGTGTTTCGCGATCGACAGGATGCCGCGGGCGTCAGTCTCACCAACGATGCGCCGGCGCGCGCGGCCTTCCGTTATTCCATCGCCTATCTGTTCTTGTTGTTCGCCGCGCTCGCGGTGGACCGGCTTGTCAGGTGATGCCGGCGGCATGGAGCAGGATCCGCCGCGGCCGACGCCGCGCCAGGCTGACGAGATGCGCCGCCGCCGCCGCGGCCGGAACATCGCACTGCTTGTCGCTCTGATTGCGCTGGCGGTACTGTTCTATGCGATCAGCATCGTGAAGTTGCGGCATCAGGTCGGCTGAAAACGGCAGCTCTCCCTGCTGGCGCTCACTTCCCGTGCCAGACCGGTGCGCGCTTCTCCAGGAATGCGTCGATCCCCTCGGCGGCGTCTCGCGCCATCATGTTCCGCACCATCACCTCCGAGGCATAGGCATAGGCCTCGGCCAACGGCAGCTCCGCCTGCCGGTAGAACGCTTCCTTGCCGATCGCCAACGTCAGCGGGCTCTTGCTCGCGATCTGACGGGCCAGGGCAGTGACCGACGCGTCCAGCGCCGCCTCCGGCACCACGCGGTTGACCAGGCCCAGCTCGCGGGCCCGCGCCGCATCGACAAGGTCGCCGGTCAGCAGCATCTCCATCGCCGCCTTGCGCCCGACCGCGCGCGACAGCGCCACCATCGGCGTGGAACAAAACAGGCCGAGATTGACGCCGGGCGTGGCAAAGCGCGCGGTGTCCGCCGCGATCGCCAGGTCGCAGCTCGCCACGAGCTGGCAGCCGGCCGCGGTGGCGACGCCGTGCACCCGCGCGATCACCGGCTTGGGCAGCCGCACGATCCGCTGCATCAGCCGCGAGCATTGCGCGAACGTTCGTTGATACGCCTCGGATTGCGGCTGGCCGCGCAGTTCGCGCAGGTCGTGTCCGGAGCAAAAGCCGGCACCGGCACCGGCGATCACCACCACTTTCGCCGCGGGCTCGTCAGCGATAGCGGCCAATTCCGCATCCAGCGCCTGCATCAGTGCCATCGACAAGGCATTGCGCGCCTGCGGACGGTTCAGCGTCAGCCACGCGACGCCATCCGCGTCGTGACGGAGCAACAAGGTCTCGGTGATCGGTGCGTCGTCGGGCATCAGGACCTCCGAATGAAGGCTCCCCCTTCCGCGACGGCCCCGCACGGGAGGGGGAGGCTTCGCCATTGCGTTCGCCTGTGGCCGTGGCGACCCGCTGCTCTGCTTCGATCCCCCTATGCCGGGAACCGCGCCAGGCGCACTGCCGTATGCCCCCGGCTGGGGCGCAGGCTCGGCATCACCAGCAGGCAGTTGTCGCAAGGCGTGCGAATCTCCGTCGCGCCATCCATCGCGATCAGCGTATTCCGCCGCGGCACCACATCCCCGCCGCGCCATGACTGCACGAATGCGAAATTGCTGGTGGCCGCGGTAACCACCCGCGTCACTTCGGCGAATCGCTGTTGCTGCGGCGAAACCGGCGGCAGTGGGGCATCCCGCGGTGCCATGTCGAAATGTCGCAGCATGCCGGCGATGGTCTCCAGCATGGTAACGACGGTGGCAGGCTGCCAGTGCTGGCCGGCTTCCACCAGGTTGGCGACGAACGGCGTGTCCGGCGCGGCAAACCGCACATAGTCCAGGATGCGCCGCCCGCTCGCGTGGCCGCGGTCGGCCACCACCAGCGCCGGCGTCCCGATTGCCGCGGCCAGGCGGCGTCCCTTCTCCGTCTCGCCGCACAGCATCAGCGGATCGGACGGCCACAGCATCGAGTGCAGGTCCAGCACCGCGTCGGCGGTGTCGAGCATTGGACGAATCTCCCGCGCCCGCTCCAGCTCCACCGATTGCCGCGGCCCGTCCAGCACCGCTTCCTCCCAGACGCGGTTGATGTCCTCGTCGATGAAGCGCGACAGTGTCGGATGGCGGGGATCGAACCGCTCGAACGCGGCGAGGTTGACGAACCCGAACGTCAGCGTCCCACGGGTCGGCGCCAGTTCCGCCGCCAGCAGCCGGTCCAGTGCGACCGCGCCCGCGATCTCATTGCCATGCGACAGCGCCAGCAGCATGACATGTGGGCCGGGGCGGGGTGACGCTCGGCTGGTGAAGCCGGGGACGCCGGTATTGCCCGCTGTCCACCGGCCGAGATCCGGCGCCGCGAGGCGAACCTCGAAGGGCGGCAGCGGCAGTGGGGCAGTGGGGGCCATGACGCGACCGCTTCAGGTCAGCAGGCGGTCCGCGAGCCGGCGGATGAAATCGTCGCACGCATCCAACTGGCCTTGCGCGACGAACTCGTCGGGTTGGTGCGCCTGCGCGATATGGCCAGGGCCGCAGACCATCGTTGGGATGCCGGCATTCTGATAGTATCCGCCTTCGGTGCCGTAGCTTACCGTGCCGGCGACATTTGCGCCGGTGAGCTGCTTCACCACCGTGGTCAATTCATGGTCAGCCGGCAGGCTCATGCGCGGCATCAGGTTGATGATCTCGTAGCGGAACCCGGTGTCCGGATGCACCGCGTGCATCGCCGGCTCGATATGCTCCGCGACGTAGGCTTTCAGCCGGTCGAGGTAGCGCACCGAGTCATCGCCCGGGATGTCCCGCCATTCCAGGCTGAACTCGACATGCTCCGGGATGATGTTGAGGATCGAACCGCCTTGAATGGTGCCGGCCTGCCCCGTGGTGTAGGGGGGATCGAACTCCTCGGCGAACGGGCCTTCCCTGGCGATGCGCCGCAGGTCGGCCGCGATCCAGGCGATCGCCTCGGCCGCGGCGTGCACCGCGTTGACGCCTTTGGCGGGTTCGCTGGAATGGCCCGGGCGGCCGCGCACGAACACGTTCATGCTGAGGCGACCCTTATGCGCGATGATCGGTTTCATGCCGGAAGGCTCGCCCACGACGCACAGCCCCGGCTTCAGGCCGGAGCCACCGAGATCCTCGATCAGCCGCTCCACCCCGTCGAAGGTGGTTTCCTCGTCATAGGTGACGCAGAGATGGAGCGGGCGCTGTAGCGGCTTCGCCTGCATATCCGGCACGGCAGCGAGGAACGAGGCGACGAAGCCCTTCATGTCGCAGGCGCCGCGCGCATAGAGCTGGCCGCCGGCATGGCGCAGCGTGAAGGGATCGGAGCTCCAGGCCTGGCCCTCGACCGGGACGGTATCGACATGGCCGGCCAACGCGAGCCCGCCCGCGGCCTGCGGTCCAATGATCGCGTGGATGTTGGCCTTCCCTCCGTCCGCGCTGGTGCTGACGCGATACGAGACGCCGTGCGTGTCGAGATAATCCCGGACGAAGGCGATCAGCTTCAGGTTGGAATTGCGGCTGGTCGTATCGAAGGCGACCAGGCGAGCGAGCAAGTCCGCCGTGGTCAGCCGCGGCTGTGCGTGCTGTTTGGCGGTTGCGGCGGGGGTGCGGGGCGATTTCATGTTTATCATTCTATACCGCTTGGCGAACGCGGCAACCGTAGCATGCCGCACCTTGCAGCATGCATCGCGTGCATCGTTACGAGACGCTACAATCTCGCCGGCCAGGCGAGGGGAACCGCTCCGGTTCGCTCAAACCGGCAACACGCCGAAACGCCATCGTGATCGCGCCGCTGCGACTGCCCGCCTACCTAACGCAGCTTCAGCAGCTTGGGCGGGCACGTCACGCGCATGGACCAGCAGCCGCACGACACGCACCCGGCGACCGCCGCGGGCGCTGATTCCCCGCACCTCGCCGCGCCGGACCAGGAACTCGCCGCGCAACACAAGGCGCCGCATGCCCTCATCATCCACGAGCTGATCCGCGAGGAGGGCGAGGAGGGACTGAAACGCCCCTCCGGCGCGCTCGCGTGGTCCGGCCTCGCGGCCGGTCTGTCGATGGGATTTTCGTTCCTCACGCTCGCATTGATCCGCAGCGGCCTGCCACATACCGATTGGACGCGCCTGGTGGACAGCGCCGGCTACACGGTGGGCTTCCTGATCGTGATCCTGGGACGCCAGCAGTTGTTCACCGAAACCACGGTCACCGCCATGCTGCCGCTGCTGGTGACGCGAAGCTGGGCGACGTTTCGCTCGGTGTTGCGCTTCTCTGCCGTTGTGCTGCTGGCCAACCTTGCCGGCGCGCTGGCATTCGCCGCGGTGATCTCGCTGCCTGGACTGTTTCCCGACCCGGTGCGCCGCGCACTGGTGGAGGCGGGACGTGAAGCCGTCGCCGGCGCGTTCTGGCCCACCATGGTGCGCGCCGTGTTCGCGGGCTGGCTGATCGCGCTGATGGTATGGATCCTGCCCAGTGCGCGCTCGGCCCGGCCGCTGGTGATCATGCTGCTGACCTATGTTGTCGCCGTCGGCCGGTTCTCTCACACCGTTGCGGGAGCGGTGGATGCCGGCTTCGCTGCATTCTCCGGCAATGCCACTGCGGCGCAGTTCTGGTTCGGCTTTCTGATCCCGACGCTGATCGGCAACACGATCGGCGGCGTCGCCTTGGTGGCGCTGCTGAATCACGCGCCGTTGGCCGCCACATTGCAGCAGCCGGCAGAGCCGGGGCGGTAGGGCTTATCGGTACTCGATTGTCTTGCTAGCGCCTGACTCGTGCGACCAGCAGTCTCGCGACCAGCGAGTTCAGGAACCCGCCAGCACCTTGCGGCATCAGGAACATGACGGCGATCAGCAGAACGCCAAAGATCGCACCTGGCGCTCCCTTCGACAACTGCGTCGCGATGTTGGGAATGAACTCGATGAACAGCGCGCCGATGATGGTGCCGCCGATCGAGGCGACGCCTCCGACCACAAGCGCAACGAACAGGAAGATGGAGATGTACACACCGTATGCGTCCGGCGCGACGAACTGCACCACGATGGCGCTGAGCGAGCCGGCGATGCCGGTGAACATCGCGCTCCAGGCAAAGGTGCTGGTTTTCAAGACGGCAAGGTTGATGCCCATTGCCTCGGCTGCGAGAGCGTGGTCGCGGATCGCCATCATCGCCCGGCCGATCCGCCCGCGCGTCAGGTTCCAGGCGACCAAATAGAGGCAAGCGCCGACCGCCAGACAGAACAGATAGAGCCACTGGTCGCCGGTCAGCGGCAGACCGAATGGTGCATCGGGCTTGTCGATCACCAGTCCCTGCACGCCGCCGGTCCAATCGGAGACCGCGTTGATCTTGAGTAATTGCGGCACCGCAATCGCCAGCGCGAAGCTGGTCAACGCGAGGTAATGCCCAGCCAGTCGCAGGGCCGGCAAGCCGATGAGCAATCCGACGAACGCGCACACCACCGCCGACACCGGCAGGGTTGCCCAGTATGGCACGTTCCAGTTCGCCATCAGGATGGCGGTGGTATAAGCGCCGATGGCATAGAACGCGCCGTGGCCCAGCGAGATCTGCCCGTTGAATCCGACCAGCAACGCCAGTCCGAGAACGGCGATGGCATAGACCACCACCATGGTGAGCTGGAACAGGTGGTAGCCGTTGAAGAACGCTGTCGGTACCGCGGCCACGACGATCAGCCCGAGCATGACCACGAATAACGTACGCCGCGCACTATCCGCGCGGCCCGTCTCGGCGACGGCCAGCAGTGCGGCACCACCGGTCGCGACGCCGAACGGATCGGTACTGGGAGGAGCCGTGATCGCCTGCTCGGAGGCGGGATCGAACAATGCCGCGGTTTCCGGCTGTATGCTGGTCTCCACCATCGGCCGCCCCTGCATGGTCTGATCGCTTGGCATGGAACTACACCCTGCTCAGTACGGCCCGGCCCAGCAGACCGGTCGGTTTCACCACCAACACTACCACGATAATCACCAGCGCCAGGCTCAGCTTGAGCTCGGTGCCGACGATATAGGCGCCGCCAAGGTTTTCGATGATGCCGACGGCGAAGCCGCCCAGCACCGCGCCCAGCGGATTGTCGATCCCGCCCAGCAGCGCGCCGGCGAAGGCATAGAGCAGGATCCCGAACATCATGTTGGGATCAAGGAAGACGACCGGCGCAACCATGATGCCGGCCATGGAACCGATCGCGGCGGCAAGCCCCCATCCCAGGCCGAGCATCCAGCCGACCGGGATGCCGACCAGCCGGGCCGAGGCCGGATTGAACGCCGCCGCGCGCATCGCCAGCCCTAATCTGGTGAAGCGGAAGAACACATAGACCATCAGCAGAACCACCAAGGTCACCGCGGTAGAGCCAAGTTCATGGGCGGACACATAGCCGCCCAACAGCGGCGGGCTGTGGAACGGTGAGGGAAACTCCTTGATCGTGTAGCCGAAGCACCAGCCACTGCACGCGTTGATGGTCAGCAGCAGACCGATGAACACGCCGACCGAGGACAGCGCGGGCGCGTCCATCATCGGCCGCAGCAGCACGCGCTCGATCACCATGCCGGCGACGAATGAGATCATCAGCGTGGCAACGAATGCCACCCAATAGGGCAGGCCGGCGTTGATCAGGGTGAGGGCGACATAGGTGGAGAACGTCGCCATCTCGCCCTGGGCGAAGTTGAGGTGGTTCGTCGCCTTGTAGATCATCACCAGCGCCAGCGCGACGGAAGCATAAATGCTGCCGTTGGCGATGCCGGACATGACCTGATGGATCAGACCTTCCAAGCGCTCCTCCTCATTCAACCCGCCCGTGTCATGTTCTGCAATGTCATTGCGAGGAGCGAAGCGCCGCAGCAATCTCGTTCGGAACGGACCGTGCGTCCTCTCGAACGAGGTTGCTGCGTCGCGTTGCTCCTCGCAATGACAGAATGCCCCGCTCCCCGCGAAGACGTGTACTAGTACCCCAGATACGACCGCCGTATCGCCTCGTCCTGCTGGATCTCGGCGGCCGGGCCTGAGACGACGATACGGCCGGTCTCCAGCAGATACGCATGCTCCGCGAAATCCAGTGCCAGGCTGGCATTTTGCTCCACCAGCAGGATGCTCACATGCTCTTCCGCGCGGATGCGGCGCATGATTGCGAAGATCTCCTGCACGATCAGCGGCGCCAGGCCGAACGACGGCTCATCCAGCAGCAGCAGCTTCGGCCGCAGCAGCAGCGCCCGGGCGATCGCCAGCATCTGTTGCTCGCCGCCGGACAGCGTGCCCGCCTGCTGGTGGAAGCGCTCGCGCAGGCGGGGGAAATAGCTGAACATGCGTTCGAAATCGGCGGCTATCTCGCGGTCGCGCCTGACATAGGCGCCGAGCCGCATGTTCTCTTCGACCGACAGCTCCAGGAATGTGCCGCGGCCGTCGGGCACGTGCGCGACACCGCGGCGTGCCACCTCCTCGGTTGCCTTGCCGTCGATGCGCTGCCCGGCGAAACGGATCTCGCCCTGCGTCTTCACCATGCCGCAGATCGCGCGCAGGGTGGTGGTCTTGCCCGCGCCGTTGGCCCCGAGCAAGGCGCTGACCCCGCCTTCCTGCACCGCGAAATCGATGCCGTGCAGCACCTTCGTCTCGCCATAGGCGGCGTGCAGGCCTTGTGCCTCAAGCAACGCGGGCACGATGCGCCTCCTCGTCGGTCTCGCCGAGATAGGCGCGGATCACTTCGGGCTCGTTACGCACTTGCTCCGGGCTGCCGTCGGCGATCTTCAGGCCGAATTCCAGCGCGACCACCTTGTCGGAGACGCGCATGACCAGGTTCATGTGATGTTCCACCAGTAGAATGCTCAGGGTGAAATGCTCGCGGATGCGATGCAGCAGGGTGGCGAGGTCGTCCACTTCACCGTGGTTCAACCCGCCGGCGGGCTCGTCCAACATCAGCAGCTTGGGGCCGCCGATCAGTGCGCGCGCCAGCTCCACGCGCTTCTGCCACCCGAACGGCAGGCTGCCGGCGGGCACCCGCGCCACCGAACGCAGATCCAGCAGATCCAGCAGCATGTCCAGCCGGGCGGTGATGTCGTGTTCCTCGCGGCGGACGATCGGCATGCGCAGCGCGTTGGCGACGAAACCCGAGCGGCCGAGATGATGGGCGCCGACCATCACGTTGTCCCGCACGCTGAGGCGGCGGAACAGGGCGACGTTCTGGAAGGTGCGGCCGATGCCGAGGCCCGCCATGCCATGGCGTGGTGTGGCCTTCAGCGAGGCGCCTTCGAAAACGATGTCGCCTTCCTGGTAGCGATAGATACCGCTGATACAATTGAAAAGTGTGGTCTTGCCGGAGCCGTTGGGGCCGATCAGGCCGCAGATCTGGCTGTAGCCGACGTCGAACGACACGCCGCCCAGCGCGATGACGCCGCCAAAGCGAACCTTGACGCCGCGGATTGACAGCAGCGGTGCGCTGGTCTGGGACAGGACTGCCGACATCACGTCGTGCGCACAAGCACAATCGGTTTGCACGTATCGCCGTGGCGGCCAGCCATTCAATCCCTCCCGTTATCGCGTCTGGGCCATTCGTGGGGCCCGGTCCCAGTCGCGGCAACCTGACGAAGCGCGGGGCACAAGTCAATCGAAACGCGCGGGATTTCAGGGCCGGCCGGTCTGGCGATTGCGGGTGGCGTGCGGGTCCAGCCAGCCCATCCGCGCGCCGGGCTCGCTGTCGGTGGTGGGCAGGTAGGGCTTGATGTCGAGCAATGGCGTGCCGTCGGTGCAATCCAGGTAGCGGATGCGCAGGATATCCGGCGCGTCCATGCCGTCGAAGGCGACGACGGAGAGGCCGATCGGATTGGGCCGGCGTGGGCCGCGGGTGGCGAAGATGCCGCGGGGCTCGGTGTCGAAGGGCGGAGTGAAGACGAGCTGCGGTGCATTCGTTCCGCCGAGCCAATACAGCAGGATCAGGTGGGAGAAGCCCTGGATGGATCGCAGTCCGTCCAGGTAGTCGGGGAAAACGCGCGCGGTGCAGACGGGTGCGGGATCGGGCTGGCGACCGTTGCGCGGGCAGTCGGCAACGCTGCGCCAGGGCGTGTGGATGACCCCGATCGGGTGGAGGGTGAGGCTTTGTGGCATGAGGTTGGTCCTTCGCGACGAAACTAAACGTGCCGGAAGTTGGCCAGCACGATTTCCCTCCACACGCGCAGCGGCGTGATCCCCTGATCCGGCTTGTTGTAGTTGCCGCACAGTATGGCAACCTCAATGCCGGCGTCCGGCATCAGCCAAAGCCGCTGTCCGCCATTGCCGAATGCCGCGATCCAGCGATGCGGGCCGGTGAACGCCGGGGCGGCGGCCTCGCCAAGGTACCAGAGGCGGCCATATTCCATGCCGGCCAGGTTTCCGCTCGTGGCGATCACGGGTTTGAACGATGCCTCCAGCCAGGCGCGCGACACGATCTGCCGTCCATTCGATTTGCCATTCGTCAGCACCAGCGTGCCGATCCGCAGCAGGTCACGCGGGCGCAGGCGCAGACCGGATGCGGCGGAGGCAACGCCATCGCGTCCCTCGGCCCAGGCGAATTTTGTTATGCCAAGCGGTGCAAACAACGCCTCGCGCGCGAAGGACGGCAGGCTGGTGTGGGCGCCGCGCGCGATCAATGCGCCGATCAGCGCGACGGCGCCGCCGGAGTAGATCCACCGCGTTCCAGGCGCGGCGACGATCGGTTGCGACAATACATAACGATAGCGGTCGGGCGCATCCTCCATCGCGCGTTCACTGTTCGTTGGGTCCGCATAGGAGCGGTTCTCGTCCCAGGCCATGCCCATGGTCATGTTCAAGGCGTTGGCAATGGTCAGCTTTGCGCGCGCGGGGTCGGCGGCAAGATCGGGATAGGCCGGGAACTGCGCCAGCAACGGCGCCTCCGGCGGCGGCACCAGGCCACGGTCCAAGGCGATGCCGTAGAGCAATCCGACGATACTCTTGGTGACGGACCGCAGATCGTGCGGCGTGTCGGGACCGAACGCGACGATGCCGAGCGGCTGCCCCCAATCCTCGTCGGTACCTGAATAATAGCGCTCCAACACCAGCCGCTCATTGCGGCAGACCAGCACCGCGTGCAGTCCATCGAGCAAGCCTGAACGGACTCCGGCGTCCAGACGGACCCGCAGATCGGCCGCGAAGCCCGCCGCGCGCGGCGCGATGGGTCGCCATGCCAGTGGCAGATCGGACGGCGCTGCCGCAGCGAGTGTGGCGGGGAGGGCCGCGGCGCCGGCGAGAGTGGCGATGGCGGCGCGGCGGGTCACGACTTCAGCGGCAGCCATATCTCGACCTTTCCCGTGCCGGTTTGCGGATCGAACGCGTCGTCGTAACGTTCGAAATCGGGCGCATCGGCGATCCCGCGCCCCGATTGCGGCAGCCATTGGTTCAGGATGGTGTACCACGTGCCGCGAATGGCCGAGATATGCTCGGTATGGGTGAACACGACATAGCAATGCTCTGGAATCCGCACCCGGCGGAACTCGGCGGGAAGATCGTCGAAACTTGAGACTTCGACTCCGGTGACATATTCGAAATTGCCGGCACCGTCGCTGTTGCAGCACACGCCATAGGTCACGTCACCGACCTGGCCGGGAATCTGCCCGATATGCGGGGCGAAGCGTTGCCATTGCAGCGGGATGCCCTGGTTGGTTTCGAACCGATAGCGTCCGCTGAGGCCGGCAATCAGCAAGGTGCGGCCGGCTTCGAAGCGCGGCGGGTTCAGCGGCACGATCAGGGTTTCGTCCATGCGGATTGGCTCCGTGAGTTGCAGTGTCTGCAGGCAGCGCCGGTCCCGCACCGTCTCCGGCGTCGCTCCGAACTGGTCGCGAAAGGCGCGGGTGAAGGCTTCGTGCGAGGCGTAGCCGGCATCCAGCGCCACCGACAGGATGTCGGGTGCGCCGGCGGCCAGCGTGCGCGCGGCCTCGGTCAGCCGCCGCGCGCGCACGTAGCGCATGACGGACCGCCCGGTGGCCAGGCCGAAGGCGCGCAGCAGTTGATAGCGCGAGACGCCGCTGGCATCGGCGATCTCCGGCAGCGACGCCTCGCCGCCAAGATGCGCTTCGATGAACCAGAGGGCCTTGCAGACGGGGTTCATGCCGAGTCTCGGTGGCTACGGACGCATCCTACCGGACTGCGCCTGGCCGCACTTGATCGGAATTGCGACGGCGATCCTCATCCCCGTGTCATCGCCAGGTGCCGTGCCGGTAGTGTCCTGGTTGGTATTTTGTTGCGGCTGGCTTCCCATGGATTTGCATGGCTGGCGTGTTCGGCCGATGCTCTGATCAGACTGCCGGAGGTGACTGCTGAATGGTGCAACGGCAATCCGAAGATACGGCAGGCCGTAACAGGCAGCATCGGTGAGAATCATGCGGCGTCATGACCGGCAAAGCCGAGTCTGGTTCCTCCCCCGCAACGCGGGCATGGTGATCGGGCGCCGGTTGAGCAATATCCAGGCGTGATCGGAGCGATGACTATACGCACGCCCGGTTCTCTGGCGCCCATCCCCACCAAACGACTGCGGTTTGACGACTACGTGCTGGATCTGGATCGCGGTTGCCTGTTGCAGGGCAGTGCGGAAATTGCCCTGCGACCAAAGACTCTTGCAGTACTGCTCTTTTTGGCAACAAATCCCGGCCGTCTGGTATCGAAACACGAGTTGTTCGACGCGGTCTGGCCGAATATGGCCATCACCGACGATGTACTGGTGCAGAGCATCGGCGAGTTGCGCCGGGCATTGGGAGACGGTGGGTCACGCCTGATCAGGACGGCGCCCCGTCGTGGCTACCGCTTCGAAGCCGTTGTGCTCTCCGAGGATGCCACGGTCGAAGCCGCTGCCAGCCCGCAACCGGCACCGGTTGCGAACGACGCCAATGCTCTGTCACCGAACTGTTCCATCGACGCGTCGCCACCGCCTGGAGTTGCAGCGGACGGCCGGACGCGACGGCGCATGGTGCTGACGGCCTCGCTGGGCCTGATCGCTGCTGCGGTATTGTTGTTCGGTGCGGTAGCGGAATGGGATGTTCGCTACGTCGCAATACCCGGGCTGCGGGCCACAGCCGGAATTCCTGCCAGGGAGGCCGAACCAGCCCTGGCCGTGCTGCCACTGATGGTTCAGAGCGGCGATCCGGCGCAGGCGTATTTTGCCGATGGGTTGACGGAAGACATTATCAACGCTCTGGGCCGGTTCTCCGCGCTGACCGTGATCTCGTGGAACGGCGTGCTCCCGTACCGGGCAAACCCGGCGACCCCGGAACAAGTCGGCAGGAGCCTTGGTGTCAGATATCTGGTCGAGGGCTCCGTGGATCGCAGTGGCGATCGCGTTCGGGTGACCGCGGAACTGGTCGACACGCAGCAAGGGCACCTGCTGTGGTCTACACGCTTCGACGAGGCGCTGGCGGACGTGTTCGCACTACAGGATGACATAACCACAGAGATTGCTGGCGCCTTGGCGATCCACGTGCAACGAATGGAACAGCGGCGCGCCTTCGCGAAGCCGACCGACAATCTGGCTGCCTACGACGACGTGCTACGTGCCAGGCCTGCTTTGCAACGCCCCACCCGGTCCGGGCTTGTCGAGGCGCGTCGGCTGCTTGAACACGCCATTGCTCTCGACCCGAACTACGCCGATGCCTATGCGGCATTGGGCGAAAGTTACTACATCGCTACCTCGATGGGCTGGGCAGAATCGCCGCCCGTGTTCCTGAAGCGGGCCGCTGCCTTGTCGAATACGGCACTGCGGCTCAGTGACTCGCAGGTGCGCGCGCACGTTATCCTTGGCCGCATCGATATCGTCTATCGCAGATTCGGCGAGGCGGCTACGGAAATGGACCAGGCGGTCGCGATCAATCCGAATGACGCAAATGCGCTCGCGGGTCGAGGCAATGTCCTTATGTGGTCAGGGCAAACCGATGCTGCCATTGCGTCGCTGCAACTGGCAAAGCGGCTTGACCCGGAACTCAATCCGATGGACCGCTTCGCCCTCAGCCTGGCGTACTATCAGAAAGGGCAATACGGCGCGGCGATCGCCCAGGCAGACATGAACCTGCGCGAGGATGTGGGCGCGGATTTCAATCGCGTCGTGCTTGCGGCAGCCTATGCCCAGGAAGGCGACGCCGATGATGCCGCGCGTACGGTGGCTGCAATCCGCGCGGCCGACCCCACCTTCGACCCGGCGACCTTCGGGACCAAATACCTGAATTCTGCCGATCTCGAGCATCTGCGCGACGGCCTCCGCAAGGCTGGGCTGTATCAGGCGGCATCCGCCTCCAACGGGAGCGCCGGACGCTAGCGTTGTGACTCTGACGCTTGTATCCCACGCGAACCTTGGTAACGACTTCAGATTGTCGGTGCCCAATGGGATCGAGGCGTTCGGGTCAGAACACTAGCGGCTGAGGATGTGCGGCTCGTTCTGCTTTGCCTGGGCGATGTGCTGGGTCAGCCCTTGGCGGAACAGAGCCGGTCCATTTGGCTTGCCGAAGAGGTAGAGCTTGCCGTCACTGATCAGCCAATAAGCCGGATTGGCCTCGACGAAATCGCCCCGGGTCAGTGCCATGGCGCACAAATTCGCGAACTGCGGAGCGTAGCGTGCTGGATCGGCCTGGAAGAGTTGGCGGTGCTGGTCGGTGGCAAATCGGTAGCGGTAGCCGTCCCAGTCGTATGTGGTCTCAGGACGGCCACGCACCGGCTTGGCATCGGTGAAATAGGCGACCGGGTCATAACCCTGGATCGCGAGCGGCACCTCATCCCCGGCAGCGGAACGTGTCACGGGGGCCCATTGGGAAGCGGCCAGCACAATCAGGCACGCGCTTCGACGGGAGACGGTATGCATGGCGGAGTCGTTCCGTGTCTTTTCGCACCACAAATGGCAGCGCTGGGAGGGCACCGACGGCCGGTCGGTAGCGACATGGTCCGTGCCCGCGCCGTCGATCCAACCTTACTCATCGGCATCAATTCGTCAATTTCGGCGTTCCTTCGGCGTTTCGTCAGCCTTGTTTCGTGACAATTCCCGCTCGGGCGGGCTTGGCTCGCATGGCTTCGGCGTGCGCCCATCGGGTTCCGCCACGCCGAGTTCGAGAGGAAACCCAAGGAGCAAGTCGATGAAACTCCGCATTTCTCAGGTAACGGTCGTGACCCTGTTGGCGGCAGCGCTGTGCCTGGTCGGATCGCCGCGCCTATCATCTGCGGCCGCAGCGCAGGTGCCGTCCAAGTTCGTCATCAAGGCGGTAGCCGAAAAGACGGTCAAGCAACTGCCGGTTGGGCCGTTGTTCTGGCGGGTCGAGAACATGCCGACATTGGCGCAGGCACAAGCCAGCGCAGGCCCCACTTCGTTGGCCGCGGAGATCGCAGGCAAGACCTGGTTGTTCACCCTTGGTGGCAAGGGCGGATCCACGCCAGGCGCCACCATGGTAGCAGAGATCGGTCCCGTGCCGCCTCCTGCGAGCGCTCCGGAGTACCTGTTGCGCATCAACAACGCGGGCGGGCCGCCGGGCGCCAAGACGCCAGTGCATATGCATCCTGGCTCCGAAACCTTCTATGTGCTGACCGGCGAACTGAGCCAGACGACGCCGGGCGGTCTGCGGCGGGCCGAAGCGGGCCAATCGATGGCCGGTCGTGCTCCCGGAATGGCGATGCAAGTGTCGAGCACTGGAACCGGCGAGCTGAACGCGCTCGTGATGTTCGTGGTGGATGCCAATAAGCCATTCTCGTCCCCGGCAAAGTTCCAATGACGGGCCGCGAGGGACGGCCGGCTGCGATGAGCTGGTGCACCAGAGCGTTGACGCGACTGGAAATTCAACCGGCCGACCCCTTGCGCCATCATGCCGGCTGTCGCCTGATGGCGCAGTAACCAGCATGAGGGGACGGAGACGATGCCCGATGAAGCCAGCCATCTGCACGAGCCCGGCGGCGATTATCAGTGCCTGCACGAATTCATACCCGCCGCGCGGGCAAAGCTTTCCGACCACATCTGGGGCTACCTGGTCGGTGCCGCGGAGAGCGAAACGACGATGCGGCGCAAT
>DATJNA010000038.1:0-44551 GCA_035508435.1 Acetobacteraceae bacterium | reverse complement strand
GAAGTGGAAGTGGACATGGAAACTGGCGTCCCCGAGGTGGTGAGCTTCGTCGCGGTGGACGACGTGGGGCGGGTGATCAACCCGATGATCGTCGAGGGCCAGGTGCAGGGCGGCGTCGCCCAGGGCGTCGGCCAGGCGCTGCTGGAGAACGCGGTGTACAACGAGAACGGCCAGTTGGTCTCCGGTTCGTTCATGGACTACACCATGCCGCGCGCCTGGGACGTGCCGAACATCCAGGTCGGCACCGAGATTACGCTGTGCACGCACAATCCGTTGGGCGTGAAGGGCTGCGGCGAGGTGGGGGCGATCGGTTCGCCGCCGGCGGTGATCAATGCGCTGATCGACGCGCTGCGCGACTACAACGTGCGGCATATCGACATGCCCGCCACCGGGCCGAAACTGTGGGCCATCATGCAATCCGCGCGTCCTGCGATGGCGGCGGAATAGAGAGGAACCAGGACGATGTATGATTTCTCCTATCAGAAGCCGGGCAGCATCGACGACGCGGTGAAGATCCTGGCCGGCGATCCGGAAGCGAAGGCGCTGGCCGGCGGCATGACTTATATCCCGGTGCTGAAGCAGCGTCTGGCGAAGCCCACCGTGGTGGTGGACCTGGCGAAGTTGGGGCTGAGCGGGATTACCGTGGGCACCAACTCGGTGACAATCGGTGCGATGACACGGCATGCCGATGTCACTGCGAGCAAGGAGCTCGCGGCAAAGATTCCCGCACTGGCAGCGATGGCCGGGCTGATCGGCGACGACGCGGTGCGTCATCGCGGCACGATCGGCGGCAGCATCGCCAACAACGACCCGGCCGCCGATTATCCCGCGGCGGCGCTGGCGCTGGGGGCGACCATCAAGACCAACAAGCGCTCGATCAAGGCCGATGATTTCTTCACCGGCATGTTCTCCACGGCGCTGGAGCAGGACGAGCTGATTACGGCAGTGGAATTTCCCGTGCCGGAGAAGGCGGCGTACGAGAAGTTCCGCAATCCGGCCTCGCGCTATGCGATCGTCGGGGTGTTCGTGGCGAAGTTCCCAAGCGGCGTGCGCGTCGCGGTGACCGGCGCAGGGCAAAGCGGCGTGTTCCGCCAGACCGCGATGGAACAAGCGCTATCGGCGAATTTCTCGCCGGACGCGGTGGCGAATATCAAGACGCCGGTCGATGGCATGAACTCCGACATCCATGCGAGCGCGGAATATCGCGCTCACCTGGTGGGGGTGATCACCAGGCGCGCGGTCGCAAAGGCAGGCTGAGCCTGTCGCCGGACCCCACCGCCTCGGAACGCGCGCGGATCGTGTGGCTGCGCCGCGCGTCCCGGCCGTCATCGTGGGGCAGTTCGATGTCATTGCGAGGCGCGCAGCGCCGAAGCGATCCCGGCCATGGCATGCGCACTCACGACCGGGATTGCTGCGGCACTTCGGACTTCGCAATGACACGGACGACCCTGCCTGGCCTCGGCCACAACGGTGGCCCATTGCTCGGCCCGGATCCGGATGATCCGCACGCATCCTGGCGGCTTTGGTGCTGGAAGCGCGCGGTGAAGCGAGCCTGGAAAACACCGCCGCGCGAAATCGCCATGCGACGCCTCGCGTGCGCGGAGGCGACCGGAATGACCTATCGCGAATACACGCTTGAGATTCTCGAACGCAGCGTGTTTATGGCGGCCCGCCGTGGGACGTAGTGCTGCAGTATTGGCGGTCTTGCTGACTTTGCTCGGCCACACCGCAAAAGCGGGCGGAACCGATGCGTCACCGCCCAACGCGCCGGCCACGCCGCAGCAATCGGTCACTCTGACCATCAACCCCGATGGCACCGCCGTGTGGGACGGCGAACCGCTGGCAGGCGTGCCCGATCTGAAGAACAAGCTGCAGCGCCAGACACAGCAAGACCCCAGGCTCCAACTCGACCTGCGCTTCCACACCGTCGGGCAGTTGAGCGACAGCAACCGTCAGACATTGCTGGATGTGCTGGAACTGGCAGCGAGGTTCGGCTACGTGCATGTGCAGGCCACGACCGATGGTGCGCGCCTCACAGTGCTTGGGCCCAACGCCATGGATACGCCACCACAATGACAACTGCGCCACGCCGTGTCTGATCTGTCGCATCTGGTAGCCGCGCCGGGCGCGCACTCGCTGCCCTATATTGATCCGGCGTTTCCCGATAGTCCGCTGGTGCTGCACGCTGCCCGGCCCCACCGGTTCACCGCCGAAACACCGGTGCTGCTGGTGCATCACGGCGTTGGCCGCAACGGTGCCGCCTATCGCGACTTTTGGCTGCGGCTGGTGGACGAGGCCAACATCCTGGCCCTGTCAATCGAGTTTCCCGAGACGTCGTTTCCTGATTATCTTCGCTATCATTTCGGCAACCTGCACGACGAAGCCGGCACCCCTAACCCGCGCGCGCAATGGACTTACGGCATCGACGAACGCCTGTTCGCGGCACTGCAAGCGCAGGGCGTCACCAGGCAACGCCGCTACGGATTGTTCGGCCACTCCGCCGGCGGGCAGTTCGTGCACCGCATGCTGTCGTTCGGCTATCGCACGCATGTCGCGGTGGCGGTCTGCGCCAATGCCGGCACCTACGCCATGCCGGACCTGGATATCGCCTGGCCGTTCGGTCTCGGCGCAACCGAACTGAATGCCGCCGCGTTGGCCGACTTGCTCTGCTTCCCCATGACGGTGATGGCCGGCACCGAAGATACCAAGACCACCGGCCGCTTCTTTCCCAAGGGACCGCGTTCAATGCGCCAGGGCCGCACGCGCTACGAGCGCGCGCACAACTACGTCCGCTCCGGACATACGGCGGCGGAGGCGCTGGGTACCAACTGCGCCTGGACTGTGATCGACGTCCCTGGTGTGGGCCATGACGGCCACGGCATGTCGCTCGCGGCCGCGCCGGTCATTGCGGCAGCATTACATGCAGCAATGGACGCATGAACCTCGTGCCAGCGCGGGATATGCCGCGGTCATGCCAGAGCACGTGGCGATGACCGACCCGACGAAACAGGTGAAGGAGCCAATCGGCAGCGGACCACTCAGGTTCGCCGCGTCGGCGCGGATGCCCGAACAGCGTGTCGTTCACATGAACAATGACAGGCAGGTGTCGCACGACGACGATGCGCCGAGCTGCCATGCCGGTGCGAAGAACAATGCCTAGCGTCGGGCGTGATTCGGTGGCGCAGCATGTCGCGGTGATTGGCGCCGGCATTGTCGGCACCGCCACGGCAATCGAGTTGCTGCGCGACGGGCACCGCGTGACGCTCATTGAACCGGGTGATCCGGGCGGTGAACAAGCGGCGAGTTACGGCAACGGAACACTGCTGAACCCGAGCTCGGTCATCCCGATGTCCGCGCCTGGGCTGTGGCGCAAGGTACCGGGCTATCTTGCCGATCCGCTTGGGCCGCTGGCCATCCGCTGGTCCTACTTGCCGCGGCTGGCGCCCTGGCTATGGCGGTTCCTGCGTGCCGGAGCGACCGAGGCACGGGTTGCGGCGGTCGCGCACGCCTTGCGTCCGCTGATTCTGGATGCGCCGGAGCGGCACCGGCGCCTGGCCGAGGAAGCGGGTGTCGGTCACCTGATAACGCGGCAAGGTGTATTGTTCGTGTTCCCCAGCCGTGCGGATTTCGAGGCGGAATCGTTGTCCTGGCGGATACGTGCGAAAAACGGCGTGCGCTGGCTGGAACTTTCCGAGGAGGAGCTGCGCCAGCGCGTACCGGTGCTGGACCGCCGCTACAAGTTCGCGCTGCTGGTGGAGGCGAACGATCAGTGCCGTGACCCCGGGGCCTACGTTGCCGCGCTGGCGCAGCACGCGCTGGCCCTTGGCGCAACGCGGCATCGCGCCCGGGCAACCGGGTTCCGGATCGAAAACCGTCGTCTGCGCGCGGTACGCACGAATATTGGCGATATCGACTGCGACAAGGCAGTGATCGCCGCAGGAGCCTGGTCGAAAACACTGGCGGCGGCAGCGGGCGATCGGGTGCCACTGGAGACCGAACGCGGCTATCATGTGGTGATCGAAAATCCTGGCATTGAGCCGCGCTATCCGATCATGCCAAGCGACGGCAAGATGGCCTGCGTGATGACGCCGCAAGGGTTGCGACTTGCGGGCCAGGTGGAACTGGCGGGCCTTGACGCCGCGCCGAACTGGGAACGCGCCGAGGTGCTGCGGAAATTCGCACGGCGGGTGTTTCCCGGTTTGTCGGAGGCAGCGCAGGTCAGGCGCTGGATGGGGCATCGGCCATCGACGCCTGATGGGTTGCCGTGCATCGGTTCGGCGTCGGATTGCACCGATGTGCTGTATGCATTCGGCCACGGCCATGTCGGACTGACGGCGGGTGCGGCGACGGCGCGATTGGTGGCCGATCTGGTCGGTGGCCGGACGCCATCGATCGATCTGACGCCGTACGCGGCGACGCGGTTCCGATAACACGCTCTGCGAAGCCGGCATCCACCCCTTCGTCACAGCGAAGCGCGGGTCTCATGTCATTGCCAGACGCGAAGGCACTGCAGCAATCTCGTTCAGTCACTGCGAGGCGCGACAGCCCTGAAGCAGTCTTGTTCAGTCATCGTGAGGCGCGAAAGCGCTGAGGCAATCTCGTTCGTGACTACCCACTCGCGACTCGTGCATGAGTGCCCACACACGACCGAGATTGCTTCGGCACTTTGCGCCTCGCAATGACGGGACTGGGGTAGCGTCAGAAATACATGTTCCGCGGCAGCAGATTGTGCTTCTGCAGATGCGGCACGGCCCGTCGCAACAAGGGTGCCGCGAGCCCCAACATCCCCGCGGTCGCCATGAAGGCCGGCCACCATGCACGCGCCTTGAACATCAGTTCGTAGCCGGCCGCTGTCAGCTCCCGGCGCAGGCACGCCTCCATCGCGAAACATTCGGCGGGCGACAGCCGACGGCGCCACAGCGCGACCGCATCCGCTGTCAGCGGCTGTTGCAGCCGTCCATGCAGATGCCGGTCGCGCGCCGCCACTGCTTCGATCCGTCCGTGCCAGTCGAGCATTGCCGGTTCGAACTTTTCCCCCAGGAAGTCGCAAATCGCCTGAGTGGTATCCACAGGTGCGCGCGCCAGGTCTTCGTAACGCACCTCCAGCACGCGCCCCGGATACGCGGCGCGGTCGCGCCGCAAGGCAGCCATCGCTCGCGGCCATTCGAAGCCCGCTTCGTAATAACGCTGCCAGCCCGCATCGATCCACGACATCGCCACATCGCGCCCGTCACGCACCAGATAGATGAAGGCGGCATCGGGGTACAGCGTCGCCAGCTCCGGCACTATTTCGAAATAGTGCGGTGTCTTGTCGCCCAGCCGCACCTTACCGCTGGCCTGCAGCAGACGTTGATAGGCCAGATCGAGTAGCTCCCGCATATCGGCGCCAGCCGGCAGGGCTGCCAGACCCAGCCGCACCCTGTCGGCATCCAGCCCCAGATCCGGCCAGCGCTCGTGGCGAACCATGGTCTCCACGGCGCGTTCCGCCTGCGGTTGCGTCAGCGCCCCGCTCAGCGGAAACTCGCGTACCAGATCGCGCAGGAACCAGGTTTCGGGCGGAATGTGCAGGTGCGAATGGCCGATCAGGATCAGCCGCAGCAGCGTGGTCCCGGACCGGCCGGCGCCAACGATGAAGAACGGGGCCTGACCGGCCATGATCCACCCTCAGTGAGGAGCCCAGGCATGCAACAGCCGCTGACCTTCACTTTCGCCGATGACGGCGCCATTCCCAACTCTCGCCTGCCGATGCTGGTCTATCGCGCCGCGGTGCCCGCCGATCCGGCGGCGATCGAGCAACTGTTTGCCGCCAATTGCTGGCCGCCGGCGTGGCGCAACAGCGTACACCCGTTCCAGCATTTCCACAGCAATGCCCACGAGGCTTTGGGCGTCGCGCGCGGGCGCGGCCGTGTGCAGTTTGGCGGACCCAAGGGCGAGACGCTGGATATCGAAGCGGGCGACGTTGTCGTGCTGCCGGCCGGCGTCGGCCATTGCCGGCTGGAAAAGTCGCCGGACCTGCTGATCGTCGGCGCCTATCCGGACAACGCGACGCGCCCGGACCAGCATCGCGGCGACCCATCAGAGCATGATGCCGTGGTGCGTAACATCTCCGCAGTCGCGGCACCGAGTGCCGATCCGGTCGCCGGAGCGAAGGGGCCGCTGACGCAACTCTGGGGCGGTTAGTCTCGCCATGTCATTGCCAGGCGCATAGCGCCGAAGCAGTCCCGGTCGAACGGGCGCAGCGTCGCCCCCCCCGCGCCCGTTCGAACGAGATTACTTCGGCCCTCCCTCCGGCGCCTCGCAACGACCGGCGCCTCAGGGCTCTCGGGCCCAGCAATGACAAACACTACGGCGCCACAATGACTGGCGCCACGCCGCTTCGACAGGCGCTACGCTGCCTCCCGCACCCGCAGATCGTTGTTCACGCGGTGATCGCCCGCCACCCAGCGGGCGAGCTCAGCATGCGCGTCGCCACGGCGGATCGCGTCGATCTCCGTCGCGTTCGGCGGATCGACGGTGAATTCCACCACCAGCCCGTCCGGTGAGGTGGTGTACATCGATCGGCAATAGCCGTGATCGGTCTCGCGCAGATCGAGGCCCGCCTGCTTCACCCGTCCCACCAGCTCGTCGTAGGTGCCGTCATCGACCTTGAAGGCAATGTGGTCGAAGCTGCGGATTTCCGCCGGCTTCTCCGCCTGCGTCTTCTGATAGACCTCGTCGTCGGCGAAGGAAAAGAATGCCAGTGCGCCGCCGTCGCCCAACGCGTAGAAGGTGTGGCAGAATGCGACGTCGCGCTTCACCCACGGATTGAAGTGTTGTTCGCACCAGGTGGCGGCGAGCGGAATCCCCAGCACGTCCTCGAAGAACTGGCGGTTCTTCTCCTGGTCCTTCACGACATAGGCGTGATGGTGCAGGCGTTCGGGGGCACGTGACAGCAGCGTGGCCATGGTTGCGCTCCTCCTCGGATCGGGTGCTTCTCTGGCAGCAAGCTTGCCCTCAGCGCGCGCAACCCGCAAGCTGGGCGCGGGAGGGTAAGAGGACATGCGCATCGAGATCATCTGCACGGGCGATGAGGTTCTGACCGGCAAGATCGTCAACACGAATTTCAGCTATATGGCCCAGAAGCTGGAGGATGTCGGCCTCTCCCTGCATTGGGGCACCACGGTCGGCGACGACCGCGACAGCTTGCTCTCTGCGTTCCGGCTTGCCGGAGAACGCGCCGACGCGGTGATCGTCAATGGCGGGCTGGGTCCCACCGTCGACGATCTCTCGCAGGAGGTGGCAGCGCAGGCGGCCGGCGTGGAACTAGAACTGCACGAGGAATGGCTGGAACGCATGGAGGCGTTCTTCCTGAAGCGCGCCCGCAGCATGCCGCCGAACAATAGAAAGCAGGCGATGTTGCCGGTCGGGGCCGAGATGCTGGACAATCCGATCGGCACGGCCTGCGGGTTCGCGCTGGATGTCGGCCGCGCACGATTCTTCTTCACCCCCGGCGTGCCGCGCGAGCTGCGGCGGATGTTGGAGGAGCAAATTATACCGCGCCTGCTGGAACGGGGCGGCGAACCGACGGCTATTTTCCTCAAACGGTTCCATTCCTACGGGTTGGGCGAATCGCATGTCGATCAGTTGCTGACCGGCGTGGAAGCGATGGTGCCGGATGGCTCGGTGAAGCTGGGTTTCCGCGCGCATTATCCACAGATCGAGACCAAGCTGACGGTGCGCGGCACCGACGCCAACGACATCCGTCGCAAGTTGGAACCGGTGCAGGCGGAAGTGCGGCGCCGGCTGGGCAATTTCATCCTGGCAGAGGACGACCAGACGCTGGAAGGCGTTGTGCTGTCGGATCTGCTGGCGCGACAGGGCACGCTGGCTGTCGTGGAGACCTTCACCGGCGGGCAGATCGCGGTGCGGCTGGCGCCGATGCCGGGGGCGGAACATGTGTTCCGGCGCGGCATCGTGGTGCGCGATTTCACCGGGTTGCACGGGCCGTTGGGGCTGGAGGGCGTCCATCTCGCCGGCGCGATGACGCAGGAAACCACCGAAATGGTGGCACGTGCCGCGCGCGAACGCTGCGGCGCCACGCATGCGCTGGTGGTGCTGATCGAACTCGACGACGGCCCCGATCGCATCGATTTCGGCGGCACGATCTGGATCGGCATTGCGACAGCCGAGCAAGTGGCGTTCCGCCGCTCGCGCGTACTGGGCGGACGCGAATGGGTACGCCTCGGCGCGGCGGAGCTGGCGCTGGACTGCCTGCGCCGGTTCCTCACCGGCCTGCCGGTGGTAGAACGCATCGATTTCGAAAAGACCTGAAGGCACGATACCTATGGACGATTATTTGTTTGCCGGACTCAGGGTGATCGACTGTGCGAGCTGGATCGCGGGACCGGCGGCGGCAACCATCCTCTCCGATTTCGGTGCCGACGTGATCAAGGTCGAACCGCCAGGCGTTGGCGATCCGTGGCGCGCCCGCAGCGTCAACCCGCATGCGCATGCCGACTCGTACTGGCAGTTGACATCGCGCAACAAGCGCAGCCTGGCGCTGGATCTGAAGCACGCGGCTGGGCGCGAGGTGCTGTACCGGCTGGTGGGTGGCGCGGACATCTTCGTCACCAACTTCCCGCTGCCGGTACGGGACCGTCTGAAGCTGGCGCCGCCTGACCTGCTGCCGCTCAACCCGCGGCTGATCTACGCGTCGTTCACCGCGTATGGCGAAACGGGCGAGGAAGCAGCGAAGACCGGCTTCGACTCCACCGCCTATTGGGCACGCACCGGGCTGATGGACGCGGTCCGCGCCGATCTCGATACGGTGCCTGCCCGGTCGGCACCCGGCATGGGGGACCATCCCAGCGCCACCGGCCTCTATGCCGCGATCGTCACTGCACTGTACCGACGCGAGAAGACGGGAAAAGGTGGCGTGGTCAGTTCGTCATTGCTCGCCAATGGTCTGTGGGCGAATGGCTGCTTCATCCAGTCCCGCTTGCTCGGCGAGGAAGTCGCGCACCGTCCGCCGCGCGAGCAATCGCCGAACGCACTCGCCAACCACTATCGCTGCCGCGACGGCCGTTGGTTCATCATGGCCTTGTTCAATGAGGAACGGCAGTTGCGGCCGTTCCTGAATGCGATCGGCCGCGAGGAACTGGCGGATGATCCGCGTTTCGCAACCAAGCAGGCGCGCCTGCACAATGCGCCCGCGCTGGTGACGGAACTGGATGCGACCTTCGCCGCGAGGGACATGGCGGAATGGCGGGTGATCCTGGATGCGGTGGGCGTAACATTCGGCGTGGTCGGCAAGGTGGACGACGTGCCCGACGACGCGCAGATGCGCGCGATCGGCGCCGTGGTTCCATTCGCGGACGGCGACGCACTGACGGTATCGAGTCCGTTCAACCTGGCCGGTGAATCGAAGGTCCCGGCGCAGCGCGCGCCGAAACTGGGACAGCACAGCGACGCGGTCTTGCGCGAGGCCGGCTACGATCCGGACGAGATCGGCCGGATGCGCGGCGCGGGCGTCGTGGGGTGATCGGTGCGAAACCTCTCCCGCACAGCGCGGGAGAGGTTTCGGCGAGGCTCAACCGCAGGCGACGCAGTAAATGTCCTTCACCCCGGACGGCAGCGGGATGAACTCCCAGCTCTCGCCGCCATCCTTCGTGCCGAACACTTCGCCGTCATAGCGCGCGCCGAGATACACCTGCTTCGGATCGCTCGGATGCGGCGCCACCGACATGACCGTGCCGTGCACCTGGACCTTGTCGAAGCGCCGCCAGGTCTGCCCCTTGTCCTGGCTGCGATACACGCCACCATCCTTGCTCGCCGCCGCGACGCTCAGCGCCGAATACAGCGTGTTAGGATCGGCGTGCGACGCCTGGATGTCGCGCCCGTAGGTGGTGGGCGAGAAGCGGCCGACTTCGAGGTCCTGCCAGGTGTCGCCACCGTCCGCGGTGCGGAACAATCCCATGCGGACAGCGATGATCACAGCATCGGGATCGGCGGGGCTGATGGCGATGGCGTGGCCGTCCAGCATGCCCTCGTCGCTGGTATCGCTGCCGATCTTGCTGCGCAGATGCGGCAGTTTCGCCAGCCGGACCAGGTCGTCGCTGCAATCCCTCCAGCTCTCGCCGGCATCGGTGCTGCGCATCGCGCCGCCCACTTCCAGTGCGGCGAAGATCGTGCCCGGCTTCCTCGGGTGCTGTGCCATGCGCATCACCCGGCAGTTGAACGCCATCACGCAACGCGTCGGCATGTTCGGGTCGGGCAGCCGCTTCCAGGTCTCACCGCTGTCCTCGCTGCGATACACTGCGACCGGAGAGCCGCCGGCATAGATCAGCTTGGGGTCGCCGGCATCCACCAGGAACGACCAGATTTCCATGTTCTTGTCTGGGAAGTTCACGCGCTGGAAGGTCTTGCCGCGATCGGTGCTGCGATACACCCCATCATGCGTGCCGGCGAATACCAGGCTCGGATTGGTGGGATGCACGTAAACCACGTTGCTTGAGGTGTTGCTGATCACATGCTCCCACGGGCCGCCGTCTTCGCGGCGGAATACCCCGACAATGCCGGGATCGTTGGCGCTGCGGCCAACCGTGCCGGCCACGCTGGCATAGACGTTCGCCATGGTTTCCTCCTCCTGGCTCTGGTTCCTGCGCACAGGCTACGCCAGATCGGCCAGGGTTGACAGTCTCGGCCAACGCCCGCTTGCTCCGCCTGACACCGTTGAGGGGAGGGAGCCGTGCCAGTCGTGCAGGCAGAGAAGCTGATGGAGATCGCGCGGGCGCTGCTGCAGAAGGCAGGCGCGTCGGCCGAGGAAGCCGCCACCATCGCGCGCTACAATATCGGCGCGAACCTGGTGGGCCATGATTCGCACGGCATCATCTTGATCCCGACCTACATCGATCGCATCAAGGTCGGCCACATCGTCCCCGGCGCGCCGTTCGACGTGAAGGAGCAATCGCCGACCACGATGGTTGTTGATGGCAACTGGGGCTTTGGTTACGTGGTCACCGACCGTGCGATGCGCATGACGATCGACAAGGCGCGTCAGCAGAACGTGGCGGCGACCACGGTGTTTCGGCAAAGTCATATCGGGCGGCTCGCGTCCTATCCGCTGATGGCGGCGCGCGAGGGCATGATCGCGATGATCACCGCCGATTCGGGGCGCAGTGCGAAGGCGGTGGCGCCATTCGGCGGCGCGCAGGCGCGGCTGGGTACCAACCCGATATGTTTCGCGATCCCGTCCAATCTGGAAGGACCGCTGTTTTTTGACATGGCGACGTCGGCGGCGGCAGCCGGCAAGATCAACGTCGCCACCGCGCGCGGCGAGCAAGTACCGTCAGGCTGGCTGATCGACAAGGACGGCAAGCCCAGCACCGATCCGCGCGTGCTGCGCCAGGGCGGTGCATTGCTGCCGCTGGGCGGCGCCGAGGGCTACAAGGGATACGGTTTGGCCACGATCGTCGAGATTTTCTCCGGCTTGCTGACTGGCCTGGGCTTTGGCGTCGAGCCGACCGGGCGGCACAACGACGGCTGCTTCATTGCCGTGTTCAACGTCGCCGCGTTCCGCGACCTCGAGACGTTCAAGCGCGAGGTGACCGAGTTCGCGCAGTATTTGAAGGCGACACCGCCGGCAGCGGGGTTCAAGGAAGTGTTCTATCCGGGCGAGGTTGAATTCATAAAAGAGCAGGACCGGCGGAAGAACGGGATTCCGGTGGAGGATGCGACTTGGGGGAAATTGCGAGATCTGGCCCAAGGCTACGGCATCGCCGCCGAGCTGGGATTCTAATGCACGGGGATGGTGCTCCTTTGTTGCCCCGGAGGCGGCGGCCTGGGCGCGACGCCACACTCCTGTTGTCTTTGCGTCTGTTGTCTTTGCGTCTGTTGTCATTGCGAGGAGCTAAGCGACGAAGCAAGCTTGGTCAAACAGGCGCACGGACCATGCGCGCGTCCATTGACCGAGGTTGCTTCGTCGCTGTGCTCCTCGCAATGACAGGTTACCGCGACGCGGCGGTGTGACATGTCGTTCCGGGGTCAAACGCTGCGCCGCCTGGAGGACGCCCGCTTCCTGACCGGGCGCGGGCGCTACATCGAGGACATCGATCTGCCGCAACAGGCCTGGATGCATGTGGTGCGTTCGCCGCATGCATCCGCCGCGATCGATGGCGTTGACCTCGCGACGGCACGCAGCATGACCGGCGTCCTGGGCCTGTTCACCGCCGTGGATCTGGCAGAGTTGGGCCCCCTGCCCTGCACTGTCCCCGTCGCCAGCGTGGCACCGATGATCGTCCCGCCGCGGTTTGCGCTGGCGGCGGAGCAAGTGCGGCATGTCGGCGATCCGGTAGCGTTCGTGGTGGCGGAAACGCGTGCCATCGCCCGCGACGCGGCCGAGGCGGTCGAGGTCGGATATCGTGAACTGCCGTCAGTGGTCGATGCGGCGGCGGCATTATCGCCCTCCGCGCCGCACCTGTGGCCGCAGGCGCCGGGCAATCTCTCATACCGCTTTCGGAAGGGCGATGCCACCGCCGTTAGTGCTGCGATGCAGGCTGCGGCGCACGTGGTCGAGTTGGAACTCATCAACAACCGGATCGTGATCTCAGCCGCTGAAACGCGCGGCGGCATCGGCCAATACGACGAGCATGGCTATCACCTGACATTCTCCGGCGCCGGCGTGCATGCGCTGCAATCCCAGCTCGCGGACAGCGTATTTCGTGTCCCGCATGAGCAAATGCGGGTGGCGTGCCCCGACGTGGGCGGCGGGTTCGGGGTGAAGAACGCGCTGTACCCCGAATGGGTGATGCTGCTGTGGGCGGCACGCACTCTCGGCCGGCCGGTGAAGTGGATCGGCGAACGCACGGAAGATTTCGTCACCACCGCGCAAGGCCGCGACAACATCACCCAGGCCCGTCTGGCACTGGACCGCGACGGCCGGTTCCTCGCGCTGGAAGCGAACACGATAGCCAATCTCGGCGCCTATTTGTCATCCGGCGGTCCCGGCAGCTCTACCAACGCGCCCGCCAATGCCATCGGCAGCGGCTATGTCATTCCAGCGATCTTCATGGACGTGCACGGGGTGTTCACCAATACCGTGCCGATCGATGCCTATCGTGGGGCAGGCAAGCCCGAAGTAAACTACATGCTCGAGCGCCTGATCGACGAAGCCGCCCGCCGCTTCGGCTTCGACGCCGTCGATCTGCGCCGCCGCAATCTCGTGCGCGAATTCCCGTATCGCAAGGCGCTCGGCACGGTGATCGATAACGGCCGCTTTGCCGCCAACCTCGACGACGCGATCGTCGTGGCCGATCGTAAGGGCTTTCCCGCACGTGGCGATGCGGCGGCGCGCGAGGGCAAGCGGCGAGGTATCGGCATCACCTGCTTCATGGAAACCGCGCGGGGTGCACCGAACGAAGGTGCCGAGCTGCGCTTCGATCCCGATGGCCGCGTCAGCTTGCGCGTCGGCACGCAATCCAACGGTATGGGCCACGAAACCGCCTATGCCCAGATCGCCGCGGACCTGCTCGGCCTGCCGATCGAGACATTTCGCTATATCCAGGCCGATACGGCCGAAGTTCGCGCCGGCAATGGCCATGGCGGCGCGCGCTCCATGCACATGGGCGGTGCCGCGCTGTGCAAAGCCGTTGATATGATGCTTGCCAAAGGCACCAGCATCGCTGCGCGCCTGCTGCAAGCCTCGCCGCAGCAGATTGCGTTCGCCGATGGCCGCTTCAGCGTGCGTGACGCACCTGCCCGCGCCATCACCCTGCCGGAACTGGCCCGCGCCGCGCGCGATCCCGCCAACCTGCCCGACGGCACCGAGCCCGGCCTGGACACCTACATCTGGAACTTGCTCGATATCATCACGTTCCCGAACGGCTGCCATATCGCCGAGGTGAATGTCGATCCGGAAACCGGTGCGGTCACGCTGCAGCGCTACACCGCGGTGGACGATTTCGGCACGCTGATCAATCCGATGCTCACCATCGGCCAAGTGCAAGGCGGCGTCGCGCAGGGCATCGGCCAGGCCATGCTGGAGCACACGGTGTACGATCCCGAATCAGGCCAGATGCTCAGCGGCTCGTTGATGGACTACGCCCTGCCGCGCGCGGACGACCTCCCCGACCTCGCCATCACTTTGACGGGCGTGCCGACCAACGCCAATCCGCTCGGAGTAAAAGGCGCGGGCCAGGCGGGCGCCATGGCGGCGCCGCAGGCGGTCATCTGCGCGGTGCTGGACGCGCTGGCACCGCTCGGCGTCACGCATATCGACATGCCCGCAACGCCCGAACGAGTCTGGCGCGCCATCCAGGCGGCACAAGGACAGGAGACCAAGCGATGACCCAGACGCGCATTGCCGCCGAAGACTATCTGGAAGCGCTTGCCGCGCACGGCATCGATCATCTGTTCTGCAATCCCGGCACGGATTTCGCGCCCATCGTCGAAGCGTTCGCTCGCAGCGCGCGCAGCAACCGCAAGGTGCCGCGGCCGATGGTGGTGCCACACGAAACCGCCGCCGTGGCGATGGCGCACGGCTACACCATGGTGACCGGCAAACCGCAGGCGGTGATGCTGCACACCAATGTTGGCACCGCCAACGCCATCAACATGCTGATCGACGCCGCCCGCGACCGCGTCCCCATCCTGCTCACATCGGGCCGCACGCCATTCACCGAGGCCGGCGCTGAAGGATCGCGCAACGCGCACATCCACTGGGCGCAGGAGATGTTCGACCAGGCCGGCATGCTGCGCGAAGTCGTCAAATGGGACTATGAAATGAAACGCGGCGACCAGGCCGGCACGGTGGTGGATCGCGCGCTGGAAATGGCAATGGCGTCGCCGAAGGGCCCGGTCTATCTCAGCCTGCCACGCGAAGTTCTGGGCGAGGTGATGGACAGATCCCCCGCCAGCAATTGGGAACGCCGCGCCCGCCCTCGCTCGCCGGTGCCCGCGCCGGCCGATGTCGAGCAATTGGCGGAATGGATCGAAGCGGCGAGGGCGCCCGTTGTGATCACCGGCTCGCTTGGCCAGGACCCGCGCGACGCGGTGGTGCTGTCGCGATTGGCGGAGCAATGGGCGTTGCCGGTGGTGCCCTACAACACGCGCTACTTCGCGATCTCGGCCAACAGTCCGATGTTCCAGGGCTCGGTGCCGGGCCCGCTGTTGAAGGACGCCGACCTGGTGATCGTGATCGAGGCCGACGTGCCGTGGATCCCCAGCCAGGAACATCCGCCGGCCGGCGCGCGCATCGTGCAGATCGGCGAGGATCCACTCTATGCGCGCTACCCGATGCGCAGCTTCCCCTCGGATTTGACGATCACCGCGAGTGCGCTCTCCGCACTGGAAGCGCTGGAGCAAGCGTTGGCAAAGCGCAAGGACACCCATGTGGAGACGCGGCGGGCACGACTGGTGCAGCGTTCCACGAACCTGCACGCCGCCTGGCGCGCCGAAGCCGAGCAAGCGGCGCAAAGCAACAAGAACACGTTGGCCTGGCTCAATCATTGCATGCGCGAGGTGGTGGACCGCGACACGATCGTCATTTCGGAATATTCGTTCCGCCAGGAATACTGCCCGCTCGAGATGCCTGGCAGCCTGTATTCGCTGAGCTCAGCCGGCGGCCTCGGCTGGGGATTCGGGGCATCGCTCGGCGCCAAGCTCGCGGCGCCGGAGAAGCGGGTGGTTTCGGTGCTGGGCGACGGCGCCTATATGTTCGCCAATCCCACCGCATGCCACTACGTCGCACAGATGCAGAACCTGCCGGTGTTGACGGTGATTTACAATAACGCGCTGTATGGCGCGGTGCGGCGCGCGACATTGGGCATGTATGGCAGGGGTGTCGCTTCGGAAAACGACGGCCGGTTGCTCGCCGATCTGCCGGCGCCGGCGTTCGAAAAAATCGTGCTGGCGCATGACGGACATGGCGAACGCGTGGACAATCCGCGCGACCTGCCGGGCGCGCTGCAGCGTGCTGCCGCGGCGGTGCGCGGCGGGCAGCAGGCGCTGGTGAACGTGATCTGCCCCTGAGATGCGCCGCATACGCACACGCGTGCTTATCGTTGGTGGTGGTCCGGTGGGCACTACATTGGCCATGGACCTCGCCTGGCGTGGCATCGACGTGACGATGCTCGAGCAACGCCGGCGAAATGACGCGCCGAGCGTAAAGTGCAACCACGTTGCGGCAAGGTCGATGGAGGTGTTCCGCCGGCTCGGTGTTGCGGCGGCGGTGCGCAATACCGGACTGCCGGCGGAATTTCCCAACGACATCTCGTTCCGTACCACGTTCGTCGGTCAGGAATTCGCGCGCATCCCCATCCCGTGCCGCCGTGACCGCTACAATGCGACGGAAGGTCCCGACACGTGGTGGCCGACGCCGGAACCGCCGCATCGCATCAACCAGATCTTCCTCGAGCCGGTGCTGGTGAACCATGCGGCGCGCATGCCCGGACTGACGTTTCATCACCGGACCAGGGTGCTGGGATTCAGTCAGTCGGAAGATGGTGTGCTCACCGAGGCCGAGGTTCTGGACAGCGGCGAACGTCTGCTGATCGACAGCGACTACATGGTGGGCTGCGATGGCGGGCATTCGGAAATCCGCCGGCAGATCGGCTCGGTGCTGACGGGTGACGCGGTGGTTCAGCGCACGCAATCCACGTACTTCCGCGCGCCGTCGCTGCTGTCGATGATGCAGGCGCGGCCGGCCTGGTCCAACCAGTCGATCAATCCGCGACGCAGCGCAAACATCTTTGCCATCGATGGACGCGAGACCTGGCTGATCCACTGCTATCTGCGTCCCGACGAAGCGGATTTTGAATCACTGGACCGCGACCAGTGCATGCGCTGGGTGGTGGGCGCGGATTTCGATTACGAGGTGATCAGCAAGGAAGATTGGTACGGCCGTCGCCTGATCGCGGATAAGTTCCGCGACCGGCGCGTGTTCATCTGTGGCGACGCGGCGCATATCTGGGTGCCATTCGCGGGTTACGGCATGAATGCCGGCATTGCCGACGCGATGAACCTGTCCTGGATGCTGGCGGGCGTGCTGCAGGGCTGGGCCGATCCGGCGATCCTCGCCGCGCACGAGGCGGAACGCTGGCCGATCACCGAACAAGTGTCGCACTATGCGATGAACACCTCGATCGCGATGGCGCGGGCACGGGCGGAAGTGCCGGCGTCGATCGAGGCGCCAGGACCGGGGGGCGACGCGGTCCGCGAGAAATTCGGCCGACTGATGTACGAAATCAACGTACCGCAATTCTGCTGTGGCGGGCTGAACTTCGGGTATTATTACGATCGCTCGCCGCTGATCGCGTATGACGGCGAAGCAGCACCGCCGTACACGATGTACGATTTTACCTCCTCCACCGTGCCAGGCTGCCGCGTGCCGCATTTGTGGCTGCGCGACGGCCGCTCCTTGTACGACGCGATGGGGCCGTGGTTCACGCTGCTGCGTGTCGATCCATCCATCTCCGCCACGCCGCTAATCGAGGCCGCTGCGATGCGCGGCCTGCCGCTGACCGTGCTGGACGTCGATGCTGAAGGCGCTGGCACGCTCTACTCGCACAAGCTGTTGCTCGCTCGGCCCGACCAGCACGTCGCATGGCGCGGCGACGCACTGCCCAGCAACCCACTGCTCCTGGTGGATCGGGTGCGCGGCTCGCTTCGGCCGTGATCGAAGCGTTTGCGCGTCATCGCGAGAGACGGAGTAACTGTCATTGCGAAAAGCGTAGCGGCGAAGCAGGCCCGGTCGAGCAGCGCGAGGACGCGGGGCATTGGTATGACCGAGCTTGCTTCGTCGCTATGCTCCTCGCAATGACGCCTGGTCGCGCAGCTCTGGTGCAACTTTCTGCATGAACAGGGTGAGGCTCTGCGCCACGTCGTCGAACGACATGGGCCCGAGGCGGAACTGCATGATTGCGCCGCCCACGCCGATTGCTGCCACCGCCGCGAGCTTCTCCGCCACCGTCGCGGGGGCGCCGTAGATCAGCGAATGCTCTATCACCATGCGCGCCGCCGGCGCCGTGCCGGGCGGCGGCATCGGCACGATCGACACGCCTTGCCCGCGGTACACCAGTTCGCGCATGGCGGATCGATGTTCGTGCATCGCCTGGAACGCCGGCACCGCGATGCGTTCCGCCTCGGCATCCGTCTCCGCCACGAACACGTTGCGCCACACCCAGCATTGTTCGACGTTGCGTGCCACCGCCACCTCGTCCAGGCCGATCGCGCGCAACGTGCGGCGATACAGCGCCATTCGCGCTTGCGTCACCTCATTGCTCTGCACGTTCATCATGAACGGCTGGCCGCGGCGCGCGATTGTCAGCATGCCATGCTCCGATGAGGCCGAGCGGATCACATAGGGATGCGGCAATGTGAATGGCCGCGGCCGCAGCATCGGCAGCTTCAGAGTCCAGAACCGGCCGTGATGGTCGACCGGCCCGCCGGTCCAGGCCTTGAACATGATGGCCTCGGCTTCCTCGAAACGCGCCTGCGCTTCGGTGTGGTCCAGGCCGTAGCCCTGGTAATCGTAGATGTTATAGGCCGTGCCGCGTCCCAGTCCGACGATCAACCGGCCTTTGCTGATATGGTCGATCAGCGCCAATTGCTCTGCCATGCGGATGGGATGGTGCAGCGACATCTGCGCGACCGCGAAGCCGATCTTCGCGTGCTGTGTCGCCACCGCCAGGGCGGCCGCGAAGCTTACCGGGTCGACATAGGCGCAGATGCCGTCGAAATGATGCTCTGCCAGCCAGATGACGTCGAAGCCCAACTCGTCGCTCAAGCGAGCCTCGCGCAGGGTTTCGTCGATCACGCGGCCGTCGCCGGCAGGGTCGCGGCTCTCGGGGAACAGGAAGTTGCTGAATTTCATTTCAGGCCTCGCCCGGTTTTACGATCAGACGTGCACCGCGCACTGACGTGACAATCACTGGCGCACCTTCAGGCAGGTCGGGTCCTTCGGCGAGCCAGACGGAATCGCCCATGCGCACTTTGCCTTGTCCATTGACGATGCGCGAGCTCACGGTGCCGCGCGCGCCGATCATCGAACGGTCTCGCTGGTTCAGGACCGTGGCATCGGCGTTCCCCAGCAGGACACGATAAGCATAGTAACCGGCGATGCACGACAGGACACAGCACGCGACGAAGACAATGATCTGGCCTTCCAGCGACAAGTCGAAGATCGCCTGAATCCCGGCCGTGACTGCGGCACCTGCTGCAATCCAGATCAGATAGTTGCCGGGTACGTGCAGTTCAGCGTAGCCGATTGCCACTGCACCGATGGCCCATGCCCACCATGGCATCTTGAATGCTCGCGCGCTCAGTTCGGAGGTTTGCCGCCGGTTCGGGCAAGCTCCGCGATGCCGGCGATCGTGCCAATGAGCCCACTGGTTTCAAGAGGCATGAGCACCAGCCTCGCATTCTGCGATTGCCCGATTTGCGCCATGGCGTCCACGTATTTCTGAGCAATGAAATAGTTCAGCGCCTGGACATTGCCGTCTTCCACCGCTTTGGAAACCGATGTGGTCGCCCTGGCCTCGGCCTCGGCCAGCCGTTCACGCGCCTCGGCATCCTTCTGCGCCGCTGCAAGCCGCCCTTCTGCTGCCAGGATTTGCGCCTGCTTGCTGCCTTCCGCCTCCAGAATCTGCGCCTGTTTGATGCCTTCGGCACGCAGGATCGCGGCGCGGCGTTCGCGGTCCGCGGTGAGCTGCTTGGCCATCGAAAGCTGCACGTCCTCAGGCGGGCGCACATCCTTCAGCTCGACTCGCGTGATCTTGGTTCCCCACGGCTCGGTCGCCGCGTCCAGTACATGCAAGAGCCGGTCATTGATCTCGTCGCGCTTCGACAGCGTCTCATCGAGGTCCAATGCGCCGATCGCGGTTCGGATATTCGTCATCGTGAGGTTGGTCACAGCAAGCTGCAGGTTCTGTACTTCGTAGGCTGCGCGGCTGGCATCGATCACCTGGTAGAACACGATGCCATCCACGACGACCGAAGCGTTGTCCTTGGTGATGACATTCTGGGCCGGAATTTCCAGCACTGTCTCCTGCACGTTCATCTTGTGGCCGATCCGGTCGATGAACGGATTGATCAGGCGGAGGCCAGGCTGCAAGGTCACGCGATAGCGGCCGAAGCGCTCGACGGTCCATTGGTATCCTTGCGGAATGGTACGGACGCCGCGGGAAATGATGACCAGGACGACCATGGCGAGTACGAGCAGGAAGATCAGAAAGCCACTGAGTGCGACCACTGCCGCCTTCCCTTCACGGTCCGGCCCACTTTGCGGCGCGCCGTGGTCCGTCTTCGCAGGCTGCTGCATCTGTTGGGAGTTTGCACTGTTTCCTCATTCCCGTCCATGCGTGTCGTTGCCGGCACGGATTGGCAGAATCATACAATGGATGGGACGTCACGCTTTCCTGCATCATGGCCGTTGCGTCACAGTCGTACGGCTGTCATCAGGCCAAACCCCCGATTCGACGATGCCCCGCACACCGCGTTCTGCCGCCTCCCCCCGCGCCGCCCCGCGTGCCCACGTCGCCGCGCCCGCAGGACGTGGCGTCCCGCCGTCACCTCGCGGCACTGCGCCGCTCCGGCGCGCCGCTGCCCCGCCCCTCCCTGCCGCCCGGGCAAGGCACCAACGCCTCTGGCGCTGGCTCCGCTTCGGCATCATCACCGCGATCTGGGCGGCGCTTGGCCTCACGATCGCCGTACTGTGGTTTGCCCGCGATCTGCCCCGCCCAGAATCGGCGCTCGACGCAACCCGCCGCCCGAGCCTGACGCTGGAGGACCGCTCCGGCCACGTCTTCGCCCGCTTCGGCGACGTGGTCGGCGAGCCACTGCACCTGTCGGACATGCCGCCCTATCTGCCGGAGGCAGTGGTCGCGGTGGAAGACCGTCGTTTCTGGCACCATCCCGGCATCGACCCGATCGGTATGGCACGCGCCGCCTGGACCGACGTAATCTCCGGCCGCATCGTCCAGGGCGGTTCCACCATCACCCAGCAGGTCGCCAAGAACCTGTTCCTGACCAACGCGCGGACCTTTCGCCGCAAGGTGCAGGAGTTGCTGCTGACCATCTGGCTGGACGAGCATTTCACCAAGCGTCAGATCCTGGAGATTTACCTGAACCGCGTCTACCTGGGGGCCGGCGCCTGGGGTGTGGATGCGGCGGCGCATGTCTATTTCGGAGTATCCGCCAGGCAGGTGACGCTGTGGCAGGCGGCGGTGCTGGCCGGGCTGCCGCGCGCGCCATCCCGCTTCAATCCCCGCGTCGATTCGGCCGCGGCCACCGTCCGCGCCAAGGAAGTGCTGTCGGCGATGGCGGAGACGGGTGCGATCACCGAGACCCAGGCTCGTGCCGCCGCCGCCCGGATCGCGTTCCCACCGCCGCCCGCGATCGCCGCCGGCTGGTTCGCCGACTGGGTGGCGGCCCAGGCTCAGCCGGAGCTCTCGGCCAACACGGACGCTATCCTTCGCACCACGCTGGATACGCACATCCAGGCGGTCGCCGAATCCCGGCTGGCGGCCTTGCTCGACGGCCCGGGCGCAGCGGCCGGTGTGACCCAGGGTGCAGTGGTGGTGCTGGATGCCGCCTCCGGGGCGGTGCGTGCCATGGTAGGCGGACGCGATTATCGCTCGGGTTCGTTCAACCGGGCCGTGGAGGCGCGACGACAGCCGGGCTCTGCGTTCAAGGTCTTCACCTGGCTCAGCGCGCTGCAGCGGGGTCTGACGCCGGATTCCATGGTGCTGGACGCGCCAATCCGCATTGGTCGCTGGAGCCCGGCGGATTTCGAGCATCGCTACCTGGGCGAGATCACCCTGCAGGAGGCACTGGCCCAGTCGATCAACACCGCCGCGGTGCGGTTGCTGCTGCAAGCGGGCGGGCCGCGTGTCGTGGCGGCGACGGCGGCCCGGCTGGGCATCGCCGACCGGCTGCCCGACGATGCCTCGCTGGCGCTGGGTACCGGCGAGGTGGGTTTGCTCGAACTTTCCGCCGCTTATGCGGCTTTCTTCAATCATGGCCACCGGGTCACGCCATACGGTGTGGATAGCTTCGCCGCCGCACATCCGCCGGTCGCCGTCATCGATCCGGAACATGCCGCCATGATGGCGCGCATGCTCGCGGCGGTGGTCCGTGACGGCACCGGCCGGGCTGCGGCCGTGCCCGGGCGCGACGTCGCCGGAAAGACCGGCACCACGCAGGATTTCCGTGACGCCTGGTTCATCGGCGTCAACGACGGCACGATCACCGGGGTCTGGCTCGGCAATGACGACGGCCGGCCGATGCGGGGCGTGATGGGTGGTGGGCTGCCCGCCCGATTGTTCCACGAGATCGCGATTTCTCTCCGCTGAGCGGTGGCAAACCCAACTGGCGGATCACATGCCGTTGCCTGCGGGAACTAGAGCCGCATCCGGCACTTTTTCGCTGCACGGCTGTTGTTTCCGCATCCTAGAGGAGACCTCCATGACGAAGCCCCGCAACCTCGGCGCCCTGTTGGCGCTTGGCGCCCTGACCGCCCTACCCGCATGCTCCATGTTCGGCGGTGGCAATGGCGGCAGCCAATACAGCCAGGGCAGCTATGCGCCCCCGGCCAACTACGCGACCCCGAGCACCTACAACACGGCGTCCAACACCATGACGACCAGCACCCAGACGGTGGCGCCGGTATCGCGTGGGATGATGCGCCAGGTGCAGAGCACGCTGAGGCAGAACGGCGACTACAACGGCTCGATCGATGGCGTCTGGGGGCCGATGACCGAGAACGGCGTCAGGCAGTGGCAGCAGTCGCATAATCTGAACGCGAACGGCGAAATCGACCTGGCGACGCTGCAGTCGATGAACATCCAGCCGGCAAACCAGAACGGCCAAGCCAACAACGGCTCGTATGACAACGGGACCAACGGCGCCAACCAAGCCAACAGCGCGAACGAGCCCATGCCGCCCAGCGCTGACAACGGCCAGACCGCGCCTGCCAATGGCAGCCCGAACTACAACACCGCCGGCACGCACAAGACCGGCAACAGCTACTCGAACAATAACAACGACCAACCCACGACGCCGTACCCGACGAATCAGGGGAGCGCGAACAACGTCCCACCGGGCAACCCGAACAATGCCGCCAACAATGGCGGGACGGGCAACCCCAACCATTGACATCGGTATGAGACAGCCCCGCCCCGGGATCCGTCCCGGGGCTGAGCCGTGTCAGGCGTTCACCGCCTGGCGCATGACCGACAGCGCTTCCTCGACCCGGGCCGCTGTCACGTCCAGGTGGAGGCAGGCGCGAGCGCGATAGGTGTCCGAGGTGGAAACCAGCACACCGCGCTGCCTCAGCTTGCCGGCGAAGGCTGCGGCGGTCATGCCGGTGCCCTTGGTATCGAAAAACACCAGATTGGTTTCCGGATGCTCCACGGTGATGCCAGGGAGTTGCGCCAAGCCGCGCGCCAGTGCCTTGGCGTTGGCATGGTCCTCGGCCAACCGCACCACATTGTGGTCCAGCGCATAGAGGCAGGCGGCGGCGCAGATGCCGCCCTGGCGCATCGCCCCGCCCAGCCGCTGCTTCCAGCGCCAAGCCTCGCCGATGAAGGCCTTGCTGCCCGCCAGCACGGCGCCCAGCGGCGCTGCCAGGCCCTTGGTGAAATCCAGCCACACCGTGTCGCAACCCTCGGTCAGGTCGGTGGCCGGCACGCCCAACGCAACCGCGGCGTTCAGCAATCTCGCGCCATCCATGTGAGTGGCCAGACCATGCTTGTGTGCGATCGCCGTCACCGCGCGCAGGCCCTCGACACTCCAACACGCGCCGCCGCCGCGGTTGGAGGTTTGCTCCACTTCCAGCAGCGTCTGTGGCGGCGTGTTGCGGTTGCGCGGGCGGATCGCGGCGGTAACGGCTTCGGCGGTGAATTGGCCGCGTTCGCCGGGCAGGCCCTTGATTGAGATGCCAGCGATGGCGCCGGGTGCACCGGCCTCGCTGGTGATGATGTGGGCGGATTCGTGCGCCAGGATCTCATCGCCCGGGCGGCAATGCGTGGCAATCGCCACTTGGTTGCACATGGTGCCGGAGGGCAGGAACACCGCCGCTTCCTTGCCGAGCAATGCCGCCACCCGGTCGCACAGATCCCATACCGAGGGGTCGGACCCCACTTGCTCGTCGCCGACCTCGGCCTCGATCATCGCCTGCTTCATGCCGCGCGATGGCTTGGTCTGCGTGTCGGAGTAGAGGTTCACACGCACGGGGATGGAGAAGTCGAAGCGCTGCGGTTCAAAGCTCATGGGACACTCCTGCCGAACCCGTCATGGCCGGGCTTGTTGCGGCCATCCGCGGCCGAAAAAAAAGCCGGAGCAGATAGCCCGGTCAAGTCCGGCGATGACGCGCAAGCTCCAGCGATGACGCGCGAGTTCAAGCGGGCCGCTCGATCGCCGGATAGGTCACGCCGAGTTGCTCCAGGTACGTATCATGCCGCGCGGCATCATAATAGAACGGCTGCATCAGCGGCCGGAATTTGTCCATCGCCGTCTGGTTCAGATCGGTCGGCGGCTTGTCGTCCTTGCCGATGAACGGTTCATACTTCTGCTCTCTTGTTTGCGCCTCGAAATACCGCTTCGTCTCCGTCACCAACTCCGGGCTCAGCAGCAGGTCCAACACGGTCGCGGCCACCACTTTCGCTCCTGCCACCACCCCTTTGTGCGCGATCGGCGTCGCCATCGTCATCGCGTTCGCCCAATGGTGCCCTGGCAGGTTCGCGAGATTCGCCGGATAGCGAAGCTGCACCGTCGGCACCACCCACGAGACGTCGCCGATATCATCCGTGCCCGGGCTGAACGGGTTGACGATGATCTTGCCCGGCTGCGACCGCAGCCCGACTGCCTCGCCACCCCCCGCGCGCTGCACCGCGCGCGCGAAGCGATCGTCATCGTCGGTCCAGGTCGGCATGCCGACCAGATCGATGTTCTCCTGCAGCGTCTCGGCCAGCACCTTGTTGTAATGCCGCGGCCAGGATGCACCGAGGATGCGGCGGCTCACTTCGGTATCCGTCATCATTGCCGCCGCGTCGGCGATGCGGTTCAAAATGGCGAAGTTCTTGCGCACGTTCACCACGTCGGTCTCGCGCACATAGTACCAGACCTTCGCCAGCGCCGGCACCACGTTGGGTTGCTCGCCGCCATAGGTGATGATGTAGTGCGAGCGTTGCTCCGGCCGCAAATGCTCGCGGCGCATGTTCCATCCGGCGTTCATCAGCTCCACCGCATCGAGCGCGCTGCGTCCGCGCCACGGTGCCGCAGCGGCATGGGCGGACGCGCCATGGAATGCGTATTCCGCGGAAATCAACCCGCCGGCGCCGCGCACCTCGCCCCAGCCGGTCTCCATCGCGAAGCCGACATGGGTGAAGATCACCGCATCGACGCCATCGAACAATCCGTCCCGCACCTGGAACGCTTTCCCGGCGAGCAACTCCTCCGCGATGCCGGGCCACAGCACGAGCGTGCCCGGGATGCCCTCGCGCTGCATCGTCTCCTTCAACGCCAGCGCGGCGGCAATGTTCACCGCCTGGCCGGAGTTATGGCCCTCGCCGTGGCCGGGACCGCCCTCCACCATCGGCTCATGCCAGGCAACGCCCGGCTTCTGCGACACGTTGGGCAGCGCGTCGGTGTCGCTGCCAATGGCAATGACCGGACCGCCCGAACCCCAGCGCGCGACCCATCCGGTCGGCATCCCTGCCACGCCGCGCTGCACCGCAAATCCATTTTGCTCCAAAGTGGCGGTCAGGAATTTCGACGTTTCATATTCGTGGAACCCAAGCTCGCCGAACGAGAACAGACTGTCGTTGATGACCTGGGCCAGCTTGGCATGATCGTTCACCGAGTCGATCACGCGCGCCTTCAATCCGCTGGTGTTGATCTCGCTCATGCGCCTGTCCCCGTTGCCTTTGCCTGCTGTACACCATGCCGTGCCGGCTCTGCCAAGCCGGGCCGTGACAGCGTCGTTGCGGAGCAGTAGTGGCATGCCGGCGGGGCAGACCACGCGCCCGGCGAAGCGACAGGGGGAAACTATGCCAATCGAACGCCGTCATATGGTTGCGGCCGGGACCGGCTTGTTGTGGGCAGTCGCATCGGGCAGCGCCGATGCAGTCGCTGCGACCTCCGGCGAGACCACCGCCGTTGCGGCCGCCGTCGAGGCCTATCGCATGGGACTGCTGAACGCTGACGGCAAGCTGCTGAACGCGCTATGCACCGACCCGATCGCCTACGGCCACTCCACCGGACGGGTACAGACCCGGAAGGAGTTCATCGACCAGGCCGGCAATGGCAAGTCGGTATGGAAGACGATCAGCTTCAGCGACCTGAACATCTTGCTCAATGGCAGCAACGCGATGTCGCGCTTCGTGTTCAATGGTGTGAACGAAGTGGATGGCAAGCAGAACACGCTGCGGTTCGGCGTGCTGATCGTGTGGGTACGCCAGCGCGGCAAATGGCGGCTGCTGGCGCGGCAGGGATACAAGATCTGATCCTGCCCGCGTATGTGTCGCGGCCGCCGTTCAAACGCCGTTGACAATCATGGCTGAAAAAACAGGAGCCGGCCGGGAATAGGCCCGACCGGCTTCTCGAAGGAGCTCGCGATGAGCCACCATCGTTGGCTCCGCTTGCGGATAGTGATGACTTGGACCGTAACGGTCAGGCTCACCACAGCTCACCATAGAACGCAAGTAGGAGCCTGGCCAGTCCCGGCAACGGGGCTGGCCTGCTCCTCGAGGACGGATCGACGAACAAAATCGGCAATGCTGCACCGATGGCCGAGCCAAGCTCGGCCACGATAAGTCTGCGCATACCATCGTGCGTTTTGTAACCCGGCCATCGTGTCTGACTCAGACTTCCGGGCCAGCGGCGTGGCATTCACCGACGATCTGTCCGCTCCGCCATTTGCCCAATCCGCCGCCGACGTCGCACACTCGGCGCGCATGACGCACCTGGGGAGCGAGCCAGCATGTTATTCGGCGCAGCGATGTTCTTTACCGCGGATTCGATGCGGCCCGGCCCGCTCGGCCGGTTGCTGGAGGAGCGTGGCTTCGAATCCCTCTGGGTGCCAGAGCATTCGCACATCCCCCTCGCGCGCAGCACCGCGTTCCCGGGCGGCGGCGACCTGCCGCGCCCCTATTATGACATCATGGACCCATTCCTCGCCCTCACATCCGCTGCGGTCGCCACGACGAGCCTGAAGGTCGGCACCGGCGTCTGCCTGATGAACCAGCGCGATCCGATCCACACCGCCAAGACCGTCGCCTCCATCGACCAGCTTTCCGACGGCCGATTCTTGTTTGGTGTCGGCAACGGCTGGAATCGCGAGGAGATGGAGCACCACGGCACCGTGTTCGAGACCCGTCACAAGCTGTCGCGCGAGCGGATCGAGGCGATGCAGGCGATCTGGACCCGGGAGACGCCCGAATACCACGGCGAGTTCGTCGACTTCGCGCCGATGCAGATGTGGCCGAAGCCGGTGCAGCGGCCGCATCCGCCGATCATCGTCGGCGGCGCCTGGCCTTACGGTGCGCGGCGCGCGGTGCGCTATGGCAACGGCTGGATTCCCCGCGCGGGCCGGCCGCAATACGACGACGTGACGAACTTCCTGCCGCAGTTCCACGACATGGTCCGCGCCGCCGGCCGTGACCCGTCGGAGCTGCCGATCACCATCTTCCGCATCCCGCCGGAGCGGTTGCAGCACTACCATGATCTCGGCGTCTCGCGCGTGGTGATCAGCCTGCCGGCCGCGAAGGAGGATGAGATCGCGCCGATCCTCGACCGCTGGGCACCCCTCATGCGGCAGTTTGGCGGGTAAGCCTCAGACTTCCGGCAACCGCCGAGGCCGGCCGTCCTCGTCGACCGCGACCAGTACAAACTCCGCCGCGGTGACGCGCGTCCGCTCGCCCTGGCCGCGCCGCAGCACCCACGCCTCCACCGCGAGCGTGATCGAAGTCCGGCCGGTGCGCACGATGTCGGTATAGACGCAGACCACGTCACCCACCTTCACCGGCTGGAGGAAACTCAAATTGGAGACCGCGGCAGTCGCCACGCGGCCCTTCGCTAGCGTGCCGGCCGACACGCCCGCGGCCAGGTCCATCAGTGACATGATCCAGCCGCCGAAGATGTCGCCGGCCGGGTTGGTGTCCGCCGGCATCGCCACGGTGCGTAGCGACAGCTCACCACGCGGTTGCTGGTTCGCTGTGGACATGCTTGCTCTCCCCACTGTCCGGGACAGCATCGCAGCGTAGAGCAGGCTGGCCGGAAAAGCGAAGCGCGAGTGTGGCAAATGGGTGGTTCAGAAGATGCGGCGATCATTCCGGAGCCGTCCTGGCGCAACGATGCGCTGGTGCTGATCGCGCACGGCTCGGCGCGTTACCCGGACGCGGCGCGCACGTTGTGCACGCACGCCGCTGCCTTGCGCAGCCACTTTGCCCAGGTCGCCACGGGATTGCTCAACGGGTCACCATCCGTCGCCGAGGCAATCGCCGACGTGACTGCCCCTGTTGTGCACGTCGTGCCGTTCTTCATAGAGCAAGGCTGGTTCGTGCGCCAAGCGATCCCGCGTGCACTGAGCGCATTCCCTGGCCGCGACTTCCATTGCCATCCGCCGGTCGGGCTACATCCCGGCTTGCCTGACGTAGCCGCAGCGCGTGCCGTCCGAGCCTGCGGACCGGATGCGCCGCGCTATTCCATCCTGCTGGTGGGGCATGGTTCGGCCCGCACGCCCGGCCGACGGATGGCGTTGCACCGCCATGTCAACGCCCTCTCCGACATGCGCCGGTTCCGCCAAGTGCGCGCCGCCTTTCTCGAAGAACCGCCGCTGGTCGCCGATGCCCTGGGTGCCTGGCGCAGCCGTCCCGTCGCCGTGCTGGGATTCCTCGCCGGTGATGGCGCCCACGTCCGCGAGGACCTGCCCGCGCTTCTCGCCGCCGAGCGTGCGCACCGCGACGATGCCGCGCCATTGCTCGATCTGGGCACGATCGGTGACGATCCCGCCATGCCGCGCATCATCCTGGACCAGGTCGCGTGCCCGGGCGATTGCGGGCAAGGCGGCAGCGACGCAAACTCTCGCGAAGGCTTGCCATGATGCGAAGCTCCTCGCACCGTTAGCGGGCCAGGCATGGCCGGCCCGGGAGGAAGACGATGTTCGCCTATGTTGGTGGCTACACGACGTCGGACCGCGACGGCCGCGCCGACGGCATCCATGTCTATCGTTTCGACGATCCGGCCGCCGCCTGGACCCACGTGCAGCTTCTCCGCGGCCTGGCCAACCCATCCCTGTTCACGGCGCGATCCGATCGCCGCGTGTTGTACTCCGTGCATGGCGGGCGCGACCATGTCAGCGCCTTCGCCATCGCCCCGGACACCGGCAGTCTGACGCTGCTGAGCCAGATGCCCTGCCAGGGCAACAATCCGGTCGATGCGGCGCTGCCAGCCGACGCGCGTCATCTGGTGGTTGCCAATTACGGCAGCGGCGCCGTTGCGGTGATGCCGCTAGAGCCCGACGGCAGGCTGCTGCCGGTGCACCAGCTTTTCCAGCTTCCCGGCAAGCCAGGACCGGATGCGGCGCAGCAGGCGTCGTCACATCCACACGCCGCGGTCTGCGATCCGAGCGGCTGCTTCGTCGTCGTGCCGGACAAGGGCTTCGACTGCACCTTCGTGTTCCGCTTCGACCCCACCGCCGGACGCATTGAGCTGACCGCGCAAGGCCCGGTGGCCTCGCGTCCCGGCGCGGCGCCGCGGCATTGCATTTTCCACCCGGCGCTGCCGGTGCTCTACGTCAACAACGAGCTGGATTCGACCGTCACCGTGTATGGCTGGGACGCCGCCACCGGCGCGCTGGCCGAGGCGCAGATCATCGCCACGCTGCCGCCAGGGCACAGCGGCAAGAACACCACGGCGGAGATCGCCGTCGCCGCCGATGGGCGGTTCCTCTATGTCTCCAACCGCGGCCGCGACGACATTGCGTTGTTCTCGATCGCCGCCGACGGACAACTCAGCTTGCTCGGCAACACGCCGACCGGCGGCAAAAAGCCGCGCTTCTTCACGCTCGATCCCACCGGTGATTGCTTGCTCGCGGCCAATCAGGACAGCGACGACATAACGGTATTCCGCGTCAACAAGTCGACGGGGCAGATCACGCCGACCGGACAGCGCATCCACGCCGGCAGCCCTTCGGCGATTACGCTGCTTCCGTCGTGAACGAACGACTTCGGAGATAACGACCAGGGGGAAGGGATGGCCAGGACAGCGACGAGTCGAAAGACGCCGAGGCAGGCGAAGACCGCGCACAAGTCGCGTGCCCGCAAGGCGAACGCCGCGCGCAACACAAAGACCACCGCTGTGAAGCGGGCCGCGAAGAAGACACCGGCCAACCGCACCACGCGCCGTGCCAAGGCTGCCGCGAAGCCCACGCCGGCGACCCACAGACGGGCAAAGCAGCGCTTCACGGTAAGCCATCACGCCGAGGCCGACTTCAAGGCCGATGGCCTGCGGTCCTACGCACTCTATCGTGATCTTGGCATTGCGGCGGCGACCGAGGGGTTGTGCCAGGCCCACGTCATCCGCTTCCTCGGTCCTTGCACCGATGCAGTGCGCAAGCGGCATTTCCACGAAACCGAACTGCAGCTCGTCTACGTTCTGAAGGGCTGGGTGAAGAACGAATTCGAAGATCACGGTGAGCAATTGATGCAGGCGGGAAGCTGTTGGCTCCAACCGCCAGGGATTCGGCACACGGTGCTGGACTTCTCCGATGACTGCGAAGTGCTGGAGATCATCGTGCCCGCGGATTTCAAGACAGTGGAGCTGGCGCGAGAGTAGGGGAACCGGCGCAAGCGGAGGCTTTTGTGCCACGTGGCCGTGCCGGGATTGCCCGCCGCGCGGGGTGGCGTTGCGGGGCGGGACCATTCCATTGTAACACGCAGCGGGCGCGGCCCGGTCCCGGCGGCGTTCCGTGCCTTCCGATCTCTCTGGCATTGATAGGCTGGTTCCAACATGTCCCTGCCTCGGCTGGCGGCGATCCGACCGCCTGTTTATGTACTGCTCCTGGCAAGCCTGCTGCTGCCTGGCCGTGCTGCCAGGGCAGCCTCGGACGACGACGCCGGCATCTGGACACTGCAACTGGAGAACTCCTCCATCACGCCGAACACGCCATCCGATCGGAATTACACCAACGGCATGGGCATCAATTGGACTTCGACGCCGAGCATGGTGCCGGGCGGCCTGAACGGGTTCTCCCACTGGCTTTGGGGGGACGGCATCACCCGGATGAACCTGGGCGTGTTCCAGCAGATCTTCACGCCGGATGACACGGATGCCAATCCGCCCAACCCGCACCAGCGCCCCTACGCGGGCTATCTGGCACTGCATGCCGGCCTGATCAACGATCAGGCCAATGTTGAGAACACGCTGGCGATCGATGTCGGCGCGGTCGGCGAGATCGCTCTGGGTGAGCAAGTACAGAACGCGTTTCATCGCCTGATCGGCCAACAGGAGGACCGCGGCTGGGGTTATCAACTTCATGACGAGCCGACGCTCGAGATCTATGGCGGACGGACCTGGCGCGTGCCGCTGGGAGCGATCGGCGGCCTGGCGTCGGACGTGCTGCCTGCGGTGTCGGCGGGCGTGGGCAACGTGCGGGATTATGCCCAGGCGGGCGCCGTGCTGCGCGTCGGTCAGAACCTCGATGCCGATTTCGGTCCGGGGCGGCTGCCGCCGAGCCTGGAGGGCAGCCAGGTGTTCGTGCCGCGCCCGTCGGCCTGGTACTTTTTCGTCGGCGCCGACGGCCAGGCCGTAGCGCACGATCTGTTCTTGAACGGCAATACGTTTTCCTCCAGCCCGCATGTGAACATATATCCACTGGTAGGAGATTTCGAGGCCGGCGTCGCGGTCATCATCTGGGGCGTTCGGCTGAGCTACGAGCAAGTGTTCCAGACCAAAACCTGGCATGGCCAGGAGGGCAATATCTTCAGCTTCGGGGCGTTGCAGGTTTCCGCGCGGTTCTGACGACAGCATTGCCCCATTGCGAGGAGCACAGCGACCGCCATGGTGTCATTGCGTCGGGCGTAGCGACAACCATGGTGTCATTGCGTCGGGTGTAGCGACAACCATGGTGTCATTGTGAGGGACGTGGCAACAAACATCGTGTCATTACGGCAAGCGCAGTGACAATCATCCTGTCATTGCGAGGAGCGCGAGCGAAGCGTGGCGGGACGAAGCAATCCCGGTCGAGTAGACGCAGCTACTCGCGGTGCCTCTGCTTCGAACAGGGTTGCTTCCTCACTCCGTTCCTCGCAATGACACGGACGGGACGCTTCGTCGCCTCAAGCCTCGCTAGTTGCACCACGCCGTAACGACGCGATGGATGCTACCGGACGGTCCCCTCCGCCTTCAGCGCGGCGATCTCATCTGCCGTGTAGCCATGCTCGCGCAAAATCGACTCGCTTTGCTCGCCCAGCGCGGGGGCGATGGCGCGGGGGGAACCATCCGCGAAAGGTGGCAGACCGACCAGGTTCGGCATCGGCATCGGCTGCGACACCTGCGGATGGCGCAGCCAGGCGACTGCCCCGCTCTCCTCCACATGCTTCTGCCGCAGGAACTCCGTATAGCTGTTGAGTTGCTCGTGCATCACGCGCTGCGCCGCCAGCCGCGCGGACACGTCCTCCGTCGTCAGGGACGCCAGCAACGGTCGAATCACCGCACCGATCTCGGCCGCATGATCTTTCCGCCCCTCCGTGGTCTGCAACAGCGGATCGTTCTCGAACAATGGCAGTTCCAATGCACGGCAGTAGCCTTGCCATTCGAACGGCCGCACCACCGTCACCGAGATCCAGCCATCGGCGGTGCGATGCACGCCGTTCGGCGGCACCACCGGCGTGACGACACCGCCCTCCAGATAGGACGACATCAGGCGCACCACCTGCAGGCTGGCAGCGCCCTGCATCAGGCTGGCCTCGATATGCCGTCCATGCGGCAGGTCACGCCGTGCATGCAGCGCCGCCGCCACCGCGGTGAAGGCATAAAGCGCCGTGCTCATGTCGATCGAGATGATCGGGATACGGTGCGGGATGCCATCCTCGCCGCGGTTCTCCGCCATCAGGCCAGTATAGGCCTGCAGCACGGGATCCATCGCCGGCCGTTCGGCCAGAGGCCCGGTCTGGCCGAATCCCGAGATGGAAACGTACAGGATGCGCGGCTGGCGTTCAGAAACCGCGGCATAGCCGAAGCCGAGCCGCTCGATCACGCCGGGGCGGAAGCCTTGCAGGAACACGTCGGCGCCCCGGATCAGCCGCCATAGCGCGATCCGCCCGGCATCCTGCTTCAGGTCCAGCGCAATGGAGCGCTTGCCAAGATTGGGCGCGATCGAATACGCGGTGTTGTCGCCATAGCGCACGCCCAGGCCGCGGCTCCAATCACCGCTCTCCGTCGGCTCCACCTTGATGACGTCGGCGCCGTACTGGGCCAGCAGCATCGCGCAATAGGGCCCCGCCACGCCTTGGCTTAGATCGACCACCTTCAGGCCTGCATAGGGCGTTTCGTAGCTCATGCCGTCGGTCCTCCCCGGGTTGCCGCGACACGGCGGCCCGGGCAAGCTTCCCAGCATTCGGGTTCATTGAACAGGAGGAGACCATGATCCACGTGCTGGCCATCATCACGACGAAGCCCGGCAAGCGAGAGGAAGTGCTGGCGGCGTTCCGCGCCAACATGCCGGCGGTGCATGCCGAGGCCGGCTGCATCGAGTATGGCCCGGTCATCGACGCGGAGTTTCCCGGCGCGAAGTTCGGCAACGATACGTTCGTGGTGGTCGAGAAGTGGGAAAGCCCGGATCACCTGAAGGCGCACGCTGCATCGCCGCACATGGCGGCGTACGGAGCAAAGACGCGCGACCTGCTGGAGAAGCGCGAGATCCACGTGATGCAGCCGGCGGCCTGAGTTGCGCACGCCCGCTTGCCCGTTGGTTGGGCAAGGGGGCGAACCCGACAGCAAACGCCGCGCTTCGCCCTCGGCGCATCGGTCCGGTTTGTGGCCGAGGGGGGAGAAGAGTGGTGTTGGGCCGGCGGAAGCCTCTTTCGCTTCGACATGATGAAGCCTCTTTCGCTTCGACATGATGCAGCGCAGAATGACGCCATGCGCCTGCTTTGCCGCGTCCTGCTGTTGCTGTCACTGACCGGATGCGCGGCCAGCCCGCAGGCATTGGGCATCACCGGTCCCGAGGGCAGCACGGCCAGACCCGCCACGTCGCCGTTGACCGAAGCACCGCCCTCGACCGATCCGCTCGATAACCCGGACATCATGCAATCGGGCGGCCGCTACGGACCGAGCTACGCGCCCAACAAGGGCAGCTCAGGCTACTGGGGTTACAACTGATCACGACCATCCGGTTTGCGCAGGTACCGCAGCAAAACCAACAGGCAACCGGGGCCCCGCCGGTTCCCTGCGCTGACCGGACAGACAGCCGGCAGTGGCGCCATAGAACCGACGATGCGGCCGATTATCACGGTCATCGTCGGCGCCGCCTGCGCCGGCGACACCCCGACGCGGGCCGTCGGCGTTAGTCCTTGCCACCACACCAGGGGAAATGTGAATGGCGGGAAACCTGACCCGACCATCGCCGGGGCAGGATTCACCCGCCATCATGTAGCACGCCAGCCAGTGTGCCGCTGCCCCGCGGTTACGCCGACAGCGCCTGCGGCTCCGTCCGCACGCGCTTCACCGTCAGCTTGTTCAGCGCATGCACATAGGCGCGGGCGGCGGAAACGATCGTATCGGTGTCGGCACCCTGGCCATCGACCAGCTTGCCGTTTTCCTCCAGCCGCACCGTGGTCTTGGCCTGCGCATCGGCGCCCTCGGTCACCGCGCCGACCGAGAACAACACCAGGTTCGCCTCGTGCGGGAAGATCTCGCGGATCGCATTGAACGTCGCATCCACCGGCCCGTCGCCCGATGCGACCGCCTGCTTCGTGACGCCATCCACCGCCAGCTCGAGTTCCGCCCGCGGCGGCGCTTTCGATCCCGCGCGCAAATCCAGCGAGACAAAGCGGACGCGCTCGTGGTCGCGCATCACCTCATCATCGACCAACGCCACGATGTCGTCGTCGAACACCACCTTCTTGCGGTCGGCCAGCTCCTTGAAGCGGCGGAAAGCATCGTTGAGCTGATTGTTGCCGATCTCGCCATAGCCCAAGGTGTTCAGCTTGTCGCGGAACGCGGCGCGCCCCGAGTGCTTGCCCAGCACCAGGCTTGACTTCTGCCAGCCGACACTCTCCGGCGTCATGATTTCGTAGGTTGCGGCGTTCTTCAGCACGCCGTCCTGATGGATCCCCGCTTCGTGTGCGAACGCGTTGCGCCCGACGATTGCCTTGTTAGGCTGCACATCAAACCCGGTGATGGTGGACAGCAGTTTGGACGTCCGCAGCAATTGCTCGGTCGTGATGCGATTGACGTAAGGAATTGCATCGCGCCGCGTGCGGATCGCCATCACGATCTCTTCCAGCGACGCGTTGCCGGCACGCTCGCCGATGCCGTTGATGGTGCACTCCACCTGGCGCACGCCGGCCCGGATCGAGGCGATGGTATTGGCCACTCCCAGCCCAAGATCGTTATGATTGTGGGTGGAGAGAATGACGTTCTCGATCCCCGGCACTCGGTTGCGGACGTTGGAGAACATGCGCTCCATGTCCTCGGGCAGCGCGTAGCCGACGGTATCAGGCAGGTTGATCGTCGTCGCGCCGGCCTTGATCGCCGCCTCCACCACGCGGCACAGGAAATCGGCATCGCTCCGCGTTGCATCTTCCGCCGACCACTCCACGTCGTCGGCGTGCTGTCGCGCCAGGGTCACCGAATCCACCGTGGCCGCGATCACCTCGTCCGGCGTCATGCGCAGCTTGTGCTTCATGTGCAGGTCGGAGGTGGCGATCACGATATGGATGCGCTTGCGCTTCGCCGGACGCAACGCATCGGCCGCGCTCATCACGTCCATCTGGCCAGCGCGGGCCAGGCTGGCGAGCACCGGGGTGTTGTCGCGCTGGCCGATGGTCTCCGAAATCGTCTTCACGCTTGCAAAATCGCCTGGGGATGCGATGGCGAAGCCGGCCTCCAGCACGTCGACACCCAGCTCCGTCAGCGCCTCCGCCATGCGGATCTTCTCGTTGAGGTTCATGGAGAAGCCCGGCGATTGCTCGCCGTCACGCAGGGTGGTGTCGAAGATGATGATGCGGTCGTCGTCCAGCGTGCCGAAGCTGGGATGGGTGATGCTCATGAGGGTGACGTCCTCGGGTTTGATTGCACGACATTGGCCTCAGGGGGTCCCCTGAGCGAAGCCGGCGTTCAACCACCCGGCGCAGCGCTCAGGGGCGGCTAAGTCGAAGGAGGAGGCCGAGGGCGATCGATGTGGCGACCAGGCGCGCAGAGCAGCGCGCGGCAGCGCGGGCAGTCCGGCAGGCGAGGTGCAGGCCACAGAACATGACGGCACTATACGGTCCCCGGCGGCCAAGGGCAACCCACCTGCGGCAACCCACCTGCGGCAACCCACCTGCGGCAACAGACGCGGCGAGCCATGCACCCGCCGCCGGTCGTTCCACGGCGCGCCGTGCACCTGCCGACTGTCATGACACGGCGCGAAACGGGTCCACCGCGGCATCGCACCGGCAGCGGCCTATCGCAATTCTTTCAGCAGCGGCATCGCCTCCGCGGCAAATTGCTCGATCTGCGCATTCCGCTGCTCGTAGGGGCCGAGCAAATCCAGGATGACATGCCGCACCCCGGCAGCATGGAAGTCGCGGATGCGTTCCGCCACCTGCTGCGGCGTGCCGAGTGCACAGTAGCGCATCGCAGGCTTACGGAAGTCCATCGCGTAGCGGACGCTGAGCGTCTCGGTGGCGCGATCCAGCGCCTTTTCATAGGTGTCGTCCAGCCTGGCGAACAGCAGATGGCCGCTGCCGAAGTTGCCGGGCTGCCGCCCCGCCTGCCCCGCTGCGTCAGCAACTTTTGTCAGGGCTGCGCGATACATGTCGGGCGTCACGACGTAGCTCAGATAGCCGTCGCCGATGCGGCCGATGCGGCGCAGTGCGGCGTCGCTGCGGCCGGCGAACCAGAGCGGCGGCCCGCCCGGCTGGCGCGGCGGCGGCTGCATCCGCACGTCGGTGAACGGTCCATAGCAGCGGCCGTCGTGACTGACCGTCTGGCCGGTCCATAGCTTGCGCAGCACTGCCACGCCTTCCGCCAGCCGCGCGCCACGCTCGTTGCGCGGCACGCCGCAGACTTCGTATTCCTTGGGAAACTCGCCGCCCACACCGACGCCGAAGATCAGCCTGCCCTCGGTGAGATGGTCGAGCGTGGCGACCTGCTTGGCCACCGGCGCGGGATGCCGCAGCGGCAGCAGATAGACCCCGGTGCCCAGCGTCAGCCGCCGGCTCACCACGGCCGCCTGCGCAAGTTGCAGCAGCGGATCGAGGATCGGCACGGCGAACGATACATGGTCGCCGACCCAGAGCGAATCATAGCCGCAGCGATCAACCAGCTCTACCAGCGCGACAAGCTCATCGATGCAGGGGCACCAGGCATCGGTCGCCGGTTCGGTGCGACGATGAATGGTCTGTATGCCGATGCACAGCCTGGTATCGAGTGTCAGGTCCATGGCAGTTATCAGTTGTCGGTGGCCAGAGGCCACTATAGCCCGGGCATCGGGCGTTGACGATAACCGGCTGCTATCGAACCGATGCGACATCGGCATTTCAGCATGCTGCCGCGATTGGATACCTCCGCAGCGCCACCTAAGCCGCAACAGGAGGATAAAAATGAACAAGCTTCCCAGCATGATCGCCGCCGGCGCTCTGGCGTTGGCGTTCGCCGCGCCGGTGCCCGGCTTCGCGCAGGCTGCCTATTCCCCCGGCATCGTGATGGCTACGGACCACAGCATGTCGGCGAAGAGCCTGATCGGCGTGCCCGTCTACAACGATCAGCATGAGAAGATCGGCAGCATCGAGACGGTGATGGTGAAGCCCGACGCCACGGAACCCATCGTAGTGCTGTCGGTCGGCGACTATATCGGCGGCGGTCCCAAAATGGTCGGCGTGCCGCTGAGCCATCTGCAGCTCCAGGGCATGACGGCCATGACGATGGCAGGCGCGACCAAGCCGATGCTGGAGAGCCTGCCGGGCTATGCCGTCACCGGCGGCTGATCCTGACCTGTGCGACCCGGCGGGAAATAGCGTGGCCGGCCGGGCCGGACATGCCATGACGAACTTGTCACGTTACGATCGGCTGCCTTCCCGAGTCAGATGTCCGAACGCTGACGAGGGCCAGGTCATGGAACTGCACGAGATCCGCTATTTTCTCATGCTGTGCCGCACGCTGAATTTCACCCGTGCGGCAGAGCAATGCCATGTCAGCCAGCCGGCGCTGACCCGGGCCATCCAGAAACTCGAAGACGAATTCGGCGGCCTGTTGTTCTGTCGGGAACGCAACAACACGCACCTGACGGAACTCGGCCGCATGATCGAGCCGCACCTCATGGAAACCATGGCGCGTGCCGATGCGGCAAAGCAGGTGGCGACGCAATTCCAGCGGCTCGATCGCGCTTCGCTGCGGCTCGGTGTGACCAGCACGGTGGGCCCGGCACGCTTCGTCGGCCTGCTGACGCGATTCCGGGCGGCGCATCCGGGGGTGCATATCACGATGGCGGAAACCGGACCCCTCCGCCTTCGCTGCCTGCTTGAAACCGGCGCGATCGACGTTGCCTTGCTCGATTGCCTGCCCGGGCCGCAGGAGGCGTTCCAGGTGCAACGTCTCTATCGCGAACGCTTTGTCGTTGCCTGCGCCGCCGGACACCCGTTTGCCCGCCGCGAATCCGTGAGCATGGCCGAACTGGACGGGCAGTTCTACCTCTCGCGGATCGCCGACGATGATCGCGACATGATCGCCGAGGCCTGCGCGGCAGCCGGCGTTCGACTCGTTCGCGCGTTTCGCGGCGAACGCGAGGACTGGATCATGGCCATGGTGGCCGCAGGGATCGGCATCTGCTTTTTGCCGGAACATTCCACTGCGGTTCCGGGCGTGGCGAGCCGGCCGGTACTCGATCTGCCGATCGAGAGCGACGTGTTCTTGCTCAGCGTGGCGGGCCGACGCTGGTCGCGGCCGCTCGCCGCCTTCGTCCAGGCGGCGCGGCAATATTGCTGGCCAGAGCCCGTGTCCTACGCGGCCTGATCACACGCTTGCACTGCGCCCGGGTCCGCCTTGTCCGCAGCCGGCTGCGCCATCATGCTCCGCGCCGCAAGCACCGGAGGATACCATGGCCGCAGGACGGGAGGACATCATGGCCGCCGATGCGCCGGATCCATCATTCCGCTATTTCCCGCAGGACTATCGCTGGTCGCACGGCTTGCTTGGCGCACTCAACAGTGCGCCGTGGGGCGGGGCGGAGATCGGCGAGGTGAACCGCGTGGGCCTCGCGCTGCGCGATTCACCGGGCGACGACATGGCATGGTTCCGCGCCTGGGCGGCACAAGCGGAGAAGCTGGAGGCGGCTGGCCGCGCCCGCGTCGCCGAGGGCCATCGGCGCAGCGGCGCGCAGTACCTGTTGCGTGCCTGCAACTACGCCCAGATCGGCGAGCGCTTCCTGACGCCGAAGACGCCCGAAAGCGATGCCGCCTATCGCCGCGCCGTCGCCAATTTCCGGGATGCCGCCGCCAATTTTTCGCGCCCGTACATCGAGCCGGTGGAAATCCCCTATGAAGGCATATCGCTGCCAGGCCTGCTGGTGCACCCCGATGCCGTGTCGGGGCGGAGCGGTCCGGCACCGGCGATGGTGTTTTTCGATGGGCTGGATGTGACGAAGGAGATTCAGTTCTTCAAAGGCGTGCCCGAACTGGCGGCGCGTGGCATCGCGGTGCTGCTGGTCGACGGACCAGGCAATGGCGAGGCGATCCGCTTCCGTGGCCTGCCGCTGCATCATGAGACCGAACGCTATGCCACGCCTGCTTATGAATTCCTCGCGGCACGCGGCGATATCGACCCGCGGCGCATTGGCGTGATGGCGATCAGCCTCGGCGGCTACTACGCGCCCCGTGCTGCCGCGTTCGAGCAGCGCTTCGCGTGCTGCTTCGCCTGGGGTGCCCAATGGGACTACCACGCGGTGTGGCAGCGCCGGTTCGAGGCCCTGGCGGCACGTGGCAATCCCTCGCTGTCGGTCCCGGCGCACCACATCTTCTGGGTGCTGGGCGTGGCCGATCAGGAAGCGGCGCTGGCCAAGCTGCGCCATTTCAGGCTGGACGGCGTGGTGCAGCGGATCGACTGTCCGTTCCTGCTGCTGCACGGCGCGGGTGACGAGCAAATCCCGCTGGCCGAGGCACAGTTGTGCTTCGACAAGGTGGGATCGCGGCACAAGACCTTCCGGGTATTCACGCGCGAGGAGGGCGGATTCCATCACTGCCAGATCGACAATCTCAGTATCGGCGTGGCTGCGTTCGCAGACTGGCTGGAGGATGTGCTGCAACCGGGGCGATAGGGACCGAGTCTCCCATTTCCGTGTCGGAATGGGTTACCAGGCCGCCGCTAGAAGGTGCCTTCAGCGTGCCGTGCGACGACCCCGTTTGCTTCCCGAATCGCGCGACCCTCGTCGCCGGTGCGTTCCAGGCAGTCGTTTGCGATCTTTGCCCAAAGCTCCTTCAACTCCCAGGTTGTCGCCTTGTGGGTATGCTTTTCGGCATCGTCCGGCGTCCACGGCATCTCACAATCCTCCCGTCACTCCGCTGTATCATCGAAAGCCGGCGTCACGATGGAGGATCGCCTCGGCCGAGGCGATGGACAATGCGTGCCGCTCAGCGCCGCAGGCTCAAGCCAACGCTGTACCATTTGCGGCGCCGCGGCCTTCACAATTGTCGAGAATCAGCACAAATGCATTCGGAACCACTCGCACGCCGGTCCGGCCGACTGGTCAAATCCTGCCACATAGGCGTCGAAGTGTCCTCCACGCAGCAATACAAGCCGCTTGGGCTCATAGGCGCGTTCATAGGCCGCGATCGCGAGGTCCGACACCGTGAGATGATCGTCAATCGCGACTATCATCATCAGTGGTGTTGGAGAAATAAGGCCGATGTGGGCCCCGGGCTCGTAGCCGAAGCCGTACTCGATCGTGCGCAGCGTCACTTCGTTACGCCATGCCGGGGCGCGGGCAGCAGCGGTCTCGGTAAACCACTGATAGGAATCGGCGGTCGGAAGCGCCGACGGCGCGGTCGGGTCCTGCGCCACGACGGGTAGCATCCCGGGCGCGCCTCCGGCAGCACGGCTTTCACGGTCGGCATGCAAACCGGCTCGCAGTGGCGCCAGAAAGTCCGCTCGGACGAGGCGGCGGAAGTTTTGCCATCCGCTGATGACCGGGACCTGCGACACAACGCACCGTACTCGTCGATCGATCGCGGCAACAACCAACACGTGCCCGCCGCTGTAACTCGATCCCCAGATGCCGAGCTTCCCCTTGTCCGTTCCGGCAAGGCTCCCAGCGAATGTGATGGCGTCTGAATAGTCCCTGATCTGTAGCCAGGGGTCGATTTCCTGCCTCGGTTCGCCATCACTCGCACCGAAGCCGCGATTGTCATAAACGACCGATGCGAAGCCTGCCCTGGCGAAGGCCTCGGCATACTTGTCGAGATACATTTCCTTCACAGCGGAAAAGCCGTGCGCCAGAACAATGGTCGGATGCGGTCCCGCACCATCGGGCTGATAATGCCAGCCGCGCAGTGTCGTCCCATCCGTTGTTGTGAATGAGATGTCTCGACGCATGATCGCCTCCCGATGCTTTACCGTCGTCGTACGGCCAGAGCCAGGCGCATCTGAGCTGCCGTTTCGCCCCAGGGGGAGCAGCGGCGGACGCGAGACCACCGGGGACGCCGAATTCCGCGCGGCGGTGCGTTGGCGTTGGTCGCTCTTCATCGTAGGTTGGAAACTCAGGCTACGCGTGCGACGTGCCACTCACAAGCCTGGTCTCGTTCGAGCGGGGGACGAGCGGATGGCGGGGCCCGACTTCGGAGCATTGGAGATGACGTTGATTCCGGATATCACCGCCGAAGGCGATGCGCTCCTCCAACCCGCGTGGCGGGATGGCGAGCGCAGCTACTTTCGCGGCACCCGCGTGGATTCCGACGGAGTTCGAAGGCCGGTACTCGCAGTTGTCGCGAATGATATCCCTCCGCCCCCCGCCAGTCTCCTCCGGTTCAGCCACGAATTTGGGTTGCGGGACGAGTTGGACGGCGCTTGGGCGGTCCGTCCGATCGAACTGTTGCGGGATCAGGGGCGCACCATTCTGGTGCTCGAGGACCCTGGCGGCGAACCGCTCGATCGGTTGCTTGGCGGGCCGATGGAGTTGCGCCACTTCCTCCCCCTCGCAGCCGCGATCGCAGCGGCGCTGGGTGGCGTGCACGGACGCGGCCTGGTGCATAAAGACATCAAGCCCACCAACATTTTGTTCAACCGTGCAACGGGCCAGGTCCGGCTGACCGGCTTCGGCGTTTCCTCGCGGCTGCCGCGCGAACGGCAGGGACCGGACGCCCCGGAGACGATCGCCGGGACCCTCGCCTACATGGCGCCTGAGCAAACCGGACGGATGAACCGCTCGATCGATTCCCGCAGCGATCTCTATTCGCTCGGCGTCACGTTCTACCAAATGCTCAGCGGGACGCTGCCCTTTACGGCGTCCGATCCGATGGAATTGGTGCATCACCACATCGCTCGGCCGCCGATCTTCCCGGCCGCGACAGTCCCCCCGCCCGTGCACGCCATCGTCACGAAGTTGCTCGCCAAGAATGCCGAAGACCGCTACCAGACCGCGGCCGGCGTCGAGGCGGATCTGCGCACCTGTCTCACGCTGTTGGAGACCGCGGGCCAGATCGATGCGTTCGCGCTCGGCGCGCATGACGCGTCGGACCGGCTGCTGATTCCAGAGAAGCTCTATGGCCGCGACGCCGAGATCGACAGCCTTCTGGCGGCGTTCAATCGCGTCGTTGCAGAGGGGACGACACAGCTCGTGCTGGTATCCGGATATGCCGGCATCGGTAAGTCGTCGATCGTCAACGAACTGCATAAGGCGCTGGTACCGCCACGGGGTTTGTTCGCCGGCGGCAAGTTCGACCAGTACAAGCGCGACATTCCCTACGTTACCCTGGCGCAGGCCTTTCAGTCGCTGGTGCGGCAGCTTCTCGGCAAGAGCGAGGCGGAGGTGGCGCAATGGCGGCAGGCATTGCGCGAGGCGCTGGGCTCCAACGGCGAGCTCATGGTGAACCTTATCCCCGAGCTCACCTTGATCATCGGCGAGCAATCGTCGGTTCCTCAACTGCCGCCGCAGGAGGGCCAGAACCGATTCCAGCGGGTGTTTCGCCGGTTCCTTGGGGTATTCGCGCGGCCCGAGCATCCGCTCGCGCTGTTTCTTGATGATCTGCAATGGCTCGACACCGCAACACTTGAATTGCTGGAGCATCTGGCGACGCATCCCGAGGTGCGCGACCTGCTGCTGGTCGGCGCCTATCGCGACAACGAGGTCGGTCCGTCCCACCCGCTCAGAGCCATTCTGGCCGCGATCCGCAATGCGGGCGGCAGCGTGCAGGAAACCATATTGTCGCCGCTGCGTCCGGCAGACGTGGAGCAACTTGTCGCCGAGACCCTGCACTGCACAAGCGCGGCGGCGCGACCGCTCGCCGCGCTTGTGCATGACAAGACCGACGGCAATCCGTTCTTCGCGATCCAGTTCCTGACCGCACTCGCCGACGAGGGCCTGCTGTGGTTCGACCGCGGCCGCGCCGCGTGGTCGTGGGACGTGTCGCGCATCCTGGCCAAGGACTTCACCGAGAACGTCGCCGGCCTGATGGCGGCCAAACTCACACGTCTGTCCGACGATACACGAAACGCTCTCGGCCTGTTCGCCTGTCTGGGCAACGTCGCGCCAATCGCGACCCTGGCGCTGGTTCTGGAAGGATCGGAGGAGCAAATCCAGGTCGACCTTTGGGAGGCGGTGCTGGCGGGTCTCGTTTTCCGGGTCGATGGCGCTTACCGATTCCTGCACGATCGCGTCCAGGAAGCAGCCTATGCGCTAATTCCCGAACCCGACCGTGCCGCGACGCATCTCCGGATTGGCCGCATCCTCGCCGCAAACACCAGGCCGGATGAACTTGGCGACGAGATCTTCAATATCGCGAACCATCTCAACCACGGCGCGGGCCTGATTGAGGAACCGCAGGAGCGCGAGCGGCTCGTGACCTTGAACCTCATGGCTGGCAGCCGCGCCAAGAACTCCACCGCCTATGCCTCGGCCCGCAATTACCTCGCGCAAGCGGTTGCTCTGCTGGCGCACGACACCTGGCAGAGAGGTTATGAAGAAACCTTCGAACTGTATCTGCTGTTGTCCGAATGCGAGTACCTGGTCGGGAATTTCGCCGTGGCGGACACGCTGTTCGACACCATCCTCGGCCGTGCGCAATCCGATGTCGACAAGGCGAAGGTCTGGAGCCTGCGGATCAAGCTGTATCAGGTCGCGGGCAAATACGACGCGGGGCTTGCCGTCGCGCGCGAGGCGCTCAGC
>DATJNA010000037.1:0-22527 GCA_035508435.1 Acetobacteraceae bacterium | reverse complement strand
GCAGCCAGTGAAACCGGCGCCGCCGCGGCACATGTGCTCGGCGCCGCCACCGAGCTGTCCGGCCAGGCCGATCGACTGCGCGCGGAGGTGCAGCGCTTCGTCAGCGAAATCCGGGCAGCGTAGTCATGCCCCACCCCATCGTCCGCCCATCCCTTCCTAAGGAAGGTCTGAACAAGTCCCCGCCTTTCGAAAATCTGTGAGCTTTTTCAATAACCCAATCAGCCGGAAGGGGACTTACTCAGACCTTCCCCAAGCGCAGCGATACCGGAGATCGAGCAAGACACAACCTCACAGTGCCACCCGCATCCGCCCGTCGAATGCGTCGTAGTCCGCGCGCACTCCGTCCTGATCCCTGTCCAGCAGGCCTGCGGCTTGCAACGCCGTAACGTCGTCATAAACACGCCGGTAGTCACGACCGAGAGAGAACGCCAGCATGCGGATATTCTTTGCCGGATGCTGCTGCACATGGCGCAGCGACCCCAGCCTCTTGGAAGACAGGATCTTCACCATCGTCTCCCAATCGGCGAACGACACGTGCTTCTCGTTGCCGTCCTCACCCCGCTCCATGCGGTGCCAGGCATCGGCAAAGCGCCTGCCAACGTCGTCCATCGTCTCGCCGACATGGACCTGAACCTTTGCGTCGTTGCTTATGCGTCGTCCCCTCTCATCCGCCGGACATCCGCCGGGAAATCCGCGATCAGCGCTTCGACGCTACGAAACCGGTACAGCTCTTGCTCTGCGCTACAGTGCCGGTGGCCGCCTTTGCCCTTCTCATTGTCGTACAGCGCACTGCGTTCGTCCGGACGGCCATAGCAGCACGAGCACCTGTATCGGTTGTCACTCGGCGGCACCGGCTCGGGCACCTCCCTTACGCGCACCCGGAGGATGTAGCCGTCCGGGTCATATAGAGCATTCTCAAACCGCTTCCCGGCGTTCGCTACCGGCCGCCTCGTTATGACGCCGTATGCCATCATTCGGACGAAGCAAACCTGCCAATGCCGCATGGCATTCGACGCCATGGGTCAGCATCGGCCGGGCGGACCCCGAAGCACCTGCTGGTGAAACCATCGGTCACCCTGCCCGCGCGATGGCCTTTGCTCCAGCCCGTCACGAACATTGACCCATCCCCGAACCCCGCCCCACCATCCGCGCGTCGCGTCAAAACCAGGAGGAACGTCAATGATCAAAAACCCCCGAACCCCGCGGCCCGATCGTCGCCGCTTCATCGAGGCCGCCGGCGCCTCGGCACTCAGCGCCGCCCTGGTCGCCGGCTTCGGCATCTCGCCCGCGCGCGCCGCCGCGATGGCGGAAGCCGCCGGTCGCTCCGCCAAGCCGTTGAAGGCGGCATTCAGCAATGCCGGCCTGCAGGCGACCTGGTGCGCCCAGGGCAAGCGCGCCGCCGAATACTGGGGCAAATTGTTCAACGTCGAAGTCACCTGGTTCGACGGCGAGCTCTCCGCCACCAAGCAACGCGCCGCAATCGACAACATGGCCTCGCAGCAATGGGATTTCGCCGCGATCCAGGCATTCGGCATCGGCACCCTCACCGCGCCGGTGAAGAAGATGATCGCCGCCGGCACACCGGTGATCGACATGGACACGCTGATCGCGCCGCTCGATCAAATCGACGTCCATAGCTTCATCGCCCCGGACAACGACTTCATGGGCGCGTCGGTCACCCAGGCGCTGATCGACGCAATCGGCGGCGAGGGCAACGTCATCATGACGCAGGGGGCGCTTGGCCACACCGGGGCGCAAGGCCGCGCCCGCGGCTTCCGCTCGGTGGTGAAGAAATATCCCAAGGTGAAGGTGCTGGACGACCAGCCCGCCGACTGGGATGTGACCAAGGTCGCGCGCATCTGGGAAACGCTGCTGACCAAATACCCCAAGATCGATGCCGCGTATTTCCATAACGACGACATGGCGCTGGCCGCCTATAACGTCATGAAGGCGCACAACCGCACGTCGATCAAGATCGGCGGCTGCGACGCGATGCCGCCGGCGCTGGAGGCGGTGGCCGACGGCAGGATGCTGGCAACCGTGCGCAATCCGTCCTGCCGCATCCATGCCGGCGCGCTGATCGCCGGCGTCGCGGCGGTCACCACGGGGGAAAAGACCGGTCCCGGCGGCATTCCTAAGAACATCGTCGCCGATGGACCCGTCGTTACCAAAGCTAACGCCCCCGGCATGATGTGGATGGAGGACCATTTCCTGATCTGACCGGCCAATGTCATGGCGCGGTGCGTAGCTCCGAAGCAGCCTCGGTCGACGGTGTGTTCGGACGGTTCGGGCGCCGGATGACCGAGCCCGCTGCGTCGCTCTGCGCCGCGCCATGACATCAGGTGGAGGTTGGTTCGAAACCCCATGCTCCAGCTTACCAACATCTCGAAATCCTTCGGCGGCGTCACGGCCTTGCGAGACGTCGCCTTCGCGCTCGCGCCCGGCGAGATCCACGGCCTGATCGGCGAGAACGGCGCCGGCAAGTCCACGCTGATGAAGATCATCGCCGGCGTGCACCACGACTACGACGGCACGCTGGCGCTCGACGGCACCATCCGCCGCTTCGCCTCCACCCGCGAGGCGCGCGCCGCCGGCATCGGCATGGTGCACCAGGAACTGTCCTCCGTGCGCAGCCTGACGGTGGCCGAAAACGTCTATCTCGGCGCCCAGCCGATCACCCGCTTCGGCAGCATCGACTGGCGCGCCATGCAGCGCGGTGCCCGGGAACACCTCGCGCGCCTCGGCATCGAGGTCGATCCGCGCGCAGAACTGGGCACCCTGTCGCTCGGACTGCAGCAACTCGTCGAGGTGGCGCGCGTGTTGTTCTCCGGTGCCCGCATCATCATCCTCGACGAGCCAACCTCCGCGTTATCGCCGCCGGAAGTCGAGCGTCTGTTCTCGGTGCTGCGCCGGCTGCGCGATGCCAACCACAGCCTGATCTTCATTTCGCATTTCCTCGACGACGTGCTGGCGATCTGCGACCGCGTCACGGTGTTTCGCAACGCCCGCGCCGTCGCCACCGCCGCCTGCGCCGACGTCTCCAAGGCCTGGCTGATCGAGCATATGATCGGCGCCGGCCATGACGCGTTGGAGGAGAGCTACACCGCAGACCGCCAGTTGCCGCCGGTCCCGGCAACGCCGATTGTACTTGAATCCAACGGCCTCACGCTGGCCGGCGCCTTCCGCGACGTGTCGCTGCATGTGCGGGCAGGCGAAGTGCTGGGCGTCTATGGCTTCATGGGCAGCGGCCAGCTCGAACTTGCGCACAGCCTGGCCGGCAAGCTGGCCGCCGACAGCGGCCAGGTCGCGGTGGACGGACACGCGGTGCGGCTGCGCTCCACCACGCAGGCGCGCCGCGCCGGCATCGCCCTGGTGCCGGAGAGCCGCCGCAGCATGTTGTTCGCCGAGGAGCCGGTGTTCAAAAACGTCACCATCGCGATGCTCCGCCGCATCGGCGCACTGCTGCTGCACCCCGCCGCCGAGCGTGCCATCGCGCAGCGCCAGGCCCGCCAGCTCGCGATCCGACCGCCCAATGTCGATCTGCCGCTGCGCGCGCTGTCCGGTGGCAACCAGCAGAAGGTTGCGCTTGCCCGCTGGCTCGCGCATCTGCCGCGCGTGCTGCTGCTCAGCGAGCCGACGCGCGGCATGGATGTCGGTGCCAAGGACGACGTGACCAAGATCGTGCGCGGCCTGCGCGAGCAAGGCATCGGCATCGTCGTGGTCTCCACCGAACCGGAGACCGTGCTATCGCTCGCCGACCGCATCCTGGTGATGCGCAAAGGCAGCGTGGTGCACGAATTCGCCGCCGAGACCGTCAGCAAGGACCGTCTGTTGGCGGCCGCGTAAAGGAGCGAGGATGTCGGAGCAGGCGGAGCAAGTTGCGGGCGTTGCGCGCGGCGGAATGGTGGCCTGGCTGCGCGGGCAGATGCGCAACATCGCACCCTTCGCGACGCTGTTGTTCCTGCTGGCGTTCTTCGCCGTTGCCAGCCCGTCGTTCGCGACCGTCGGCAATGTGTGGAACATCCTGACGCAGGTATCGGTGACCGGCATCATCGCCGTCGGCCTCACCTTCGTGATCCTGTGTGCCGAGATCGATCTCAGTGTCGCGGCCATCGCCAACGCGACGGGCATCGTCGTCGCGTTCTTCACCATGCAGGACACCAGCGTCAACATCGACAACCTGCCGCTGCCCGGCAGCGTGGCGATCGTGCTGGCCTTCGCCGCATGCTTCGCACTGGGCGCCGTCAACGCGTTCGGCATGACCTGGATCGGCATCCCGTCCTTCATCATGACTCTGGCGATGCTGCAGATCGGCGCCGGCATCTGTGCGCTGATGGTGCGCGGCCAGATCGCCTATGCGGTGCCGAAGCTGGTGAACACGCTGGGCAGCGGCTTTATCGGCCCGCTGCCGTGGATCGTCGTGGTGGCGGCGCTGGCGTTATTGCTCGGCCACCTGGTGCTGACCTACACGCGGTTCGGCCGCTACGTTTACATGGTCGGCGGCAATCGCGAGGCGGCCGAATATTCCGGCGTCAACGTGCGCGCCGTGATCGCCGCCGTGATGATCATTTCCGCGGTTTGCTCCGGCATCGCCGGCATGCTGGGCGTCGCCTATTTCGGCAGCGCGCAGCAGAACGAGTTCGACACCTACTTGCTCGATTCGATCGCCGCGGTGGTGGTGGGCGGCACCAGTTTGTTCGGCGGCCAGGGCGGCATCGGCAATACCATCATCGGCTTGCTCGTGCTCGGCGTGCTGAACAATGGGCTGGATCACGTGAATGTCGATAGTTTTCTGAAAATCCTGATCCGCGGCCTGATCCTGCTGGCGGCACTGATCATCAACGTTTATGCACAGCGCATGCGGACGCTTGCTCGCAGCCAGTGAAGGTCTCGATAAGTCCCCCGGCGGCCGGCCCGGCCATTGAAAAAGCTCACGGATTTTCCGCCGGCCGGGACTTATTCAGACCTGCCCTGATGCGAGCCGCATGATGGCGCCGGGCAGGCTTGGATTGCCGTGTCTCCTGGGTAGCCGCCAACGTTGCAAGCAATACAACTCCGCCCGCAAACGATAGTTGCCAAAGCATGGTACGGAAAGCAGCGTCGAGGTCGTCAGTATATGCCCCAGCCACAAACATGATGTCGCCCCACGGGCGGAAGCGCTCGACATAGGCGACTTTGGGCTGCGGTGTCACGGAACCAGGCTTCGGATAAGTATAGGTAAAGAACCCATCATCCGAAGACCGCACGGCATCCTCGATGAGTCTCGTGATCAACCGGCCACTGGCGTCCTTGGCCGGGCCAACGATGCCCTCTAACTTGGGGTCTGCCCCATGCAGGGCAATGACGCCATCCGGCATCTGCCCAAAGATGTAACCCGGACCTCCGTCGAACCGGATCCCATGAACCGCTGCGCGCATTCGTTCCAGCGCCTGGGCATGCGTCATGTGGCTGGCCGCCACCTCGTCTTGCAGTGCTTGCGCAAGTCCCCTCGCACTATCGACTTCGGCAGGTAATTTGTCGACGCGATCGTCGATCATGCGATGACGCATCACCGACGCGGCGATCCCTATGGTGACAATGAGCGCGAGGGCCGAAAGCCCCATCAGGAGGACAAGTTTCGTCCTCAGCCGCAAGCGGCTGAGAATGTTCATCGCACTGACCTGTCCAAGCGACAACGAGCGGTTTGTGATGGCACGCTCGAGTTAATGTTTTGTGAATGGCACTGGGAATATCGTTGATTGCTCGCCGCCGTGCGATCAGCAGACCAGCAACCAAAGGCACTCGCGGCGCCGATTCATCGTCCGCTTGTCAGGTCTGTGGCCCCCGGCGGCCGGCCGGTTTATTGCGGAGGCAGGCGGCGGCGCACGGCGCGCCGAGCGCAGGTTTTACTGCTCCCCGCTGCCCGGCCTGCCTCATGCTTCGCCGACAGCGAGCACTACCCCGCCAGCTCCCGCGACCGCGCCGTCGCCGCCGCCACCGCCTTGCGCAACGCCGCCGGCCAGGCATCGGGCGCCATCAGCAGCTTGAGCGCCGCCTCGGTGGTGCCCGCAGGGCTGGTCACCGCGCGGCGCAGCGCCGCGGCATCTTCCGTGCTGGCGGCCAGCAAGGCCCCCGAGCCCGCCACCGTCTGGCGTGCCAGCAGCCGTGCCAGCTCTGCCGGCAGTCCTTGCTCCACCGCCGCTTGCTCGAGCAATTCCGCGAGCAAGAACACGTAGGCCGGGCCACTCCCGGACACCGCGGTGACGGGGTCCAGCAACGCCTCATCCTCGGCCCAGGCCACCACGCCGATTGCCTGCAACAGCCGCTCGCATAGTGTTCGCTGCGGCACGGAAACGCCTGGGCCGGCACAGGCCACCGTGACGCCCTGGCGCACCGCCGCCGGTGTGTTGGGCATGGCCCGGACGATCGCCGCCTCCGGCCGGAGCAATCCGCCGATCCCACCGATCGTGCGGCCCGCCATGATCGAGAGGAACACCGCCTTGCCGGCGAAACGCGCATGCGGCGGCAGCGCCTCGGCGGCACTTTGCGGCTTCACCGCCAGCACCACCGCGGCCGGGGTAAAATCCGCCGGGATGATGGAGGCATCCGCCACCACCGTCAGGTCCGGCCCGGCCACGCCCGCCGCCTCGGGCGCCGGATCCACGGCCATCGAGGGCGCCAGTCCCCGCTCGCGCCAGCCGGACAGCATGGCGCTCCCCATCCGGCCACAGCCGACAAGAAGGATCGGCGGGATCTTGCTGGTCATGGCGCTGCCTCCGGCATGCTTTGGTGACTGGCGTAGCATTCCGCGACACGCCGGGGGAGATACGGTGCCGCGTTATCCGGCGCGGGCGGCGGCGAGCAAGATATCGATGAATGCCTTGAGCGGCAGGCCGACGCTGCCGCCGGCGCGCACCGCGGCACCGGTCAGGTGGGACAGGACGCCGCGTTCATACAGCGCGCGGGCGTCGCCGATCGGGGCGCTGTCGGCTGCGGTGGTGCCGGCGATGATGCCCAGGCCGTCGAGGTGCGGGATGCGGGCGATGCCGGCGCCGTCGAGGCCCACCCCGGTATCGGAGAAGAACACCGCGCGGATGCCCAACGGCACGATGCTGTCGGGCCGCCCGCCGGGCAGCGCCGCGTGGGATGCCGTCACCACGATCTGGCCGGCGTCCTCGGGCCGCAGCATGCCGACCGAATCGGCGCAGATCAGGCGCGGCTCGCCGGGGACATCGCGCAGGACGAAGCGGTTGCCCTCGGTGATCGGCGGCGGCGCGGTTGGGGGAACCTCGCCCGCCTGCATCAGGGTGGCGCAGGCGCGCACCGCCTGGCCCGGCGCGCAGCCCAGTGCGGCGGCGGCGCGGTTGACGTGGCCGATGACGCCGTGCGCCAGCGTGTGGTCGCCGTCGCCGATGCGACAGGAGGCGGCCGCGGCCGTGGCGGCCGGCAGCCCGATCGCATCGAGGTAGGGCAGGCCGGCGATGCCGGCATCATCGGCGCCGATCCCGGCATCGTTCATGATGACGCCGCGAATCCCCCCTTTGGCGGCGTTGAACGCATTGTACTTGCCGCCGTAGGAGCCTGAGACGATCACGCTGCCGGCGTGGGCAGCGGTGGCGTTGGAGCAACTCGGGACGGTGACGATGGCGGGTGGGGCGGACATCGGGGGTTCCCTTCGCCTGTGGTCTATACCCTTGTTGTTGCGAGTTGCCACCGGCCGATGGGACTGCATCGCCGCGGGTCGGCGGCGTGCGGCGTCGCGCCAGCGGTGGCGAGTGCAGACCCCAGGCGCTGACTTGGAGCGGCGCCGGCTGTCGTGGCTGCAGAGGTCGTCTTCAATCGCACGCTCTGGCCGATTGCTTCACCACGGAGCAAAGCTGGGAGGGCCACGGTGGGCCACAGGAGTCGGGTCGGCCCCGGGTCGCGGCGGGCACCGCCGGCTCCGGTGACCCTCCGTGGTCCGCCGCGCCTGGCTGCATGGTCAATATACCTGGCCGCCAGCCGTGAAACCGATCAGTAAGAGCGCAAAGTGAGTGCGCTGTTTGACCGGGATTGCTGCGGCCCCTGCGGGCCCCGCAATGACAGGTGCGTGCGGCGCCCGATCCCGCCGCGGCGACAGGTCGCGGCGGCGCCCTATGCCTCGCCGGCGCACTCCAGCATCGCCGCCGCAAGCGCATCCGCCGGCGCCTTGCCACCCCACAGCACGAACTGGAACGCAGGGAAGAAGCGCTCGCACTCGGTCAGCGCGATGTCCACCATGTCCTCCAGACTCTCCGCCGAGGCGCCGGGGGCGCCCCGCAGCAACACGGAGTGGCGGAACACCGGCATGCCCTCGTCGCCCTCCAGGCCGAAATGGCCGATCCACAGCTTCTCGTTGGCCAGCGCGAGCAACTCATACAGCGTGCCGCGGCGCCGTGCCGGCACCTTCAGGTCGAAGGCGCAGGTGAAGTGCATGGCACTGATCTCGCGCGACCAGTTGAAGTAAAGCGCGTAGTCGCACCAGCGGCCGGGAGCCTCGGCGGCCATCTCGGAATCGCTTTGCCGATCGAACGACCATTCATTGGCCGCCACGATTTGCTCGAGCACGTCGAGCGGGTTGGCGGCGGCCTCGGTATAGGCGGAGAGGGAAGCGGACATTGCGGGGTCTCCCGTCGAAAGGAAGGCCGGGCGAGGCGCCGAGCCGGCGCCGCGGAGCGCGGGTGTGGAAGAAATTGTGTTGTTTCCCCCAGGGTTACCCGCGAGTCCTAACCTACCGGGCGAACTGGCCGCGCCGCAAGGGGAACCTGTGAGGATGGCGGCTGCCGGGGTCCCGCCGCGACGCTGATGCCGCGACGCCAATGCTGTCTCTGACCCATCGGCGGCGCGTCGCGCGTCGACATCGGCCTGTGGCGTGGCCAGGCGGTCGGCGGCGTAGCGGCAAGCCGCAAGAGCGGGGCCATCGGCGCTCGGAGCCGAACGCCCCCCGCCGAAACCTTGCCGCCGAAACCGCGCCGCCGGTCGCCTGGCGTTACATTTTGGCAACCTGGGCACGCCCGAGTTTCAGAAGGTGATCGTGGCGCGTACTCCCAGCACGAAGGCATTCTTCAGAGGCCTGCTGCTGAAACTCGAAGAAATGTTGGCGCCCGGGTTGACCACATACTGTGCGTCGGGCTGCAAGTTCCACCATGGCGCAATGTGGTAGATGTAGGTCGCCTCGATCACCGTTTCGTTGCTGGCGTATGTCGCGCCGAAGCCGCTGAGGGCTGCCAGTGCCTTGCTGAAGCGGCGTGCCACGCCGCCGATGCCTTCATAGGACACCGCGATGCCGGCCGAGTCGTTACTGCACCCGAATGGGGCCTTCCAATTCAGCCCGGCCTCGACGAAGAGATTGCTGAGATTGCGATCGGCCGGCGCACCCATCACCTGCAAGAATGCAGCGAGGCTTTCGCCACTATCGCCGGGGCGGCGCCACACCGTCTGGTCCGCGATGCCATAGACCGCGTAGTCGCCGTCATGTCCGAGCGGCGTGCCGCTGCTGGCAGCGTTCGCGAGTGACAGGCCGGTGTTGTCAAACAGGACGTCGGAGAACCGGGCGGAATCGTACCATACACCCAGCTTGTAGGTGCCCGGCAGGCCCGGCGCGTTGTCGCCTTTATTGCGGGAGTACCAAACCTCCCAGAACAACAGCGCGTGGTCATTCAGGCGGAAGGCGGTGCCGGTATGGTCGCGAAGCTGCGGATCGCCGGTGCCAGGCGGCGCCGGATCGCCATTATAGGCCGCGGTGACGAGGGTGATCGCGTCCGTTGCCTGATAGCGGACGCGCACGAAGGGTGTCGCCATCGGATAATTGGGGCCGCCGTCCGGCAGGTCCGTGGTCGGCGAGGCCGGGAAGCCGAAGCTCGAATCGATGAACATCGCCGCATCGTCGGCGATCATCATCTCGTCGCCCGCGCCTTCCTGGCCGATACGAATATTCAGCCGGCCGTTCAGCAGGGCTTGCTCCAGCCACATGGCGTACAGCTTGTTGCTGTCGGTTGCCTCGATGTTGCTGATGAGCTGGAGGTTGCCGACCATGCTGTCGGACGGCCCGTGGCCATGGATCTGGAGGAAGTCAACGAAGAAGGTTGCGCCGCTCCATCCCACGAGCTTGGCGAGGTCGATTTGCAGGCTCGCGGTCGTCAGTCCGTCATAGGTGACACCGCGCCGGAATCCGCCGGTCAGGTTGGCCCATCCTTCGCTTTGCTCTTGCAGGCCAAGCGTGATGCCGTCGTTTGTCAGGCGGGTCCGCAGCCCACCCCAGTCGCCGGTGAGCGTGTCCTGATCCCAGATGCCGGGTGGTGTCCCAGGTTGCTGCGATGCGGTCTGTGCGGCCGCGCTCCATGACGATACCAGTCCGATGGCGATCAGTGCCGGAAGCGACGAATAACGGGGCATGGGGTCAACGGGTAGACCACAGGGCCGCCGGTAGCGCGAGGCCGCTCGCCGTCGGGCCAGGCGACCGCCTGGCGACAAGCCGGAGCCAGTGCCTGATCGATGGAACAGTCATGCCGAGTGTCGTGACGCACGATCTCCGCCGGCACGACGGCATCTTGAGGAGCACGACGAGCTTGGAGCGTGGATCGCGGCGGCCATGCCGTTCGTCCGGCTCGATGCGAGGCCGGCAGTTGTGCCGCTGACCGGCAGACCAGGCAAATTCGGTCTCCTTCGAGTAACCGACCATTGCGTCGGCGGCTGCCAAACAGACCGTCCAAGACGCGTGCAACGATGCAGTGGCAGCGCGAGAGGTCGCAGCCTGATGCGCTCGCTGTCCCGCGATTACATCAAAACCGATGCTGCGATCAATCCAGGGAATTGGGGCGGGCCGCTGCTGGATTGCGCCGGCTGGATCGTTGCGATCGATACGGCATCGCTGTCCCACGGCAAAGTCCGCGTTCATCGCGGAACGCCGCTGCCCGGCACCAGCGCCCGCCGCGGCCTGACGTTATGCGAACTGCCCGTTCCGGACCGCAGTGATTGCTTCACGCAGCACGTCCAGTACGGCTGAGGGTGCCGTTACGCTCGGAATATGATCCACTTGATGAGCGCGTACCCTGGCCGCCATGCGCTCGGCCATGAAGCGCTGCTTGTCAGAAACGATCATGCGGTCCTGCTGCGCCAGCAGGTACCAGGTCGGGCGGTCCTTCCAGAGGGGGCGCGGCACGGGAACGGTGATGCAGGCAGGTGAAATCGGCCGCTGGACGGCTGCCAGCACCGCCAGTTCCTGCGTGGTGGCGTTCGGCGCAAAGGCGGCGGGGAAGGCCGGGTCGGGCAGATAGATCAGCCCGTGATCGTCGGGTGCGAGCTTGGGCGCCAGTGGATGCGGCTCGCCGCGGGTGAACACCTGCGCAACGGTTTCGCCCTCGTCCGGAGCCAGGGCAGCGATGTAGACGAGTGCCTTCAGCTTGTCGCCGCGCAGCGCCCCGATAACCGCGCCGGCGTAGGCGTGGCCGGCCAGAACGACCGGCGCAGAAAGCCGTTCCAGGCTGCGGTCGAGCGCCGCAACATCCTCCCGGAACGAAGTCAGGGGCAGCGGCGGCGCCACCACCTTGATGCCGTCGGCTGCCAGCGGGCCGATGATCTTCGACCAGCTCGAGCCGTCGGCCCATGCGCCGTGCGCGAGCATTACGCTCACATCGTTCGCCATCGTTATTGTCCCCTCTGGGTGACCTGCGGATTCAAGTGGCCGGACCCGAAGCAGCACGGTGCGTTTTGTGCCGGGCAATGAGACGGTCGGCGACGTCATTCAAGTCATTGCCGACGATCTGCGGCTGAGGGCCGACCCCCAGAACATCGTTCCCGACGCGCTTGATCAGCGCGGCTTCCCAACCCGCGGCGACGGCGCCGAGGGTATCCCAGGTGTGGCATGCGATCAGACAAAGCCGGGTGGGTTTCACCCCAAGCTCCCTCTCGACATAGGCATAGGCCTGGCGCGAGGGCTTATGGTGCTTCACCCCATCGGCGCTGAAGCGCCGCTCAAACAGGTCGATAATGCCGCCATGTTCGAGCTGGCGGGTTTGCACCTCAAGCAGGTTGTCAGTCAGCGTGAACAGGCGGAATCCGGCATTGCGCAGCTTATGGAGCGCTGCCGGCACCTCTGGATGCGGCGGCATGGTCGAAAACTTGTCTTTCAGCTCGTCCCTGTCGGCATCGCCGATTTTGATGCCCTGGGTGTCCGCCAGCATTTTCATCACGGCGGCGCCGATATCGGTAAATGGTACGTAACAACCGGCTACCGTCAGAGCCGCCGAATACATGATGAAATTCGCGAACCACAGGCGCATGGCCGCCTTGTCGCCGAAAATTCGCTGAAATGTCGGCTCCATGGTTCGCAGATCGAGGAGCGTCTCATTGACGTCAAAAACGACGAGAGGAAGCTCGCTCATGTCATCGCACTCCTGTACAACTACGCAGTGTTACCAGTCGTCCGGTGCAACCTGTCCGGCGCTCGCTTCGACAGCACCTGCCTGAGAGCCGTCGCGGCTGCGGGTGCCTCCCCACTCTCAGTTCATGTGGAGCGATCCAAGAAACCGGCGGATCGCCGCGCCGATTTCGTCACAGTGTGTTTCAAGTGCGAAGTGGCCGGTTTCGAAAAACCGTACCTCGGCATCGGGAACGTCGCGTTTGAACGCTTCAGCCCCCGATGGCAAAAAGAATGGATCATTCCTGCCCCACACCGCCAGCAACGGTGGCTTGTGTCTACGGAAGTACGCCTGGAATTCGGAATACAGAGCGATGTTGCTTTTATAGTCACCGAACAGGTCAAGCTGCACTTCATCCGCCCCGGGACGCGCCAGGTAGAAATTGTCGAGGGAATAGCCGTCTGGAGAAATCAAAGACCTGTCAGTGACCCCATGGGTGTACTGCCAGACCGTCGTCTCCGGCGAAAGCAACGAGCGAAGAGCATTACGGTTCGCCTGTGAGGGATCCTGCCAGTAGGCACGAATGGGGTTCCAGCCGTCACTCAGGCCCTCCTCATACGCGTTGCCGTTTTGCGAGATGATGGCAGTGACGCGCTCGGGATGTTGCATCGCGAGGCGGAAGCCGGTTGGCGCACCATAATCGAAAACATAGATGGCGAAGCGGTGAAGTCCGATGACTTCCGTGAAGCGGTCGATCAGCGCGGCCATGTTGTCGAAGGTGTAGCGGAACCTTGTTCGTTCCGGCATGTCTGATTGGCCGAACCCGGGCAGGTCCGGTGCCACCACGTGAAATCGGTCCGCGAGAAGCGGAATCAGGTCGCGGAACATATGGCCGGCACTGGGAAAACCATGCAACAGCAACAATGATGGCGCGTCATTCGGCCCTGCCTGTCGAAAAGCGATACTGAACCCGTCAACGTCGGCCTTCTGGTAGCTGACCATGTTCATTGGGCCTCCTCAGTTCAAGCTGCTTCAACCTCGCATTCCCGGCGGTAGATGGTGCCGGGTATGCCTCGCCGGGGTGCGGCCGGACTTGACCCGAGGTCAGTGTGAAGCCGGGTCGCTGTGCACGACGCGATCGCTACGTGCCGGCTGAAAAGTGCAATTGCAATCGCTCCACATTGATGGCCTGATCTATACCTTGGTCCAGGTTGCACTTGAACCGACCGATGCCGGGCGAGGTACACTGCTGCGTGAAAATCCGGCGAAACAGCGCAGCTATGCCGATGTCCTGGGGCTTGGCCTTTCGGCCGTCAGCGGCTGCCATCCTGAGGCTTTGCATCGGGGCAGTCAGGCGTTGGCGGCAGCTTCGCCAGCCGCATCAGAGCTTCACTGTGGAGGCCTGAAAGATTTGGCCGATCGAACCTGCAAGGGTGGAATTGAACACAGAATCGGTCATCGAATGCACCAGTCCCTCGGTCAGCGCGCGCGAGAAACTCGCGACCATGCCGTGGTTGGCGGCGAGACGCCGGCAAGCGTCCGCCTGCGCGTAGCCGCCGGACAGCGCAACAACCCGAGCCACGCGCGGATGGCCGATCAGCGACGCATAGAAATCCGGGGTCTCGGGTATCGTCAGCTTCAACATTACGCGCCGCCCCTCCGGCATGACATCGAGCTGCCTAATCAATGCTTCTCGAAGAACCATTTCCGATCCGGATTTATCGGGACTGTTCACCAGGACCTCGGGTTCGATGATTGGCATCAAACCAGTCCTGCCGATGCGCTCCGCAAGCTCGAACTGCTGCCGCACCACCGCATCAATTCCGGTGCGGGACGGCAGATTGATCACCGAACGCATTTTTGTGCCGAACACCTCGAGCTTGACTGCGCGGGCGAGTGTCGCATCCAGCGATGGCATGGGACGCATCAGACGAACCCCGTCTTGCTCTGGCTCGAGGCCCTGGTCGACCTTTACGAAGGGGGCCACGCCGCGGTCCTGCCATAGATAGGCTGGCACCGGTTTGCCGCGGACCTGTCCATCCATGGTTCCCTCGAACAGGATTGCGCCGATGATCATCGCATCGGTGAAGGCGGGGGCAGTCATGATGCGCACCCGCATTTCGTGCATCAACCGGAACATCTCCGCGTCGCCGCTGTAGGCGCTATCGGGAATTCCGTAGAGGCGCAGCGCGCCGGGGGTCGATCCCCCGCTCTGATCCAGCGCGGCGATGAAGCCCGGATGCTGTGAGATCTGCGCCAGCATTCTGTCGGTGTTCATGCTCATCAACCTCGTTTTGCCTGTGTCGAATTTACCGACGTCGGTAGCGACGTCGTCCGACACGGAGTTAACCCGCCTCGTGCGGCCGTGAAATAACGTTCCAGAGGCGCCGCAGAAACACCCTCCGGCTCGATCAACACCTGCCGATCATGCTGGTCCATCGCTGCGCGTCGGGCCCGAACGCGGAGCAACCGATCCGTCCCGCACCGGCGGAGTTGTGGGCGGCGACCATCACGCCGCGAAACGCCTTGTTGAAACGGTGTGGCGCGGCACCATCGCAACACCAAGCTGCACGCACGGCCAATCTGACACTTGCACGTCTGCGTCGGTTTTTTGCTGATTGCGCTGCTTTCAGATGCGGCGGACGTTGTTGCCAGGCCACCGACACAGGCTGGTGACTGGCTGCGGACGCAAGTGCTTTTGCATGTGCTTGCTATGAAAGATCGTTCGGGTAGCGGGCGCACCGAACCGAGGCCTGGTACTCAAGCAGCCGGCAAACCCTGTCGGGTCCTGCCCGGCGCGGCGGATGATTTTGCACCCCCGCGATGGTCGTTGACGGAGTCCGTGCCAACCGCAGGTACGGCTTTATTGCCCGATCAGGCGAAGCGAGCCCAGAATCATCCAATACCCACAGGGATGGATTGTGTCATTTGATTGAACGTTCCAAGCAGATGTCAGCGGGAAGGCTTCGCCGGGTCGACTTCGATCATTGCATTGTGCTGAATCGGGGGTTATTCCTGAACGCGAGAATGTCGGAAAAGTCCGAAGCTTCGAGTACACCCTCGTCCCGTTGCGTCAGGCGCCGTCCTGTGGAAGCGTTCGCTGACCGGCCCGCAAGAGCTGAGGGGAGGATGGAAGGCGGTATGGAGCGGATCGACTCGGAAAGCGAGTGGCTGGAGAGTGATGCTCTCGGTGGATTCGCATCCGGCACGGTCAGCGGGATCAGAACCCGCCGTTATCATGCCGTGCTGCTGACCGCGACGACGCCACCCACTGGCCGGGTCGTGCTCGTCAATGGCTTCGAGGCCTGGGTCGAAGGGAGGTCCGGCAGCTTCGCGACCAGCAGCCAGCGTTATGCACCGGACGTGATATATCCGGATGGCTCGAGCCGCATCGTTGAGTTCACGGCCTCGCCGTGGCCGCGCTGGACGTTTCTGGTCGACAACGGGACTACGATAACCCAGGAGATTCTGGTCCGTCGCGACACCTGCGAGACGGTGCTGCGCTGGCGCCGTCTTTCCGGTGATACGTGCAATCTGCGGGTGCGCTTGTTGCTGTCCGTTCGTGACTATCACGCTCTGCACAAGGAGAACGGGGCGTTTGACATGCGAGCCAACGTTCAAGGCGGCAACGTGTCCTGGCGGCCGTATCCCAATCAACCGGCCATTGCCGCCTTGACCAATGGCGAATACACGCACAATCCCGACTGGTTCCGGAATTTCGCCTATACCTGGGAGCGCGAGCGTGGGTTGGATTTCGTTGAGGATCTGGCTTCGCCCGGCACGTTCCTATGGGATCTCTCCAACAACGATGCTCTGATGGTGCTGCGTGCCGGGGACGGGCTGAACGTACGTGCGGAATCCTATGCCACGATGCTGATCGGCGCCGAGCAAGCGCGGCGCGCTACCGGAGATCCGCGCAGCCAGGCGGCGGAGGCGTACCTGGTCGATCGCGGCAGGGGACGGACAGTGATCGCGGGCTTCCCCTGGTTCACCGACTGGGGGCGGGACACATTCATCGCCATGCGTGGCCTGATGCTTGCCACCGGACGTCTCGCAGAGGCGGAGGCCATTTTGCTTGCCTGGTGCGGCGCCGTTAGCGAGGGAATGCTACCCAACCGCTTCCTCGACGCCGGCAACCTGCCAGAGTTCAACTCGGTGGATGCCTCGCTCTGGTTCATCATTTTGACACATGAGTTTTTGACCGCTGCCAGTGAGAGCAGGCGCGCGGTCACAGCGGAAGCAAGAAGGCGTCTGCATGATGCGGTAGAGGCCATCTTGCAAGGCTATGAGACGGGAACGCGCTTCGCGATAGGCGCCGATTCCGATGGCCTGCTGCGCGCGGGTGTGCCGGGCGTCCAGCTTACCTGGATGGACGCGAAAATCGGCGACCGGCCGGTGACACCGCGGATCGGCAAGCCGGTTGAGGTACAGGCGCTTTGGATCAACGCACTGCGCATCGGCAGCGCGTGGTCGGCACACTGGGCGGAACTCGCGCACCGCGCTGCGCTCTCGTTTGTTGCCCGCTACCCGAATCCCGCCGGCGGGCTGTACGATGTCATAGACCTCGACCATGTGCCCGGCGCGGTGGACGCGAAGCTGCGGCCCAATCAGATCCTGGCGGCCGGCGGGCTGCCGTTCCCGCTGTTGGAAGGCAACGCGGCGCAGAAGGTGGTGGACCTGGTGGAGGCAAAATTGTTGACGCCGCTGGGCCTGCGCACGCTTTCCCCGGACGATGCCGACTATACACCCCGCTACCGAGGCGGCCCCTCAGAGCGCGACAGCGCCTACCACCAAGGGACTGCGTGGCCATGGCTCATGGGACCATTCGTGGACGCGTGGCTGCGCGTGCGCGGCGGCTCGGTGGCGGCAAGGACCGAGGCGCGGCGTCGGTTTTTGGCACCGTTGCAGGCGCACCTCGCAACCGCCGGAATCGGCCACGTTTCCGAATTGGCCGACGCTGCCCCACCCCACGAACCCGGCGGTTGCCCATTTCAGGCCTGGTCACTTGGTGAGCTGATCAGAATTGAACGCATGCTTATGCCTACCGCCGATGATCCCCACCGGGAGACGACATGAAACGATCAGCCTCCGCCCCCCTGTCCGCGTCGCTACGTGAGACCGCCGAAGGACGACGGCTCGAGGCAGCGTCGGCCGATCCAGCCTGGCGTCGCTGGGGACCGTATTTGAGCGAGCGGCAATGGGGAACAGTACGCGAGGACTACAGCCCTGACGGTACTGCCTGGGACTACCTGCCGCACGATCATGCACGCAGCCGGGCCTATCGCTGGGGTGAGGATGGTATCGGCGGGTTCTGCGATGACCGGCTCCGGTGGTGCATGGCGCTGGCACTGTGGAACGGCCGCGACCCGATCCTGAAGGAGCGGCTTTTCGGCCTGACCAACAGCGAGGGGAACCACGGCGAAGACGTCAAGGAGCTGTATTACTACAGCGACGGGCTGCCAACGCATTCCTATATGCGAATGCTCTATAAATACCCGCACGCTGCCTTCCCTTATGCCAGGCTGGTGGAGGAAAATCGCCGGCGCGGAAGGGGCGAGCCTGAATTCGAATTGCTCGATTCGGGTGTATTCGATGAGGGTCGGTATTTTGATGTGATCATCGAGTATGCGAAACAGGCGCCAGACGATTTGCTGATGTGCATCACCGTCCGCAATCGCGGGGATACGGCGGCCACCCTGCATGTTCTGCCGACGCTTTGGGCACGTAATACATGGTCCTGGAAGCCGGGTTCGCCGCGGCCGCTGCTGCGCGCGTTGGCGGATGGATCGGTGGCAGCCCTGCATCCGCGCATGCCGCCGATGCGGCTGCACGTCGAGCCATCGGATACACTGCTGTTCTGCGAAAACGAGACCAATTTCCGCCGTCTTGGCGATATGAGCATGCACGGGTTCTTTAAGGATGGGATTGGCGACTTTGTCGTGGGCGGTCAACGTGACGCCGTTAACGCCGGGCAAAGCGGCACAAAGTGCGCCGCACACGTGGTGCTGGATCTTCCGGCGCACGGAGAGGCGGTGTTGCGCGCGCGTTTTTGTCTCGAGAGTGAAGGCCGGCTGGACCGGGAGACGTTCGATCGAACAGTGGCCCAGCGGCGTAAGGACGCGGATGAATTCTATGAAGTCATCCAAAGCGGCATTGCGGAACCGGATGAACGAAATGTACAACGGCAGGCATTGGCCGGTATGCTATGGTCAAAACAGTTCTACCGCTTCGACGTGGGACGATGGCTTGCCGGCGATCCGTCGCAGCCGCCGCCGCCGGCCGATCGCCACCGTGGGCGTAATCGGGATTGGCGGCACCTGAACAACGGTGAAATTCTGTCAATGCCGGACAACTGGGAGTACCCATGGTATGCCGCATGGGACCTCGCGTTTCATGCCGTCACCTTTGCTCTGATCGATCCTGATTTCGCCAAGGCGCAACTCGTGTTGCTGACCCGCGAATGGTACATGCACCCGAACGGGCAGTTGCCGGCGTACGAATGGGCGTTCGGCGATGTTAATCCGCCAGTCCATGCCTGGGCCACCTGGCGCGTATACCAGATTGAAAAATCACACGCCGGCAAGGGCGATCGCCACTTCCTGGAACGGATGTTCCACAAGCTGATGGTGAACTTCACCTGGTGGGTAAATCGCAAGGATGCCGGCGATCGCAATGTTTTTCAGGGTGGCTTTCTCGGACTGGATAATATCAGCATTTTCGACCGCTCGGCGCCGTTGCCTGGCGGCGGATTGATAAATCAATCGGACGGCACTGCCTGGATGGCGATGTATGCCTTGAACATGATGCGTATCGCACTTGAGCTTGCGATTGACGATAGCGCCTACGAAGATATTGCGACGAAGTTCTTCCAGCACTTCCTCTATATCGCCGAGGCGATGACCAACATGGGTGGCGAGGGCGTGGCGCTCTGGGACGAGGAGGACGGCTTCTACTACGATGTGCTCGCACTGCCGGACGGTCGGAATGTCCCGTTGCGTGTGCGCTCGATGGTTGGGCTGATCCCATTGTTCGCAGTCCACGTGCTGGAGTCGCACGAGTTCGCGCGGTTTCCGGATTTTGGCCTGCGGCTGCGCTGGTTTCTCGACCACAAACCCGAGCTGGCACGATTGGTCTCGCGCTGGACGGAGCAAGGCAGTGGCGAACGACACTTGCTATCATTGCTCCGCGGGCACCGCATGAAATGCTTGTTGCGCCGCATGCTTGACGAGACTGAATTCCTCTCCGACTACGGGGTACGCAGCCTGTCGCGCGTACATAGCGATCAACCGTTCGTGCTCGAGGAGGATGGGCATCGTCTCGCCATCGAGTATGCGCCCGGTGACAGTGTGACAGCCGCGTTCGGCGGCAACTCGAACTGGCGCGGGCCGGTGTGGATGCCGGTGAATTTCTTGCTGATCGAGTCGCTCTATGAATTCCACCGCTATTATGGTGACGATTTCCTCGTCGAATGTCCGGTCGGCTCTGGCCATAAGCTGACGTTGCGTCAAATCGCCGACGAGCTTCGCCGCCGGCTCGGCCGGCTTTTCCTGCATGGACCGAACGGCGGGCGACCGGCGCTGGGCGAAAACGCACTTTTACGAAACGATCCGGCATTCCGCGATCATCTGTTGTTCTTCGAGTATTTCCATGGCGATTCCGGGCGAGGCCTCGGTGCCTCGCATCAGACCGGCTGGACCGGACTGATCGCGCTGCTAATGCATCCTCGAACTGCGACGGGCCCGTACGATTTCGGCCTGGGCGAAGAGCAGTTCACGCAGCAATAGCGGACAACCGCCCGGGCCTGCGGCCGGAGCCGATAAAGACCGCATGCCGGGGCGGCAGGCACGGTATGGCGTGGTCGCTGCGCGAGCACCGCCAGCCAGCCAGGTGATGCGACGGAGTTCAGGTCCCAGCCCTGATCTCTGAAGGGCATTCGTGCGATCGGAACCGCCGGGCGAAGCATCCGGCGCTACATCGATTTCCAGTCAGCGCATTGCTCGAAGGCGTGCGCGGCACGATAGATAGTAGGTTCGTCAAAGTGCCGCCCGACCAGCATGAGTGATATGGGAAGTCCATCGGCTACACCGCAGGGTATCGCCATGGCAGGATGATGCGTCAGGTCGAACGGCGCCGTGTTCGAGATCATGTTCAGCGCCTTTTCCACGATCTCCTCGCGAGCCGCGCCAGGTTCGGGCAGCTTGGTAGCCTTGATGGGTGTGGTCGGCATCAGCAGCAAATCGGAGTCGAGTAGCGCCGCATCATAGGCCGCGGTGAGGCGGCGCGCGATGTTCATCGCCTTGCCGTAATAGCGGCTGCCGTAGTATCGGCGGATGTACGTGCCGAGCAATGTGAAGGCCTTTGTCGTCTCCGACAGCTCGTTCGCGCGGGTTCGCCAGTTGCGATGGAAATCCATCAGACTGGTGACATAAAGGTCGGGGCGGCTTACGCCGAAGCCGTCGCCGTACATCATGGTCTGGGTCAACCCCTCGGTGCCGATCGGAGTCCAAATCGCACCACCGAGCAAATGCATCGGTATGGAGACCTCGGTCACCGTCGCGCCGAGCGACCTGAACCGCCCCGCCGCGGCGCGCACTTTCGCGTTTACGTCATCTTCGGCATTGGCCTGATTGAACCCCTCCGTGACCACGGCAATGCGAAGACCGGCGATACCCTGGCCAAGCGCCTCGGTGTAGTTGTGGACCCGGACGTTGTACTGGCGTGGATCATACCCGTCGGTTCCGGCAAGCACTTCCAGCAGCAGAGCGTTGTCGGCGACTGTCTGCGTCATCGGACCGGTGTGGTCGACGAAGATCTCGATCGGCATGATACCGGTATAGGGCACCAGGCCGTGGGTCGGCTTCATCCCGTAAATCCCGCAGAACGAGGCGGGCATGCGGATCGAGCCGCCCTGGTCGCCGCCCAGCGCCATGTCGGCCTCGCCCGCGGCAACCAGGGCCGCACTGCCCGAGGATGACCCGCCGGCCGAATATCCCACACGCCACGGATTGTGCACCGGTCCCGCTGCCGAAGTATGGCTGCCGCCGGACAGACAGAAGAACTCACAGTGTGCCTTGCCGATGATCGTGCCGCCTGCGTCCAGTACGCGCTCCACGACGGTGGCGTCGACATCTGGCATATAGCCTTCCAATGTCGCAGCGCCGTTCATCATCGGAACGCCGGCAAGCATGATGTTGTCTTTAAGAACGACGCGCTTTCCCTGCAGCTTTCCGGACGGCGCACCCTCGACAATGGTTTTGACATACCAGGCGTTATAGGGATTCTCGTGCTCTGCCGGACGATAGCCCGGCGTGCGTGGATAACGGACACGCGGCAAATTGTCAGGCATCAAATCAACGACATTGTAGGCTTGGATGCTCGGCCGCAGGATGCCAAGGAACGATTCCACGTCTGCATCAGTCAGCGAAAGCCCCATCTCATCGGCGGCCTCGCGCAACTGGTCGGGCGTAGGAAGTTGAACGGCCATGGCGCAGCATCTCCTTGGTTTGAGATCACCAATGCCTCGGGTAACGGCAATTGATCAGCTTGATACAAACAGAGTCAAGACCCATCCACCTTGACACGTCCTGCCGCACGCGGTAGCGGCACGAGCAGTATGGATACGGCAGTAAACGCGGTATTCGAAATACTCAGCTTCAGCTCGATGATGGCGCTGATCGTGATCGGGCTTGGCATCGTCGCCAGCATGATGAACATTTTCAACTTCGCACATGGCGAGTTCGTATTGCTGGGCGCCTATTTCACCTACATTTTTACAACTACGGTCTGCCGATCACTGCTGCCATGGCTCTCGCGCCATTGGCTGTGGCGTTGATCGGCTGGTTGATCGAGCGGACCGTGATCCGCTGGTTCTATGCACGACCATTGAGTGCAATGCTTGGAACATATGCACTGTCAGTCGTGATTCGGGAATCGGTGCGCGAGCTATTGGGAGGCTTGTATTAGAACGTTCCCGCCCCACTGACCGGCTCATTCGTAGTTGACGGAATTGCTTTTGCGCAATGGCGCGCGGTGGCGGGCCGGGCGCTGCTGAGCGGGCAGGAAATCACCAGACTTCGGACCGAGCGCCGCATTCGGCTCGGCTTAGGCTATGTGCCGCAGGAGCACGCGGTTTTCGCGAAGCTGTCGGTGCGCGACAACCTGGCTTTGGGCT
>DATJNA010000036.1:0-22547 GCA_035508435.1 Acetobacteraceae bacterium | reverse complement strand
AAGCGGACGGCCGGCGCGCCAGCGCATCTCGCTTTCGCCGGCCGAGTCCAGCGCGCGCGGGTTCATCACCGCGAAGGCATTCAGGGCGGGGTTGAGGCGGGCGACGCGCTCGGTGACGGCTTGCAGCACCTCGACGGGGCTGAGCGCGCGGCGCGCGAACAGCGCCAGCATGTCTTCGGCGGAGAGCAAGGCGGGGTCGGTGGCGGGCATTGGGGGGTTCCGATTGAAGCGATGCGATCAACATGTACACACCGGCGCGCCCGGGGAACCCGTTTCCCCGGGCCGATTGCGTGGGGCCGCCCTGCGCCGGGCGGAAGCGCGGATCCGTGCCCGCGGCGCAACGCAATATCCGTCAATGGGACACCGGATCACGCCTGCGTCTTCACCACCACCTTGATCGCATCCTCCACCCGATCGCGCGCATAACGCAGAGCCGTCGGCAAATCCGCCAGTCCGAACGTGTGCGTATGGATCAGCTTGGCGTCGAATTTCCGCTGCGCCATTAACGCGGCAGCGCGATGCGTGGCGCTTTTGCCCTCGCCGCGAATGCCGAACACATAGATGTTGTTGCGCACGATATAAGCGAGGTCCACCGTCACCGGCTCATGCGGAAACGCGGCGAGGCAGATGCGGCCGCCGCGGTTCACCATGCGCGCCGCCTGGTCCAGCGCGTTCGCCGCGCCGGAGCATTCCAGCACGTATTGCACGCCCTTGCCGTTGGTCAGGCGCTGCACCGCTGTCACCGCGTCCTCGCGCGTCACGTTCACCACCGCGTCGGCGCCGAGCTGGCGGCCCATCTCCAGGCGGCTGTCGCGCGTGCCGGTGAGAATGACCGGCTGGGCGCCCAACGCCTTGGCCACCGCCACACCCATCAGCCCGATCGGGCCGGGGCCGGTGACCACCACGGCCTCGCCCGCGATCACGCCGCCCAGCACATCGAGCCCGTACATCGCGGTGCCGGCGGTGACGATCAGCGTCGCCTCCTCGTCCGGCATCTCGTCGGGGACGTGCACCATGGTGTTGACATTGTTCACCGCATATTCGGCGAAGCCGCCGTCGGTGGTGAAGCCGTTGGCGCGATGGCCCTTGCTGTGGAAGCCGTAATTCAAACAGGAGGTATACATGCCCTCGCGGCAGCGCTGGCAGCGGCCGCACCCGGCGTGGATCTCCACCGCGATGCGGTCGCCGGGCTGAAATTCGTCCACCGTGGGGCCGAGCTTCACCACGGTTCCCATGTATTCGTGGCCGGGCGTGTAGCCCTTGTTGAACGGCAGCTCGCCTTCGATCGAGGCCGGCAGGCCGTGTCGGATGATCTCCAGATCGGTGGCGCAGATGGCGACGGCGTCGATGCGCACCAGCACTTCGGCGGGGCCGGGCTGCGGCACCGGCTTGTCCACCAGCGACAGCTCCTCGGGCCCGCCCAGCACCCAGGCCTTCATGGTCTGCGGGATGGCATATTCGTTGCGGCCGCGTGGCGCGGAAGCGGGTGGTGCCGAAGCCATGGAGGTCTCCTGGTGCGACGTCGGCGCGAGCGTATCGATGGCGGCCGGAGGTGACAACGCGGCACGGAACACGCGGCGCGGAACCTCGCATCGCCGCCGCAGACTCACGACGGCAGGGCGAACGGCCGCAGCAGGTCCTCGACCTCCGGCCGGTCGCCGATGGCGCGCGCGGCAACCGCCTCGCCAATGGCCGCCGAGTGCTTGAAGCCATGGCCGGAGCAAGCGGAAATCACCTGCACACGCGGGTTGCCCGGCAGCCGGTCGATGATGAAATTGGCACCGGCCGTTTCGGTATACAGGCAGGTCTTCGCCCGGATCAGTCGTGGCGCAACGCGGTGCAGAAACGGCGCAATGTGGCGGGCGTGGAAGGCGCGCGCTTCCGCCGCGGTGACCACCCGCTCGACACGCTCGGGGTCGGTGACGGCGGTGAATTGCTCCGTGCCGAGCTTGATGCCGGCGCCTCCGGCCGGCGTCGGCAACCCATAGAACATGTCGTCATCGCCTGCCCCCGTCATGCGGATGAACGCGGGGAACATATCGGGCGCATAGAGCGACGGGGCATCGGTCTCGAACCAGTACAGCACCTGGCGGGTGACCCGCAGCAACCGATCGAATGGCGGTCCCAGCACTGCCATCGTCCATGCACCGGCGGCGACGATCGCCTGATCGGCATGGATCTCCGTCGTGGCGGTGGTGATTCGCACGTGGCCGTTGGCGGGCTCGATGCCGGTGACGATCGTGTTGACCAGCAGATCGGCGCCGAGCCGGCGGGCCTCGGCAAGCAGCGTCTCGACGCAGCGCTCCGGAACCAGATAGCCGCCGCCCGGTTCGAGGAAGCCGACATCGTCGGTCGCCAGCCTGGCGAATTGCGGAAACCGCGCGGCGAGCGCGGCGCGGTCAAGCATTTCGTACGGGATACCGAAGCGATCGGCGACCGCGCGCGTCTGGCGAAAGAAGCCGGGCTTGTGGTGCAGGCGCGCCGGAGACCCCTCCGGCCCGATCAGCAGTTCGCCGCAGGTGACGAGCAATGACTGGCCGGTGCGGCGCTCGAGCGCGCGCCAGATCTCGTGCGAGCGCAGCACGAGGGGGACGAAATGTTCCCCCTCGCCGACCGCCTGGCGGGTGACGCGCGTCTCGCCATGGGTGGAGCCACGGTCGTGCGGCGGATCGTAACGGTCGATGCCGACCGCGCGCACGCCGCGCAGCGCGAGCTGATACAGTGTTGCCGCCCCCATGGCACCCAGCCCGATGACGGCAACATCGGCCCTGATTGTCGACATGGACCTTCAGCATCCCCGGATGAGGCCGGTTCAGCATGGCCCGCGCCGGGATGAATGCAAGCGCCGTGCGACGCCCCGCGGCTCACGCGACGCTGCTGCAGGTCACGTTGCCCCCCAGGTCAGGTTATCCCCCAGGTCACGTTGCCCCCCAGGTCACGTTATCCCCCAGATGACTTTACCCCCCAGGTCGCGTTATCCCCCAGGTCACGTTAACCGCCTTCGGCTGACGTGAAGTTGGTATGAGCCACGTCCTCACCTGACATTGGTGTAAGCCACGTCATAGTGCCGCGCGAAGTCGTCGCTTACGGACAGGACGGCACGACTCTCGGGCTCGACGATGGCGCGGGTGGGATCAGGGCCGGCGAACTGCTGGATGGCTTCGACCGAGTCCCACAAGGTCACCGCAAGGATCTCGACGGTCCCATCGGCCTCGCGACGCAGCAGGTACGCGCCCTGGTGACCGGTCAGCTGCTTCAGATGTGGCGCGACCTTGGCGGCGAAATGCGCTTGGTAGGCATCCGCCTTCGCTGCCTCCGCTGCCGCACGCCAGATTCGAGCGATCATGTCAGCCTCCGTTGCTGAATGGGCAAACGGCATTGCCGTTCGCGCTATGCCGGGGCATGGTGGCGACGCCGGATGCCGGCGTATTGGCTGAAATTGAACCCGCCACGTGTGACCAGGGTCATATCGCGCGTGCGGCACCGGCCGAGAAGCGATACGCTGCCTGCCCGGCGCAGATTGCTTGTTGCAGATGGGAACATGGCGCGACGGGACCCGCGGAACCTGGCGACGTTCTGGCAGGCCAGGGATATCGCCGGCCTCAATCTCATGCGCGCCGATTTCACCACCCACGACTATGCGACCCACACGCACGACTGCTTTGTGATCGCCGTCACCGAGGCAGGAGGCGCCCGGGTCAGCGCGTGCGGCAACGAGGACGCCGTATCCCCGTCCAGGCTTTTCGTTGCCAATCCCGACGAGCCGCAATCGGCCAGGATGGGCACGAGCGGCCGGTGGCGATACCGCGCGTTCTATGTCGAGCAATCGGCGATGCAGCATCTGGTCCGCGCGCTCGAGATCAGATGCGCGCCGCACTTCGCATGCGGCATGCTGTCCGATACCGCGCTCAGCGACCGTTTCATCCGCCTGCATCGCGCGCTGGAGACGGATGCCGGCGTGGTTCGCAGCGATGAATTGCTCATCGACACGTTCGGTACTTTGCTCCGGCGGTACGGCGACGGCCGCAGCCGTCCCGCATTGGCCCCAAGGGACGCGTCAATCGCGCGCAGTGTCATAGCGTCGATGCGGGCGCGCCATGCAGAGAACCTCAGCCTGGGCGAACTGGCGGACAGCGCCGGCCTGTCCAGTTTCCAATTGATCGATTTGTTCAAGCGGACAGTCGGGCTGACGCCGCATGCTTTCCTGATCCGGATCAGGCTGGAGATGGCCCGCGATCATCTTCGCCGCGGCATTCCGGTCGCCGCAAGCGCCATGGCGGCAGGGTTTTATGATCAAAGCGCGTTGCACCGTCATTTCAAGCGCTGGTACGGCATCACACCGCTGCAGTTCGTTGCCGCGGTCTGCTCCTGACCGGCACGGACGCCAACGCGGCACACGCCGCTTCACATGGCGATGCGCGTCTCCATGCGCAGCGAGGCATAGTCCGCATGCTTCGCCCGCGTCAGTCCCCGGCCGCTCGCATCGGCGGCAGCAGAGCCGCGGCATAGGCGGCAGGGTTCTCGATCAGCGCCCGCGCCGTGGTCAGGTCCACCTCGCCGCCCACCGCCGCGGGGCAGGCGCCGCGGATCGCCAGCATCCGGTTGGGCGGCAGCGGTGCCCGCGCGTCGCGTTCGGCATCGATCGCGCCCTGCATCAACTGCTGGCCCTCCGCCAGCGCGGTAAGCTGGCGCCGCAGAGCAACCTCGCCCAGGCTGGTGCAGACCTGCGGCAACACGCCGAGGCCCTGGATCGGCCAGCCGCGAGGCGCCAGTACGCGGCTCCAGGTGACGAACAACTCACCGCCGTCGGGCAGCGGTGCAATGGTCTGCACCAGCCCTTTGCCGAGCGTCGTGCTGCCGACCGCCACGGCGCGGCCGCGGTCGGTCAATGCGGCGGTCAGGATTTCGGCGGCGCTCGCGGTGCGGCCATCGATCGCCAGCACGACGGGCACGTTGCGGGCCAGCTCCCCCGGCGCCGAGCGCCAGATGCGGTCGGCATCCGGATCGCGTCCCGCGGTGTACGCCACCACACCGGCGGGGAGCAACTCGTTCGCCGCTTCGACGGCCTCGCGCAACAGGCCGCCGCGGTTGCCGCGCAGATCGATGATGACGCCCGCGGGGGGATGTGCCACCGCCATCCCGGCGCGCAGGGCATGGGCAAGATGCGCCGCGGTGCTGTGGTCAAAGCTGGTGATCCGCAACAGCAGCACGTCGCCGACACGCTCGGAGAACACCGTCTCCGGCGGCACCATCGCTCGTTCCAGGTCGGCCGAGAGGACCCTGCCGCCGTTGCGCCAGCTCAGGTGAAGCGTGGTGCCCTCGGGACCGGCGAGCAAGGCGGCGATCTGGGCGGCATTATGGCCGTGCACCGGGGTGCCATCGATGCTGAGCACGACATCGCCCCGGCGGACGCCCGCCATCGCCGCCGGCCCGTCGGCAATCGCGTTCTGCACCACGACGATGGGACCGCGCTGGGCCAGCGTGACGCCCAGACCGGCGGTGCCGATGCGTCCGGCCCGATCGGCCGCGGCGTCACGCGGCGGTACGTAGCGGGAATACGGATCCAGGTGATTGAACAATTCGTCGAAGAAACTTTGAATGACGCCCTGTGTGCCTGCCTTGCGCACCGCCGGCGAGGCGGCCGCCGCCAGCTCGGAAAGCTGCACCGTGGCGGTGGCCCAGGCCGCAGGCGCATTGCCCGCCGGCACCGGTTGCACCGCGATGATGCGTTGCCCCGCGGTCAGGATCAGCCTGCCGCTGGCCTCGCTGGCGAGCAGATTCGGATCGAGCGCGGTCAGACCCCGCAGGCCCCAGACGGTGAGCATTGGCACGGGGACCGGCTCCAGAATCCGCGGCGCCATGAAGGCGAGCGCCACGGAATAGACATCGGCGACCATGGTGGGATTGAATCCGGGAGCGCCGACCGGCTGCGCGTGCGCCGGCACGACGATGAGCAGCAGAAGCAGCAGAACGGCGCGGCGGGTCACCTGCGGCGGGACCGTTTCCCTGGCTGTTGCGTCTCCGGGACGATATCGAACACGAGGCCGCCGGTGACCGGGCTCGCCTCCGTCAGGCGCAGTTCCACTTCTTGCGCCAGTCGGTACACCCTGCGGGTGCGGCGGCCAGTCAACGTTTGCTCCCTGGGATCATGCTGCCAATAGTCGCCCGGCAAAGTGGCGATGGGCACGATGCCGCTGGCGCCACTTTCGGTAACTGTGACGAACAAGGCGAATCGCGTCACCCCCGAAATTCGGCCTGCGAAATGCGCGCCGGTTTTATCTGCCATGTATGCAGCGAGGTAACGGTCCAGCGCGTCGCGTTCGGCAAGCTGGGCCCGGCGTTCTGTCGCCGTAACATGCTCCGCGGTGGCCGCGAACTGTGCCGCATCTTCCGGCGCCAGCCCGCCGGCGCCCAGATGCAGGCCGCTGACCAGGGCGCGATGCACCAGCAGGTCCGCATAGCGGCGGATCGGGCTGGTGAAGTGCACGTAGCGCGGCAGGGCCAGGCCGAAATGGCCGACATTGTCCGCGCTGTACGCCGCCTGGGATTGCGAGCGCAGCATCACCTCGTTGACCAGCCGCTCCTCCGGTGTGCCGCCAACACGGCGCAGGGCCCGGTCCAGGTCGCGTGGGTGGATGGCGTTGCCGGGGGGTAGCGTGATGCCGAGCGCGTGGAGGAAGTCGCGGAGGGACTGCAATTTCTCCTCGGACGGCGGCGCATGCACGCGATACATGCAGGGCTGGCGCAGCTTCTCCAGTTCCTCCGCGGCGGCGACATTGGCGAGAATCATGAATTCCTCGATCAACCGATGGCTGTCGAGGCGCGGACGGGGCGTGACACCGGTCACCTTGCCTTCCGGGTCGAGCATGACCTGGCGCTCGGGAAGATCGAGATCGAGCGTGCCGCGGGCGGTACGGGCTTCGAGCAAGCCACGATAGGCAGCATAGAGGGACAGGATCGGGAGGGGGGCGTGGATCGGCGAAGAAGAATAAGAACGCGCTCCGCCATCATGCATCGCCTGCACTTGCGTGTAGGTCAGCCGCGCCACGCTGCGCATCAGGCCGCGGCCGAACCGGTGGGCCAGCTTGCGGCCGCCGGCGTCGATCTGGAGTTCCACGAACATACAGCCGCGGTCCTCATTGGGGCGCAGGCTGCACCAGTCGTTGGACAGCGCCTCGGGCAGCATCGGCACGACGCGATCGGGGAAATACACGCTGTTGCCGCGTTGCCGTGCCGCGCGGTCCAACGCCGAGCCGGGGTGGACGTAGTGCGCCACGTCGGCAATGGCGACGATCAGGCGAAAGCCGCCGGGAGACAGCGAATCGTCGGCCTCGGCGAACACCGCGTCATCGAAGTCGCGCGCGTCCTCGCCGTCGATCGTTACCAAAGGGACGCCGCGCAGATCGGTGCGTCGGCCGAGTGTGGTGGCACCGGCGTGGTTCGCTGCCGCCAGCGCGTCGTCGGGAAAGCGCTCGGGGATGTCGTGGGTATGGATGACGATCAGGCTGACCGAGCGGGCGTCGCCCATATTGCCCAGCCGCTCGATCACCCGCACCGGCTTCAGGCCATAGCGATGGTGGTGGGGCAGCGGCTCGGCCAGCACGATCTCGCCTGGCGTGGCGCCGGCGTCCTCGCCGGGCGGGACGATCCATTCCGCCTTGGCGCGGCGATCGGTGGGGACCAGGCGGTTCTCGCGCGCGCCGGGGCGGAATACGCCGAGGATGCGGCCGGGCGCCTCGGCGAGGCGGCGCATGGTGCGGCCTTCATAGCGGCCGGCGCCGATCGGCTTCAGCCGCGCCAGCACCCGCTCGCCCGGCGCCAGCGCTGGCTGGCCCGGCGGCTCGGGATGCATGAACACCTGTGGCGGCGGGCCGTTCGCGGTATCCCAGCCCGCCGGACGCGCCACCGCATCGCCATCCGGATCGGTGCCGGTGATGAGCAAGACCGTGGCTTCCGGCAGATGCTCGCGTTGCGGGCGGCGTGCCGACGTGTCGCGTTTCGCCGGCATAGTGTGAGAAGCGGAGTGACGCGGCGACCCCGCGCGTGGCTGGCCGCGCCTCATAGATTCGCGCTGGTGATTGTCATTTGACGACAGATTGGGGCTGGCATGGTCAGGCCACAAGCGTACCGCAGCGCGACCGGCGATGCGAGGCGGGGCCGCCGGACTCCGAGGCGAGAGACCGGTCGGGAAGGGGTGGGACGACCTCGTCCGACGCCATTGACCGATGCGGGAACGGTGCGGGTGTGCGTGGGCTGTCGCGTCGCCAAGGTGTCACCACGCTGTCCCTATCCGGTCAGCGCAGGCGGGCTCAACCACACTCGGCGCACGATCCTGCGCTAACCGGATAGGGACACACCACGAAGTCACACACACACACGACTCTGGGGTCGATACGCCCGGATCCTCGGGCAGCGTCTCGCCGGCGATCGCGCTCCGCCGCTCGGTTGCCGGCCAGAGCATTGGTGCGCGCGCGGCGCCGGCCAACCAGCAGGGCGGTCGGGATGGCGTCGGAAGCGCGCCGCGGCGGGCTGGTCCGGATGCGGAGCGGAGCATGCGTTTTCCTGATCGGGCTCCGAATCGCCTGAAGAATTGCCGCAACTACCGACATGGAACATCGTACGCCGCAGCATATTTTTTTGCTTGACGCAGACCGCGTCACACTCAGATTGCCCGCCATCACGGCGCCCAGCCACGGCCCGGCAGCGCGCCAAGCAGGGCCGGCCATCGTCGGGGGACAACAGGGAACCAAGCATGTCGCTGCGAATCAACGCCGAGGCGCCCGACTTCATCGCCGAAACGACCCAGGGCCCGATCCGTTTCCACGACTGGATCGGCAATGGTTGGGCCATCCTGTTTTCGCATCCCAAGGATTTCACCCCGGTCTGCACCACCGAGCTCGGCTACATGGCGCGGCTGGCGCCGCAATTCGCCAGGCGCAACACCAAGATCATCGGCCTGAGCGTCGACCCGGTGGCCGACCATGCCGCCTGGGCCAAGGACATCGAGGCGACGCAAGGCCACGCGGTCACCTACCCGATGATCGGCGATACCGAGCTGAAGGTGGCGAAGCTCTACGACATGCTGCCGGAAGAGGCGGCGGGCGAGGCCGGCAGCCGCACGGCCGCGGACAATGCCACCGTGCGTTCCGTGTTCGTCATCGGACCGGACAAGAAGATCAAGGCAATGCTTGCCTATCCGATGAGCACTGGCCGGAACTTCGACGAGGTGCTGCGGCTGCTCGACTCCTGCCAGCTTACCGGCAGGCACCACGTGGCCACGCCGGTGAACTGGAAGCCGGGCGAGGACGTGATCATCTCGCCGGCGCTGTCGGAGGCGGCGGCGAGGGCGAAATTCCCGCACGGCTGGAAGACGGTGAAGCCGTATCTGCGGCTGGTGGCGCAACCGGCGGACTGATCGCCGGCCCGGCGCGATGCGTGTCGTCGGCGGACTTCGCGGTGTCCCGTGGACCATGGCGGCGCGATACCATGGGGGGTTTTCTCGCTGGCCGGCACCCGCCTCCTCGGTGGCGTCGGGCTTGCCGGCCAGGTGCGGCAGCGTTGACTCAAATCGCGCCGGCCGCGCCGCAGCCGGCTGGCCGATTCCGCGTCGGCGTTGATCGCGCGGTGCGGCGGGATCGCCTGGTTCGCTGCCGCCGCCACCTGCATCGCTGCCGTTGCGGTCTGCCTCAGGGAACCAGCACGGTGCTTCCCGTGGTCTTGCGGCTCTCCAGCGCGATATGCGCCGCCGCGGCGTCCTTCAATGGGAAGGTTTGATTGACATTGATCTTCACCGCGCCCTTCAGCACGACGTCGAACAAGTCGGCCGCGGTCTTCTCCAGATCGGCGCGCTTTGCGGTGTAGGTCGCGAGCGACGGCCGCGTCAGGAACAGGCTGCCTTTTGCTGCCAGGATGCCGATATCTACTGGGGGCACCGGGCCGGATGCATTGCCGAAGCTCACCATCAGCCCGAGCGGCGCCAGGCAATCCAGGCTCGCGCCGAACGTGTCCTTGCCGATGCTGTCGTACACCACCGGCACGCCGGCGCCGCCGGTGATGCGCTTCACCTCGGCCGCGAGCTTGTCGTAGCCGACGATGGCGTGGGCGGCGCCGTTGGCACGCGCGAGATCGGCCTTCGCTTCGCTGGACACCACGCCGATCACGTTGGCGCCGAGATGCCTGGCCCATTGGCACATGATCAGGCCGATGCCGCCGGCCGCGGCGTGCACCACGATGGTGTCGCCCGCCTTCACCGCATAGGTGCGGCGCAGCAGGTACTGCACTGTCATGCCTTGCAGCATCATCGCGGCGGCGGTGTTGAAATCGATGCCGTCGGGCAGCTTCACCAGGCGGTCGGCGATGATCACGCGCTCGGTGGCATAGCCGCCGATGGCGCCGGCATAGGCGACGCGATCACCGGGCTTCACATTGCTGACGTTGCCGCCGACGGCCGTCACGGTGCCGGCGCCTTCCTGGCCGATCACCAGCGGCAGGCTCGGGGCCTTGTAAAGTCCGGTGCGGAAATAGACGTCGATGTAATTCAGGCCGATCGCTTCCTGCTTGATCAGCGCCTCGTTCGGGCCGGGCTCCGGGGTGGGCACGTCGTCCCATTTCATCGCTTCAGGACCGCCGGGACTGTGGATACGGATGGCCTTGGTCATCGTCGTTCTCCATGATGGCGCCGGGTTCGCTGCCGGGCGCGCTTGGTCGTGGACGCCTGGGTCAGAGCAAACGCTCGCGCGCCTCCAGCGCAAGCAGGTAACGCTTGGTGGGAAGGCCCTCGCCGCCGGAATAGCCGCCGAGATGGTTGGCAGCGACGACGCGGTGACAGGGAATGATGATCGGAATCGGATTGCCGCCGTTGGCCTGGCCGACCGAACGCGCACTGCCGCCGGCGGACGCGGCGATGGCGGCGTAGGAACATGTCTTGCCATAAGGAATGGCGCATAGCGCCTGCCATATGCGGCGTTGATAAGGGGTACCGGTGGGCGCCAGCGGCAGATCGAATTCGGTCAGCTCGCGATCGAAATACGCCTGCAACTGCGCGCAGGCACGCAGCAGCAGTGGGGTTTCGCCGTGCGCGTCGCGCCCCCAGCCCCAATCGAGAGCAACGATCGCACCATCTTCTGCCGAGACGGTGATATCGCCGATCGGGGTATGCAAACCGCGTTGGGGCAAGCGCTACGGTCCTGGTGCTGGCACCGGGATGCGAACCTTGCACCCGGGCGGCTGTCAAGAGAGCGCAGACCGCCGCCCCCTCGCCTTGCGGCAGCGCGCGTCTATCATCGGCGTGGTAAAATCCGGAGACGATCATGCCGCCAAAGCTTGGTTATCTGCTGCCGACCCGCGAAAGCATCATGGCGGGACGGCCGGAGGCGCGGCCGCTGCTGGAACTGGCGGTACGCGCCGAGGCGCTGGGTTATGATTCGGTTTGGGTCGGCGATTCCCTGCTGGCCCGGCCGCGGCACGAGCCGCTGACCTTGCTGGCCGCGGTGGCGGGACGGGTGCCGCGCGTCGCGCTCGGCACTGCCGTGTTGCTGCCGGCGCTGCGCAATCCGGTCTTGCTCGCCCATCAGGTTGCGACGCTGGATCAGGTCAGCGAGGGACGGCTGATCCTTGGCGTGGGCTTCGCCTCGGACCGTCCCAACATCCGCGCGGAATTCACGGCGGCGGGCGTGCCGTGGGACAAGCGGCTCGGACGGATGATGGAAGGACTGCGGCTGTGCAAGGCGTTGTGGAGCGGCGCGCCGGTGGATTGGGACGGCCGCTGGCATGTGGCGCAAGGCATGCTCGCGCCGACGCCGTATCGGACCGGCGGCCCGCCGCTCTGGATCGGCGGCAATCTGCCCGCGAGCCTGCAACGCGCCGGCAAGTGGTTCGATGGCTGGTTCCCGAACGCGCCGGATGCCGCGACCTATGACGCGAACTGGACGCAGATCAGAGCCGTGGCACAACAGGCGGGCCGGGACGCCGCCGCACTGACCGGCGCGATGTATCTGACGGTATCGCTCGATGATGATGCCGCACGGGCCGATGCCCGATTGAATGCGTTTCTGCAAGGCTACTATGGCCAGCCTGCCGATGTCCTGCGGCGGCGCCAGATCTGCTACGCCGGCCCCGCTGGCGGGATCGCCGAATGGCTGGCGGGCTACGCGCAGGCGGGGGCGACCCATTTGGTGCTGCGCTTCGCGGGCGACCATGAGCGCCAGCTCGAGGCGCTGGCGCCGGCGCGGCTGTCGCGATGAGCGCCGGCGCCGGCACGGCGGTCGCGATGCAACGAGAGGCTTACCGACGTGCCCGGCGGATCAACGGGGAAGCTGCCGGATGCGCCCGCCGGCCGGGCTAAAGAATGAGCCTGCGGCGTCTCAGCGCTTCTTCTTGCGGGAGGTGAGCCACCAGCGGATCGGCTTGGGCTCGCGCGCCGGCGCCGCCGTCTTGGTTCGCGTGCGCAGGATCGGCTTGCGCGGCTTGGCGGGCGCCGGTGCCGCGGCTTCTGCCCGTGGCTTGCGTCCGCGGCGAGGTCGCGGTGCCTCTTCTTCCGCAACAACCACCGGTTGTGTGGGCGCCGGGCGGGGCGTCCGCAGCTCCTCCAGCGCGTGTTCCGCCATGTGCCGCGCTTGTTCCGCGACATGCTGCGCCTGTGCTGCCGCATGCTCTGCCTGCCGTGCGGCGTCTGCCTCGGCGCGCGCGGCGCTTGCCTCAGCCTGCGCTGCTTCCAGTGCAACGCGCAACGCCGTCACGGTTTCGCGTTCGCGTTGCAGCGCTCCCGCGGTTTCCTGATGCGCCAGGTCGGCGTGTCCCAGTTTCGTGCGCAGGTCACGTACCGCGGCCTGTGCTTCCTGCAACGCGCGCTCGATCCGCTCGCGTGTCGCGATCTCCGCGGCCAGCGCCGCTTCCGCCACTTCCAATCTGTTGGTGGGCGGCGTGTGGTTGGCGTTGCGGCTGCCATTGCCGTCATGATGTTCGCGCCGGCCGGACACCAGCCCGTGCACCACGGTCACCGGCACCTCACCGTCGTGCACGAAGCGGCGCTTGTGGCCGCCCATGACGAAACGTTCGGCGGGCCGCGGCGGGGGATCCGTGCGTTCCTGCGGCGGGCGCATGCGCAACGCCTCGCCGTCCAGGCCGAGCGCGCGGCGCATGCGGGCCTCGGTGGCCTGCATCGGATCGGCGCTTGCAGAATCGGAATTCAGTGCCAGGGTGGGCCTGTTGGTTTCGAAATCAGGTTTTTCGTTGTCAGACACGTTGTTCGCCCGGGACGTGGTGGGTTGTCGGGTATGTTGCGGCTGAGCTGGCCTGCGCCATTGCCTGTGCAAGGGTTGCCTGTGCAAGGGTTGCCTGCGCAAGGGTTGCCTGTGCGAGGGGCCCCAGGCGGCGCGCGCCGGAATTACGTTATAGCAACGAGAGCAGCCTCTCCAACGATTGCAACGGATAGCAGTGCGACGACGCAGGGAGGATCGGGCTGGGCATGGCGCTACCACGCCCATACCCGAATCGGCAATGCGCCGCCTGGATCGCGGTCACATAGGGCCAACCCGGGTCAATGGCAAGTGAGGCATCCCGATGCCGCCTTAATTTTGGCAGCCGGATGGCCTTAGCTCGGCGCCGACGCGACGCAAGCCCGTGTCGCCCGCACTGGGAAACCATCCGCATGGATCGAGACAATGCGAGCATTGTGGCGATTGTCGATGACGACGACGAAGTCAGGGACGTGCTGCGCGGACTGCTTGAATCCGAAGGTCACAACGTCGAGACCTTCAAGTCGGGCGAGGATTTCCTCGCCAACACGAGGCTGGAAACGATCGCCTGCCTGATCGTGGACCAGCGCATGCCGGGCATGAGCGGGGTCGCGCTGATTTCGACCTTGGCACAACGCGGCGTCACGATTCCATCGCTGCTGATCACCGGCGCGCCGGACCCGGAGGTGGCCCGCGCGGCGGAGACGCTGGGCGCGATGACCGTGTTGCAGAAGCCGCTCCCGTCGCGGGAGCTGCTGCGATTCGTGGAGTTTTCCGTTGGCTGACCAAATAACGATACGTCCCCGCGTTTGCCCAACCGGTAGCCGCCGCCGATCGGGCGCAGGCCGCAGCGTCCGAGTGTCATTGCGAGGACCGCGAACGAAGCGTGGCGCGACGAAGCACTCCTGGTCGAGCGTACGCACGGACACTGGTGCGCGCCATCGACCGAGATTGCTTCGGTCCCTGCGGGGCCTCGCAATGACATGGCGGGGGATCGCTGTGACGCGTTACGCCGGGTGACATGGCGGGGGATCGCTGTGGCGCGTTACGCCGGGTGACATGGCGGGAGGATCGCTGTGACGCGTTACGCCGGGACTGCGCTATGCCGCCAGGCGACCCTGGGCGAGATAGCGCGTGACGGCGCCGAGTTGCAGCACCAGCTCCAGCGGGCCGGAATAATCCCGCAGCAATTCGGCAGGGATCGCGGCATTGCCGTCGGTCCAGCGCAGGCGCGTCTCGGGTTCGAAATGGTGGAAGCCGTCGCGCAGCAGCGGGTCCGCGGCGGCGACGATACGGAACTGCGAACCCCGCCGCAGCACGATCCGCTGGAGCGCGATGCCGAGGACACGGGGATCGCGCGCCAGTCCCAGCTCGGCCGGGATCGCGGCGTGCGAGGCAATGCGGATCTCGCGCGGCGGCGCCGTCAAGGTAAAAACATGGGCCGTGCCGTGGCGTGCGGCCGCATCGATGCGCCTGCCATCCGCCAGCAGATGCAGGTCGGGATCGTCGGTCAGCACCAGGCGCGGCCGCGGGCCGGCGCGTTCCAGCAGCCGCTGCCAGAGTGCATCGACGCATGCGCCGCCGGTCAGCACCGGGACGCAGGGCGGCCTGGGCGGCAGGTGCCAACCCGTATTGCCATTCCGAAACAACCAACGGTTGCCGTCGTCGCGGTAGCTTTCCGCCGGCGCGCCGTTCGCCAGCAATACGTCGTGCGTCTCGAGTTCGATATGGAAGAGTTCCACCTGCTGGGCGCGGTCGTCCCAGAGAATGGAACGATGGTTGACCAGGAATTCCACCGGCACCAGAGCGCGATCGAAGCATAGCGCGTGTGCCTTGGTCAGCCGCAGGTCGTGATGCGGCACGTTGTCGGCAAGCGCGCCCTTGCGCACGATCACCGGCGTCGCGGCCGAGCGGCGGCCGCGGGTTGCCAGCACGCGGCCCTCGCCGATCCAGGCGATCGGCCGCGCCGCACCATGCGCCGTCAACACCCGATCGCCCGGCCGCAATTGTTCAATCGGCACCTCGCCCGCTGGTGTGGCGATGCGCGTGCCGCGCAGGAAGCACATTGCCGCGGCGGTGACCGGCAGGCCGACATCCTGCAGCATCGCCAGATCGACCGAGGAGATGTCGCGCATCTGCCCCTCGCCGATGCCGAGGCCGCTCATCAAATCCTGCGCCAGCGGATCGGTGCTGTTATTGGCGACGTGGGCGAAATTCTCGCCGTTGTTGAGCAAGGTCAGCGGCACCGGCGTCGCGAGGTCGGTACCGAGATAGGCGCCGTAGGCAACCTCGGCGTCGGGACCGACGAAGTTCGCCGCCGTGATGGTGCCGTTGACCACGGTATCCTGAATGTAGGAATCCCACAGCGTCTCGTCGGAGCCGAGCGAGCCGTTCTGCTGCGTCAGGCCGCCGAAGCCGAGGCCGTGCGCCAGCTCATGGCGAAACACGCTGAGCAAGTCGAATTCGTTCGCCGGCAGCGCATCACCCGAGGTCAGCGGATCCGGCGCCGCATACAGCCCGCCTGCGCTGTCCAGCTCGCCAGTGCTCAGCGGCAGGTTGACGACGATGTCGGCGGTGCTGCCGGGCACGTAATTGCCGGTGGTCAGCGCGTAGATGCTGGCCGGAATGACAACCGTTTCGCCATTGATCACCTCGCCGGAATCGATCGAGCTGTCGAATCCGCCATTGGCCAGCTCGCCGCCATGGGCGCCGCTGGTGATATTGAGCTGGATGCGCACCGGGGCATGGCCGGTGATATATTGTGCCCAATCCAGTGCCGCCGCACTCAGGTCGTTCAGGATGGCGTCTTGCTGCGCCGCGGTGATCGTCGTGCTGTTGTCCACCGAAATCGTGAACGCCAAGTCGTCGCGTGCCGGCGCACCGCTGATGTTGGTGATCACGGCGGACGTGCCGACCGTGGTGGCGATGAAGCTGGCGCCGGTCTCATTGGCGGACAGCGCCAGCGTATCGACGGTGGCGCCATTCGCGAGCACGGCCAGCGTCGTGCCGTTGACCACGGTCGCGGCATCGGCGCTGATGCCGTTCAGCACCAGCGAATCGTCGAGGCCGAATCCTGCCAGCGTGCCGCCATAGGTCAGCGGTGTGGCGAGCGTGACCACGGCATCGGTGCCGGAGAACACGATCGTCTCCGAGGTTGCCGCATCCAGCGCGAGCGTGCCGCCGGCCTGCACCACCAGCGTGCCGTTGCCGGTCAAGGCAGCGAGGTCGAGCAAGCCCGAGGTGTCGTAGATCACACCGTTGTTGGTGGTGGCGGACGGATCGGCACCGGCCAGGATCAGCGAGCTGCCGGTATCGACGGCCAGGCTGCCGGTGCCGGCGACGGTGCCCGGGAGGTAAAGCGCGCCGCCGTTGGCGATGATGCCGCCGGCATTCGACACGCTGCCGGAGACAACGCCGAAGCCTGCGAACGTACCGGTGCTGCCGATGGTCAGTCCGCCGGTGGCAAGCGAGCCGCCTTGCAGATCGAGCCAGCCGTCATCGGCCAATGCATTTGTCGTAGTATAGCCGCGCCCGTCCAGGAGCTGCAGCGAGCCGGTGCTGGCGATCGTTTCGAGCTGCGTTTCCAGCGTGACCTCGACGGTGCCGAGAACCGTCTGGTAGGTCTGGATGTCCGTCGCGCGCCCATCCAGCACGATGTCGGCCGCATCCACCGCTATGTCGGCGGCGAAATTGAAGCCGAACACGATCTGGTTGACGGCGCCGGACGACGGTCCTTGCACGATATAGGTGCCGCCGGTCAGCGTGGTGCCGCTGAGGTTGCTGAAGCTCGGCCCCTCCACCAGGACGGCACCGCTGGTCGCGAGCAATGTGCCATTGTTGGTGAAGGCGCTGAGCACGGCCAGGCTGGTGGTGCTGCCGGCATTCGCGATCAGCGTTCCGTGGTTGATGAAATTGAACACGAAGTTCGGATTGTTGATGGTAGAGCCGCCGAGCACGCCGGCGCCATCGATGACGCCGCTGCCATCGACATCCAGTGCACCCTGGAAGAAGCCGCTGGTCGCGCCGCTGCCGGCGAGTTGCAAGGTGCCGGCGACCTCGAGCGTTGGCGTGGCCTGGCCGGTGCCGATGATGTTGTTGCCGATCGTGAAGCGGTTGACGATGTCGGTTTCGCCTGCGCCGATCGTGACGGTGTAGCCGATGCCCGCGGCGCCGATCACCGCAACCGCCGTGCTGGCATTCGGGTAGCTGGTGGAATTCCAGTCGGCGGGCGTTGCCCAATCCGCGCTGCTGCCGGACTGCCAGGTATATGTGGTCACGGCCATTGCTCCATTCGTCTCGGTAGCGGAGTGTTTTCGTGCCGCCGGTCCCTGGGCAAGTCAAACTTGCACGGCGATCAGTTGACGGCTTCCAACGCTTCCTCCGCTGCCAGCCATGCAGCTTCCGCCGCGGCTTGCTCGCGCGCGATCGCGGCCAGGCGCGTGTTGGCCGCGGTGACCTCCGCGGCGCGGCCGGACGCGTAGAGCGCGGGATCCGCCAGGCGCGCTTCAAGCATAGCGCGTTCGGCGGCGAGCTTGCCAAGCCTGGCTTCCGCCTCCCTTGCCTGCCGGCGCAACGGCGCCAGCGCGGCGCGCGCTTCCGCCCGCTCGCGGCGTTCGTCCCGCCGCGTTGCGGTGTCGGTGCGCGCGGCCGGCCGGGCGCGTTCGGCGAGCAAGGCGCGGTAGTCGTCGAGATCGCCATCGAATGGCCGCACGGTGCCGTCGGCCACCAGCCACAATCGATCGGCGACCAGCTCCACCAGATGCGGATCGTGGGTGATCAGCAGCACAGCGCCCTGGAATTCGGCGAGCGCCTTCACCAGCGCCTCGCGCGCATCGATGTCCAGGTGGTTGGTCGGTTCGTCCAGGATCAGCAACTGCGGTGCGTCGCGCGTGGCCAATGCCAGCAGCAGCCGCGCCTTCTCGCCGCCGGACAGTTTGTCCACCGGCGTCTCGGCGCGGTCGGCATCCAGCCCGAAGCGGGCGAGCTGGGAGCGGACCTGGACCGGCGTCGCCCGGGGCAGCGCGCGCGCCATGTGGTCGATCGGGGTTTCCTGCGCGATCAGCTCCTCGGCCTGGTGTTGCGCGAAATACCCGACGCGGAGTTTCGGGCCGCGGCGGATCTCGCCGCTCATCGCCGCCAGGCGATCCGACAGCAGTTTCGCCAGTGTGGACTTGCCGTTGCCGTTGGCACCGAGCAAGGCGATGCGATCGTCCATGTCGATGGCGGCGGAGACATTGCGCAGCACCGGCGTGCCGTCATAGCCGACGCTGACGCGATCCAGCGCCAGGATCGGCGGGGCGATGCGCGCCGGCTCGGGGAAGTCGAAGCGCGTGGGGGTGGGATCGATCACCGTCTCGATCTGCGGCAGCCGTTCCAGCGCCTTGATGCGCGCCTGCGCCTGGCGCGCCTTGCTCGCCTTGTAGCGGAAGCGGTCGATGAAGGACTGGATGTGGGCGCGCTCGGCGGCGATGCGCTCCGCGGCACGGTTCTGCTGCAAGGCGCGCTCGGTGCGGATGCGGACGAATTCGTCGAAGCCGCCGGGCGTCACCGTGATCTTGCCGCGCTCGAGGAAGGCGATGGCCTGCACCGCGCGGTCGAGCAAGCCGCGGTCGTGCGACACGATCAGCGCGGCGCCCGGGAAGCGCGCCAGCCATGCCTCCAGCCACAGCGTCGCTTCCAGGTCGAGGTGGTTGGTCGGCTCGTCGAGCAAGAGCAGGTCGGGGTTGGCGAACAAGGCGGTGGCGAGCGCCACGCGCATGCGCCAGCCGCCGGAGAATTCCTGCACCGAACGCCGCTGCGCCGGCTCGTCGAAGCCGAGGCCCGCCAGGATGGCGGCGGCGCGCGCGGGGGCGGCGTCGGCGCCGATGGCGCGCAGCCGGTCGTGGATCTCGGCGAGGCGGGACGGGTCGGCGGTGTCGGCCTCGGCCAGCAAGGCGAGGCGTTCGGGGTCGCCCTGGAGCACGGTGTCGAGCAAGCAGGCCTCGCCCGACGGCGCTTCCTGGGCCACGGTGGCGAGACGGGCGCGCGCCGCCAGCCGGATATCGCCGCCGTCCAGCGATTGCTGTTTGGCGATGGCGCGCAACAGCGTGGACTTGCCGGCGCCATTGCGGCCGACCAGGCCGATGCGGCGGCCAGGGTCGACGGCGAGGTCGGCGCCATCGAGCAAGCTGCGGCCGCCGAGGCGGATGGTGGCGGCGGATACGGTCAGAAGGGACATGGCCGATCGGTTGATCCAGCGGGCACGGGTTGGCGGCGATGCCCTCTGGGTAGCCGGTTTGCCGGGCGAGAGACAGCGCTTCTCCGCCGGGCCGGCGAAAGCCGCGACCCAACCGTGCGGAATGCCGGCCGCAGATCGCAGGCAGCCGCAGAAATGATAGGCATATCAACGGCTTGAACACTGCGGACTGGTCTCGTCTCCGGCCCGGTCCGGCGCCAGCGCCGGCGGCGGTGGAACGCGGCGGGGCGCATCCCGCAGCAACGCCAAGGCCGGTCTGCCTTTGGTGTTGCGTTGGCGCCGAACTCTCGATAACGTTTTTTTCACGACATATGAATGTGTTGGGTAGCCGCGCATGAGCGACTTCTTCAACGAGGCCTACCGCCGCGCCCGAGACCGCTTCACCTCGGAGCAATGGCTGTCGCTGACGCCGCAGCAGGTGACGCAGGCGATCTACCAGGCCATGCGCGAGCTGGATGCCGCCAAAGCCGTCCAGCCGGTAGAGCGTGTGCGCGAGAAACCGGTCAGGCCGCGCCGCAAGGACGAACGAACCGGGCCGTAAGCCACGCATCGGTGCGGCCGGGGCGGGGCAGCCTCGGCGCGGCGGCAGGGTGTTAGCCCATTGGCAACAAGTTGCGTGCATGCTTTCTCTGCTGCCGCCAGGAGGAAAGCATCCGCTATGTCCAGCATCGTCGCCGGTCGCCATTTCCTGCAAACGCCGGGGCCGACCAACGTCCCCGAGCGCGTGCTGCGGGCCATGGACCGCAATGCCATCAACCACCGTGGCCCGGAATTCGGCGCGCTCGGCCGCGCGGTGACAGCAAGGCTGCGCCGGATCTTCCAGACCGAGGGCATTGTCGCGATCTTCCCCGCCTCCGGCACCGGCGCGTGGGAGGCGGCGATGGTCAACACGCTCTGCCCCGGCGACCGCGTGCTGATGAGCCGGACCGGCTGGTTCGCGCATTTGTGGGAGCAACTGGCGCTGCGGCACCGGCTGGACCCGGTTCTGCTGGAGACCGACTGGCGGCGTGGCGCCGATCCCGCGGCGATCGGTGCCGTGCTGGCGGACGACAAGGAGCATCGCATCAAGGCGGTCTGCGTCGTGCACTGCGAGACCTCGACCAGTTGCATGACCGACGTCGCGGCGGTGCGCGCCGCCATGAACCATGCGCGGCATCCGGCGCTGCTGATGGTGGATGCGATCTCCTCGCTGGCGTGCGCCGATCTGCGGCATGACGAATGGGGCGTGGACGTGACCATCGCCGGCTCGCAGAAGGGGCTGATGGTGCCGCCGGGCCTCGGCTTCAACGCGATCAGCGCCAAGGCGCTGGCGGCGATGGACGCCGCCAGGCTGGACCGCGGCTATTGGGACTGGGAGCCGCTGGTCACCGCCAACCGCACCGGCTTCTTCCCCTACACCCCGGCGGTCAACCTGATGCTCGCGCTGAACGAGGCGCTGGCGATGCTGCTGGAGGAAGGGTTGCCGAGTGTGTTCGCGCGCCACGCCCGCTATGCGCGGGCGACGCGGGAGGCGGTGCAGGCCTGGGGGCTGGAGCTGCAATGCCAGGACCCGAATGGCTATGCGCCGGGGGTGACGGCGGTGCGCGTGCCGGAGGGCCACAGCGCCGACGGTCTGCGCAACGTGATCCTGGAGCAATTCAACATGAGCCTGGGCAATGGCCTGGGGCGCATCGAGGACATCGTGTTCCGCATCGGCCACATGGGCGATCTCGGGCCGTTGCAGCTTGCCGGCGCGCTGGCCGGGGTGGAGATGGGATTGCGCGCGGCCGGCATTCCGCACCGCGCCGGCGGCGTGCAGGCGGCCATGGAGCGCCTCGCCGCGGGCAGCCGATCAAGCTGAGCCCCACGCCAATCGAGCCAACCGCCGCGACGGATGTCGTCGGATCTTCGTGTGTCACCGCCTGGCGTGGACGGCAGCAGGCAAATCCCGTAAGCGGGCGGCATGACCATCGAAACTGCTCGGCTGGTTCTGCGGCCTTGGACGGATCGAGACAGGCAACCGTTCGCCGAGATGTGCAGTGATCCGGTGTTCACGGAGCACTTGATGCCGTTCGCGTCGCGTGCGGCATCGGACGCATGGATTGATCGCCAAATGAGCCATCTGGCGGCGCATGGCTTTGGTTTCTGGGCCGTCGCGGCGAAACCGGGCGGCGGCTTGGTTGGCGCGGTAGGATTGCGATGGGTCGGCTACCAGGCCCACTTCACGCCTGCGGTCGAAATCGGCTGGCGTGTGCAGCGGGCATTCTGGGGGCTCGGCTACGCACCCGAAGCCGCGATGGCATCGATCATGCTCGGATTCGATCGCTGGCGATTGTCGGAAATCGTCGCCAATACGACCCAGGCAAACGAGAAATCCCGGCGTGTCATGTCGAAATTGGGCATGTGCCACGATGCAAACGACGATTTCGACCATCCTCTGGTTCCGGAGGGCCATCCCCACCGCCGGCAGGTGCTCTATCGGTTGCCGCGAAATCTCTATGCATCGCAAAGGCAGCCGCCAGAGATCAGTCGTCTGCCAGCAGCGCTTCCGCGCCCGGCGACAGCACCGATCCCGCGAACGGATTGATGATGCGAACACCGGCCAGCACGGAACCGTCGGCAAGGTCCTCGGTCAGGATTGCCGCGCAGCCGGCCTCCGCCGCGGTAGCGAGCAATAGCGCGTGCCAATATGACGACCTGCCGTTCGCAGCCAGTTCGAGCGCGGTGCGCACCGCACCGGCGGACGCCGCTGCCGTAGGGAATAACGTCAGCATCGGCTCGGCGAGCTGCCTGGCGTCGCCTGGCGCCATCATGCCCTTGCGGGTCGTGGCGCGGTAGAACTCGGACACCGCCTGCAAGGTCAGCAGACACCGCGCCAGTGCCGCACGGGTCACGATGGGTGCCGTCAACGGCGTGGCACAGGCCGGCTGTCGGCTCAACCTTGCCTCGATCTCATTTCTTATCTGTCGTGCTGATGTCGTGGCGGGTCGAAATCCTGAACGAGACGGTAGCCGCGGAGATCGAGGCGCTTCCCGCCGACGTTCAGGCGCGATTCCTGCGGCTGGGCGATCGGTAGCAGGTTTCAGTTTCGGTTGCTC
>DATJNA010000035.1:0-6375 GCA_035508435.1 Acetobacteraceae bacterium | reverse complement strand
CTCGTTGACATAGGTCCAGGCCGCATCATCCCTGAGCTCCTGCAACAGCACGCGATCCGGGCGCATGCGCAGGCTGGCCTGCAGCAACTGCTCCGGCCCAACATTGGCAATCGACAGGCCGTCCTTGCTGTACAGCAGCCTAACGTGGTTCGGCTGTGGCACAACAAGCTCCAAGGTGTCCTCGATCGTGATGATGCGTTCGGCCGGCTCGATCGCCGCGATCAACGTCTTGGACATCGTGGTCTTGCCGCTGCCCGTTGCCCCGCAGAGCAGGATGGTGAGTCGCGCGCGCACCGCCGCTGACAGGAAGCCCTCAATGTCGCCGGCGTCGAACAGCGTCAGCAGCGGGCCATGGTCGCGCTGCTCCCGGCGCCGCTTCCACTGGTTCCAGCCATCCAGCTGGTAGCGGCCCTTCACCGCGGAGATCGGCGCGACCGTGGTTCCCGGTTTGCGGATCGTGAGGCTTACCGTGCCATGTGGCACCACGGGCGGAATACAGATTTGCAGCCTCTCCCCATCCGGCAGCTCGGTCGAGCACAACGGGCTTGTCGATCCGAGCTCCTGGCGCCGCAACGAGCCGGCGAGCACGGCGATATCCTCGAGGGTGGCGAGGTCGAGGGCGACATGATGGCATTCGAAACGGCCTCGTTGCCGGACCCACGCCTCGCCCGGTCGGTTGACGGCGATCTCCTCCGTTGCCGGATCCGAAAGCCACGGCTCGATCGGCGCGAGCAGGAACCGAAGGAGCGGCGCCGCCGGACTTTCGGCGGCCACCAGGCTAGCGGCCACGCCCGTCATCGTTGGGGCTCGTCGAGATCGGGTGAACTGCACCACCAAAGTCCACCACCAAGGCGGCATCCGGAGCGATATGGAGACCGGGCCAGTCCAAATCTGGCGCGATCCGCGCGGTGAGAACCCAGCACATACAGCCGGTGGAATGCGGTGCGAGCGATAGCCCTACGCGCGCAATCTCTCGCAAGCGTCGGCGAACGATGCGTCTCTCCGCGTTCTGAGGCGTCAAGCGCTGGCGTCATGGCGCCGCGGTCTCCAACTTGTAAACTTCTGAGAAGTTGAGGTTCCGGGCGACAAAGATCGACACGTTGTCGCCCTGGTTCTTTCGCAGCGTCGGCGGGATGTTGATCTGCGCCTCCAGGGCCGTGTTGGCGACCTGGCCTGTCGCGGGCTGGAAATACTCGAAGTAGGTGTTGCCGGTGCCGCTCTGCACCGCGTTCGCACCGGCCTGCAGGCTGCCGCCCAGGACGGTGAACATCATCGCCGCGCCAAAGCGCTGCCAGAAGTGATAATCGACGGCACCGGCGACCCCAGCACGGCCGACCGGCCCAGCCGCGGGCGAGGCCAGGTTGATCACGACCCCCTGTGGCGTCCGCGCTTGTGTCCACAGGATGAACAGCCGGTCTTCGCCCCGCTCAAGCCCGCCCTGGATTTCCCCAAGCACCTTCGTGCCGCGGTCAAGCAATGTCACCGTGCCCGTCGCGCCGCGGACCGCCTGTGGCAGGATGCACGTCACAAAGCCGGGCAATCCGCTGTCGATCGCGGTCTGCAAGGTGCAAGGGATGAGCGTGCCTGCCGGGATCGTCAGATTGGGGTGCGGCATCAGGCTTGCGTACGCCGCTCCCAGGTTGGAGGCTCTCAACCGGCTTGCCAGCGGGTCTGCCGAGGGCGCCTGCGCGTCCGCCGCTGCCGGCGTCACGGCCCCGGTGTCGGCTGGCTGGGCTGGCGGACCGGCGACGGTGGTGCCGCTGCTGTAGGCCAGCACCGGTGCGTTCAGCGCCTTCTCGGCTGGTGTCTCGTGGTGCACCTGGAGCATCTGCGTCAGGAACCGGGTCGAGCCTGGCGCTGGGAGTCCTGACGGCGTCGCGCGCCCGGCGGGTGACGCGCTTTGCGTCGGCCCCTGGAAGCCGCGCCCGATCCCCCCAATGCCTGCCGTGGAGGATTCCTGCTGCGCGCCCGTCGCGTGCTCGCGTCCCTGGCGATTGAGAAGGAAGACTCCACCCAGCGCCAGGACGCCGGCGACGATCAGGAACCCGATCCTCTGTCCGGCGGTCAGGTACGTTCGGCCACCGCTGACGGCTGAAACGTCATTCTGGACCGGCGAGGCCGCGGCGGAGGCCGGCCCCCAGGGCGGACTCTGCGATTCACCCGGCATGAGGCACCTCCCGCAGCGTTCGGATTACGCCGGGGCTGATCGTGTGTGTCCCGGGATTGGTCCCGATCGGGTTGTAGGCGAGGTCGTAGACGTCCAGAACGGTTCGGCCCTCGCGCAGCACCCATTCGGGTGCGGTGCCCGTGGCGACAACAGTGTCTCCGTGCACTGAGGTTTGTGCCGTCGCTTCCTTCCCGTCCGGGTCGATCCGGAAGATTGCCGGGATCCGCTGATTGCCGGGGAAGACGAACACGGTGCTGTCGCCGTCGTCGCAGACCTCGACCGGCGCCAGCACGCGGTCGCCCCGAGCAATGTAACGGTAGTTCTGATGCCCCGCACGCGATGTGGCGGCATCCGTCTCCATGCCGTCCGCCGCTTCTGCGAGCCTGGCCCGTGCCGCCTCCTGTTCGGCCCTGGCCTTCGCTGCCCTTTCGGCCGCCAGGCGATCCTCCGCCGCCTGCTCGGGGTAGGTGAAGACGATCGTATAATCCACGTTGGCACCGATGCCGAGCTTGCTCTGCACCGTCTCGAACTGGAAAGTATATCGCCGGAGCGTTCCGTCCGGCTTTTTCGTCACGATCACCACCGGCTGCGCGGAGAGGATACCCATCGGCTTGAAGAAGACGAAGTTGCCGGCGGGCTTGGCCTGGAGGAACGCGCTGTCGCTCTCGACCACCTGCTGCACGACTTCTTGCGGCGCGAACTCGATTGCCATCGCCGCACCTGGTGCCGTCCAGATGTCAACGACGTTGCCTGACTCGTACGGCACGTAGCGAATGCGGTTGTCGAGGTTCCCAGCCTTCGGATACTCGACCGCCAGTGCAGGCGTGTGCAACGCGAGGGAAATAACAGCTGCGCCGATCACGCCCGCAGATCGCCTCACGGTGCCGAATCCTCGGAATTCTGATAGTTGGTGACGATGATCCCCCCAGGGTCCGAAAGCCGGTCCCCGACTGGAAGGTCATCGACACGCTCGAAGCCGACCGTTGCTGTCCAGGTTGTGGTCTCCGGTGGCTCCCCGTACAGCAGCACCGTGCGCTGATAGCGCGCCAGCGCCACGTGCTGGCGAACGAAAGACATGTTGACCAACCGGACATCGATCTGGCCCTTGCGGCCGACCGTATTCTGCGGGCTCGACTTGTTTCCCGGCAGGAACCACTGCTGATAGGCGTCGCGGACGCCAGGTGCCGACATCATCGACACCACGTCGTACCGGTAGCGCGCGTCGGCAAAGTCATAGCCCGCACGGTCGCGGATGTACTGCCAGATTGCTGCCCGCGTCACCGCCACGCTTTGGGTCGGCGGAAGATCGGACATTTTCGGCAGAACATCCACCGTCCCGTCTGCCCGCACCCACATGGGCAGTGGTACCAAGCGCTCCAGCGGCAGCATGGAGGCGACAGCGAACGCAAGGGCTACGTTCGCCAGAAGCGACAGGCCGGCGACGATGCAGGCGACCCTTGCAGTCCGCTTCGCACTCCGCGTCCGCTGAGCCTGGAAGCTCTCGACGTCCCGAAAGTAATCCATCAGGTGAGCAGCATCGACCGGCGAAGCTTGCGTCTCAGCGTTCATTGCTGCGCGACCTTCGGAACCTGCGACAGATCAGTCGGAGTCGGATGCCACAGTCCCGCGTTGAGTGGGAACAGAGGCCCGTGGGCCCGAGGCAACGGCTCGCCGTCCGAACAGCCGGCGAGCAGCCCAGCGAGGAGCACAAGGATCACAACCGGGCGCATGCCAGACCTTCCGCTCATCCGGCCTTCCACCCTCGCAGCCGGCCTGCAATCCGCCGCGTGCTTCGTGCCGCCGCTGCGGCGCCACCACGCACACCCGATGTCACGATCGGAGCACCCTGCCTCACGGTCTGTCCGGCGGAACGCCACGCTGGTCCGCCATGCATCCAGCGGCGCGCACCTTCTAGACCCACACCCGCGGCGACACCGCCTGCAATACGCTCGAGCATGCGCGGAAGGACAACGACAGAGGTGCTCAGGACGAGAACAACGAGAGATATGCCGAGCAATTCCATAAGTTGATCGGTTGCAGGGCCGGTGAGCCGAGTATTAGTCAGTGCTGTCCCGATCGCCGACACCAGAAGCTCGACCAAAACGTTGATGACGAGTGTCAACAGAGATAATGTAACCAGAACGTCAATCCAGCCATTAACAATCTTTCGGGTGTAGTCAAAAAGCCAGCCAAGAAGCAGGAGAGGGCCGATTACCACTGCCAGGCTGATAAGCATCTGAACGACGAGGAAAACCGCGAACATCACCACCAGCGCACAAGCGACTATGACAAAAGCAGCTATAGATGCGATGTCGAAGAAGATTGCCTTGATCCAACCGGGAGCGATTTGCCAAACGGCGGTCGTCTTGAGCCACATATCGACGAGGGCTTTATCGAATGCCGCACCTGGGTTTGTTCCGCCGGGCGTGCCCGCAATGTGCTGCGCGAAAAAGTCTGGCAACCCCGTGGTAAAGAAGGATACCACGTAATAGTTATAGGCGGAGGTGTTGGCCAACAGAAAAACCACGACGGATATCCGTATGATCCGCCCCATCAAATGCCCGAAGGTTGTCCCCTGCGCAGCGATCACCTCGTAGCCGTAGATCATCAAGAGGAGAATAAGCATGACGTCAAGAGGACCTTGTGCCGCGGCAAGCACTTTATCCACGTCGGACGTGATGGCTCCGGCAATGCTTGTCACGTAAGTTTGGTAGACAAACTCGAAAACATTGAACCCGGTCATCTCCATGGTCAGACGTCCATCAACGACGTGTGCTTAACTGTGCGCATGCCGGGTCGCTCGCAGCCAGCTTTTGGAGCGCGGCGCAGTCATCCCGCATGCCTTGGGTTGCGCTTTGGTTTGCTGCCTTGTCGGCTGAGCGAATACGCTGCTCCAGCGATTCTCTGCTTGGAACCACAACCGTCCTCTCGCTTTTAACAACCATGGAATTGCCAGCGAATTCCGCATGAACGACAAGCGCGCCAACGCCCCCGACACCTAGGGCAAAGAGGAGCACACCCATCCACTTGGCGCGTGACATCACGGACATCCGGGGTCACTGGCGCCGAGCTGTGCCAGCGCAGTGCAGTCGTCTCGCATCCCCTCGTCTGCGCTCTGTCGTGCGGCCTGATCCTGTGCCTCACGTTGGTTAGCGATCTGTTCATTTGCCAGAATTTGAAGGTTCTCGGCCTGGGCGGTCTGCGCCTGGACGTAGTTCTGTTCGGCAGTGAGCCGCGCCTGGATGGACGCCACCTGTTGCAGCGTGCCGGCGGAGCTGAGCTGACTTTGGAGCTGTGTGAGGTCGGCTTCCCGGAGCTGCAGCGATTGGAGGTTCTGAGTTGCGACAGCCTCGATCTCGGCCGTTGAGTTGGCCGCATTCCGGATCTGCGTCGCTTCGAAATCTGTTCCCTGGGGTTGATAGACTTGGTTTTCGCCAAGGTATTGTTGTGCTAGGCTGCCAAGATTACCGCCAAGCATGCTTGGCGGGCTCAGCCCATTCAGAAGGCTGGGCACGATATTCGTGTTGGGCAGGGGATCTTCCAGGAAGGGCTGTTCAAGCTGCTGCGCCCATTGGTTCGGGTTCACCGCCTGTGCCAGCGCTTGGTAGGTCTCTCGGAGCTGATCATAGCTCTGCACCAATTGCTGGTACTGCTGCTGTGCGACCCGGACATCGTTGACGAGCTGCGCGAGGGATGCACCGTCGATCACCGGCATTTGGGCATGGGCGGCCGCCGGGATCACGAGGCTGGCGAGCAAGGCCCCTAACGGAAACCAACGCGAATATCTGCGCATCGGCGTCTCCCTCAATCGACCGCCTCGTGGAACCGGGACATGAATTCCGGCAGCCACACAGCTGGGTCGTCCGTGCCAGCCTCGGCGCGCAGGCGCTCGGCGAACCGTACTGTGTTGGCTCGGCCGGAAAGCACGGCGATACATTCCGGCATCGCCGATAGATCGAAATCGACGATGACCGAGCCGGTCTCGCGCTTGATCAGGAACTGCCGCGAACCCGGCAGCATGTCGTCCCGGATTGCCCGTAACTCCCCGGCGGTCAGATGCAACTGCGCGCGGTAGACGTTCTCGTCCGCAGTCGGCGTCGGGAAGAACACCTTGGTGAGGCACTGGCCCACAAGCGTCGCGCCGAGCGTGGATCCGAGCACATGCTCCGGCTGCTGCGTCACGAGCAGGACGACGGCATTGCTCTTGC
>DATJNA010000034.1:0-97407 GCA_035508435.1 Acetobacteraceae bacterium | reverse complement strand
GGGCTATGGCCTGGAAACCGCTCGTCACTTTCTGGCCAATGGCTGGGACGTCATCGCCGCCATGCGCACGCCGAACCCCGGCGTTCTGCCGCGTTCCGAGAACCTGCGGATCCTGCCGCTGGACGTCACCAGCGATGCAAGCATCGCCGCCGCCGTCGAAGCCGCCGGGCGGATTGATGTTCTCGTCAACAACGCGGGCATCGGCGTCGTCGGAGCCTTCGAGGCAACCCCGATGTCGCACATCCGCAGGGTGTTCGATACCAACACCTTGGGCGTTATGGCCATGGTACAGGCCGTGATCCCACAGATGCGCGAGCGCCGCTCCGGCGCGATCGTCAACGTGACGTCCAGCGTCACCCTGGCCGCGATGCCCTTGGCTGCTGCCTACACGGCGAGCAAGCAGGCCATCGAGGGTTTCACCGGCTCGCTGGCTCACGAACTCGCTTGTTTCGGCATCCGCGCGAAACTCGTCGAGCCGGGCTACGCCCCGACGACGCGCTTCTCGCAGAACACCTCGGTCCGCATCGAAGACCTCATCCCGGCGGCCTATGCCGACTTCGCCAGGCCCATCTTCGAGGCGTTCGCTCAACCGGCGATGACCACGCAGGAATCGGATGTCGCCGAGGCGGTCTGGACCGCGGTCCACGACACGGCCGGCCAGCTCCGTTTCCCCGCCGGCCGGGACGCGGTCGCCCTGGCTACCGCCGCCTAAAAGGGCCCCCGCCCGGCGCGTTCATAAGCGAGGCGGTAGAGGTTATCCCGACCTCTACCGCCTGATTTGTGTTCGCGCCGGGCGTTTCAGGGACTATCAGCTCCAATCGGTCGATTTTTCTGTCGCAGCCGGCAACCGCCGTATATCGCCGGCTCTGGGAAAGACCGTCGCCACGGTATCCTGCGAGATCACGGAGCGTTTGCCGTCAGTGCGTTCCACGCCGCGTGCGAGTCCATGTAATCTCTCCAGTGCGTGATCTTCCGGTTTCCAAGTTCGATGATCGAGCAGAACCGATTTTCATACTTGGCGCCACTCGCGAGGATCGTTCCGTGAATCTCATACTCGATCACAACGACACGGCCATTGTTCGCTTTGTTGACGATCAACTTGTCTGCGGACCGAAGCTGGATGCTGCTGACATATCCCTTGAACTGATCCATCAGATCGGAGCGCCCCCGGATCACACGGGGCCAGCCTAGATCGTACCGAACCTCGTAGACGATATCGTCGGCGACGATATCGAAGAAGTGCTCGCCATCGACAAGGTCCCCGAGTGCTTTGCGGACCATCTCGAAATAGGGCTCGGCGCCTGCATAGGCAGGATATTTGTTTCCAGACATTCTCGCTCCTCTGTCTGTTTGTGGATTGGAGGCCGCGCAACGCCGCAACGCCGGGCCGGTGGCGCGTTCGGTCAGCCGGCCAATTGTGTGGATAACCTTCGGGGACTATCGACGACGATCGATTGATCCCATCTCGCGGTGCTATCCCTCATTATCCCACACCCACCTTTTCCCACACCCCGTCACTCCCACTCGATTGTTCTAAGGGATGATAACGCGCTGATTTATCAGCGCAAATTTTTTCTGCGCACGACGAAGAACCGTCTCGCCGATCCGTCAGAAATTTGCGCTCTTGATTTCAAAGGAGAATTTCGGCGATTCAAAATCTGCTCGGTTGCAGCGACTATCGGCATCGGTCGATTTTTTCGCAATCTCTAGCGAGGAGCGCCTCGCCAGCTTGACCGCAAAAAGACCGTCACCCTTGTACAACATCATGTCTCGGCGCGATGCTTGATGCCGCGAAGCATTCGCGCCTGCATAATGTAATGGCCGAAGGCGGCAACAAGCAACATGAGAGGTCGCGGGCTGCGCGCCAATATTGCGTAGATACGCTCAATGAAGATGAGGCGACCGGGTGGTCTGGAACGCTCCCGAATCGAACCTGGCCAGTGCCGTGAGATGCGCCCGCGCACAATGAGGCGCGTGCGTTTATGATCCATTGGCTCCAGCAGGAACTCCCAGCTCACTTGGTTGGCGCCACTCGTCTCCGGCACAGTCAGGACCAGGTCGTACGGTGGTTGAACCGTCGTCACGCGGAACGCGTCTCCCATGCCGGGGGTTGCGGGCATGACATCACCTGGAGCGATTTGCAGATACTCTGGCTGAATAGAATTGGCGCTCGGATGGCCGCCATTGTCGATCCAGTCATAGCTGTACCAGCCGGCGCGGCCGGCACCCATCTGCGCCAGCCAAGGCCACACCCGCTCGGGCGGAGCATTGATTGTTACAGCATGTGTCACGATGCCCATCGGATCCGGCACAAGGAAATCGGCGGGCATCAACCGCTGCTTCTCTTCACGCGATGCCAGACAACTCGTGAAAGACATGACGTGACTATGCTCGAAGTATGACGTGTTCGACTGGGCGGCGGAGCGATTTGGGAAGTTCAGGACCATACCCGAATCTCATCACGAGATCCGGCCGGCGGTCACCAATGCCGAGATATGACGCGAATTGTCGCCGCACGGCGGGAACCTCAACCGGCTGATTGATGAAGGCATGCTTCAGGCCGAGTCCCGTGGCCTGAAGGGCGAAACGCTGGCTACAGCGGCCAGCTTCGGCCCAATAGGCCGGTTCATTCTTGTCGGAGACGAACACGGCAATGCCAGCCGAACCCTTGAGCTGGTCCTCATATTTCCTATTTTCAGCGTCCTTCGCAAACACCAGACTGAACATCAATCGACCGATCCAACCTGGTAGAACCGGATTACCCGAGGATTTCGAAAACAGTCCGTCACGGGTTGAGAGGGCTTCACCATAGCTGAATCGAATCCACGATTTCAATTCTTCCACGAAAGCGGCATCATCCATCTGCGCACTGTTGCCTACGACGAGATAGGAGAGGATTTCCTTACGCTGTTTCCGCTCTGTGAAAAGCAACATCCGCACGCCTTCGCCGTTTCCTGCGGCTTCCAGAAGCCGGAGATGCTCGGGCGGGACCAAGCGATCATCATAGACAGCACGTGTAGATTGACGATGCGGGATAGCGTCGAACAGTTTCGTCCGTTCGGACGGTGCACCGTCCAAGTCGACCCGCATTCCCGCTGCATCGGGGTCGTAGCGCGGAGCCGCCCGAAGGCCGAACGCGCGAGCCGCTTGAACCATATTCTCGACGGCGCAGCCAAGGCTGGCGAACACATGATGATCGTCGGGATCAACGACGGGCGAGCGACGCCCAGGATCAGGAAGCATGAGGATGGAACGATCCGAGAGTCGAAATTGCCAAGGCTGCGTGTTATGGCTGTTCGCCGCCAAGGTGGCGTAGCGGACGAGCTCTCGCAGGACCGATGATAACGGCAGATCGAGCCTCTCGCTATGTCGCCACGTGGCGTTGATGGCACCCTCATAGTCGGAGAACCGTCGGGCATTCGTCACGATCGCGGTTCCCCCGACAATTGCCACAAGTCCGCCTCCTGCAGTTAGCGCAACCAAGAACCTGCGACGGCCCTGACGGACCTCAAACATTGATGATCGCGTACTATGGCTGGGCCTTACCTGTCATTGATTTGAATCAAGCTCTTTGTGACGTAGTGCGTCTGATCAAATCTTTACGCGCCAGCGCTTTTCAGCCGGCATGATCGAGGCCTCAGCTACGCAAACGCTAAAGACCGTCAGAAATACCGTCAACGTGCCCCCTCACTCCCACTCAATCGTCCCCGGCGGCTTGGATGTAATGTCGTAGGTCACCCGGTTGATCCCGCGCACCTCGTTCACAATCCGTCCCGCCACCCGCGTCAGAAAACCCGCATCGAACGGATACACATCCGCCGTCATTCCATCTGTGCTCGTCACCGCCCGCAGGGCACAGGCGTGATCGTAGGTACGTCCATCTCCCATCACCCCCACGGTCCGCACCGGCAGCAACACGGCGAACGCCTGCCAAATCGCATCGTATAGGCCGGCAGCGCGAATTTCTTCCAGGAAGATCGCATCCGCCTTCCGCAGGATCGCCAGCTTGTCTCGCGTCACCGCCCCCGGAACCCGGATCGCCAGCCCCGGCCCGGGGAACGGATGCCGTCCCACGATCGCCTCCGGCAGTCCCAGTTCGCGGCCTAGCGCACGCACCTCGTCCTTGAACAACTCGCGCAGCGGCTCGACCAGCTTCATGCGCATCCGTTCCGGCAACCCGCCCACATTGTGATGCGATTTGATCGTCACCGACGGGCCGCCAGTAAACGACACGCTCTCTATTACGTCCGGGTACAGCGTGCCCTGCGCCAGGTAATCCGCTCCGCCGATCTTCTCCGCCTCCTGCTCGAACACGTCGATGAACAGCCGGCCGATTGTCTTGCGCTTCAGTTCGGGATCGGTGACACCATCCAGAGCATTCAGGAACAGGTCGGATGCGTCGCGATGCAGCAGTCGGATATTGAACCGGTCCCGGAACGTTGACACCACCTGCTCTGCCTCGCCCTCGCGCAGCAGGCCATGATCGACGAAGATGCAGGCGAGTTGCTCTCCGATCGCCTCATGGATCAGCACCGCCGCCACCGACGAATCGACGCCGCCGGACAGGCCGCAGATGACCCGCCGGCCTCCCACCATCGCGCGCAGCCGCGCGATTTCGGTGGCGCGGAACCCAGCCATGGTCCAGCTACCCGACAGCCGCAGCACGCCATGTGTGAAATTGCGCAACAGCGCGGCGCCATGCGGCGTGTGCACGACTTCAGGATGGAACTGTACGCCGTAATAGTGCCGCGCATCGTCGGCGATCGCGGCGAACGGCGCGCCCTCGGAAATACCCACCGCACGAAACCCCGGCGGCAGCCTCGTCACCCGGTCGCCGTGGCTCATCCACACTTGCTCGCGCGCGCCGGGGCGCCATACGTCGCGGAACAAAGCGCAGTCATCGATCACATCGACAAAGGCGCGGCCGAATTCGCGGTGGTCTGACGCCTGTACCTGACCGCCAAGCTGCTGACACAGCAATTGCTCGCCGTAGCAGATGCCCAGGATCGGCACGCCAAGATCGAAAACCACGCCCGGCGCCAGCGGCGCGGTGGCCTCATGCGTGGAAGCGGGGCCACCGGACAGGATGATACCGCGCGGCTGCCAGGCGCGAATTCGGTCCGGAGCGGCATTGAACGGCCAGATTTCGCAATACACCCCGGACTCGCGCAGCCGGCGCGCGATAAGCTGCGTCACCTGGCTGCCGAAATCCAGGATCAGCACGCGTTCGGCGGCAAGCTGCGGGGTGGTGGCGGGATCAGGCAGCGAATCGGGCATGACAAACGCACCGTGCATGATCCTGGGGCATCAACCATGCCGGCGCCCCGAAGGCAAGGTGCGGTGCCAGTGACGGCGCGGCCAAGGCGAACGCACAATCCGGGCCGCGCATCGGCTCGGCGGGTTGGGCCGCGAACGGCGAACGGCCGGCCCGCCTGGTCGCAACGCCGCCGGCTACATCCAATACTGCCAAATCCGCGCCTTCAATTCGTCGAGCCGTTCGCCCAACGACCGGCGGCGCCAGGCCGCGAGCGTGATCTCGTGCGCCATCGCCATATCCTGGCGCAGGATCGTCTCCACCTGCGCGGCCGTCGTGCGGCCCAGAATGACCGCGTCCACTTCATTATTGAACAACACGCTGCGGCGGTCGAGATTCGACGACCCGATCGTGCTCCACACCCCGTCGATCGTCGCCAATTTCGAATGCAGCACGGCGTTATGCACCTCGTAGATATGGGCGCCCGCCTCCAGCAGATCGCCATAGTCGGCGCGTGCGGCGTAGACCGTGGCACCCACGTCGGAATGGCGCGGGACCACGATGCGCTCGTCAACGCCGTCGCGCGCGGTGCGAGCCAGATCCTCACGTTCCTCATGCGGCGGCACGAAATAGCCGCTGGACAGCCACACGCGCTGCATGGCGCTCAGCACGGCGGTCATCAGCGAAATGAAATACAGCGGACGCTGATCGCCCGGCGCGCTGGCGATGATGCGCACGGCCTCGTTGCCGGCGTGCGGCAGCGGGGGAAAGTAACGCGCCGGCCCCACCGCTGGCCCCTTTTGCTCTTGCCAGGTGCCGAAGAACACTTTTTGCAGCTCCCGCACCGCGGGGCCCTCGATGCGCACGGCGGTGTCGCGCCAATAGGCATGCGCAGTATCGCCGTCGGGCGGCACACCGGCCGACGGCGGGTTCTCGTACGTCTTGTCCAGATTGATGCCGCCGGTGAAGCCGATGCGGCCATCCACCACCATGATCTTGCGATGGTCGCGGTGGTTCGGCGATGCCGTGGCGTGCAGCGGATCGAGCGGATTGAACGTGACAACGCGCGCACCCGCGGCACGCAGGCGTTCGAACACGACAGCCGGCGTGGCGCTCGATCCGAATGCGTCATAGATGATGTTGACCGCGATACCCTCGCTCAGCTTGCCGATCAGCAGCTCCGACAGCGCCATGCCGTTCCAGACCACATCCGCGAAAATGAAATATTCCAGGTTGATGTGATCGCGCGCCTGGCCCATCGCGGCGAACATGGCCGGCAGAGCCTGGCTGCCATCCTGCAAAATCCGGGTGGCATTGCCGCCGACCAGCGGCGCCTCCGATAACGCCTCTTGCAGCACCATCTGGCGTTGCAGCGCGTCCTGACTGTTCTCCGGCGACAATGTCGCCAGTAGCGCGCCGCGTTGGGTGCGGCTCAGCGGATCGCGGCTGCCCAGGATGGCGCGCTTCAGGTTGCCGTCGTCACCGCCCAGGTAGTCCTTGACCGCCGGCGCCGTCGCGCAGGCTGCCAACGGCACCGCCGCGGCGAGTGTCAGGAGGCGGCGTCGGTCCAGAGAACAGCGAAGCGGCATGGGTGAGCGTTGCCGCCGGAATGGGGCAATGCCGCGGCGCACATGGACACATCTGCGTCAATCGGGGCGTGTCGTGTGACATGGGCAGGTTGGGCGGGCCGCCAGCGCGTGCGGGAGAACCGCATCAGCGCTATGGCAGAGATACGATCAGCGCCATCGCAGAGACAGTGGGCACCCCGTCGCCCGAATTCGCATGCCAGACGGGCCTGTCCGAGCGACGACTCACGCCGCGCGTTGCCGCGCCAGCGTCTCAATGTGCCGCGCCAGTGCGGCTTGCGCCTGCGGCTCCAGGATGAACCCCACGTGCACGCCATCCGCGCCATCGGTGGCACGCACCACGCAGCCGAGCGGCACGGCGATGCCATCCAGCCGCAGACTGCCGCTGCTGCCCGCCGGCAGCTCCGGCACCCCGGACAGATGGGCGCCGCCGATGGACAGATCCCTCACCCGGCCGGTGAACACGCCGCTCGCCGCAGTCAGTTGGCAAGCGGCGTCCGTCGCGTAGCGCCGCCCATGCCGTCGATCCACATCACCGGTCGAATTGCGCACGATGCGCGTGACGGCGTGCTTCAATTCACCGATCGTATCGTTCAGTGTGGCGGCGGTATCGCGTACCTCGCCGGCGCGCCGCGCATCGGTCTCGGCCTGCGACGAGACCTCGCTGGTACGCTGGTTATTGCACTGACTGCATTGGCGGTTTCGGTGACGTTGCTGGCAATGCCGCCGGTGGCTGCATCCTGTTGCTCCAGCGCTGCGGCGATCGAATTGGCGATGCCCTCCACTTCGGAAATGGTCGCTTCGATGCGTTGCACCGAGGCAACCGTGGCACCGGTGGCAGCTCGTACGTCAGTGATGTGGCGGCTGATTTCCTCGGTGGAGCGCGCGGTCTGGGTTGCCAGCGCCTTCACCTCGCTGGCCACGACGGCGAAACCTTTGCCCGAGTCGCCGGCGCGTGCGGCCTCGATCGTGGCGTTCAGCGCCAGCAGATTGGTACGGGCGGCAATCTCGCTGATGATGTCGGCGATCGAGCCGATCCTGCCGACCTTCTCGTTCAGCGCTTCGATCGTTGCGCGGGTTTCTCCGCCCGCCGTGACTGCCCGGCCGACCGCTCCGGTCGCCCGACCCACCTGCGCGTTGATCTCGCGGATCGACGCGCTGAGTTGCTCGGCCGCGGCGGCGACGGCCTGCGCGGTTCCCAACGCCGACCCCGCTGCCCGCGCGGCATCGCCGGCCGCGGCGCCGGTGCGTTCCGCCGAACCGGTCATGGCGTCGGCGATGGTTCGCAAGGTCGCCGTTCGCTCCCCCGACCTGACTCAGCACGGCCTGCGTCTCCACCTCGATGGTATCGGCCATGGCATTCAGCGCCGCATGCTTCTCCGCGATTCCGCGGTCATGCTCCATCGCCCGCTCTTCCGCCAGGCGCGCCTGCTCTTTCATGCCGTCGCGAAACACCACCAGCGCGGCCGCCATCCCGCCGATCTCGTCGCGCCGTTCCTGGCCGGGGATGGCGGCGTCCATTTCGCTGGCCGCCACCGCCGCATGGCGACGCTGATCGCACGGATCGGCCGGGTGATTCGGCGCTGGACGAGCAGGATGCCGACCCCGCCGACCGTGACGCCGAGCAATGGCAGGCCTGCCTGCAAGCGCTGGCGCAGTGCTGCATCGGCGTCCCGCCGCGCCGCCTGCAAAGTCGTGAGACTGTGCCGCAGTCCCTCAAGCTGAGGATCGTCCGCAGCGCAGTGCCATGCAGTCGTGCAAGACGGCTTCGATCGCGACGGCGGCGTTGCCGCGCAGTTTCTCCATATCGGCGACGAACGCTGGCTCGGCTGGATTTGGTGCACCCAGTGCCGCCTGCACCGCGCCACGCTCCGGCCGCAGGTATTGCAGAGCGGTGAACACTTCCTGCCCGGCACGCGCAGTGGCGACGATTTGCGCGGCCTGGCGCTGTTGCTGGATGGCGGAGCGGGTGGGAATGGCGAGCGCCCCCAACAGCAGCAGCAGCATCACGGCAAGCAACACCTGCAACAGTGCGCCGAGAGTAAGGGTGTTCGGGTGTCACATTGGCTGCTTCCCTTGCCGGACGCCACCTGTGTGACAACGAAAGGTTGAGGAAACGTTATCCGCTGACGGCGCATGCGGGATTGACCGAAAGCGCAAGCAGGCATGGCAGCCGCACGCGCTATGCCGCCGCACCGGAGGATCCTGCGACCACGCCGGAGGATCCTGCGACCACCCGGAGGATCCTGCGACCACATCGCGGTGCGAGGCGGCGTGCGGGCACTTCGCGACGTGGGGCGGTGGCTCGCGCGGCCGCATCGCGGCCGGCCCGGCGGCGCGCACGGGTCACGGCCGGGCCATGCTTCCGGGTGGCTTTGCTCAGGCGCGTTCCCGTCGCGACCCGCCGCCCAGCCGGCGCGAGAAGCTCACCGCCGATGCCAACACCGAGGCCGCCGCGGCGAACATCATGCCGTTGCGGGTACCCATCTCGGGGAACACGCCGAACACCAACGCCACCAGCGCTGCCCCCAACGTCTGCCCCAGCAGCCGGGCCGTGGCCTGCATGCCGCTCGCCCCGCCGGTACGCGCGGGCGGCGCGGTGGTGAGGATCGCCCGATTGTTCGGGGTATTGAAGAATCCGAAGCCCAGGCCGCAGATCGTCATGCGCCAGACAATGTCGAACGGCGCCGGATGCGCTGGCAGGAACGCCAGCAACAACAGCCCGACTGACAGCACGGCGAGGCCGGAGCCGCTTAAGATCCCCACCGGGTAGCGGTCCGCCAGCCGGCCGGAGATTGGCCCGATCACCGCAACGGTGAGCGGCCAGGGCGTCATTAGCAGCCCGGTCTCCACTGCGTCGAAGCCAAGGTGGTTCTCGAACAGGAATGGCAACGCCACCAATGCCATGGACTGGGCGACGAAGCCGCAGACCGAGGTGGCGACCGACAGCGCGAATAACGGGATGCGCAGCAGATCGATCGGCAGCAGCGGCGCGGTGCGCGCCATCTGCCGCGCCACCAGCACCAGGATCATGCCCACCACGATGAACAACTCGGCGCCGACATTGCCCAGGCTCTCGCCATGGCCAAGCCCGGCGATGGCGGTGATCAGCAGGCCGAAGGTGAAGGCACTCAGCGCGGCGCTGCCGATATCGAATTTGCCGCCGGACGTGGGCGTGGCCGGCAGGTGCCAGATTGCGATCGGCACGGCGATCAGACCCAGCGGGATGTTGACGGCGAACAGATAGGGCCAGGTGGCAACCGAGAGGATGCCGGAGGCGACGGTGGGGCCAAGCGCCGACGCGATCGAGCCGATCGTTGCGTTCAACCCCACGCCGCGGCCGATCCAGCGGCGCGGATAGATGAAGCGGACCAGGGCACCGTTCACGCTCATGATCCCGGCGGCGCCGAAGCCCTGGATGATGCGGGCCGCGGTGAGGGTGCCCAGCGAACTGGACAGCGCGCAGCACAGGGAGGCGATGGTGAACACCACCAGTCCGCCCTGGTAGATACGGCGGTAGCCGTAGATCTCGCCCAGCGAGGCCAACGGCAGCAGCGAGATCGTCACGGCGAGCTGATAGGCGTTGACCACCCAGATTGAGGCGGACGGCGTGGCGTTCACATCATGTGCGATGGTGGGGAGGGCGACATTGGCGATGGCGCCGTCCAGTACCGCCAGCGTCAGTCCCAGCGCGATGGTCACGATCGCCCAGTAGCGTTGCGGCAGCGGGACGCCGTCCGGAACCGGGATGCGAGGGGCAGCCGCCAGGGTGGCAGGCCGGTCGGCCATCAGGCGGTGACCCCGGCCGAGGGCGCGGCGAGGCTGCGTGGCAACGTGCCATGGCCACTCGCCAGCATGGGTTCCAGGGCCTCGGTCACTGGTCCGAGGTGTAATGCGGCCAGGTCATCACGGCGCAGCACGCGCACCGGCGGCGTGTCGGGTGGGGCGCGCGGGGCACAGCGGGCAGGGTCGGAGTCGGCAGAGAACAAGACCAGCGAGGGGCAGCCGGCGGTGGCGATCAGGTGCATCGGGCCGGTGTCATTGCCGACCGCGCAGAGCGCGGCGCGGGCCAGATCGGCGAGGTCGCCGAATTCGGTCTGTCCGGTCAGGTCGCGTGCCGCCGCGCCGGCGCCGATGACGTCGGCCAGGGGGCGTTCGCCTGCTGTGCCGACGATGACGGGCGTGATGCCCTGGCCGGAGAGCCAGGCCGCGAGGTCGCGGTAGTGTGCGGCGGGCCAGCGCTTCACCGGGCGGTGCGCGGAGCTGCCCGGCACCAGCAAGGCGAAGCGCTGTGGCAGGGCGAAGCGGGCGATGTCGCCGTGGCTCCAGGAGAGGTCGGGCGGCGAGAAGTCGGCAATTCCGGCCTGGCGCAACTGCGCGTGCTGGCGGTCGATATCATGCACCAGGTTGCGGTCCAGGCGGCGATCCGGATGCGAGCAATCGGGCGCGATGCCGGACCATTCGGGACGGGTGCGGCGCGGGAACAGACGGAAATAGTGGCCGGAACGGCTGGACGTCTGCAGGTCGTAGACGCGGTCGAAGCGGCCGTCGAGCAGCATGTGGCGCAGCCGCAGGATGCCGGAGAGGTCCCACCAGGCGGGGCGGGCGTCGATCAGCACGCGGTCGAACCAGGGCGATTCGGCCATCCATGCCGCATAGGGCCGGGTGGTGAGCAAGCTGATCGAGGCGTCGGAATGGTGCTGGCGGATCGCGGCGAAGGAGCCGAGGGACAGCACCATGTTACCGAGCGCTCCCAGCTTCAGGACGAGGATGCGGCGGTGCTCCGGCCCGGAGTGGAGAGGTGCCTGACCCAGGCTGTGCGGAACCATCGATGCCTGGCCGGGCTGTGTCGAGCAAAGCATGCTCATGCCGGGCGATCATGCGGCTCGGCTTGGTCGGTGGCGGGGTTCAGCCTGGCGGATGGCCCGGGAGATCCCTGCTTTGTCGCGATATACAGCCATTCGTCCCGCAACAGGCCGTATCGCACCTCCTCCTCCGGGGCCAGGCGAAACGTCGTCACGGTGAATCCCGCCTCGGCCAGGCGGTCGGCGAAGTCCAGGCCGTAGTAGCGCACATGGTCCTCGGCGCTGAAATGCGCATGGCGCGCGTCTGGGGCGGTGATCGCCGGGTTCTCATAGGTCTCCTGGCGGGACGCGTTCACCGGCACGGTCAGCAGCGCCAGCCCGCCGGGCCGCAGCAGGCGGTGCAGCTCGCGCATTGCCTTGCGGTCGTCCGGGATATGTTCCAGCACATGGTTGGCGATTGCCACGTCATAGCTGGCGTCGGGCAGCGTAAGGTTAGTGATATCCACCGTGTGGGTGACGCCGGGCTGGTGCAGGTCGGCGGTCTCATACAGTGGATTGCCGCGCATCAGGCTGGCGATGACCTTCTCCGGCGCGAAATGCAGGATGCGCTGGCCGGCGAGCCGGTTGCCGCCGCACGCGGTGACCCAAAGCCACAGCAGGCGATGGCGCTCGCGGCTGCCGCAGTTCAGGCAGCGGGCGTCCCAGCGTGGGGGATGGCCGACGCTGATGAACATGCCGGTGTAGCCGCAGATCGGGCAGGTGCGTGGCAGGCGCGGTTCGGCGAACTGGCGGCGGTCGGCGAGCCACGCGGCGGCCAGGCGGCGGCGCTGGGTCCAGGTGCGGGGGCTGGGGGCGATCACGCTGAGGCGCTGCACTGCGGCATGGGACGGGCGATAACAGCCCCCCGGCGGGCCGGCAATCGGAAGCGTGACTATGCTCCCAATCGCTCCCGCCTGCTGTCTGTCCGCAACTGCCCGCAGGCCGCCAGAATGTCGCGCCCGCGCGGCGCCCGCACCGGAGCGGCAAACCCCGCATCATTCACAATCCGCGCGAACCGCTCGATCGCCGTTCGCGTGCTGGTCTGGTAGCCGCTGCCGGGCCAGGGATTGAACGGGATCAGGTTGACCTTCGCCGGCATCCCCGCGATCAGCCGCACCAGCTCCCGCGCGTCTGCCTCGCTGTCGTTCACGCCCCGTAGCATCACATATTCGAACGTGATGCGCCGTGCGTTGGAGGCGCCGGGGTAGCGCCGGCACGCTGCGATCAGCTCTGCGATCGGGTATTTGCGGTTCAGCGGCACCAGCTCGTCGCGCAGTTCGTCGCGCACGGCGTGCAGCGACACTGCGAGGTTCACGCCGAGCTCGGTCCCGGCCCGGTCCATCATCGGCACCACGCCCGAGGTGGACAGCGTGATGCGCCGCCGCGACAGGCCGATGCCCTCGCCATCCATCACGATGGTCATCGCCTTGGCGACGTTGGTGTAGTTGTACAGCGGCTCGCCCATCCCCATCAGCACGATGGTGGAGAGCAGGCGCGGGGTTTCGCCCTTGGGCGAGGGCCATTCGCCATAGGCGTCGCGCACCGCCATGAACTGGCCGACGATCTCGGCCGCGCCGAGGTTGCGCACCAGGGTCTGCGTGCCGGTGTGACAGAAGCGGCAGGCCAGCGTGCAGCCGACCTGCGAGGACAGGCAGACGGCGCCGCGATCCTCCTGCGGGTCGGGGATGTAGACCGTTTCGGCTGCCTGTTTGTCACGGAATCGGAACAGGAATTTGCGGGTGTCGTCGTCGCTGGTTTTGACGATCACGGTATGCGGGCGGCCGATCGCGAACCGCGCCGCCAGCTTCGCCTGCAAGGGCCGCGCGATCGAGCTCATGCGAGCGAAATCCGTCGCGCCCTGGTGGTAGATCCAGTGCCAGAGCTGCTTGGTGCGGAACGGAGCCTCGCCGATGGCGGCGAGCTCTGCGGCGAGTTCCTCGCGCGACAGGCCCACGAGGTCGCGGCGGCCATCCGGCAGCGCAGCGTCAGGCGGGCTGAACAAGGCGGACTTGGCGAGGATGCGGGCGCGCTCGGCGTTGGTAAGCGAGGCCGCATCTTCCTCCAGGTTGGTAAGCGAGGCCGCATCTCCCGCCAGCGGGACGCGCGCGGCACCCGCGCCATGCTCGGCGTCAGGCGACGGGGGGAACGCGTTCACTTTTTCTCCGGGCACGCCTTCACCACCGCGGCGTAGGCCGCCGAGAACCCCTTCAGGCTGAACGTATCCGTCACTTGGTCTTTGTGCGGGCCGGGGGAACGGGCGATGGCCCGCTCGCCGTGCTGAAACGCGGCAACGGCGGCCTTGCTGTCGCGCGCGTAGGCGTCGCCGCCGCGGGCGTAGAAATCGAGGCCGGTCTGGTCCACCTGCACAGTAACGGCGGCATTCTTGGCATAATCGAACCCCGCCTCCATCGCCACGGTGTCACGGACGGTCGGGCGCTCGGAGACGGTCAGCACCACCTGGCCGCGACCGGGCACGCTGGGGGTCGAGGTCTTGGCACGGGTCAGCGCGTAGCAGACGAGTTGCGCGCCGTCGCCATGGGTCGCGGCGATCCAGTCGTCATAGCTGGCGAGTTGCTTGGGCGCGGCGGATGCCGCGGCAGGGTGCGCCGGTTCCTTTTTCTGCTGTGCCGCGGCGGGGACAGCGAGGACCAGGGCGAGACAGAGCAGGGGAGCGATTCGAGGAGGCATGGGCGCAGAGATACGGCGGCGCGGGCAGCGGGACAACACCCAGGAGCGCAGGACGACAGCGACGCAAATGACAGTTCAGCGCGGTGACGGCCTCGCGCTGGCGCGTTCTCCCTGGCACCCGATCGGTGACCTGCGTGCTTGACAGGACCGTGGTCCGCGCTTTACTTAACCAATCGGTTAATGACGCCGCCTGGCAGCCGACACGGCGAAGGGAGCGAGTCGCATGATCACAGTTTCCGCCTTCCTGTGGGTTCCCGACTTTGCCAGGGGCCTGGTGCGCGATCTGCGGGCGCGCTGGGCGCTTGAGGAAGCCGGGCTGCCATATCGCACGCGCCTGCTGCGGCAGGATGACGCGAACCACCCGGACTATCGGGCGCTGCAACCGTTCGGGCAGGTGCCGGTTCTCCAGGAGGATGGCCTCGTCTTGTTCGAGTCCGGCGCCATCGTCCTTTATATCGGCGAGCGCAGTGAGACGCTGCTGCCGCAGCAGCCGGTTGCCCGGGCGCGCGCGACACAATGGCTTATTGCCGCGCTCAATTCGGTCGAGCCGTCGATCATGAACGTCGTCGCGGTCCAGGTGTTTTATCCGAACGAAGAGTGGGCGAAACTGCGCCGTCCCGGTGCCGTTGCGTTCATGCGGCAGCGGCTGGCCGACCTCTCGGCATCGCTCGGCGACAAGGCCTATCTGGACGGAGATCGTTTCACGGCGGGCGATCTGATGATGACGACGGTGCTGCGGATGGTGCCCGAGGAGGTTGCCAGCGACAGCCGGCTCGCCGCGTATGTCGGTCGGTGCACCGCGCGCCCGGCCTTCACGCGGGCGCTCGAGGCGCAGTTGGCGGATTTCAAGGACGCGGCGTGATGGTGGCACTGCGGCCGGTCGCTGTCGGGGGGTGATCGCCCGAACGGTTTCTCCGGCTCAGTCCTGGATCGCGCGACCGGCTGCGGTGCCTGATCGCAAAGGTCCCAAATTGCAGAGGTCCTAAATGGCAGAGGCACTAAAACGCAAAGGTCCGGAACCGCCACGATTCCGCACTGCCGAAATCCCGCGGCGACGGCTGTCCCGACGGCTGGAGAATTGCGCGGCGGGAGGCATGCTGGCGCCTGGTCGCGGGCTCAGACGCTGCGGGCGAAATACAGCTTCGGATCCGCTGCCCTGATCGGCGCCTGCGGCAGCCCCAGCTCGCGACGAACGATGTTCGTGCCCTGCACCAGCGAAACGCATTTGTAGTAGGCGATGCGGCGGCTGAGGCCCTCGCGGCCGAAGCCGCAATCGGTGGTGATCACCAGACGCTCGGGCGGGATGAACTCGAGCGCGCGACGGATCAGGCCGGCGACGTATTCCGGCGGTTCCACGACCGTATTGCAGTGGTTCACCACGCCGATGCCGATCTTCTTGTCGGTCTTGTATTTGCCGAACAACGCCAGGTCGCGGCCATCGCTGCTGGCGCATTCGAAGGTGATGACGTCGCAGTCCAGTTGCAGCAGATGCGGCATGGCGCGTTCGTAGCTCGGCGTCTCCCAATAGAGCCGCTGCTGGTTGGGATTGCCCCAGCAGGTGTGCACCCAGATCTCCGCGTCCACGCCGACGAGCTGGCGGTTGAACGCCTGGGTGAGGAATTCGAGATCCGCCGTGGTTGTCTCCGGTCGCAACGAGCGCCCGTGATGCGGCGGTTCCTCCACCTGGATCAGCGGACAGCCGGCGGCGGCGAGCTCGCGCAGCTCCGCGTTCATGATGTCGCACAGGTCGAGGATCATCCCCCGATCGTCGGCGTAAAACTCGTTCCACAGCATGCTGGCCAGCGCCGGGGCGCAGATCGCTCCGAATTTTACCGGTTTGTCGGTGAGGCGCTGCGCCACCTGCCACAGGGCGGTGTACTGCCACGGGCCACGCGTCAGCTTGTTGGTGACGACCGGAGGCTGATATGCCTCCTGCACTTCCCACAGGATATGGCCGGGCTTGAAGCTGTAGCGGCTCATCCAGCTTTGCGACGTATCCCGATGGCCTTCCAGCCCACCGAGCCGCTCGATCGGATAGAAGAACCAGGATTTGCCTCCCACCGCGAGATCGAACCGGCTGTCGCCGTCGGTGACGATGTCGAGCCCCGCCGCCTCCTGCGCATTGATCACGGCGGCGACGGCATCGAGGTATTGCTCGCGGAACAAGGACTCGCCGAGGGCCGCCTTGAAGGGACGGCCGTTGAGGCTGGCGTCGAACCACACGGGCCGCGGGTAGGAGCCGGTGATCGCAGTCGGCAGCACGAGGTTTTGCGTGACGCTCAGCATGGTTGCCTCCCTTCCGTGTTCGTCATGACGGGCGCGGCCCGCCTGGCGGCCACCGTGAGGAGCGAAGCGACGAAGCAATCCCGGTTATCGATTGGGACCTGCGACTGAGATCGCTGCGCCGCATTGCTCCTGGCAGTGACGATTGGCCCGGTGGCACCAGGCCCGGTCGCACCAGGCCCGGTCATGACGGCGATCAGTTGAACATCAGCACCGTCCTGGCGACTTCTCCGGCCTTCATTGCGCGGAACGCCTCGTTGACATCGCCGAGTTGGCCACGCCGGCTGATCATCGAGTCGAGGTCGAGCCGGCCCTGGCGATAGAACTCCAGGTAATTTGGAATATCGGTGCGGAACTGGTTCGAGCCCATCCGCGAGGTCTGCACCTTGCACTCGGGCCGGATCGCCATCCACGGGAACTCGATCGTCGCGTCCGGCGGCAGCACCCCAACAATCGTGGCAGTGCCTCGCACGGCGAGGCTCTCAATCGCCTGGCGGCACAACCTGGCGAGGCCCACCGCCTCGAACGCGTGATCGACACCCAGGCCGCGGGTCAGGGCGCGCACCGCTTTCACCGCGTCGTCCTGCGTGGTGTTGACCGTGTGCGTGGCACCGACGGCCTTGGCCATTGCGAGTTTCGCATCGAACTGGTCGACCGCGATGATCTGCCGCGCACCGCCGATGCGCGCGCCCTGGACGATGGAAAGCCCCACGCCGCCACAGCCGAACACCGCCACCGTCTGGCCTGCCTGCAGCCCGGCGCTGCGCAATGCCGCGCCGACGCCGGTCAGCACACCGCAGCCCACCAGCGCCGCGCGGTCCAGCGGCAGGTCCGGATCGATGCGGACCAGCGAGTTCTCGTGCAACAGCATCTTCTCGGCAAAGCTGCCGATCGCGGCGAAGCTGCGGAACGGATTTCCCCCCTGCGACAGGCGCGGGGCAGCGTCCTCGGCACGCGCGACGATGTTGCCGGTGCAAATATTGGGATGACCGCTCAGGCATTGCGGACAGTTGCCGCAGAACCCGGAGAGGCAGGCAACGACATGATCGCCCGGGCGCACCGAGGTGACGTCGGCGCCGACCGCTTCGACGATGCCGGCGCCTTCATGGCCCAGCACGAACGGGCGATCCAAGGGGAAGCGGCCATTGCCGTCCACGACATGCAGATCGCTGTGGCAGACGCCGGTGGCAACGGTGCGCACCAGCACCTCGCGGGCGCGCGGCGTGTCGATGTCGATGGTCTCGACGGTGAGCGGTTCGTGGACCTTGCGAAATACCGCGGCGTTGATTTGCATGCGGCGCGCTTCCTGTTTTGAGTTTCGCGGGACGCTACTGCGTCGGGTGTGGCCTGGCAACGCAGCCTCAAGTGCGGCGTAGCGACGCGGCGTTGAGTGCAGCGTGGCGACGCAGCGTCGGGTGGGGCGTGGCAATGCAGCGTTGAGTGGGGCGTGGCGACGCAGCGTTGGGTGCAGCGCAGCAATGGGGCCTGGCCGCAAGCCGCGCCAGGATCGCGGCCCCAGGCATCATTGGCGGAGCCGCGCGCGGCGGATCCCGGCCCGGACGTGCTTCGCTCACGCGCCCGAGGCGAACGCCCTCTGCAGGAAAAGTCCGCCAAGCGAAATGCCGGTGTCGTCGATGCCATGGCCGAGGCGGGGAATGTAGGTCGCGTCTACCGGCACGTCGGCCGCGCGCAATGCGGCCTCCGCGTCATGAGAACGGGACACCGGCACCACGTCGTCCGCCTCGCCGTGCACCAGCAGAACAGGAGGGCGGCCGGTGAGCTCGGCTGGCAGAGTCTCGGGCGCCACCAGCGCGCCGGAGAAGGCCAGAATCGCGCGCGGTGGCGGGACGTGGCGGAGGCCGGTGAACAACACCGTCATTGCGCCCTGGCTGAAGCCCATCAGAGCATAGGCGTCTGCCGCCAAGCCGTCGCGGGCCAGCTCCGCATCGATGAATGGCCCGAGGCAGCCGGCGGCACGTCGCGCCCCCGCCTGCATGATCGGGGGGGAGCGGTCGGCAACGCTCCACCACTGCCGGCCGAATCCCGAATCGTGCACGAAGGGCGCGTTCACCGAGACGAACAAGGCGTCGGGCAGCGCGTGACCCCAGGACGGCGCCAGGTCGATCAGATCGTGCCCATCCGCGCCAAGGCCATGGCACAGCACGACGAGTTGTCGCGGCGCGGCCTTCGAGGCGGGTCCCCAGCGCGGTCCGTCCAACTCGGCCATGGCTCTCTCCTTGCTCGCCCAGCCGGAGTACTCTTGCGGTCGTCCCCATGTCCATTGTCACCCGATTTGCCCCCAGCCCGACCGGCCATCTGCATCTCGGCCACGCGTTCTCGGCCGTGTTTGCGTGGCGCCGGGCACGCGCGGCAGGCGGGCAGTTCCTGCTGCGGATCGAGGATATCGATCCGGGCCGCTGTCGCCCGGAGTTTGCCGCGGCGATCGAGGCTGACCTGGCATGGCTCGGCCTGGACTGGGACGGGCCGGTGCGCGTGCAGTCGCAACATCTGGCGGAGTACCAGGCCGCCCTGGATGCGCTTACCGCGCGGGGGCTGCTGTATCCGTGCTTTTGCAGCCGCGCCGATATCCTGGCGGAAATCGCGGCCTCGGCCAGCGCGCCGCACACGCCGGACGGCGCCCCGCGCTATCCCGGCACCTGCCGACGGCTGTCGCCGAGGCAACGGGCGGCGCGGGTTGCGGACGGCGAGCGTTTCGCGCTGCGGCTGGATATGGCGACGGCGCTGGCCGCGGTGCCGGTACCGCTGTGGATCGACGAGGCCGGTGAAGGCGTCGTTGTCTGTGATGCGGCGCCGTTCGGCGATGTTGTGCTGGCGCGGAAGGACGCCCCGGCGAGCTATCACCTGTGTGTCACCCATGACGACGCCGTGCAGGGCGTCACGCTGGTGACCCGTGGCGCGGACCTGAAGCCGGCCACGCACCTCCATCGCCTGCTCCAGGCGCTGTTGGGCTGGCCAACGCCGCACTACGCCCACCACCGATTATTGACCGATACGTCCGGCCGCCGGCTGGCGAAGCGTGACGGGGCCATGACACTGCGCCAGCTACGGGGGAGCGGGTGCTCGCCCGCGGTCGTGCTGGCAAAGTTGGACGAGGGGTAGGAGTGACCAGACAGCACAGCGGGCCCCCCTCCCCTTGCAAGCGGGACTTGGGGGAGGGGGCACGTCTCACATCACTCGGGGTAATGCGCCCCTCCTCCCGCCCCATTACGCCAGGGAGGGGTTCCGCCAGGGCGCGGCGAGCCTCGCCGCGTCTCCCTTCCGCTACCCGGGTCTCAGTCCCAGTAGTGCCAGTGGCCGTGCCACCAACGGCGATGGTGCCAGTGATGGTGGCGCCAGTACCAGTCCGCCTGCACCACGTGTTGGGACGTTACCGTCGCGTGGTCGACCGCACCGGGAACCGGCGCAGCGGCGGCAGCGAACGCGGTGAGAGCCATCATGCCGCCGGCGGCGGCGGTGGCGAGCAACAATTTACGCACGATGCGAGTCCTCCTGAGCGATCCGACAGTGACAGTGGTCGCCGATTCCGCCGCCTTCGCGTCGGGATCATGGCCGGCGCGTGATCATTGCCCAACCACGCCGATTCTGTCACCACGCCACGTTCACATCCTCGTTCCTGCTCATCAGATAGAGGTCAAAATCGTGCCGCAGCTCCGGCTTGTTGGTGGCGAACTCCAGCACGCCGGAGCTGTTGCGTTTCAGGTCCTCGTGCGGGTCGAAGGTGTGGCGCACGAACATCTCCCAACGCGACTGGTAGCCACGCTCGGTTTTGCGGCCATGGAACATATGCTCGATGGTGCCGGGCACGTAGCCGATATTGCCGTTGATGTGGCGCAGCGCCCGGTCCTGCCAGCGCAGCACCTCGCGGCGATAGGAATCGGTGGTGCCGCCCGGCATCGACGCCTCGGCATGGCCGATCAGACCAAGCGCCATGTGATGATCGCCCGAGCCCATGCCGCCCAGTTCGAACAAGCCGCCGACCCAGTCATACGCCTCGCGGGTCATGGCCCAGGCGTAGCCGCTGTGCGGATACACATACGGGCCGCCGTCGCCCTGCCAGTAGCCAGAATGCGTCGCCACCACCGGCTGGCGATAGAACCACTGGCGGCAGAACGAGCGATGATGCGCGAGATGCTCGCCGTTCGGCCCCAGGTCGTAGGCGTCGGACCAGGGCTGCACGATGTCGTAATGCTGCAAGGCGCGCACGGTGGCCTCGGCCCAGTCGGGACGGCGGAAGATCACGTCCGAGTCGATCCAGGCGATGTACTGCGCCTCGGGCGTGCGCTGGATGCCGAGGTTCAGCAGATTCTCCTTGATCCAGCCGCGGGTCTTGGCACGGGCGCCGATATGGCGGACGCCGTCGATCGCGCAGCGATACTCCTCCTCGCCAAAGGCGCATTCGATAACGGTGAGGTTCACCCCGACGTCCAGCATGTGCCGGGCGAAGCGCTGCCAGTTGCGGTGCGGCGCGGACCAGTTCAGCGGGTTGGAGCGAGCGGTGAAGACGTGCAGGCGGGTGGCGTCGAGCATGATGATTTTCCGGTTATGGCGGTGAATTATTCTAAGTTATGGCAGTGAAATTTACTAACTAGGGCGTCACGGCGCGTCGCTCAGCGCGATGCCGGACGACGTGGTCATCGGGATATGCACCGGCATGTTCAGGCTCCAGGAACTGCCGAGATCACCCGCGATGCTCCAGCCTGCCGGTGGCGTGACGCTGGCAAGGTTGTCGGTAACCGCGTTGCCGCGGCCGATGGTGTACGTGCCGTACGGGTAGAACAGCCGGCAGGAGGTGCTGGGATTCGCCAGCGGCTGCGCCAGGGTGATCTGCAACTGCGTCGGGTTCAGCCGAGCGCAGGCGGTGGCCGGCACGATCGTTCCGGGCGAGGCGACGGACCCTCCGTCCATGACAGCCCATCCGGACCCTGCCGCCGCCTGTGTCGCCGGCACGATCAGGTCCGTGCCGCAATCGTGCTGCACCGTCACCACGAGGGTGGTGCTGGACTGCCGATAGACATGAGTGACCGCCGGTCCGCCGGTCGCGGGGATGCCGGCGGGGATCGCGGACAACGTATCGCCGCCAGAGCATGCCAGCACGACGCGCGCCACCAGCGGCGCCGCAAGCCTGCCGAAACGCTGGTTGTCCGGAATGTCGCGGTGCAGCGGATCGCCGCCGCTCCAGATGCCGGTGGCCGGATTGTAGACCAAAGCCGGGCCGCCGACGCTGCGCGGCAGGCTGTCCGCGGTCTGCGGCAGCACCACCGAGACGTTCTGGGTCGCGTCGGCCGCCATGTCGGCGACCACCTCGCGCTGCATTTGGGTGCCGCAATCGTTGCTGTTGTAGTCGAACGGGATCGCCGACCACCATAGCTGCGGCAGGTTTGCCGCTGTGCGCGCGATCATGCCGCGTTCCAGCGCCAGGAACCGGCGGGCGGCGGCCTCGCAGGTCGCCTTCTCGGAATACTGGCGCGTGCTGTCGTTTTCCGACCATGGCCAGATCAGCGCCACGATGTCGGCAGCGTCTTCCGGCGCGGTCTCCGTCGTGGTGGTGAGCCAGGTCTGCACCGCCTGCCCGTCGGTGCCGAGGCCCCAGGTGGACGGGCTGCTGCCGTCATTCGGATCGTTCAGGAACGAGCCGCTGAAACCGAGCGCGGGAACCGGATAAATGCCCTCGCCATGAATGCAGGTGGCGGCCGGCGGGCTGCCGTAGCAGCCGACCACGCCATAGGCGATCGCGCCGAGATGCCAGGCCACGCCCTGCGCCAGCAGGTGCCAGGCGCCGTCATTCAGCCCGTTGCCGGCGTTCGACTGTCCGGTGACCAGGATCTGCAAACCCTTGCGGGCACCGAGCGTCCAGCGCGTCTGGTAGTTCTGCAGATTGCCGATATCGCCCGCGGCGAGCGCGCGCGACCAGATTGCGGCTTCGTGGAACCAGCACTCCGCGGCGCCATTCACGCCGCCGCCGTGCAGCAGCAGGAGCGGCGCGGTCAGTGAGGCCGGCAGCGGATTGGGGGCCAGGGTGGCAACCTGGGTCGCGTCCAGCCAGACATCCATGCCGCTGCCGGGAGTACTGCGCAGGATCACCGCATGGGTGTGCCGGCGCTCCAGCGTCGAGGTCAGCACGGTCTGCTGCGCGCCCGGAAACAGTACCAGGCGGTTGCTGCCGGCGGTGTTGTCGGCCGCCAGTACGGCAGTGCCGTTGATGCTGAGCAAAGTGCTGGCGGCGTTCGCGGCCTGCCGCCAGTTGGGTCGCGACCAGACGAGGAAGAGCGTCCAGGCGGTGGCGGATCCGAGCGACATCGCCGCAGAGACCAGGCCCTGGTCGGGATCCATCACCGGCTGTTGCTGACCCGGGCCCGGCAGGGTCGGCGGCACCACGGTATTGCGCCCAACCCCGCCCAGCAGGCCGTTCAGCCGTGGCGTTGCCAATGGCGCGCTGGTGCCGTTGGTGGCCTGGTGGAACACCGCGAGCGGCGCACCGGCACCCGACTTGTCGGCCACACTGCCAACCGCACCGCCAAATGCCGTCAGCGCCACGCCGGTGGGGTCGAGCATGCCGGACGGCGTGCCGGCATCCCACCAACCTGAGAGGCCGCCGATCCCGGCAAGGGTTTGGACAGATCCGCCGCTCCCGCCGCCATTGCCCGCGCCGGATAGCGGTTTCACCAGGACCGGTTTGCCGGCCGCCGCCATCAGAGGACGGCCCGGCGCAGTCAGCGCAATCGTCATGCCACGACATCCGTCGCGACGACGGCAAGAACATCCGGGTTCGCCCGGAACGGCGATCTGTGGCGGCCGCTCAAAGCGGTCGGACGGAGGGTGGCGATCATGGCGGCTTCCTGGCTGCGTGCGGCGGCGGCCCGGTCTGGGGACCGGCGGCACGGCTTCTAACATAATCTAACGTAGATTGCAATCTGCATTAACAGACGAGTCCCCGATTGACAGACCAGGCGCGGCATTGACGGGCGATGCGCGCCCGGGTGTTGGGGATGCCGCCGGCGTCGCCGGGGAGGTTGATTGGTTCGCCATGTCTCAGGCGCCGTCGCGCAGGCGGCACTGCCCGCTTGGCGTGCAACGCGGGAGATGCTGGATTGGCCCAAGAGCTGGATTGGGCCAAGAGATGGTGGATCAGCCCCCTGGGATGCTAACGTCCGGCTCGAGCGCCTGTAGCTCAATTGGTCAGAGCGGACGGCTCATAACCGTTTGGTTGCAGGTTCGAGTCCTGCCGGGCGCACCAACGAACTGCCAACACCAAGCACCGGCATGACGAAATGCTGGGCGGGGTTCTCCGGGGGTGGCAGGCCGGGCCTGGAGCGAATCGGCTGCATGACCCGGATCCCTCATCGGAACGGCCATCATCAGAACGGCCATCATCAGAACGGCCGTCATCAGAACGGCCATCGCCGTGTCCGATTGGCTTCCTGCGCCGGCGTCAGCCCCACCGGCCCGTCAGCCTGCTGCGGCGGCTGTCCTGCCGGATCGATCCAGCAATCCGTTACCCCAAGGCTCCGCGTGCAATAGGGCGGCAGCGCCGGCGGAGACTCGATCGGCCGGCAATAGCTCAACCCCTGGTCCAGCCGAACCACGGAGCAATCCTTGCCCGTGACCAGCGAATACGCTGCGTCGATCGGCGTGCGTTGGATCACCGCCACGCTGCCGGCCGTCGTGCCGACGGCGACTGAGGTCAGCATGACCGGATCGGCCCCGCAGCCGCCCAGAGCCAACATCGCCATCAGCAGCACCCATCGCATGCAGCGCAGCTTGCGCCCTAAAGGTAAACCGGCCGTTTCCGCCGGTTTGCCGGCACGCCACGCCGCCGCTATGGTCCGCCGCCCAGCCAGATTCGGGACCGCAGCACCTTGTCAGACATTTTCGACGAAGTAGCAGAAGAACTCCGCGCCGAACGCGCGCAGCGCCTGCTGAAACGCTACGGCCCGCTGCTGATCGGCGCCGCGTTGCTGATCGTGGCCGGCGTCGGCGGCTGGCAGGTTTGGCGCTGGCGGCAGGCACAGGAAGACATCGCCGCCGGCCAGCACTACCTCGCCGCGATGGCGCTGGAAGCAACCCCGGCCGCGGCGGCGGACCGTAAGGCGCTGATCGCCCAGTTCGAAGCGGTCGCCAGGTCCGCGCCCGACGGCTACCGCACCCTGGCCCGGCTGCAGGCCGCCGCGGTGCAGGCGCAGAATGGCGACCTCGGCGCGGCGCTTGCCCTGTGGAACGCCGTCGCCACCGACGAAGCCGCCGATCCCCTGCTGCGCGGCGTCGCCAACTTGCTCTGGTGCCAGCACCAGATCGACACCGGCGACGTTGGGCTGCTGACCGCCCGCTTGCGCGGGCTGGCCGAGCCCGGCAACCCGTGGCGCCCATTGGCGGAGGAGCAATTGGCCTTGCTCGATCTGCGGCAGGGCAAGACGGCGGCGGCCAAGACCACGCTGAGCCACCTGTCGCAGGACCTGACCGCGCCGCGCGGTGTGCGCGGGAGGGCTGCCGCCCTGCTGCAACAGCTCGGCTGACCCGCATGCCGATGGCCGCGGCGCAGGACACGCCAGGGGAAACGACAAGGGAATCGCTGGTGGACTCGAGGGGACTCGCGCGGCGCGCCGCGCTGCTGGCGCCGCTGGCCCTGACCGGCTGCGGCCTGTGGGACAGGTGGTTCGGCGAGACCCCGAAACCGCCGATTCCAGGCAGGCGCGAGCCGGTGGAGAACAGTGGCAGCGGCCTGGTGGTGGATCCCTCGGCGCCAAAAGTCGTGCTGCCGCCGCCGGTGCGTAACGCCGCCTGGCCGCAGGCGGGCGGCAACCCCGCGCATGACATGGGTCACCTCGCGGGCCAGCCAGACCTGTCGCAGGCCTGGACCGTCAGCATTGGCGAGGGCGGCGGCTACCGCCGCAAGATCCTGGCCCAGCCGGTGGTCGGCAACGGCCTGGTCTACACCATGGATTCCGCCGGCACGGTCAGCGCCTTCACCCTCGCCCGAGGCGAGCGGGTCTGGCGTAGCGAGACCAGGGGCAAGCATGTCCGCAGCAGCAATGTCGGCGGTGGGCTGGGGCTGGCCGGCGGCACGCTCTATGCGGTGAATGGCCTGGGCGACCTGGTCGCGCTGGACGCCGCCAAGGGCAACGAGCATTGGCGCGTCTATCTCGGCGCCCCTGGCCGCTCCGCCCCCACCGTCGTCGAGGGCCGCCTGTTCCTGACCACAATCGAGGACAAGCTGCTGGCGCTCGCCGCATCCGACGGCCACACGATCTGGAGCTTCCAGGGTGCCGCCACGGATCCGGCAGTGCTCGGGCGGCCAGCGCCTGCGTTCGCCAACGGCCTGGTCGTGGCCGGCTTCAGCTCCGGCCAACTCGCCTGCCTGCGTGCCGAGACCGGCAACGTGGTGTGGAGCGATACACTTGGCGGCTATGCCGGCGCCGGTGCCGCGGATTTCTCCGCCATCCGTGGCCGCCCGGCGGTCAGCAACGGCAGGGTGGTGGCTACCGGCATGGGCGGCCTGATGTTGTGCCTGGACCTGCCGACCGGGCGGCGGCTGTGGGAACGACAGGTCAGCGGCGAGGACAGCCCCTGGATCGCCGGCGAATGGGTGTTCATGGTCTCGCTCGCCCAGCAGATGGCGGCGCTGACCATGGCGGACGGCAAGGTCGCCTGGGTCAGCGCCCTGCCCCGCTGGAAGAACGAGGAGAAGCAGAAAAACTCCATCACCTGGTTCGGCCCCACCCTGATGGGCGACCGATTGGTCGCGACCGGCACCGACAATCAGGCGCTGTCGATCAGCCCCTACAGCGGCGCCATCCTGGGGCAGGAGAAGCTGCCCGGCGAAGCCGCACCGCTGGAGCCCGTGGTGGCGGACGGCACGCTGCTGATGGTCTCCGAAGACGGCAAGCTGTTGGCGCTGCGCTGACGCCGCGCCATCTGCGTTGCCATGTTGCCCGTGGTGGTGATCGCCGGCCGTCCCAATGTCGGCAAATCGACCCTGTTCAATCGCCTGGTAGGGCGGCGCACGGCGCTGGTTGCCGACACGCCGGGCCTCACCCGCGACCGCAAAGAGGCTGAGGCCCTGCTGCGCGGCCGCCGCGTGCGGCTGGTTGACACCGCCGGTCTGGAAGAGGCTGCCCCGGAGACACTGGCCGGCCGCCTCCGCTCCGGCGCCGAAACCGCGGTGGGAATGGCGGATCTCGTCGTGTTCGTCGTGGACGCACGCGAGGGGCTGGTCCCGGCGGACCGCCACTTCGCGCACTGGCTGCGCCGGCAGGGCCGGCCCGTCCTGCTGGTCGCGAACAAGGCAGAGGGACGTTCGGCGGACTCCGCGGTGCTGGAAAGCTATGCGCTCGGCCTCGGCGACCCGGTGGCGGTCTCGGCAGAGCATGGTGAGGGCATCGCCGACCTGATGGCGGAAATCGCCACCCGCCTGCCGGCGGCCGATGCCCATGAGGATGCCACGGCGCCGCCATTGAAGCTGGCCGTGGTCGGCCGGCCGAACGCGGGGAAATCCACGCTGATCAATCGCTTGCTCGGCGAGGAACGGATGATCACCGGCCCTGAACCGGGGCTCACGCGCGATGCCGTGGCGACCTTGCTGCACGATGCCGACGGAGCCATCGAGCTGGTGGACACCGCCGGCCTGCGCCGTCGCGCACGCATCGAGGCGCCGCTGGAAAAGCTGTCGGTAGGCGCCGCGATCGGTGCGCTGAAACTGGCCGAGGTGGTGGTGCTGACGGTGGACGCCATCGAGGGGCTGCACGATCAGGATCTGCAGATCGCCCGCCTGATCGAACGCGAAGGCCGTGCCTGCGTGATTGCGCTGAACAAGTGGGATGCGGTGGCGGACCGCAGCGCCACGCGTCGCGCGATTGCCGAGCGGCTGGACACCAGCCTGGCGCAAATGAAGGGGGTAGAAGTCGTCACCGCATCGGCGCTGACCGGCGCCGGGATGCAGCGGCTGTTGCCGGCGGTGCGCCGCGCATATGCCGTGTGGAACACCAGGCTGCCCACCGGTGAATTGAATCGATGGTTCGAGTCGGCGCTGGAGCGCCACCAACCGCCGCTGGTGAATGGCCGACGGCTGCGCCTGCGTTACCTGACCCAGGCCAAGGCTCGGCCGCCGACCTTCGTCGCATTCGGCACGCGGGCAGAAATGATCCCGGAAGACTACCAGCGCTATCTGGTCAATGGCTTGCGGGAGGCCTTCGGGTTGCCGGGCACGCCGATCCGGCTGCAGCTACGAGGCACGAAGAACCCGTTTCAGTCCCCAACCACGCGCTGATGCTGCCGGGACCGCAGGCCGCTGCCAACGATGTTCGCCACCGGCAGGCGAAGTCATATGCGTCCCCACCGCTCGCGCAGCAGCAGCCCAAGCACGACCGGGCAGTCCTTCAGATAGCGGCGCGCCAGGCGGCGCGGATCCTGAGCCAGGCGAAACAGCCACTCCAGGCCGCCACTCTGCATCCAGTGCGGCGCGCGGCGCGCCGAGCCAGAAAGGAACTCGAGGCTGGCCCCAATGCACAGACCGGTGCCGGTGGCGCGACCGGTGGCGGCAATGGTGGCGGCCAGCAGCTCCTGCCGCGGCGACCCGACCGCGAGGAATATGAAGCGCGCCGGATGGGCCAGCACAAAGTCTACCGTGGCCGCAAACGCGGCGCCGTCGGTCGTGAACCCCATCGGTGGGTCGTAATGTGCCGGTGGCGCAAGGCGGCAGCGTGCCACCAACGCCGGTAGCCAGCGTGGCAGCAATCCGACGATGGTAATGCGTTCGCCCGGTCGCAGGTGGTGCATCAGCAACAGCGCCGTCAGGTCGCTCCCCGGCACGACGCGCGGCGCCGGCAGACCCAGCATCCGGGCCGCTCTGGCAACCGCCCGGGAATCCAGCAGCCGCAGGCTTGCATCGCGATAGATGCCAGCCAGCACAGGGTCGCGCGCCAGCCGTACCAAGTGGTCGGCATTGGGCGTCACCACGTAGCCAAAGGATGCCTCTGCCGGCAGGCCAGCCACCAGCGCCGCGGCGCCCGCCACGTCGAGGTCGGCAAACTCCAGCCCCAGCAGACCCACGGTCGCGGTCACAGCGCCAGCCGCACGGTCAGCAGCCCAACGCTGCGTGTGTAGTCGCCGGACAGCGGAACGCCCGCGATGCCGGACCCGTGCTGCGCGGTCAGCTCATAGCCGGCGGACACCTGCACCCGCCGGTTCAACCGCCAGGTCGCGCCCAGCCCCAGCGCGTAGCCCGCCTGCCAGGCGCCGCCTTGCAGGAAATCGGCCCGCTGCACCCCGGCGGAGGCGTGCAGTACCAGATTGCGCCGCAGCTCGTGGTCCACGCTCAACCGGGCGCTGGTATAGGTGTAGCCGGCAACACCCTCCTGTGCGGCGTCCTCCATGCTGCGGCTGACCGTGGCGGTGACCGTGGTCATGCCGGACGGCAGCCACGCGATCTCAGCCTCGGTGATGGCGGCGGTGCGGGACGGGTAGGCCGCGGCGGCGAAGTCCCGGCGCTCGGCTCCAAGCAGTAGCCGATAGCGCCAGACGGCATCCTGGGCGTAGTCCAGCCCGGCCAGCATCTGCCATCCGGTGGAGTTCAGACTGGGCTGGCCGGTCGGCGTGTGCAGGTAGTCCTGCCCCGTCGCCCGCGTCACCAGCACCAGGCTGCGCTGTGGCGCCAACTCATAGTTGACGGTGACGCCGCCCGTCAGCACATCACGGTCGCGATAGGCCTGGCTGGCGGCCGCGCCCAGAATCGTGGCCGCGCCATAGTGCCACGCGGCGGCGTCCAGCGCCGGCGTCACCACCCACGGCCCATCCGTCCAGGCATAGGAGGCGCGGAGGTCCTGCGTCTGGAAGGGAATCGGCCGGTCCGCCGGCAGGGCATCGAGCGCCGTGCGGTCCTCGTGTCCATCGATCTCCGCCGCCGCCAGGGTCAGCCGGTCGCGCCCAATATCCAGACTGGTGCCGATCGAGGCGGTGCCGTCGGTGCGGCTCTGCGCCGGCGCGTTCAGGTCGCGGCGGTCGTCCAGTGCGATGTAGGCGCCCGCCGCGTCGCGCGACCAGTCGGACGACAGCAGCAGCGAGGGCCGCGTGCCGACCTCCCAGCTTCCCCGCGGCTGCGGGCCGCCCAGCACGTTGCTGTCATAGCCAAGCGATTGCTCCCAGGCAGGGCGCAGCAGGAAGGCGCCTTCGCGGATGCCTTGCGGTTGCGTCTCGGGGTGCAGACGCGACAGTACCGTGACCCCGGCAGCATCGCCGTAGCCCGGCACGCCGGGCGGAAACAGCGTGTCGAGCCAGTCCGCCGCTGCGCTGCCCCCCATGCAGCCGCAGAACACCAGCGCCGCCACCGTCCATGCCATTCGCATGGCGGCGCATGATCCTCGGTGTTGCCTACCATTGCGTTAACAGCAGCCAATCCTCGGCCGGGCCATCACGCGCGGCATTCGGCACCGGACCCGAAGTCGTCGCGGACGTCGCCCAGCCCTACGAGGTTCATTTGGTGCGAAGCGGCACGCGCCGCGGTCAATCCAGGCCGATACAATGCTCTGCGGCAACGCCGCGGCAGTCCATCTCGTAGTCCAGTCCCACCACCGGAGGCCGCGCGAAATGCCACGTCAGTCCGTGCTGCGCTGCGCCGCGGCGCACGATCTCGTCGCCCAGGAACGGATGCAGGTCGTAGACGGTATAGACCTGCGCTGCGGTCGTTTCCGTCCATGTCGCGTCGACCGCCGCCATCCGATGCTGCATCCGATCCAGCACGAATGCCGCCTTCTCGCGCAGCCCCGCCGGGCTGGTGTCACCGAACCGCACCGTGCGCTCGCGATAGGAGGCATGGCCCTCCTCCGCCTCGCCACTGCCCGAAATTACGAAGCTGCCCGGCGCACCGTGTGACGGCCGGACGAAGCAGAAGGCGTGAAAGCTCGGCTCCGGCGGCTTGTATTGCTCCGGGCACACGTTGCTGCGCGCCACCGGGTTCCTGTCCTCGCGCATGATGCCCCAGCGCTCCAGCGTGCCGCAGTAATGCCGGTTGAACGCAACGAACCCGGCGTCGGTGAACGGCGCCGGCGAACGCAGCTCGCAGGCGCAGAACGCGGCGAGCGGCAGGTCCTGGCCCGGCAGGAATCGCTCGATGAACGCGAAGCCCGCCGCCAGCGCCACCGGGCGCATGAATTCGACGCGTTCGATGCGATGGCCGTCCAGCGCCCGCACCCCCGCGGAATACTGAAACACGCCCGGAATGTAGCGATAACCGCCCGCCGGCACGTCGATCGTGGCTGCCATGTCCGCTCCTGGTCGCACCGCCATTGCGGCGCCGAGCAGGCCGCCGCAATCTGTTGCTTGAGATTGCGTCAGCCCGACACGCGTCGCAATCACGCCTTCACCCCTCGCCGGAGCCATTCGTGGGCGTATCGATCTTGCCGCATCTGGCCCAGACTGCCGCGCCGCCGGCCATCATCCTGGACAAGGTCAACAAGTGGTTCGGCGCGCACCACGTGCTGCGCGACGTTTCGCTGACGGTAGCGGAGAAGGAGCGCGTGGTGGTGTGCGGCCCGTCCGGCTCCGGCAAGTCCACCATGATCCGCTGCATCAACCGATTGGAGACGCACCATAAAGGCCGCATCGTCGTGGATGGCACCGAACTGACCGACGACACCCGCGCGCTCGACACCATCCGCCGCGAAGTCGGCATGGTGTTCCAATCCTTCAATCTGTTCCCGCACCTCACGATCCTGGAGAACTGCACGCTGGCGCCGATCTGGGTGCGCAAGACGCCGCGTCCCGAGGCCGAGGCGCTGGCGATGAGCTACCTCACGCGCGTGAAGATCCCGGAGCAAGCCAACAAGTACCCCAGCCAGCTCTCGGGCGGCCAGCAGCAGCGTGTCGCCATCGCCCGCGCGCTCTGCATGAAACCGAAGATCATGTTGTTCGACGAGCCCACTTCGGCGCTCGACCCGGAGATGATCAAGGAAGTGCTCGACACGATGATCGAGCTGGCGCAATCGGGCATGACCATGGTCTGCGTGACCCACGAGATGGGCTTCGCCCGCCAGGTCGCCGACCGCGTCGTGTTCATGGATCAGGGCGAGATCGTCGAATCCGGCACCCCGGAGCGCATCTTCGGATCCCCCCAAACCGACCGCCTCAAACTGTTCTTGAGTCAAATCTTACGCGGCAACTGACCGGTCCCTTCCCGCGCCTGGCCCCGCGCCCAGCCCCGCGCCTCGCCCTTGTCTTGCCGCGGGTCCGGGGCAACCCTGCAGCGAATGCCGTGCACCCACAACCGGACAAGGCGCAGCCCATGCCAGTCGACCCACAGATCCAGACGCTGCTCGACAAAGGCGCCGGCGTGCCAGCCACTCACACGCTGTCCGTCGCCGCGGCACGCGCGCAGTACGAGGCACGCATCGCGCTGATGGCGCCGGCAGCGCCGATCGCTGCGACCGACGAGCGTGTCATCGCCGGGCCGGGCGGCCCGTTGCGGCTACGCATCTATCGCCCGCCGGGCGACGGTCCGTCGCCGCTGCTGGTGTTCTTCCACGGCAGTGGCTTCGTGCTGTGCAGCCTCGATACGCATGACGGCATCTGCCGCAATTTGTGCGCCGGCGCGGGGTGCATTGTCGTTTCGGTGGATTACCGGCTGGCGCCGGAGCATAAGTTTCCCGCCGGCCTCGACGATTGCGTGTTCGCCACGCGCTGGGCGGCGCAGCACGCCGCGGAGCTCGGCGCCGACGGCCGGAACCTGGCGATCGCCGGGGACAGCGCCGGCGGCAATCTTGCCGCGGCAACCGCGCTGCGCCTGCGCGACGAAGGCGGGCCGGCATTGCGCGGCCAGTTGCTGATCTACCCCGTCACCGACTTCCACACCCCGGGCACCGCCTCCTACACCGACAACGGCGAGGGCTACGGCCTGACCCGAGCCACCATGGTGTGGTTCTGGAACCACTATGTCGCCGATCCCCAGGATGCAGCGAATCCGCTGGCGTCGCCCTTGCGCGCGCCGTCGCTGGCCGGCCTGCCGCCCGCGCTGGTGGTGACGGCGGAATTCGATCCGTTACGCGATGAAGGCGAGGCCTTTGCCTCGCGATTGCGCGAAGCGGGCGTAGCAACGGTGACGTCGCGTTGGGGCGGTATGAACCATGGCTTCTTCTTCTGGGTCGGCGTGGTGGACCTCGCGGCTGCCGCGATGGCCGAAAGCTGCGCGTGGCTGCGGGGGATTTTCGCCGGATGAGGCCGATGCCGCCGCGTCCTTGCGAAATGCCAGGGTCAGCCGCACCGCACCGGCAATACCCTACGCACCCGCACAGCGCATGCTACCCAATGGCGAGTTGTCCGGCCGCATTACGCGGCATCACGGTCCCGCGCAGCAAGCCGAGGGCGCGGACACTGCCCCAGACCGCGCCGTCGGGGCGATCCGCACCGGATCGGGTATTGTGTTGCGTTCGGTGACGCCAAACCTGTCGAGACGGCGCCTGCCATGCCGGTCGGTGCGCAAAGCCGACCTGCGGCTGTTCGCACAGCAGGCCGATCAGCGCGGCGGGCACAGCGTTCCAGGTCTTGCCGGCAAACCCGCCACGCCGTCGGTTTCGCCCGGTCTGGTGTCGTCAAAGTCCCAATTCGCTTAACGACGGGTGATCGGCAGGCCGACGCCCGAGCGGCCAGTGGTATCTCCGCGCGCTCTCCGCGATCGGCAGATCGTTGATGCTGGCAATCCGGACGCGCATCAAACCAGCATCATCGAACTCCCAGTTTTCGTTGCCGTAGCTCCGGAACCAATGACCGCTATGGTCGTGCCATTCGTACGCGAAACGCACGGCGATGCGATTCTCCCGAAATGCCCACAGCTCCTTGATCAGCCGATAGTCAAGTTCGCGGCTCCACTTCCGCGCCAGGAACGCCTCGATCTCAGCCCGGCCTTGCAGAAACTCGGCACGATTCCGCCAGCGGCTATCCGGTGTATAGGCCACCGCCACCCGCGCGGGATCCCGGGTGTTCCACGCATCCTCGGCCATTCGCACCTTTTGCTCGGCGGTCTCCGCAGTGAAGGGCGGAACTGGAGGTCGATGCATTTTCGGCTCCTCAATGGTCACACGATCGCGATCCGGTCCTTGCCAAATTCCCTCACGTTCGTCATCGCTCGGCAATCGCCTGACTTTCGCGGCCCACGCATCTGTCGCTCGCCGCCAGTTCACGCGCAAGCGGACCTCGACACGCCATCGATCGGCGGCGGCACAGGCTCGGTGTCGGGTGGCGTCGCAGCCATGACCGCTGCCGCAACCTGCAGACATGATGCGACCACGGGCGGACATTTCATGGCGCATCCACGTCGATCACCGCCTTGGCGAAGTCGCGCGGCGCTTCCTGGGGCAGATTGTGGCCGATGCCGCCCTTGACCAGCCGATGCGTGTATTTGCCCACGAACATCTTTGCGTAGGCTGCCGGCTCGGCGTGCGGAGCGCCGTTCGCGTCACCTTCCATGGTGATCGTCGGCACACGGATGACCGGAAATTGTGCCAACCGCTTCTCCAGCCCATCGTAACGCCGCTCGCCATCGGCCAGCCCGATCCGCCAGCGGTAATTGTGAATCACGATGGCGACATGGTCCGGGTTCTCGAAGGCCTGCGCCGTGCGGTTGAACGTCGCATCGTCGAACTTCCATTTCGGTGACGCGGTCTGCCAGATCAGCCTGGCGAACTCCTTGCGAAAGGCCGCATAGCCGGCCCGGCCCCGGCTGGTGGCGAAATAGTACTGGTACCACCACGCCAGCTCGGCCTTGGGCGGCAGCGGCGCCTGGTTGGCCGCCTGACTGCCGATCAGATAACCGCTGACGGAGACGAGCGCCTTGCATCGCTCCGGCCATAGCGCCGCAATGATGTCGGCCGTCCGGGCGCCCCAGTCGAACCCGGCAAGCGTCGCTTGCCGGATCCTGAGCGCGTCCATCAGCGCGATGGTATCCACCGCGATGGCCGCTTGCTGTCCGTTGCGGATCGCGTCTTTCGCCAGGAAGCGCGTCGTGCCATAGCCGCGGAGATACGGCACGATCACCCGGTATCCCGCCGCGGCGAGAGGGGGAACAACCTCGGCATAGCTGTGGATGTCGTAGGGCCAGCCGTGCAACAGGATGACGGCCGGACCGTGCGGAACCCCGGCCTCGACATAGCCCACGCTCAGCACGCCGGCGTCGATCTGCTGCACCGGGGCAAGCACGATATTGCCACCTCCGCCCGTGGCGGTCTGGGCATCCGCCTGGCCGGCAATGCCGATTTGGCGGGCCGCGATGGTCGCGGCGGCAGCGCCAACGAGCCGGCGCCGGCGGCGGTCTATCGTCTCGCTCTGCATCTGCGGATACCTCATGCTCGCTGCCATGGCAGCAAGATCGCCAGCTAGGCCGCGCGCCGCTTGCAGGCGTTGTGGCGTTTTGCTTCAGACAACACATTTTTTTCGGCAAGCCGGTCGCGCTAACATCGCGTGGCAGCATCGCCGATGTCGTGATCTACCGCTTCGCCAGGTGCAGCTTCCGCGATTGCCTCGGCTCCCGGCCGCATGTCCCGATCGCGGACGCCGTTGTCACCGGTCCTCGGGTCGATGCCTCTCGCCTGATCCTTCTCGCGCTTTTGTCAGCATCCGGAGCACTGCCGGCGCCGTCAAAGGCTGCTGCTGCACCACGACGCCGAACGGCGCCAGCGCATCTTCAACCGCGCTGGGCAGCGCCCCCACCGCGCCCATGACGCCGCCCTCCGACATGCCTTTCGTGCCGCTCAATGTTCGCTTGCTGGGCGTATGCATCGGGATCAGCGTGATCGGCGGGATGGTCTCCGCGACCGCCATCGCATAGTCCATGAAGCTGCCCGTCACGTTCTGGCCGCTATCGTCATAGACCACCCGCTCTTGCAGCACGCCGGCGATGCCCAGTGCCACGGCGCCGTGTTGCTGACCGGCAACGATCGCGGGGTTCAGCACCCGGCCGCAATCTTCGGCCACGATCCAACGCTCGACGCGCACCGCGCCGGTCTCGGCATCCACCGCCACTTCACAGACATGCGTCGCATTGGAGAATGTCAGCGGCGGCGGGTCGTAGGCGCGGTGCGCCTCCAGGCCGGGCTCCATGCCCTCCGGCAATCGCAGCGGGTCCATGTAGGCTATGCGGGCAACGTCGAGCAAGCCGAGACCGGCATCCTGCCAGTCGCCTTCGATGACGCGCTGCACGCGGCCGTCCCATAGCCGCAACTCGTCGCCCGAGTTCAGCCCCAGCACCGCTGCGGCGATGGCGCACACCTTCCGTTGCAATGTCTGCCCGGCAAGCAGCAGCACGGAGCTGCCGGCCGTGCCACCGCGGGCGCCGCGGCTGCCCATCCCGTACGGCGCCACGTCGGTATTGCCGAGATGCACGCGCACGCTGTCGATCGGCGCGCCAAGCCCCTCGGCGGCGGCCTGTGCGAGCGCGGTCTCGTAGCCCTGGCCCGATGCCATCAACCCGACCGAGACATCCACCGCGCCGGTTGGCGCCACCTTCACCCAGCCCGCCTCATGACCCGATCCTGGGATACCGGCGGCGCGATAGAACGCCGAGCCATAGGTATTGGATTCCACCACGCAGCACACGCCCATGCCGCGATAGATGCCACGAGCCCGGTCCGCCGCCTGGCGGACACGGAACGCCGGTACGTCGAACGCCTCCAGCGCGGCGTCCAAAGTTTCGCGCGGCGTCACGTCTTCCATCACCGGCCCGGTCGGCAGGGTCCAGGGCAGCTCGCTCGCATGCAGCATGTTGCGGCGGCGGACTTCGATCGGGTCGAGGCCCAGTTCACGCGCCACCGCCTCGATCGTGCCGTCCATCACCCAGCTTGCCATCGACATCGGCGCGCGCATCGGCGCGGCACCGCATTTGTTCGACAGCACCACCTTCATGTCGCCGGCATAATCGGAAATGCGGTACGGCCCGGTGAGCGCGATCGCCACCATGCGCAACAGATAGTTGGCGGGATATAGGCAGTAGGCGCCAAAGTCCTCCACCATCTCCACCGCCAGAGCAATGATGCGGCCATCCGCTTCGGCGGCGGCGCGCACCTGCACGGTTTGCTCGCGCGCATGCGTGGCGGCGAGCAAGTTCTCGCCCCGCTCCTCACGCCAGCGAACCGGACGGCGAAGCTGGCGCGACACCGCGGCGATCGCCAGGTCCTCGCGGAACACCGGGATCTTCTGGCCAAATCCGCCGCCAATGTCGGGACACAGCACGGTCACCTGCGACTCGGTCAGGCCCAGCCGATTGGCAAGCGAGGTGCGGTATGGATGCGGCACCTGGGTGCCGACATGCATCGTCAGGTGCTGGCGGCCCTCGTCCCATTCGGCACGGCAGCCACGCGGCTCCATCGGCACATGCGTCTGTCGATGCTGCCCGAACCGCGCTTCGATGACGCGATGAGCCGCGGCGAAGCGCCGGTCCGGATCACCGTGACAGAAGGTCTGGTGCGACACCAGATTGTCGGGCAGCGCATCGTCCACGCGTGGCGCGCCCGGCGCCAATGCCTGCGCTATCCCGATCACCGCCGGCAGCACCTGGTACGCAACCTGCACCCGCTCCACCGCATCGTCGGCGATGCTGCGCTCGGTCGCGACCACGCAGGCGACCAGGTCGCCGTGGAAACGGACCTTGTCGGTGGGCAGCGTCTCCATTGTGACCGGATGCAGGCCCTCGATCGGCGGCGCAAGCCGCAGCGGCTGCGTCCATTGCGCAAGGTCGTGGCCGGTGACGATCGTCACCACGCCCGGCATGGCGAGCGCCGCGCCGGTGTCGATCCCCAGAATGCGGGCGTGGGCGTGCGGCGAGCGGACGAAGCGGGCATGCAGTGCACCGGCAACCGGAAAATCATCGATATAACGCGCCGTGCCGGTGAGAAAGCGGCGGTCCTCACGGCGAGGGATGTTGCGGCCGATCGGGCCTTGTGCTGCGGTCATGCCGCTTATGTAACCGGGGCGGCGGCATCCGGAAACCGCGGCGCCGAGCGATGATCGCACCGTCCGGCGCTGCGTTGACTCCCTGCCGCCCCCCGCTATAACCCCCCGATCTCCGGCCGCCGGGCGTTCCCTGCGGCCCGGACTGTCTTGGGAAAGTCCGATCCGATGTTCGCTGTGATCCGCACCGGCGGGAAGCAGTACCGCGTTACCCCCAACGCTGTGCTGAAGGTGGAGAAGCTGGAAGCCGAGCCGGGCGCCACCGTGACCTTTACCGACGTGCTCGCGCTGGGCACCGCCGACGGCCTGACACTGGGCGCCCCCACCGTCGCCGGCGCCGAGGTCAGTGCGACGGTCATCGCCCAGGACCGGCTGGACAAAGTCATCATCTTCAAGAAGCGCCGGCGGCAGAACAGCCGACGGAGGAACGGGCACCGGCAGCATGTGACGGTGCTGCGGGTGGCGGGCTTCGCCAAAGATGGCACGGCACTCGCCGAGCCGGCCGCCGCCGAAACCTCTGCCGAAACCTCTGCCGAAACCTCTGCCGCAGCCTCTGCCGAAGCCTCTGGCGAACCCGCGGCGTTCGACCCGACAGCCGACCACCCCGCAACCTTCGAGCCGGCGCCCGAGACACCGGCCGTCGTCACGGCGGGTCCCGCCGGCATGGACGTGGTTGAATCGCTCGCGCTGGAATCTGGTGAACCATCCGGACAAGAGGCTCCGCCTGTCTTCGCCGATGACGGGCAGGCGCCCCCGGGGCCTGCCATCGACACCCGCCAGGCCGCGTTCGAACCCGCGTCCCCGCCTCCGGCCGAGCTCGCCGCCGGCCCCGCCGCCATGGATGTGGTCGAATCGCTGGCGCTGGAAGCCGGGGGAGAACCCGAGCAAGCCGCGCCGGATGCGCCGGTAAAGGAGTAACCGACCATGGCACACAAGAAGGCGGGCGGCTCGTCCCGCAACGGGCGCGACACGGAAGGCCGGCGCCTCGGCATCAAGAAGTTCGGCGGCGAGGCGGTCATCGCCGGCAACATCCTGGTCCGCCAGCGCGGCACCAAGTGGCGCCCGGGCGAGAATGTCGGCCTCGGCCGCGACCACACGATCTTCGCGCTGATCGACGGCAAGGTGGAGTTCCGCCGCCGTTCGGATGATCGCGTGCATATCTCGGTGCGACCGTCGCCGGTTGCCGCCGAATAAGCGCGTCCGGAACGATGTCGTCATGACGGGGGCCGGCAGCGCAGCCGGCCCCCGTTCTGCTTTATCGGTGCACGGAGCGCAATCGCCAGCGCCGGGCCGACAGCGATGAGATGCCATGAAGTTTCTTGACCAGGCCAAGGTCTATCTGCGCTCCGGCGACGGCGGCGACGGCGTCGTGGCGTTCCGGCGCGAAAAGTTCCTCGAGTTCGGCGGCCCGGACGGCGGCAACGGCGGCAAGGGCGGCGACATCATGTTCGAGGCAGCCGCCGACCTGAACACGCTGATCGACTTCCGCTACACCCAGCACTTTCGGGCCAAGAAAGGCGGCAATGGCGCCGGCAGCGATCGCACCGGCGCCGGCGCCCGGGACGTGGTGATCCATGTCCCCGTCGGCACCGAGATCCTCGCCGAGGACCACGAAACCTTGCTCGCGGACATGGATGCGTCGGGCAAACGGGTGGTGGTGCTGCGTGGCGGCGACGGCGGGTTCGGCAACGCACATTTCAAGTCCGCCACCAACCGGGCGCCTCGCAAGGCGACCAAGGGCTGGCCGGGCGAGGAGCGCTGGGTCTGGCTGCGCCTGAAGCTGATTGCCGATGTCGGGCTGGTGGGACTGCCGAACGCGGGCAAGTCCACCTTCCTGGCGCGCGTTTCGGCGGCGCGGCCGAAAATCGCCGACTATCCCTTCACCACCCTCCACCCTCAGCTCGGCGTGGTACGGCTGAGCGCGGCGGAGGAGTTCGTCATCGCCGACATCCCCGGCCTGATCGAGGGCGCGCATGAAGGGGCCGGCCTCGGCGACCGCTTCCTCGGACATGTGGAGCGTTGCGCCGTGCTGCTGCATCTGGTCGATGGCGCCGCCGGCGACGTGGTGAAGGCCTGGCGGACGGTGCGGCGGGAGCTGGAAGCCTACGGCGCCGGCCTCGCAGAGAAGCCGCAACTGATCGGGCTGAACAAGGCCGACGCGATGACACCGCGCCAAACGGCCGCCCGGTTGGCTGCCCTTCGCAAGGCGTCGGGTGCTCGGGTGATGCTGTTGTCGGGCGTCACCGGGCAGGGCATGCCCGAACTGCTGCGGCAATTGCAGGCGATGCAGAAGGAGCGCTCGACCCGCCGCTGCGTGGAAGACGCCGGAGCGGGTGCGCAAGGCGCGCCGTCGCGCGACATGGGGCTGAGCCAAGGCGCGGATCAAGCGGGGTCAGGCGGGCAGCATGCAGCACCCTCTGCCTGACCCTCCCCCGCAAACGGGGGAGGGAGTTTTCCGCGCCGCGCGACGGCTGGTGGTGAAGATCGGCAGCGCCCTGGTGGTGGATGCGGACGACGCCGCACCACGCGCCGCATGGCTCGCCGGCATCACCGCCGACATCGCCGCCCTGCGCCGGCGTGGCCGTGACGTGATCGTGGTGTCCTCCGGCGCCATTGCGCTCGCGCGGCGCACCCTCCGCCTGACCCAGAAGCGCCTCCGCCTGGAAGAGCAACAGGCTGCCGCGGCGGTTGGCCAGATCCGCCTGGCCCAGGCCTGGTCGGAGGCGCTCTCCGCCGAGAGCCTGACCGCCGCCCAGCTCCTGTTGACGCTGGACGACACCGAGGACCGCCGCCGCTATCTCAACGCCCGCGCCACCCTGAATACCTTGCTCCAACTCGGCTGCATCCCGGTGATCAACGAGAACGACACCGTCGCGACCGCCGAGATCCGCTTCGGCGACAACGACCGCCTCGCCGCCCGCGTCGCCGAAATGCTGCAAGCGGACGTCCTGGTATTGCTGTCGGACATCGATGGTCTCTACACGGCGGACCCCGGCCGGGATCCGACCGCCACTCACATCCCGGTCGTCGCAACGGTCACGCCGGAGATCGAGGCGATGGGCGGCGAGCCACCGCCCGGCTATTCCTCCGGCGGCATGCGCACCAAGCTGGCGGCGGCGCGCATTGCCACGCAGGCCGGCTGCGCCATGGCGATCGCGCGTGGCTACACCGATCGTCCGCTGACCGCGCTGGCTCAGGGCGCGCGCTGTACCTGGTTCCTGCCCGCCCCCGAGGGCCGCACGGCGCGCAAGAGCTGGATCGCCGGCGCGCTGGCACCACTCGGCACACTGCTGGTCGATGCCGGCGCGGTCCGCGCCCTGCGTGCCGGCCGTTCGCTGCTGCCCGCCGGCGTTCGCGCGGTGGAAGGCTCGTTTCAGCGCGGCGACCCGGTGGTGATCGCCGGTCCTGACGGCACGCCACTGGCGCGCGGCCTGTGCGCTTACGCCAGCGCCGACGCCCTGCGCATCATCGGGCATCGGTCCGATGAGATCGAAGCCATTCTCGGCTGGCGCCGACGCGACGAGATCGTGCATCGTGACGATCTCGTACTGATCTGATCAGGGACCATGGCAATTCCCAAGGCTCGTTCATGACACCTGCCCTGATTCGATCGACGCCGTTTGCCGGGCCAATTTGCCAAGCAGCAGCGGTGCGCTGGCACCGATAGCAGCGGTGCGCTGGCACCGATGGCAGTGGTGCGCTTGCACCGATGGCAGTGGTGCGCTTGCACCGATAGCAGTGGTGCGCTTGCAGCGATGTTGAGCGCACCGATCGCGCGCAACGTCGTACCCGACTCCCCGCAACACCTGGATCGCCGGCGTTCGCGCGGTGGTGGCGGTCGCGGGCCCGGACCGAACGCCCCTCGCCCGCGACCTGTCCGCCTATCCCAGTGCCGACGCCCCGCGCATCGGCTTGCAGCGGTCCGGCGAGACCGAAACCATTCTGTCGATCCAGGGCGATCCTTACCCTGGCGCCGCTCCCTGCACATTGACCATCAGCATGTAGATCGACTGGCTCGCCGCCATGAACAGATAATCCCGCTTCGGACCGGCGAAGCAGAGGTTGGCGCAGACCTCGGGCAACCGGATCCGCCCGATCAGCTTGCCCGCCGCGTTCCAGACCGTCACCCCGCAATAGCCGAGCGGCGCGTTCGACCCGACCCATAGATTTCCCGCCCGATCCGCCCGCATGCCATCCGGCCCGCAATGCACACCGTCCACCATGCAGTCGGTGAACAATCGCATATTGGCCAACTTCGTGCCTTGTACATCGAACGCGTAGATGACGCCTTTGCCGCCGTGCCCATTATCGCCCGGCCCCGGACCGGTGCTGATCAGGTAGAGAGTCTTGTAGTCGGGCGAGAAGCAGATGCCGTTCGGGTCCGGCACCTGGCTGCCCGGCACCACCACGTCGAGCCGGCCGCTCGGATCCCAGCGATAGGTGTTCTCGGGCAGCTCCCGTTTCATCCCGCCGATCAGCCCGACGCCATTGTCGCTGAGCGTCGGATCATCGATGCCGCGTGGATTGGCGGTGCCGCCCGCGACATCGGGATGGCCTTCGGTGAGCTGATCGCCATACGGAGGATCGGTGAACCAGATGCTGCCGTCGGGATGAGGCACCACGTCGTTGGGCGAGTTCAGCGACTTGCCCTCGAACGAAGCAGCGATGACTGTCATCGCCCCGCTTTGCTCCCACCGCACCACGCGCCGGAACACGTCCTGGCACGATATCTGCCGCCCCTGAAAATCAAATGTATTGCCGTTGCTTCTCCATGATGGCTTTCTGAAAGTCGTAACCTCGCCGGTTTCCCAGATGTAGCGATACTGCGTGTTGCCCTTCACGTCGCTGAACAAGGCGTAGTTGCCCTCGCCGGACCAGGCCGGCCCTTCCGCCCAGGCAAATCCGGTCCACAGCCGATGGATTGCCGCCAGCCCAACCAGGTACTGCTTGAAACCGGGATCGATCACCAGCACGTCCGGATCGGGATAGACCTCCGGCGGCGCCTCGCGTCCCCATTGGCGCGGCGGCTCCGTCACCACGCTCGGCGGCGTTGCCAGCGTTGGGCGAGTCTGCTGACCCAGCGCCGCGACCGGAGCCAGGCTCGCCGCTCCAACCAGCATGCCACGACGCGTCAGGCGATTGAACATTGTTGGTTTCCTCCCACCACTCGGCCGCAGAGTGGACCGGTGCATCGCCGCGTCAACCGTCCTGCGCCCTGCTTCACCGCCTGTTGCACAAGCAGCGACAGCAGCGGCACGCCTCCCGATCGTCCCATTGACATTGCAGGATCCCGCCGGGAGCGAAGCAATCCCGGTCATATCGGATTGTCATTGCGAGGTCCCGCAGGGTCCGCAGCCATCTCGGTCGTGTTGAATTGTCATCGCAAGATCACGCCGGGAGCGAAGCAGCCCCGGTCAGCTTGACGCGCGATCGCCCCCGCGCCTGAGCGACCGGGATCACTGCGTCCCGCCACGCTATGCTCGCGGTGCTCGCAGTGCGAGGGGCAGCCAACATCAGAACGCCTGCCCGATGCCGATATAGAGCTCGAAGGTATCGCCGCCAGGCTCCTTGTTCATCGGTACCGCCAGATCCAACCGGATCGGCCCGAGCGACGTGTAGTAGCGGAATCCCACTCCCACGCCGACGCGCCACGAATTGCTGAACGGCACGCCATTATCGCTCACCTGCCCGGCGTCGATGAACGCCACCGCGCCGTAATTGCCCATGATGCGCTGGCGGAACTCCACCGTTCCCGCACTCACCGCCGTACCGCCGGTGGGCTCACGGTCGGGGAACCGCGGCCCGATCGACTGGTATTTGAAGCCGCGCACCGTCGCGCTGCCGCCGGCATAGAAGCGCTGGTCCGGCGGCAGCGAGAAGGTGTTGGTGCCAGGCACTTCCCCGACCAGCCCGCGCAGCGCCAGCACGCTGCGCCCATCGCCGCTGAGGTCCAGATAGGTCGACCCCGCCGCCTCCAGGATCACGAACCCCGTGTCATTCGATCCCAGCGCCCCGGTCGGCGTCACGGCAATCGATGCGCGGATTCCTTCGGTCGGATTGAACACGCTGTCGGTGTTGTCGAATTTCAAATTGAGTGGAAACCCCACCAGTTCATAATGTCGACCCACTCCTTCCTGCGAAATCTTCTCCTGCTCTCCCGCGACGCCGTAGCTGAATGTCCAATGCGGCGACAGCTTGCGATCAAGCAGGAACTTCTCGATCAGCGCGTTCTGGTCGTACGCCTGCAGGTATTGCTTCAGCGCCTCCAGGTCGATCTCCAGCGACTGATCGTGGGCGAGGAAATCCGGCTTGATGAACTGAGCCTGAAACTGATAGCCCGGCTGCGTCACCGCATCGCCGCCCAGGTTCATCGCCGCGGTCAGGTTCAATTGCTCCGCGTTGCCGAACAAATTGCGGTCGTGCCAGCCAAGATTGAAGTTCAGGCCGAGATCGGTGGAGTAGGCGATGCCCGCATCCACCGCATGCAACGGCCGTTCAGTCACCTCGACGGTGAGCGGCAGCGCGCCCCGCGCGTCCAGATGATCGGCCGGCACGATCCGCACCACCGAGAACACGCCCAACGCTTGCAGGTCCTGCCGCGCCTTGTCGATGGCATCAGGGCTGAAGCGCTCGCCTGGATGCAGCAGCAGCCGCCGACGTACGAATGATTCATGCATGTGCTGCAGACCGGTGATCGCGATCGGCCCCAGCGACGCCTGCGGCCCGGTGCGGACGTCGAACGCCACATCCAGGACGCTCTGCGCCAGGTGCAGCGTGGCCGGCGGCATATCGACCTTCGCCAGCGGATAGCCGTCGTCACGAATCGCGGTCAGCAGCCGCCCCTGCCCGGCCAGCACCTCCGCCGCGAGCGCCGGCTGCCCGGGCGCCAGTCCGAGCTTCGCGCGCGCATCGGCCGGCACCGCGCCATGGATGGCGACCTGCCCCAGATGGAATTGCGGGCCGAGGTCGAACCGCACCGCCACCGCCGCCGGCTTCTGGGCCGGCAGGTGATCGATTGTGTCGGCGAGCTCGGGCGTATCGAGGGCACGGCCGTCGATCGTGACCGTGACGCGCGCCTGGTAATAGCCGAAGCTGTGCAGCGCGGTGGTCAACGGATCCAAATCCTGCCGCGCCCGCTCGATCAGCGCGAAGCCGCCCACCGGGGCGGTTTTGCGCAGCGACACCAGGGTGCTGCTGTCGTTCAGCGCGCTGTCGAGTGCGCTGTTGCCGGTGGGGGCCAGGTTCACGTCATAGGGCTGCGGGTCCGCGGCGGATCCCGTGACCGCCCAGAGCACGCAAGCCCAGAGCAGGCAAACGGACAGGACCAGGAACCGGAAACGGCAGCGCATTTGGTTACCGTAGCGGAGATTGTCCGAAGCGACGGCCCCCCGACGGTCACGCTTGCGCCATTGTCGGCTGACAAGCCGCTTGGTAATCGGGCAATCATGCGGGAATCGCCACGCCGGCCCCGACGTCTTGCCCCTCGTCCCCCGACGGTGCCCGCACGCGGGGCCTTCTCACCCATGGACACGGCGCTGGAAGACGAGAAGCGCCATCTGCTGCGCCGCGTGCGCGTGGTGCGCCGCTTCGTCGCGCTGTTGCTTTGGACGCTGCCCGCCATGGCCATCCAGGCCGTATGCCTGCTGCTGCCCGGGCCCGCCAAGGTCGCCTTCGCGCGCTGCTATTGGGCCGTATTCAGCCGATTGCTCGGCGTGCGGGTGTGCGTCGTTGGCGCGCCGGCCCCTCACCCGGCCGACCGCTCGGTCATGTACGTCTCCAACCACTCGTCATGGGTGGACGTGCCGATCCTGGGCGGCGTGTTGGACGGCTGCTTCGTCGCCAAAGGAGAAATCGCACGCTGGCCGGTGGTCAACGTGCTCGCCTGGCTCGGGCGCACGGTCTTCGTCACCCGCCGTCGTGGCGCCACCGGTCGCGAGCGCGACGACATGCGCGCCCGCCTATGCTCGGGAGACAACCTGATCCTGTTCCCTGAGGGCACCAGTTCGGACGGATCGCGCGTGCTGCCGTTCCGCTCGTCCTTCTTCGCCGTGGCCGAAACGGGCGACGGCGGGCAGCCGCTGATCCAGCCGGTGTCGGTGGTCTACGACCGGCTGGGCGGGCTGCCGACCGGGCGCGCCAGCCGGCCGGTGTTCGCCTGGTACGGCGACATGGACATCGCCTCGCATTTCTGGCGGCTTGGACAGAGTTCGGGACTGCGCGCGACCGTGCTGCTGCATGCGCCGGTGGATCCCGCGCATTATCCGGACCGCAAGGTGTTGGCGCAGGCGGTATGGCGCATCGTCGCCGACGGCGCCGCGACGCTGCGCCAGAACCGCCCGGCCCAGCCGTTCGATGCCACGGCGCGTCGCGAACCTGCCGCGGCCGCCGAGCCGGCCTTTGCCTGAACCTGGCAGGGGTCGACCGACCGGGATTGCTTCGTTTCGCTCATGTTGGCTGAGACCGAGGCGCCGCGGCACGCTTGCTCAGGCAGGGTGGAACCAACACGGCCGCCACGCCGCCCGCAGGCCGCGAGACTCCCAACGCGAACGCAGCAATGCCGGACCGGCGCTAAACAAACATTAACCTCGCGGCGCTATCCAGGGGCACGCATCAGGAGAGCCCCGCCATGTACCGCATCAGCGCAACCCTGATCGTGGCCGGCGTGATCAGCGCTGCCGTCGCGTCGTTGTCTGCAACCGTGGCAACCGCGGCAACCGCGGACTAGGCCAAGGCCTTCGCGGAGAAGGCAGCCCAGCACGTGAAGGATGTCGGCATGCAGCAGGCGTTCGCCGACTTCAGTAAGCCGGGCGGCCCATGGATCCAGGGAGAATTATACGTATTCTGTCAGGCCGACGATGGCACCGTCGTCGCCCATGGCGGCAATCCCGCGCTGGTAGGCAAGAACCTGCTGAACGTGAAAGACCCGGATGGCAGGACCCCCAACGCTGAAATGAACAAGCTGGGCCTGACCAAGGGTTCGGGCTGGTACGATTTCCGTTGGCCCAATCCGGCGACCAGGCAGATCCAGGAGAAGTCCGCCTACGTCATCAAGATCGACGATCATACGATCTGCGGCTCCGGCTACTACAAATAAGGCGCGGCCGCGCAGCAGGACGCCATGGTTCCATGGCGTCGCGCGACTGACGGCAGCATGGGTGGGAGCGATGCACCGATACTCCGATCTGCGGCTGGTGTGGAAAGTGTTGGCCGCGCCCGCGGTCGTCATCCTGTTGCTGGCCGGCGTCGCCGCGTTTGGCATTCGAAGCCTGCATCAGTCGGACCAGGCATTCCAGGGCCTCGACAGCGGTGTCGTGCAGCCGCTCACGGACGCCCTCGGCGTCAAGGATCGGCTGTCATTGTTCCATGCCCGCTTGCTCGCCCTGCTGACGATGGCGGCCAACGATAAGGTGGTGGCAAACACACGCGAAGCCGCCATCGACCGACTGGAAGCGGATCTGTCGGCCAGCCAGGACAGTGTGATCGCCCAGTCCCGGCAATGGACCGCCAGTCTGCCCGCGGACTCGGTTGCAGCAGTACAGTCTGCCCTGCACGACTATGTCGGTGCCGCGCGCGCCGTCGCGGACAACGCCAAGGCTGACATCTCTTACGGTGTGCTGATGCTGAGCGATGCCAACGCCAGGTTTGAGGTATTGCGCACGCGGCTCGATGCCGTGGTGGCGACGTTGCAGGCCCGGCGTGAACATCTGACCGCGGCGACCCGTGCCGCCAGCAGCACCGGCCGGGTGCGTCTGGCCGGCCTGGCCTCGCTTGCCGCCTTGCTCGGCATTGGCGTCGCGGCCTGGAACGCGCGATTGATCGCGCGCCCGGTGGTTACCCTCACCGGCGTGATGCAGCGTCTGGCGGCGCGCGACATGGCGGCCGAGATTGGCGGGGCTGCCCGCAAGGACGAGCTGGGCGCGATGGCGCGGGCGGTCGCTGTGTTCAAGACCAGCATGCAGGAGGAGGCTCGACTGGCAGCGCGCCAGGAAGCCGAACGCAGCGCAGCGCAGCGACGCCAATCCGCCATGGACCGCCATACGCTGGATTTCGGCACCTCCATCTCCGGTGTCATGGAATCGCTGGCCCATTCGGCGGCGCGCATGCGGGAAGCCGCCACGACCATGACGCAGGCAGCGGCCGACGTGCGGGCGCAGGCCGGCACCACCGTCACGCGCGCGACGCGTGCCTCACAGGATCTCGCCGCCGTGGCGGCCGCGGTGGAGCAATTGACCGGCAGCGTCGATGAAGTGTCCCGTCAGGTCGCGGCGTCTGCCCAGGTCGCCCGCGAGGCCGTGCAGCGGGCAGAGGTCGGGCATGCGTCCATGCGCGGGTTGGCCGATGTCACGTCGCGGATCGGTGACGTGGTGAGCCTGATCTCCAGTATCGCGGGGCAAACCAATCTCCTCGCGTTGAACGCAACGATCGAGGCGGCCCGCGCGGGCGATGCCGGCAAGGGGTTCGCCGTGGTCGCCGGGGAGGTGAAGTCGCTCGCCGCGCAGACCGCCAGGGCAACCGCGGACATCGGCGACCAGATCGGCGCGGTGCGCAATGCGACCGAGCAATCGGTCACGGCCATGGCGGAGGTCAGCCAGATCATCGCGCGCATGGATGCAGTCGCCGCGTCGGTCGCCGCTGCGGTCGAACAGCAAAGCGCCACCACACGCGAAATCGCAGTCAGCGTGCAGGCGGTTTCCACCGCGACGGTGGCTACCACGCATGCGATGGAGCAAGTGTCGGGCGTCGCTGACGAGGCTGGAACGGTGAGCCAGAACGTGCTGCGGGCGGCCGAGACCATCGGCCACGAGGCGGGAACTTTGCGCGCCGAGGTTGACGATTTCCTGGCGGTGGTGCGGGACGACACCGGCGAGCGGCGGCAGTTCGAGCGGATCGGCGGACGCGGGGCGATCGCCGCGCTGCGGGTCGCCGGACGAGAGGCACTCAGGGCCGAGGTCGTCGACATCTCTCGCAGCGGTGTCGCCCTGCGTTGCGAGTGGCGGCTTCCGGCCGGGACAGAGGTGGCGATCGAGCTGCCGCAGGCGGGCGACTGGATATCCGCGCGGGTGGTGCGATGCGCCGACCGTCTGATCGCGCTTGTGTTCAAACAGGATGCCGCAACGTTGCTACGCGTGGATCGGGCGCTCTCGGCGATCGGCATTCAGCAGGCCGCGTGACCGACATCAACTGCGATGCACGCGACGCGCGGTGTGAGCGATGCGCAGTAGGGCCGTGCCAGCGCTGCGACCGCGCTGCGCGTACCTGGCCCCAAGATGTCGGCCGGCGTGGTTGCCGCTGATTGGTGCGGCGGCAGGGCCACACCTCTGTGCCATGCCGGTTGCGCAATGCACCGTCGCGCCGGATCGCAGCCGATGCCGCCGCAGCGTTGCCACGATCGTGGTATAGTGGGCCCGCACGAGAAGGGGGAAGCCGGCCGGCTCCCTCACGAAACAGCAGAAGGGCCGCCACGTGCGCCCTCACAGTACGGAGCTCCGCGCCCCGCGGAGCTCCGAGGAATGGCGCCGCTACCACGAAACGCGGAAGCGGTGTATCTTCGAAAAATACAATGGCAGGGAATCTGGGTACTACTTCGAATATGACCCGGACTACCCGGACGAACGCGATCCCGCCAACCACCCGATGGTGTTTCTCCTGGACGGCCAGGTCATCGGCACAATCCGCATCGACATCAAGCCCGACGGACGCGCGATCTTCCGCCTCGTGGCGATCGACACGCCATGGCAGGGCCAGGGCCTGGGCAGCATCATGCTGGACCTCGCCGAGGACTACGCCCGGGCGTGTGGCGCCGATACCATCTGCCTGAACTCCGTGCCGGACGCGTATCGCTTCTACGCGCGTCATGGCTTCTCGCCGGTTCGGTGGGAAGGTTGCACGCATAATCGCACCGAGATACCGGTGGTGAAGGCGCTACATCCCGAGCCCGCACAACTGGCGGCCTGAGCAAGCAGCGGCGGTCCAACCGGCGGCGTGGCCACGATCAGGCGGCGGCGCATGCTCTGGGTCAGTTTGAGCCAGTGGCACCACATGACGCGGGCAGTCCCAGCAGCGGGGCCGGGTCGGGAAACCGCACGGCAAGATCCGCTGCCGGCCAGGCGTAGCCGTCGAGCAATCCGTTGGGATCGTGCTGCACTGCCTGCCATGCCGCGGCGGCCATCGCCTGAACATGCAGGTGCGGATACCAACCGCCGTTCTCCTGCGGCGTGCCGACGACGCCGACCGGCGCGCCCGCCGCCAGCCGGTCCCCCGGCTGGGGCAAGCCGCGATGGGCGAGATGGCCGAGCAATAGATAGTCCGCACCCTGACGCGGCGTGTCGGCCCGCAGCACGAACCAACCGCCCCAGCCGCCGCCTTGCTCCCGGCACGGCACGGCGTGCATCACTTCCCCGGCGAGCGGGGCAAGTACGACGGTGCCGGCAGGCACATTCAGGTCGACTCCGAGATGGATGGTGCAGCCCGGCGGCAGATAGTGGCCGCGCCAGAGATGCGAGCGATCCTCCAGCCAACCGCCCCAACTATGGTCGGCCCCCAGCCGGGCCGTCACCCGACCCACCCAGCCGTCGCACAACCACGGATCGTTCAGCGGATTTGCCGTGGCGCCGTCGGGAAATTCCGCCCGCGCCAGCGCGTCGAGCCCAACGCACGTCCAGCGCGTCCCGCTCAATCCAGGCAAAATCCAGGGTCCGCCCGGCATCGCCATTGTATCCGGATCCCACCATCGGCACCGCGCCGGCGCGCAACGCAAACGGCATCATATGACGCGCAGCATCTTCCCGGGACGGACGCTCATCCGCAATGCGCCGATTGTGGCTGCCATGGGGCGCCCAGCCGTGTGCCTGCCGCCAGCGTGCATGGCCGCCCACGCGAGAGAAATCTGATTTGTACCGCGGCCAGTTCCGCAGTGATTGGCCTGTGGACACCGCCACCGTGACCCGCGCCTTCGCGCGCAGCCCCGCGTTGACACGCCCACCCCCCTCGCCCATCGTCCGCCCCGCGCCGGGAGGGGCGCGAGACCATGACCGAGCATCCGCTGCAAGCCCCGATCGAAGCGCTCTGGGAGCGCCGCGACACGCTCTCCTCCGCCACCCGCGGCGAGGCGCGCGACGCGGTGGAAGCGGCGCTGGAAGCGCTCGACAGCGGCAAGGAACGCGTCGCCGAACCCATCAGGCAGGGCTGGAAAGTCAATCAGTGGCTGAAGCAGGCGGTGTTGCTCTCGTTCCGCCTCACCGACTCGGCGCCGATGGAAACCGCCGCCGGCGCCTACGACAAGGTGCCGCTGAAATTCGCCGGCTGGGGTGAGAACCGCTTCCGCGAGGCCGGCTTCCGCGCGGTGCCCGGCGCGGTGGTGCGGCGCTCCGCCTATGTCGCGCCCGGCGTCGTGCTGATGCCGAGCTTCGTCAATGTCGGCGCCTGGGTCGGCCGCAACACCATGGTGGACACCTGGGCCACCGTCGGCAGTTGCGCCCAGATCGGCGCCAACTGCCACTTGTCCGGCGGCGTCGGCATAGGCGGCGTGCTGGAGCCGTTGCAGGCCAACCCCGTCATCATCGAGGACGACTGCTTCATCGGCGCCCGCTCCGAAGTCGCCGAGGGCGTCATCGTCGAACGCGGCGCCGTACTGTCGATGGGCGTGTTCATCGGCGCCTCCACCAAGGTGATCGACCGCGCCACCGGCGAGATCTACATCGGCCGTGTCCCGGCCTATTCCGTGGTGGTGCCGGGGTCGCTGCCCGGCAGGCCGCTGCCCGACGGATCGCCTGGCCCGTCGCTCTACTGTGCGGTGATCGTCAAAACGGTGGATGCGCAGACCCGCGCCAAGACGTCGATCAATGAATTGCTGCGGGATTGAGCGCGGCACCAGCCGCAAGCGGCCTGCAATCCATGACCACGGTGGCTACCGCGGCCTGTGACCCCGCGGCCGGCGCGCTATAACGGTGTCGGACCGTCCCACACCTGGGGCGTACGACTACCGCCACTAGAGGACATGACGATATGGCGGATGCCCCCAATGAGGGTTTCGATCTGGGACGCCGTTTGAAAGGTCTCACCCAGGTGTCGCGTCGATCGAGCCTCGAGGACCTATCCAACATCTTCACGCCGAACGACCCGATCAAGAACCCATCCAAATTCGCCGGGCGAGAAGCGGCCCTCGAGGCCATGATCAACACCCTGCTCACGGAGGGCGCGCACGCGGTAGTATTCGGGGAGCGAGGCTGCGGCAAGTCTTCGCTTGCCACCATGCTGTATAACGTTGCGCAAGGCAATGTCGACATTCTCGAGTACTATGGCTTGCGCCGGCGGTTGGAGCGCCGCGGCCGTCTGTCATGGCTGGTCGGTCCCACCCGCAAGAAGTTCAACGCGATCTGGGTCGATGGTTTTCAAAAGACCGTGGACGAGGTGATCCATGCCATTCTGACGCGGCGCCCCGAGCAATCGCGTGATGGCCAGTTCGGGCCGGGTCTGCTTGCCTACCTGCCGACCGAGGCCGACCAGATCGAAGTGGCGTCGAAGATCGGTTTCGACAAGGTGTTCGTGGCCAGGAGCGAGGTGAAAGAGACGTTCATCCCGCAAAAACCCATCAACATGAAAGAAGGAATGGAGCTCGCGGTTCAGCGGTACTCCACTGCCAATTCGGACGACCTGATCATCATCATCGATGAATTCGAGACGGTGAAGGACAAGGGCGAAATTGCCCAGTACCTGAAATCGCTGAAGCGCGTGCGTTTCATCCTGGTCGGCATCGCCCAGGCCGCGACCGACCTGATCCGCGAGCATGCCTCGATCGCACGGGACCTGCACGGCATCCAGGTGCCGCCAATGACCAACGAGGAGCTGCGGTTCATTCTGGAGATCGGTTCATATATCCTGTCACCAGTCTGTGGCTTCGCCAATGAATCAATCGGCGAGATTGTCCGGCATTCGCATGGCGCTCCATACTGGTGCCATTTCCTCGGCAAAGCGCTGATCGAGCAGGAGGTGGACAGCGTGGGCAGTGTCGAGCAATTCCTGAACAGTTCGCCACCGCGGGTGATCGGCATCGACAAGGTGGTTTCGCTGCTTGCGGCACTTCCCACGCGTCCAGACTGCAATATCTATGAACAACAATTGACCTCGATCACGATGCAGGATCCTCGGATCCAGCAGGTGCTGTTAGAGATCGCCAAAGTGGACAGCAGCATTATCAATTCACCCGTAGTCTATACCGCGATCGAGCAGCGGGGAGAGCTTGACGTAGGTTTGGCTCGTCAGGTCGTGGATGACATGCTGGCCATGGACGCGAGCTCGTTCGAGGTGACCCGTCGAAGCCTGGACACCGTAAGCTTCTTTTTCCGTGACCCTAACTTCAAACGGTACATCCTCATGAGGAACGCCGGCCTGGCGCCCACATGACCCGCGCGGCGGCGTTGGTTACCTTGGCCGCCATCGCCATCGCCATCGCCCCGCCGCGTCCGGCTCAGGCCGCCGACCGGCAATGACACGGTGAACCCAATGACCGACCCCCTCCCCCTCGCTCAGGCGCTGATCCGCTGCGCCTCGGTCACGCCCGCCGATGCCGGCGCGCAATCCGTGCTGGCCGGCGCCCTCGCCCCGCTCGGCTTCACCATCCACCGCCTGCGCTACGGCGAAATCGACAACCTGTTCGCCCGCATCGGCACCGGCAGCCCGCATTTCTGCTTCGCCGGCCATACCGACGTCGTGCCTGTCGGCGCCGCCACCTGGCACCACGACCCATTCGCCGCCGAGGTCCAGGACGGCGTCCTCTACGGCCGCGGCGCCTGCGACATGAAGGGCGCCATCGCTGCCTTCGCCACGGCCGCCGCGGATCACCTGGCGACGGGTCAGACCCAGGGCTCCATCAGCCTGCTGATTACCGGCGACGAGGAAGGTGTGGCCACCGACGGCACGGTGCGCGCCCTGGAGTGGATGCGCGACAACGACCAGATCCCCGATTTTTGCCTGGTCGGCGAACCCACCTGCCCGGTTCGGCTGGGCGACATGGTGAAGATCGGCCGCCGCGGCAGTCTGAACGCGAAGATCACCGTGCACGGCACGCAGGGCCATGTCGCCTACCCCCATCGCGCCGACAACCCGGTGCACCGCTTGCTCCGCGCCCTGGCCGCCCTGACCGCCGCGCCGGTGGACGCAGGCACCGACTGGTTCGAACCCTCCACCCTCCAGGTCACCTCGATCGACGTCGGCAACCCGGTGACCAACGTCATCCCCGCCGCCGCCCGCGCCATGCTGAACATCCGCTTCAACGACGACCACACCGGCAAGGACCTGTCCGCCTGGCTGCGTGCCGCGCTGACCCAGCACGCGGAAAACTTCGACCTCGACATCGCGATCAGCGGCGAATCCTTCGTCACCCAGCCCGGCGCGGTCATGGACAAGCTCCGCGCCGCGATCATGGACGCGACCGGCCTCGATCCGAAGCTGGATACCGGCGGCGGTACCTCCGACGCGCGCTTCATCGCCCGCTACTGCCCGGTTGCCGAGTTCGGCCTGGTCGGCGCCACCATGCACCAGGCCGACGAAGCCGTGCCGGTCGAGGAGTTGCGCTGCCTGACCCGCATCTATCGCAACATGCTGTCGGCATTCCTGGGATAACCGGCGTGGCCCCAGCGCGGCGAACCAGCATCCTGCGCGGACTGGTGCGCATTGCCCGCGGCCGTCCGGATGGGCTGGCCGAGTTTTCCGCCACCGTACAAGGCTTCCTCGCCAGCCTCGCCCCCTTGCTCGCCTTTCCGCTGGTCGGCACGCTCATGTTGCTGATGCGCGGCGAGGGGGCAGTGGCGATCGACGACCTCCTCGCCACCATCACGGCGTTGCTCGCGCCGTCCGTGCTGTCCTGGGAGCTCGCCCGGCTGTGGCGGCGCGAGGACCATTGGCTGCACTTCGCCACCGCCTTCAACTGGTGCCAGTGGCTGCTGCCGGTACTGTTCTCGGTGCTACTGGTCGTCGTGGGCGCATTGCTCGATGCCGGCCTGTCGCAAGCCGCAGCGGCCGGCCTGCTGGTTCTGGGGTTGGCAGGCTACGGCCTATGGCTGCACTGGTTCCTGGCGCGCCACGCCCTGGCACTTTCGCCGCTGCGCGCCGCCCTGCTGGTGGCCGCCGTCAACCTCGGCACGGCAGCGCTGGTGCTGCTGCCGCGCCTGCTGGTACTGCACCGGCCATGAAGCTCACCGCCACCGTTGGCTCCGGGCTGCACGCTGCGCTGTTGTTCGCGCGCGGGCGGAGCGAGGCACTGCATTATGTCGAGACCGACCTGGCCGGCGCCGCGCGCAGCTTCTGGGCGATCGCCGTCGGCCTGCCGGCGATCATCTGCCTGCGCCTGATGACCTGGGTGGCAGGCGGCCCGCCCGCCGACGCCGGCCACGCCATCGGCCTGGACCTGATGGGCTACCTGGTCGGCTGGCTCGGCTTTGCGGTGCTGAGCAATCATCTGGCGCCATTGCTCGGCTGCGGCGCGCGCTGGCCACGGTTCATCGCCGCCTGGAACTGGTGCAACGTCGTCGAGAATGCATTGCTGGTGGCCGCCGGCATCCCTGCCTTGCTCGGTGCCCCCGCCATGCTGAACGAGGTGGTCCAGATCATCGCGATCGGCTGGGCACTGTGGATCGAGTGGTTCGCCACACGGGAGTCGCTCGGCACGAACGGCATGACCGCGGCAATGCTGGTGGTGCTGGACCAGTTGATCGGTCTATTGCTCGCCGGCCTCAGCCTGACGCTGCTGCAAGGCTAGGCGCCGGCGGTCAGGCGCGCTTGCGTGCGACGAAGTGATGCCATGGTGCCGCGCTGTCATCGGGACAGTCCGGGTCAATGCATTCCCCCGCCGGCGTGACTATGGTTTCGACGATAAAACCTTGGCAGCGCAGCTCACTGATTTGCCGCGGCAATGCCGTGAACACCGTCAGCAATGCGAAATTATGCGCCGCAAGGCTGGCAATGGCCACTTCGCCATCGTCATGCGCGAAACGCCGATTGCGCCAGTGGTTGAGTGCGCCAAGCACCAACCTGGCCGCCGCCCGCGGCCATCGTGCCGGCTGCAGCCCGATCCCGTTGAATTCCTGCCAGTCGGGCCAACGCGGCAGCGACTTCGTGTCGCCACGATTGAGTGCCGAAAACACGAAACATCCGCGCGGGCGCAGCACCCGATGCACCTCTGCCAGGATCTGGCGGCGTCCTTCCGGGTCGACCGAGTCGATGCCGTTATAGCTGAATGCCACCAGAGCGAATATGCCGGCCGGAAACTCCAGATGCCTTGCGTCCATTCGACAAAATTCGCCATCCGGAAAACGTTTCTTGGCAATCGCTGCCATTGCTGGCACGTAATCGATGCCGCGGTAATCGTCGCTGATGGCGCGCATCAGCGGGGTGGTCCGGCCGCCGCCGACGCCGATGTCCAGGATCGGCGCCCCGCGCATTTCCTCTGCCACCGACAGCAAGGCCGCCTTCTCGCCCGGCTCGAGCCAGCCGCTCGCGCCGGCGAATTGACGCACGACGCGACGCCGCCGGTATGCCTTCCGATTGATGCGATCGAGGCTGGACCAGGACAGTGACGCTGCCGGCATCGACGTTGCCTTCAAGACGCAGCAGGATACTGGTGATCTTGCGAGCCACGGCAATCTGCCTTGTTGTCACAAGCAGGTTCTTGAGGCAGTAAGCCCATCGCGTTGCCGGCACACGGCGGCCGGCCTGCCGTTGGCGTTGTCTCCGATGAAACCGGCCGATCGGGTGTTACGTTCCCGCTTAACATGGAGGAACGTACCGAACCGGCTCCTCCCTTGCCGCGTACCCGGTCGGAGACGTGCCGGATCGTTTGTGTCGCTGGCACGCGCCTTGCTCAGCCATCCGGCGAACGCGGGTTCCCGCACACGAACTGAGGAAGTGTTCTTTATGGCCATGCGGCAATCCCAGATACGGGAAATCCTGGCAGAGTCCGGTCGTCTCGCGGTTCCTGTCGACGCGCTCGACGAACACGCCGATTTGTTTGCCGCCGGCCTCGACTCGCTCGCGATCGTGAACGTGCTGATGCGACTCGAAGAACAGTTCGAGATCGAATTGCCGGACGAGATGCTGCAACGGAGGTCGTTCGCCAGTATTGCGACGATCGATGCGGTAGTGGATCGCCTGACCGGGCAGGCCGCCCACCCATGAACGTGAGCGATGGCCTGGACGCCGCGACGCTGGCGGTGTCCAGGACCGCGGCAGAGCAGGCCGACGACGTGGACCGTGCCGGCCGCATTCCGGAGCAAGCGCTGTGCGCCATGCAGGCCGAGGGCCTGATGGCATTGCTCGTGCCGGCCTCGCTGGGTGGGCCACAGCGCAGCCTCTCGCAGGTCGCTTCCGTCTGCCATGCGCTCGGCCAGGCCTGCGGCGCCGCCGCCATGATCTACGCAATGCACCAGATCCAGGTGGCGTGTCTCGTCGCTCATGGCAGCGAGAGCGACTGGCATCGCGCCCTGCTGGGCCGGCTATGCGAGGAGCAATTGCTGCTTGGATCGGTCACATCGGAAGAGGGGACCGGCGGCAATATCCTCGCCAGCGTCTGTGCCGTGGCAGTCGACGATGGGCACGCGCAACTGGACAAGCGGGCAACCACCATCTCCTACGGCGCGCGGGCCGACGCGCTGCTGATCACCACCCGCCGCCATGCCGAGGCCGCGGCCAACGACCAGGTCATGGTCGTGGCGTTGCGCGACGACTACACGCTGAGCCAGACCTCCGGCTGGGATGCCCTGGGCATGCGCGGCACTTGCAGCGAGGGCTTCCGCCTGCGCTTCGCCGGATTCCCCGAGCAAATCCTGCCGGTGCCATTCGCCGAGATCGCCGGCCAGACGATGCTGCCGGTGTCGCATCTGCTTTGGACCAGCGTGTGGCTCGGCATCGCCACCGATGCGATCAATCGGGCGCGCAACTATCTGCGGCAGCAGGTGCGCGGACGCGGCAATGTATCCATGATGGCGCATCGCTTGGCGCGCGGCGTCGGGCTGCTGCAACTGATGCAGGCGCGGCTGTCGCAGGCGCTGCGCGATTATGACGCGGTGTTTCCTGCCGGCACCCGATCGCTGCCGCTGGGATTCACCGCCGATATGAACAATCTCAAGACCACGATCTCCGATTCATGTCTCGAGGCGGTGCAGCACGCCTTCATGGTCTGCGGCATCAATGCCTACAAGAATGGCTCCGAGTTCAGCCTCGGACGTCACGTGCGCGACCTGATGTCGGCGCCCATCATGATCAACAATGACCGCATGCTGGAAAGCACCGGCAATCTGCTGCTGTTGCAGCGGCCGGCGCTGGGAGTCCTCTGACCATGGACGCAACCGCAGGCCTGATGCACCAGCTTGTCGCCGCCGGGCTGCTGATTCCGAGCGGTGTCGAGGGCATTCCGGCGCGGAGCGGAGTATTCGAGTCGGTCGTCGATGCGCTGGATGCCATGGTCGGCCGCACCGGCGCCGTCGATCGCCCGGAAGTGCTGCGGTTTCCGCCGGCGATGGTGCGCTCGCAGCTCGTCCGCAGCGGCTACCTGAAGAGCTTTCCGCAGCTTTTCGGCACCATCCACTGCTTCTGCGGCAATGAGGCAGCCCATCGCGCGATGCTGAAATGCGTCGATGAAGGCAAGGAATGGATCGGCCAGCAGGAGCAAACCGACCTGCTGCTGACTCCCGCCGCCTGCTATCCGCTGTATCCGATCATCGCCGGTCGCGGCGCGCTGCCGCCTCAAGGCGTATTGTTCGATATGCACTCCTGGTGTTTCCGCCACGAGCCTTCACCCGATCCGGCGCGCATGCAGTGCTTCCGCGTGCGCGAGTTCGTCCGCATGGGCAGCAACGAGCAAGTCCTGGAATTCCGCCAGGCGTGGCTGGACCGGGCGCAGGGTTTCGTAACCGAGTTGTCCCTGCCCTACACGATCGACATCGCGCACGACCCGTTCTTCGGCCGCGCCGGACGGCTGATGGCTGACAGCCAGCGAGAGCAGCGGCTGAAGTATGAGCTGCTGATTCCGGTTGCGAACGATGCAAAGCCCACGGCCTGCATGAGCTTCAACTATCATCTGGATCATTTCGGCGAGCCATGGGGCATCCGACAGACCGACGGCGCCGTCGCGATCAGCGGCTGCGTCGGGTTCGGGCTGGAACGCATTGCACTGGCGTTGTTCCGCCATCACGGGTTCGAGCCTGCGCATTGGCCGGCGAAGGCCCGCGCGGCATTGCGGCTCGACGCATGAACGACGCGGTCGATCTCCGCGCCGCGGCGGGCCCGGCCGCGGACTGCGACTGGCCGATCACCAATTGCTATGTTGATGCCTGGCTGCTGATCCTGCGCGCCTGGGGGTTGGACCCGCTGGCCGGGCTGGGCGTCACGGTCACGCAGGATTACGAAGGCGATCAGTTCACCTTCTTCAAATACCAGCACGACGACCTGGAGACGCTGTATGGCGTCGTCGTCGGCGAGCTGTCCATCTGGCATGCGCTGGACGTGCAGCTTGCGGTGCAGACGCGGATGGGGCGCCTGGTTCTGGTGGAAGTTGACGGCTACTACCTGCCGGACACCCGCGCCACCTCGTATCGCGCGCAGCACACCAAGACGACGATCGGCATCGATGCGATGGATCTTGCCGCCGGCCGGTTGTGCTATTTTCATAACAGCGGCCATTACCAGTTGTCGGGTCAGGACTACGCCGGCATTTTCCGCCGCCTGCCGGGCCAGGACGCGGTTGATGACGTGCTGCCGCCCTATGTCGAACTTGTCCGTCGCCGCTGGCAGCCGCTGCGCGATGCGGCACTGACCGACGCCGCGGTGAAGCTGCTGCGGCGCCATCTGCGGCGGCGGCCCGAGGAGAATCCGATCCGCTGCTATCGCGATGATTTTCCGCAGCAGATGGATTGGCTGATGGCGCACCCGGATCGCTTCCACGATTATGCCTTCGGCGTGTTCCGTCAGCTCGGCGCGAATTTTCAGTTGCTGGCGGCGCATTTGGGCTGGCTGGCCGGCAGCGGTGAAACTGGCCTGGACGATGCGAGGGCCGCGGCCCAGGCGATCTCTGCCAATGCCAAGGCGATGCAATTCAAGGTGGCACGCATCGCCAGCCGTCGCCGCTTCGATCCCTGCGACGCGTTGTTCGACGCGCTGGAGCAAGGATATGAGACGGTGATGGCCGGCCTGACACACAGCATGGAGTGACCGCGGATGCCGCGGGCAGCACACCCCACGCCATGGCGGTCGCAGCCTGCCTCGGCAATGCGGTACCCCGCGGTCATTACCCAGCCGTCATTGCGGGCAACCTCGCGACGAAGCAAGCCGGTCCGCATAGCGCATGGACGATCGGGGTACAATTCCAAACGACGCCATATCGTTGCTTTTAGGTATCGGTCTGTCCGTGCAATAATAACAGAGAGCACGATGCGGGCTGCATCGGCCGTCGGCAGCTTCTAGGACCCGACAATGGCGAGGATCCGTTCCACCACGGCATCGCTGATCCAGCCGCTGTCCGCGATATGGGAATGCGCGCGCACGCCGCCGGGTGCCGCAGCCTCGCCGGAGCAATTGCCGGCGCTGACATGGATCGCGGCCCCGGTTCCCGGCACCTATGCCGCCGCCCTGCGCGAGGCCGGCGAATGGGACGACACGGCGACGCTGGAACTCGATCACTGCGACATTTGGTACCGCACGCGGTTCGCCGCCGGCGGAGACGAGATTCTGCATTTCGAAGGCCTGGCGACGATCGCCGAAGTCTGGCTGAACGGCGAGCCTCTGTTTCGATCTACCAACATGTTCCTCGCCCGGAGCGTGCATGTCCGCACCGGGGCAATCAACGATCTGCACATCTGCTTTCGCAGCCTGGCGCACTGGCTTGCGTCGCAGCACGGCCGCGCGCGCTGGCGGCCGCGTCTGGCTTCGCCATCCAGCCTGCGGTTTGCCCGCACCACCTTGCTCGGCCGCATGCCCGGCTGGTGTCCGACCCTCCATCCGGTCGGACCATGGCGGCCGATCACGCGGGAGAGGCGCACCGACGGCATCGCTGTCACCGAAATAGACCTGCGAACCGCCGTGCTCGATCGCGAGGGTCGCGTGGTGATCCGCGCCGTGCTCGACCTGCCGGCGGAAGTCGAGGCGGTCGCCGAACTGGACGATTACCGGGCCCCGCTGGAACGCACGGCGCCAAACGTCGTGCAGGGCGCGCTGCGCGTGTCCGACGCTGCCCTCTGGTGGCCGCATACACATGGCGAGCCGAAGCTGTACTCGCTGACCTTGCGTCTCAACGACACCGTCTGCGACCTGGGACAGGTGGGCTTTCGCAGCGTCACAGTGCAGCGCGGCGACGACGATCGCGGCTTTGCCCTTGCGGTGAACGGCGTGCCCGTTTTCTGCCGCGGCGCCTGCTGGACCAGCGCGGACGTTGTCGCGTTGCCCGGCGATACCGCCTCGTACCGGCCGTGGCTGACTGCCATGCGCGATGCCGGCATGAACATGGTCCGCATCGGCGGCACCATGGTCTACGAAGCCGACGCATTCTATGCATTGTGCGACGAACTCGGCTTGCTCGTATGGCAGGATGCGATGCTGGCCAATTTCGATTATCCCGCCGCCGATTCATTTCGCGACTCTCTCGCGGCGGAACTGGCGCTGCTCTTGGATCGGACTCAGAACAATCCCTCGCTCGCCGTGTTCTGCGGCGGCAGCGAAGTGTTGCAGCAGGCCGCAATGCTCGGCCTGCCGGCCGACCAGGTGGACGCCTCGCTGTACGACACGCTGATTCCCGAGATCGTGCAACGGCTGCGCCCGGATGTTGTCTACGTGCCGAATTCGCCGTCGGGCGGCACGCAGCCGTTCCAGCCCGACACGGGCGTGGCGCACTATTACGGCGTGGGCGCCTATCTGCGTCCACTCGACGATGCCCGGCGCGCCGGCGTGCGCTTCGCCTCGGAATGCCTGGCGCTGGCCAACGTCCCCGATGCACGGACCGTGGCGCACCTGGGCGCCGCCACCATCACCGATCCGCGATGGAAGCGCGCTGTGCCGCGCGATCCCGGCGCGGGCTGGGATTTCGACGATGTCCGCGATCATTATCTGGCGTCGTTGTTCGGCGTCGATCCGATCCGGCTCCGCTGGACCGATTTCGCCCGCTATCTCGACCTGTCGCGCGCCGTGAGCTGCCTCCTGGCAGAGCAAGTGTTCGGCGAATGGCGCCGCGTGGGATCGCAGTGCAGCGGCGGCCTGGTCTGGCAGTTGCAGGATCTCGTGCCAGGCGCCGGCTGGGGCATCATCGATGCAACAGGGCAGCCAAAGCCGGTCTGGCATGCATTGCGCCGCGCTTTCCGGCCGCGCCAGGTGATCCTGACCGATGAAGGCCTGAACGGGCTTCACATCCACGTGCTGAACGAGACGCCGCAGCCATTGCGCGCGGTGGTGCGACTCACCTGCCTGAAGGACGGCGCCCGCCCCGTCCGCGAGGCCACGCGGGAAATCACGTTGCCGTCACGCGGCGGGATACGACTGGAAACTACCGCGCTGCTGCCCGAATTCTTCGATATTACATACGCCTATCGGTTTGGCCCGCGCGCTCATGACGTGACCGTAGCGAGCCTGCACGATGCGGAGGACGACGCCTTGATTGCCGACGCGGTGCATTTTCCTGCCGGCCCGCATCTGCCGCCGCGCGATCTCGGGTTGCAGGCCAGCGTCGAACGCCGCGACGAGGCTTGGCATCTGTGTGTGGCCACCCACGCTTTCGCACAGTTCTTGCACATCGACGCGCCGGGCTTCAGGGCCGAGGACGACTGGCTGCATCTCCCGCCCGGCCGAGAGCATCGCATCCGCCTGGTGCCGCGCGATGCGCGATCGAGCGTAGATGCGCGATCGAGTGTACCTGAAGGCGAGATCCATGCGTTGAACATGGATCGTGTCGTGCGATTTGCGGGCCGGCGATGACTCCCGTCTACATCTCCGGCTGCCTGGGTGTCCTGCACGAAGCGACCGGCACACATGGGGTGCTGATCTGCAGCAGCCTGGGCGACGAGGCACTCAACGTCTATCGCCCGCTGGTGCACCTCGCCGAACGCTTCGCCGTCTCGGGCATGCCGGCGCTGCGGCTGGAGTATTATGGGGCCGGCGATTCCGCCGGCGAGGATGACGAGGCGGGCCGTTTCAGGATCTGGCTGGACAGCATCGTCGCCGGCGTGTCCTGGCTGCGCGAGCAATATGGCGTCGGTCCGATCACGTTGGTGGGGGTGCGGATCGGTGCCGCGCTCGCGGCGCGCGCCGCCTGTGATATCGAGGATGTCGCGGCACTGGTCGCCCTGGCGCCGGTTGCCAGCGGGCGGCGCTTCTTGCGCGAAATGGTGCTGCGCGCCAATGCGACCGCCGAGATCTGGCAGGTGCCGAGCCATATCGAGGAAGGCGGCTGGTTCGAAGCCCACGGCGTCCGCCTCGATGCTGTCACGCGCGATGCGCTGGACCGGCTCGACGTTGGGACGCTGCCACGCCGGCCCGCCCCGCACGCGCTGGTGCTGGACCAGCACGATAGCCCGGCTGGCACCGTTATGGCGGAACGGCTGCGGAAGCTCGGCACCGAGGTGACAAGCGAAGCGGTCGATGGCCTCGCCGAGATGCTGCGCGATCCGTATGAAAATGCGGTCCCACACGAAGTTTTTGCCCGCGCGGCGGACTGGGTTCTGACAACGTCTCCGCCGCCGGCGAAGCAGGGTTGGGCGGCAGCGCGGAACGCCAGCGGGATGGGGACGACCGCGACGAGCCGCGTTGGTTGGTGTGCCGAGCAAATCGCTGTCACGCGTCCGCTTGCTCGCTTCGCGGCGCAATCCCGCGGCGCGGCGGAAACACTGGTACCGAGGACCGCAACTGAAGTACTGCGGACCGCCACCGGCGTCGAAACCCCGATTTTCTTCGGCTCCGACAACAGTCTGTTCGGCATCCTCTCCACCCCCGCGCTGCCGCGCGACAACGCACCCCCGGTGCTGATCGCCAACACCGGCGCCAATCCGCGCTCCGGCAATTGCCGCAGCGCGGTTGCCATTGCGCGATGGCTCGCGGCGAACGGCATCGCCTCGCTGCGCATGGATGGTGCCGGCAGCGGCGATTCCGCCCTCGACACCGGCGAGCGCGGCCAGCCGTATTCCGAGCAAGGCGACCGCGACGTTATCGCCGGCATCGACGAACTCAGCCGCCGTTGCCAATCCCCCATGCTATTGCTCGGCATGTGCTCCGGCGCATTCCATGCCCTGCGCGCCGCCTACCGCGACCGTCGCATCAGCGGCCTCATGCTGGTGAACCTGCAAAAGTTTGTATGGGACGAGGGCGAATCGCTGTCGGTCGTGCAGCGCACGACATTCCGCACGACGCGCTTCTATCTGCACCATCTTGCCAGCCCATCGGTCTGGCATCGCATCATCCACGGCGAGGTCAATCTCGGCGGCATCAGCCGTACACTGGCGACTCGCGTCCTGCGGCGCGCGGCGGCCGCGGCCGATCCGCTGCTGGCATTGTTCGGCCGCGAGGAGACCCGCGTCGGATGCGTGCGCCGCGAAATCCGCGCGCTGCGCCAGCGCCACATGCCGATCTTGTTCGTGCTCAGCGGCAACGATCCTGGCCTCGACGAAATCGCCGAGTATTTCGGCGCCCAGGGCCGCCAGTTCCGCCGCCAGTCGAACGTGATGTTCCGCATGCTGGAAGGCGCGGACCATACGCTGAGTGCGCGTTGGGCACGCGAAGCCTTGCTCCGTCTCATCGCCACGTTCCTGCGCCAACGTTGCAGCCTTGCGGTCGAAGCGGCAGAGCAATGCGCCGAATCCACACCGGCACGGGCTGCGCCGCCGCCGTGTCGGGATGCGGCGTTCGTCGGTCCTGTCGCGATTGACTCGCCGGGCAGCGCTGCCTAGACGATTCGTTGCCGTCAAAACGAGGCAACGTCGCATGAACGATATCGCACCAGCGAGCGCCGCGCCGTCGGAGCGGCAGGCGTTCTATGACCGCATCGCTCCGCAAAGCCTGGCACCGCTCTGGGAGCGGCTGCACACGCTGGTCACGCGCACGCCGACGACCCCGATCGAGGCGGCGATCTGGCATTATGATGCGGACGTGCGTCCCCATCTGATGCAGGCCGGCCGCCTGATCACCGCCAAGGAAGCGGAACGCCGCGTGCTGATCCTGGAAAACCCCGGCATGCAGGGCCAGGCCTGCATCACGCATTCACTGTTTGCCGGATTGCAGCTCATCCTGCCCGGCGAGGTCGCCCCGGCGCATCGCCACGCCCAGGCGGCGCTGCGCTTCATCATCGAAGGCCGCGGCGCCTATACCGCCGTCGAAGGCGAACGCACGCTGATGCAGCCTGGGGATTTCGTGCTGACCCCAAGCTGGACCTGGCACGACCACGGCAACGACACCGACCAGCCGATGGTGTGGCTGGACGGATTGGACATTCCGATCGTGCGCTTGCTCGACGCCAGCTTCATGGAACCGGGAAATGCCGACAGCCAGTCGGTGTCGCGCCCGGCCGGCGATAGCTCCGCCCGCTACGGCGCCAACATGCTGCCGGTGGACTACAGACCGGGCAAGGCGTCGCCGGTGTTCAACTACCCCTATGAACGCACGCGCGAGGCGCTGGCGACGCTGGCACGCAACGGCGACCCCGACCCCTGCCACGGGTACAAATTGCGCTATGTGAACCCGGCGTCGGGCGGGTCACCGATGCCGACGATCGGCGCCTGCATGCAGTGGCTGCCCGCCGGCTTCGCCACCGCCCCGTACCGCAGCACCGATGGCACGGTGTTCTCGGTGGTCGAAGGCGAAGGCGAGACGGTGGTCGGCGATACCGTGCTGCACTGGCAGCCGCGCGACATATTCGTCGTGCCAAGCTGGGCGCGGCACCATCATCGCGCAGCGTCCGACGCCGTAGTGTTCTGCTTCTCCGACCGGCCCGTGCAGGATGCGCTGGGGCTGTGGCGGGAGGAGCGGGGGTGATGCGGCACCGCCCGGTGGCGGTGCGTTGCCTCGCCTTCACGTGCCATTGCGAGGCGGACAGCGCCGAAGCAATCCGGGTCGAATTGATTTGCCATGGCAGCGCCCGCATCGGATCGCCTCGGCGCGTCGCGCTTCGCAATGACGGAACCAGCCCGCGTCGTCATGATACGACAGGCCTATGAAGCCGCGAGTCCTGATCGCCGGGGCAGGCCTGTGCGGCCTCACCACGGCCCTGGCGCTGCTGCAACGAGGCTACGACGTCCGCGTCTTCGAACAAGCGAGCGAGCTGCGCGAGGTCGGTGCCGGCGTCCAGCTTGGCTCCAACGGCACGCGCGTGCTGATAGCGCTGGGTCTGGAAGCGGCGATGCGCCGGATCGTGTGCGAACCCACCGGCAAGGAGATCCGGCTGTGGACCACCGGGCAGACCTGGCCCGTGTTCGATCTCGGCGTCGGTTCAGTGCAGCGCTATGGCGCGCCGTACTGGATGGCGCATCGTGGCGACTTCCATGCCGTGCTGTTGCAGGCGGTGCGCGCCGTCGCGCCTGACGCCGTGTCCGCCGGCGTGGCCTGCACCGGCTTCGACCAATCGGACGCTGCGGTCACGCTGCATCTCGCCAACGGCGAGCATGATGCCGGCGACGTATTGCTGGCGGCCGACGGCGTGCATTCGGCGATCCGCCGGCAGATGTTCGGCGAGGGCCGCGCGCGCTTCACCGGCATCATGGGGTGGCGCGGCCTGGTGCCGATGGAACGTCTGCCGCGGCATATGCGCCGGCTGGTCGGCACGAATTGGGTGGGCCATGGCGGCCATGTCGTCACCTATCCGCTGCGACGCGGCGAGCTGCTGAATTTCGTCGGCGCGGTGGAGCGCGACGACTGGCTGGTGGAATCCTGGACCCAAGCCGGCACGCGCGAGGAATGTGCCCGCGACCTCGGCCGCTGGCATGACGACGTGCAGACCATCATCCGCAACATCGATACGCCGTTCAAATGGGCCTTGCTCGGCCGCGATCCGCTGTCGCGCTTCGCGCAGGGCCGCGTGTGCCTGCTTGGCGACGCCGCGCACCCGACGCTGCCGTTCCTGGCACAGGGCGCCAACATGGCATTGGAGGACGCCTTGATCGTCGCACGCTGCCTCGATGCCTGTGCCGTGCCGGCGGCATTGCAGTGCTTCGAGGCGATGCGACTGGAACGGACCGCCGCGATCGTCCGCGGATCGGCGGACAATACCCAGCGATTTCATAATCCGGCCTTGGCGGACGCCGCCGGCGCGGCGGACTATATCGATCGCGAGTTCGCGGCAGACAAGATCAGGCAGCGCTACGACTGGTTGTACCAGTACGATGCGACCTCGGTTGCCTTATCGCATTATCCTTGAGTGAGCATCTGTCGTTGCGACGAGCGCGCGGGGCGCGGCGGAACCAAGCAACCGCGTTCAAGAGCGCGCCTGGACGACCGCTGCGCCATTGGACCAGGATTGCCTCGGGCCGCTGCGCGCGGCGCGCGGTCCTCGCAATGACACCGGCGCCCCGCGTTTTCCGGCCAGGCTGATTCCGGCCAGGCTGATTCCGGCCAGGCTGAAAATGCTCTAGGCTGGCGGCATGAGCCAGACCGACGTCGCCGCCCTGACTGAGCAAGCAGCCGCCGCCGAGCTGGCGTCGCTGGCCAAGGAGATCGTGCATCACGATCGCCTCTACTACCAGCAGGACGCGCCGGAGATCACCGACGCCGAGTACGACGCGTTGCGCCGCCGCAATGCTGCGATCGAGGCGCGCTTCCCCCATCTCATCCGCCAGGATTCGCCTTCGAAGCGTGTCGGCGAGGTGCCGGAAGGCGGCTTCGCCAAGCTGCGCCACCGCGTACCGATGCTGTCGCTCGACAATGCGATGGATGCCGAGGAATTCGGCGACTTCTGCGCCCGGGCCCGTCGATTCCTCGGACTGCCCGCCGACGCGCGCCTCGACTTCGTGGCCGAGCCGAAGATCGATGGCCTTTCGATCAACCTCACCTATGATCATGGCCGTTTCGTCCACGGCGCGACGCGCGGCGACGGCATGGTCGGCGAGGACGTGACCGCCAACCTGCGCACCATGGACAGCATCCCGGCCAAACTGCACGGCCATGCGCCGGATCTGATCGAGATCCGCGGTGAAGTCTTCATGACCAAGGCCGACTTCCTGAGCATGAACGAGGCGCAGGCGAACGCCGGCCACAAGGTGTTCGCCAATCCGCGCAATGCCGCTGCCGGCAGTCTCCGTCAGCTCGATGCCAAAATCACCGCCGGCCGTCCGCTCTCGTTGTTTGCCTATGCCATGGGGGAGGCGAGCGAACCTGTCGCGGCGACGCATTGGGAATATCTGGAACGGCTGCGGCACTGGGGGTTCGACGTGAACCCCTTGTCGAAGCACGTGCACGACGAAGCCGCGGCCACGGAATTCCAGGCAAACATCGCGGCAGAACGGTCGGGTCTCGCCTACGACATCGACGGCGTGGTCTACAAGATCAACGATCTGGCGTTGCAACGCCGCCTGGGCTTCGTCGGCCGCGCGCCGCGCTGGGCGATCGCCTGGAAATTCCCCGCCCAGCAGGCGATGACGGTGTTGCAGGACATCCGCATCCAGGTCGGCCGCACCGGCGCTTTGACCCCGGTGGCACGGCTCGAGCCGGTGAATGTCGGCGGCGTGCTGGTGCAGAATGCCACGCTGCACAACGAGGACGAGATCGCGCGCAAGGACATCCACATCGGCGACACCGTGATTCTGCAACGCGCCGGCGACGTCATTCCGCAGATCGTCGGCGTGGTGTTGGAACGTCGGCCAAATGGCGCGAAGCGCTTCGTGTTTCCCGAGCGCTGCCCGATCTGCGGCAGCCACGCGGTGCGCCCGCCGGGCGAGGCGGTGCGGCGCTGCACCGGCGGCCTGATCTGCGGCGCACAGCAGGTGGAGCGGCTGGTCCATTTCGTCTCGCGCCCCGCCTTCGATATCGACGGTCTTGGCGAAAAGACGATTTTGGAATTCTACGATGAAGGCTGGATCAAGACGCCGGCCGACATCTTCCATCTGCCGGCACGCGAGGCGCAGATAGCGGAACGCGAAGGCTGGGGCACGGTATCCGCGCGCAATCTGTCACGCGCGATCGCGGCAAGGCGGCGCATTGCTTTGGAACGCTTTATCTACGCGCTCGGGATCCGCCGCATTGGTGAGGCGAATGCCCGCTTGCTGGCGCGGCATTACGGCAGCTTCACGCATTGGCGCGCGCAGATGCTGGCCGCGACCGAAGTCGGGTCGGAAGCGCGCGAGGAACTCGGCAGCATCGTCGGCATCGGCCCTTCGATCGCGACGGAACTGGCGGATTTCTTCGCCGAGCCACGCAATGTGCAAACCCTGGACGCGCTGGCGGCGGAGCTGACGATCGAGGATGCCGCCCAGGCCGCGACGGCGGACAGCGCGATTGCCGGCAAGACTCTGGTGTTCACCGGCTCGATGGAAACGATGACGCGGCCCGAGGCGAAGGCGCGTGCCGAGGCACTGGGTGCCAAGGTGACCGACAGCGTGTCGAAGAAGACCGACCTGGTGGTGGTGGGCGCCGACGCCGGCTCCAAGGCACGCAAGGCGACGGAGCTGGGTGTGCGCACGATCAGCGAGCAGGAGTGGCGAGAGCTTGCGGGATTGGCCTGAGGGACCGCCTCTGCCGCGTGAACGGTGGCAGGCGCTATAAGGCAGTCACCGGCAGCACACGCGAGAACCAAGGGGGAAACAGCGATGGACCTGAAGACACCAGGATGGGTGAACGAGTTCCGCAGCTTCATCATGCGCGGCAATGTCGTGGACCTTGCGGTTGGCATCATCATCGGTGCCGCCTTCACCGGCGTGGTGACCAGTCTGGTGAAGGATGTGTTCAATCCGCTGTTGGGGCTGTTGACCGGCGGGGTGGATTTTTCCAACGTGTTCTTTGCGCTGAACGGCAAGCATTATGAATCTCTGGCCGACGCGCAGCATGCCGGCGCGCCGACGTTGAACCTGGGGTTGTTCATCAACGCGATCATCCAGTTCATCATTGTGGCATTCGCCGTGTTCTGGGTGGTGAAGGTGCTGACGCGGCTGCACGTCCGGGAGGACGCCGTGGCGGGCCCGAAGCCGGAGGCTTTGCTGGCGGAGATACGCGACGTTCTGAAGGAGCGGCTGCCGGAGCATCAGGGCGCGGGGGAGTGACGGTGCCGTCGGACCGGGCGTATCGGGCAGGCAACCAGTTGGCGATTGTACTGGCGCCCGCAGAAAACGTTGCCATCCGACGCATGACGGCTTGACGACCGCGGCACACGCCTGGTCGCACCGGCAACATGCACGGACTCGTTACGGGCCCCGCCGCCGCATCCCGCGCCCGCGCCGTTTCGACGGATCGTAGCCGCCTCCCCCGGGCCCCATCGGCTCCGGCGCGCGGTCCTTTCGCCCGCGCGCACCGCTTCCCGCCGGCCGCAGCGAGGCACTCGGTGCCGGCGGCGGTTCCAGCCCCAGATCCACCGCCTCCAGCCGCCGCAGCTCGTCGCGCAGCCGCGCCGCCTCCTCGAATTCCAGATCGGCCGCCGCGGCCCGCATCCGCTTTTCCAGCTCGGCAATCGTCGCCTTCAAATCCTTGCCGACGAACTCCGCCGTCCCCGCGTCCTTCACCGGTGCGACGGTGACATAATCTTGCTCGAACACGCTCTCCAGCACCTTGCCGATCGTGCGCTTGATCGACACGGGCGTGATGCCATGCGCCTCGTTCCACGCGCGCTGCTTGTTGCGCCGCCGCTCGGTCTCCTCGATCGCGGTGCGCAGCGAGTTGGTCATCGTGTCGGCATACAGCACCACCCGCCCCTCGACGTTGCGCGCCGCACGTCCGATGGTCTGGATCAGCGAGGTCTGCGACCGCAGGAACCCCTCCTTGTCGGCATCCAGGATCGCCACCAGAGAGCATTCCGGAATATCCAGCCCCTCGCGCAGCAGGTTGATGCCCACCAGCACGTCGAACACGCCCAGCCGCAGGTCGCGGATGATTTCTATCCGTTCCAGCGTGTCGATGTCGGAGTGCAGGTAGCGCACCTTCACGCCATGCTCGGTCAGATAGTCGGTCAGATCCTCGGCCATGCGCTTGGTCAGGGTCGTCACCAGCACGCGTCCGCCACGGCCCGCCACGGTGCGGCATTCCGCCAGCAGATCGTCGACCTGATGCTCCACCGGCCGCACTTCGGTTTCCGGATCGATCAACCCGGTCGGCCGGATCACTTGCTCGGCGAACACGCCGGCGGTGCGCTCCATCTCCCACGGCCCCGGCGTCGCCGATACGAACATGGTCTGCGGGCGGAAGCGCTCCCATTCCTCGAATTTCAGCGGCCGGTTATCGACGCAGGACGGCAGGCGAAAGCCGAACTCCGACAGCACCGACTTGCGGTTGAAGTCGCCACGATACATGCCGCCCAATTGCGGCACCGTCACGTGGCTTTCGTCCACGATCAGCAGCGCGTTCTCCGGCAGGTATTCGAACAAGGTCGGCGGCGGCTCGCCCGGGTTGCGGCCGGTCAGATAGCGCGAGTAGTTCTCGATCCCCTTGCAGGAACCGGTGGTCTCCATCATCTCGATGTCGAACGTCGTGCGCTGCTGCAGCCGTTCCACTTCCAGCGGTTTGCCCTCCGCGGTCAGCTCCGCCAGCCGCTCCTTCAACTCCACCTTGATGTCGCGAATCGCCTCGGTCAGGGTTGGCCGCGGCGTCACGTAGTGGCTGTTCGCGTACACCACGATCTCGTTGAGCGCGGCAGTTTTCTCCCCGGTCAGCGGGTCGAATTCATGGATCGCTTCGATCTCGTCGCCGAACAGCGAGACGCGCCAGGCCCGGTCTTCGTAGTGCGACGGGAAGATATCGACGATCTCCCCGCGCAGGCGGAACGTGCCGCGCTGGAACGCCGTGTCGTTGCGACGGTATTGCAGATCCACCAGTGCCTTGGCCATGGCGTCGCGGTCGATGCGCCCGCCGACCTCCAGCCGCACCACCATGCGCGAATAGGTCTCGACCGAGCCGATACCGTAGATGCACGACACCGACGCGACCACGACGACATCGTTCCGTTCCAGCAGAGACTGCGTCGCGGCGTGGCGCATGCGGTCGATTTGCTCGTTGATCTGGGCGTCTTTTTCTATGTAGGTGTCGGTGCGCGGAACGTACGCCTCCGGCTGGTAGTAGTCGTAGTACGAAACGAAGTACTCCACGGCGTTGTCGGGGAAGAACTGCTTCATCTCGCCGTAGAGCTGTGCCGCCAGCGTTTTGTTTGGCGCCAGGATCAGGGTGGGCTTCTGCACCGCCTCGATCACCTTCGCCATGGTGAAGGTCTTGCCCGAGCCGGTAACGCCCAGCAGGACCTGGTCGCGCTCGCCGCCTGCCACGCCGCGCACCAGCTCCGCGATCGCGGTCGGCTGGTCGCCGCTGGGCGCGTATTCGGACACCACCCGCAGCCGCCGCGTCAGCGGCTTGGCCGGCTGCTTCTCCGGCATGAACAACATGGGTGCGGACGGGCGCAGCAATGTTTCGGACATGGGGACTCCTCGGCCCACTACACATGGCCCCGTCCGGTCGCGGCGTCGAGAGGCAGGACGGTGGGGAAAACGCTCTCCGTGCGCGCCAATCCGCAGAACAAAATACTTCCCACAAAGCCACACAGGCGATAATCTTCCGACGACCTTCGCCATGGGGAGTCTTCACCGATGCCGGTCGCCCGCCTGCGCGACTTCGTTGCCGCCGTCACCCGGCTGGTGGAGCATGAAGGCAATGCCGAGGACGTCGTCCTCGCCCCCGCCCGCGACTTGCTCTGCGGCCTGATCGCGCACGACGACTGGCTGCCGGATGCCTTCGCGGCCCCCGACCCGGCGCGCTACCGGCAATACCTGCTGTATTGCGATCCGCTCGACAGGTTCAGTCTGGTCAGCTTCGTCTGGGGCCCCGGTCAGCGGACGCCGGTGCACGACCACCTGATGTGGGGCCTGGTCGGCATGCTGCGTGGCGCCGAGCAAGCCGTGCCCTATACCCTGACCCCGGATGGCACCGCCTTGTGCGCCGGCGACCCGTGCCGGTTGCGGCCACGCGAGATCGCCGCCGTGTCGCCACACATCGGCGACATCCACACTGTCGCCAATGCGCTTGCGGACCGGGCGTCGATCTCCATCCATCTGTACGGCGGCAATATCGGCACAGTGCGGCGCCACGGTTTCGATCCGACAACCGGAGTGGCCAGCGAGTTCGTCTCCGGCTATTCCGGTGCCGTCACGCCAAACCTGTGGGCAGCGGCGTAGGGCAGCCGGGCGTCCACTGCGACAGGCCGCGCACGCCACCCGACCGCGCGAGGCCGACCCCAAGGGCCGCCGCGACTCACGCTCGCCTCACGGAGGCTCGTTCAGGCTCGGTTCCGATCGCGCTCGGACGAAACAGCGTAGCCGCCGCATGGCGGCCACAACACACGGCAACGGGGGAAACGTCACATGAAAGCGGTCGCCTTCGCAAATAACGACATCGCCGTCGCCGCCTGGACATTCGGCGGCCGCCTGCCCGGCTGCCTTGGGTTCGCGATCTACCGCATCGACGTCAACGCCGGCACCGAGATCTGCCTGCCGGCGCTTGCCACGTTCCCGAACCAGGATGCCACCGCCGCGAACCGGACCACGGCACAGGACCCGGTGCAGAAATTCTTCTGGAAAGACGTGTATGCGAAGCGCGGCGGTTCCTACCGCTATCGCATCGTGCCAATGACCGGGACGCCGGGCACCCTGGTGCCGATGCCGGTCGGTGCACTGACCACCAACGTGGTACAACTGACACCCGACTGCGGCGTACTGTCTGCCTATTTCAACCGTGGCATTCTGGCGACTCAGGCTACCGCGCGTGCCCTGCACGGCGATGGCGACCTGGAAAGCATGAAGACCGAATTGCTCGATCGCATCGGCAACGAGACCGACCAGCTACGGCTCGACCTCGCCGGGCAGATGATCGAGGCAATGACCACACTGCCGAAGGAAGCCGCCGCCGGGAACGGCAAGGTCTGGTGCGCGCTCTACGAATTCGAGGACAAGCAGCTCATCACGACGCTCGAGGCACTGGCTGGCAACGCCAATGTGATCCTGTCGAACATGCCTGGAAAGGTGAACGGCGAGGCGACCAAGGACACTTATGAAGCCGAGCGCGAGGCCGCCAAACAGGCCGGCGTCTATGTCACCGACCGCATGATGCCGGGCGGTCATATCGGCCACAACAAGTTCACGGTTCTCGACATTGGCGGGCCGCGGGCGGTGCAGTTCGGATCCACCAACTGGACCGACCGGGCACTGTGCGCGCAGTCGAACAATTCGATCATCGCCCGATCGCCGCGCGTCGCCGCCGCCTACACCCGGTATTGGACCAACCTGGCGACCGATACCCAGGCCGGCGACGGTGAGGGCAAGCAGCTTGCGGCGCTGCGGGATGCCGACGCCAGCGGCCCGGTGCATGTGGCATTGGAAGACGGCAGCGGCACGGTAGACCTGTGGTTCTCGCCCACCACGGCGCATGCGCGGCCGAAGAATCATGCTGGCGAAGCGACGCCGCCCGACATGCAGGCGGTCTTCGACCTGATCGCCGCTGCCAAGCAGGCAATCCTGTTCGTAGTGTTCGAGCCGGGCGAGCCAAGCATCATCGATGCGATTGCCGCGGCGCAGAAAGCCAATCCGGCCTTGTTCGTACGCGGCACCGTCACCGTTGCCCGGGCGGCCGAGGACTTCGCAGTCGGCATCCGCAACAATGCCCAGGGCGACCACGACGGCACCGCCTTCGACTCGGGCCAGAAAATCCCGATCGACTATCGTGTCATCCCGGCCGAAGGCGTGAATGATCCGGTCGGCGTCTGGGAGAAGGAACTCAACAAGGCCGGCTTCGCGGTCACCCACAGCAAGTATGTCGTGATCGACCCATTCACCGACGGCTGTGTCGTTGTGACGGGCAGCCACAATCTCGGCTTCCAGGCGTCCTACAACAATGACGAGAACCTGGCGATCATCAGGGGCAACCGCAGCCTCGCCGAGTCGTACGCGGCGAATGCGCTCGACATCTACGACCACTATGCATGGCGCTGGTGGCTGGCGAAGGATCCTGCGTCGGCCTGGACGTCGCTGAAGACCGACGAGTCCTGGCAGGACACGTATTTCGATGCCGGGAGCAATCCGATTTCGCCGGAACTCAGCTTCTGGCTCGCGGCCTCGCCGGCCGCAGATGCGCTGCCCGCGCCATCGACGCCGCAGCAGGCCGACCGCACGCAACCCGCGGTGCAGGAGGTGATGCAGCGGCAGCGCGGAAATGCGCGGCCCCCGGCGACCCACCCGCCGAAAGCCAGGCGGGTTCAGTCGACCGTCTCGCATGCCGACGGCGAGGAGCGGAACTGACCGGCCTGCGCCGGACGCGATGCGGGGCGCCGCCGGCCCGCCCGGCGCCTCTGCCGATGAGCCGCGCGCGAAAGACCACCGGCTGCGACCGGGTGCGGCTGAGGGCGCGGGCGCTGGCGGTGTCGCCGCGCCCCGGCGGCAAAGCGGCTGCGACCGCACTGCCCTGTACGCGTGTCATTGTACGCGTGTCATCGTACGCGTGTCATCGTACGCGTGTCGTCCCGCCATCAGCGGCACGGTGGGGCTCATCCCGCCAACGGCGGCACGCCAACGCACCGCTGGAGCAGTAGAACGCGTTACCGGTGTGGGGCTCATCCCGCCAACAGCGGTACGCCAACGCCCAACAGTGCGGCCAGGAAGATCACGCCGAAGATGGCGCCCAGCCGCCAGAACTGCGCCGGGGTCAGGTAGCCGCTGTTGTAGTACGGCAGCGCCGCGCCGGTGGCGTAGGGGGTCAGGACGCCCATGAGGCCCGTGGTCATCGCCAGGCCGATCGCCAGCGCCATCGGCGACAGCCCCGGGATCGCCAGCCCTGCCGCCAGCATCATCGGCATCATCGCCGTGGTGTGCGCGGTCAGGCTCGCGAACATGTAGTGCGAGACGAAATAGATCGCGACCAGGCTGATCAGGATCAGCATCGGCGGCAGCCCGCCGACATGCGTCGCGGTGAAATCGGCGAACCATTTGACGAAGCCGCAGCGCGACAGCCCGTCGGCCAACGTCACCAGCGTTGCGAGCAATACGATGGTGGTCCAGGCGGCGTCGTTGCGCGCCATGTCCTTCCAGGTGACGACGCCCAGGACCAGCATCGCCGACAGCACCAGAAACGCCGCGAGGGTCGGGTCGATGAAGCTGCCGCCCAGAATCCACAGCAGGATCGCGCAGACCACCAGCACGGCGAGCGTGCTCTCGCGCCAGGTCATCCGCCCCATCTTGCTCAACTCGGTGCCGGCCCAGGCGGAGGCCTCCGGGCTGCGCTTGATCTCCGGCGGGAACAGTACGTAGGCCAGCAACGGCAGCATAAGCAGCAGCGGCAAGGCGAAGGGCAGCGATGCCGCCATCCAATCGCCGTAGCTGATCGAGACATGCGCGATGCGGCCGATGAAGTCGCGCGCCAGAAAATTCGGGGCGCAGGCGGTCATGAACAAGGTTGAGGTGACGCAGTCGGCGGCGAAGGTGGTCCACATGATGTAGCCGCCGATCCGCCGCGCCGACCGGTCATGCGGCTTCGAGTCATAGAGTGCCGGCAGATTGTTCACCACCGGGAAGATGATGCCGGCGCCGCGCGCGGTATTGGACGGCGTGAACGGCGCCAGGATCATATCGGCGAACGTCGTGGCATAGCCGAGGGTCAGCGTGCGCTTGCCCAGCGCGCGCACCAGCAGCAGGGCGATGCGGCGGCCGAGCCCGGTCTTTTCGTAGCCGAGCGCGAACATGAACGCGCCGCCGACCAGCCACACCGTGGTGCTGGCGAAACCGGAGAGTGCCCAGTTGATGCTGGCGGAAACGACGTTGAAGCCGGGCCTGGCGAGATCGGCCGGGGCGTACAGCGTCCAGCGCGACAGCACCGCGGCCAGCGTCAGGCCGATCAGGCCGACGGCGGGGTTGGGCAGCGGCTCGGTGACCAGGGCGGCAATCACGCCGGTGAACAAGGCGAAATAGTACCAGGCGTGCGGGGCGAGGCCGGGCGGGGGCGGCAGCAGGGCGACCAGCACCGCCAGCGCGACCGGCACCATTGCTCGCCACCAGCCATGGGGCAGCTTTGCGAGCCGGCCCTGTTGTGGCTTCGGCGGCGAGGCAACAGTGGTGGACATGGCGGATCGCTCTTCTGCGGGCACTGTCGCAGCCTGCGCCGGACCGCGGGAGGCCGCATTGCGCTGGATCAAGCCGGGCGTAGCATAGGCGGAATCCCTCTCCCCTTACCGGCTTGGGCCGCGCAGCGGACCAGGGTGGGGGAAAGGGCCAGGCGCCAGACGAGGCAGCGGTGGCTACGCCTGCCCATGCGCCCCGATGGCACGCCGCCCCGGAACGCGGTACTGTCGGCGCCGTCAGGCAATCCGCCGCGATCGCCGGTCAGCGGCAATGGGAGGATACAGCATATGCGCTGGGCACGCTTCGCAGTGAACGGCACGCCGACCTATGGCGTGGTCGAAGGCGACACCGTCATTCCGGTGCGCGGCTCGCCGTTCGATGGCTGGGAACGCACACCGGCGCGGCTGAAACTCGACGAGGTGAAGCTGCTGGTGCCGGTGGTGCCGCCCACCTTCTATGCCTGCGGCATGAACTATCCGGAGCATGTCCGCGAAGTGGCGGAGAAGGTGGGGCAGAAGCCCAACCTGCCGACCCAGCCCGACATCGGCTATCGCGCCAACAACGCACTGGTCGCGCATGGCGAGGCGATCGTCATCCCGAAGGATGCCACGGATCAGGTGCAGTACGAGGGCGAGTTGGTGGCGGTGATCGGCCGCAAATGCACCGGGCTGACGCGGGAGAATGCGCTGTCCGCGGTGATGGGCTGGACCATCGGCAACGACGTCTCGGAGCGCACCTGGCAAAAGGGTGACCGCACCATGTGGCGCTCGAAGAACACCGACACGTTCAAGCCGATGGGGCCATGGATCGAGACCGACGTGGACCTCGAGAGCCTGGTGACCAGGGTGCGGCTGAACGGCCAGCAACTGATCGAGTTCCACACCAATGCCATGGTGTTCGGCGTGGTGGACTATCTGGTGGCGATGACACGGTACCTGACGCTGTATCCCGGCGACGTGGTGTGGATGGGAACCGAGGGAGCCACCGAGAACATGAAGCACGGCGATACCGTCGAGATCGAGATCAACCAGATCGGTACGCTGCGGAACCCGGTGATACGCGAGGCGTAGCGTCGCGAGCCTCCAATGGCCGGGCTTGACCCGGCCATCTTCCCGGCGGATCGGGCGCCGTCTGGCTCGACCGAGCCGTCGCGGCAAATGTCACAACGGGTCTTGGCGCCTTATTTGCTCACGCGCGCTCGTCGGAATAGCAACCCGCTGAGAGCGGTCAGAGCGACCACGATCAGCGTTCCTGTCGAGGGTTCCGCAATCGACGTCGATGCAGCAGCGCTTGCCTGTGTGAATTCGACATTAAGCCCGGTAGGGTTCGAGGTGATGCTGCCTCCGGGACTATTGGTCACGATGAAGTCGAGGGTATTTGTCCCTGACACGAAGCCAGTGGTGATCGAGAATGGGGAAAACACGCCGAATTCCTCGAATCCGAGCGAATTGCCGGTTGGGTGCCCATTCAGTTCGATGACCCCCTGATTGTCGGATGACCAATTGCCTTCGACGATCGCGGTTGCGGGGTTCAATCCGGTCAAACTGAACGTCATTCGGTAATCGAATATCCCTTGCGTGGTATAGTTCGACTGGTCGGCGACCGGACCGATCCACTCCGACGCGGCGCTATCCGCAACCCAAGGACCGGGTGGGCCAATCAGATGGTCTGGGTCAACGACATACGACGAAGCAGAACCAGTCGGCGAACCGGTCAGCGGATAGAGCGGATCGGACGAGCCGGGCGCCAACAAGGTGCCCGTCGAGCCGACCCCGGTATTGGCAATGACAATCGAATTCGCCTGTGCGTCCCAGCCAGACATCAGGGGAAGCAGAAAGCCGATTATCGCCATCGTGCAACCTTGGTTCGCACGCATCGACCACCCCCCGGCGTTCAGGCGCAGAACAGTACGTTATCGGTGCCGTAATTGGCCGTTACGAGTACACGACAAGCGTGCGGGTGGTTAACGTGCGCTTAACGATATGGCCAGCCCTGGCGCATGATCTGTTACAATTTGTCACAGCCATGATCGATCGGCACAACCTCTCGGCCCGCCCGTCGGGACCTGGCAGTCGCGCGCAGTGGACCGGCCACACGGTACGCCCGCCTGGGATCACCTGCGCCTGCATGAGCGCAAAGTGCCGGCTGGCGGCGTGCCCCTCTGATGCCGCCACCAGCGACGCCATGAAGCAGCAGGTCCCGCCGCCGGGATTGCAACAGTGCCGAATGCCGCTGGTTTCAGTGTTGCTCCTGCCTCTTCTCATGCTCCGCGGGGGCGGGCCGCGGCGGCGGAGCAGGGCGGGGCGCGGGCGGGGCCACATGCGCCGGCTCCGGCGGACGCGGCGGAGCGGCATGCTGAACCGGCGGCGGCGCAGGACGTGGCTCCGGCGGACGCGGGGCCGGACGTTCCTCGGGCCGCGGTGCCGGCGGTGCGGCGTGCACCTCGGGTCGCGGCGCGGGTGGAGCGGGATGTTGCACCTCGGGTCGCAGCACCTCCGGAGCGGGATGTTGCACCTCGGGCCGCGGCGCGGCCGGCACGACATGCTCTACCGGCGGATGCGCCGGCGCGGCGATGGCCGGCGGATGGGCCGATTGCACCGCGGCGGGCGGGCGCACTTGTTCCGCCGGACGCTCGGCCGGACGCACTTGTTCCGCCGGACGCTCGGCCGGACGCGGCGCCACCTCGGCGGGATGCTCCGCCGGCTGTTGCGCCCTCTGCACCTGCGGCAAGGGAGCCGCCGGGCCATGTTCCGCGCCCAGCGGCAGCGTGCCCGGGCGCGCTATGCCGGCGGGAGCGACGCCGCCGCGTTGCTCGGGATGCCCAGGGGTTGCCGGCCCGAGCGCTGGCGGTCCGCCCTCACGCGCGCCGGGTGACCGCAACGCCGGTGCGGCGGTGACACCCGCCGGATGCACCGCCTCGTGCGCCGGCGCGGCGGGCTGCAACGCGCCGCCAGGACGCGGCGCCCCCGCGACATGCGGCGCCAGCGGCGGCAGCGGCGCGCGCGCGGCAACGCCGTGCACCGGCGGCATTGCATGGATCACCGGCCCCGGCGCCACCCGCGCCGCGGCAGCGATGCCGGCCGGCGCCGCCGGCAGGTGCATCTCGCGGGCGAAGTTCGGCGTCACCCCGACCGTCGCCGCAGTCGGGCGGATCGGCGCCGTGCCGATCACCGGACGCGCCGTCGCCAGCATGTGCGGATCGATGTGCACCGCCGCCTCGCGCACCGGCCGCGACGCCGCCATCGCCGCCGCCGGCACCGCGGTCAGCGCCCCCCGGTTCAGGAAGCTGTCCATCGGCAAGGGCCGCCCGATCGACGCCAGGTTCCGCACGTCGCGACGGTTGACCGCCTGAAGGTAGGCGTTCGAGGCATGATACCATGGATGGTACGCCTCTTGCGGTCCCAGCGGGAACCAGCCGACGGTCCCCGCCTCCACCGCGGCGCCAAGGCCGATGCCGATGAAGGCGACCAGCGCCGGGGCGTAGACCGGCGGGCCGGACACCGCCACCACGCCGGGCGTCCAGCCCCAGCGGTCGTGGATCCGCGCCCAGCGGCCATAATGGAACGGCGCGAACCCCCAGGGGTCGCTGTCGATCCAGGTCCAGCCCCAGGGCGCCACATAGCCCCAATAGCCTTCCTGGTACGGCGCCCAGGTCGCCGGAACCTGCGGATACCAGACCTGGCCGTAATCGGAGGTATCGGTCCAACTGCCATAGGCCGAGAGCTCATCGGCGCCCGGCATCTGCGCCACCACCGCGGGCGCCGCCGCACCGGGTGGCGGCGCCGGCGGGGGCCGGTCGGCCGCGATCAGGAAGGCGTCGGTCTGCGCTGGCCCGACGCTGCCCTGGAAGGTCTGCGCGCCGGTCGCCGTCGCGGTCTGCCCCGCCGCCACCTGCAAGGCAAAGCCCGGCCCACTGATCTGCGCCGAACCTGCCAGCACCGTCACCAGGGTCGGATCCTGCGTGTCGCCGGCGATCACGCCGTAGCGGCCGCCGCCGGCAAACGTCACCAGCCCGCGCGGCGTCTGCACCGACCACGTCTCGTTCGGCGCCAGGTTGCGCAGGCGCAAATACAGCTCGCCCTGCGGCAGCGTGGCCTGGAACCCACTGGGGTCGAGCGTCGCCACGTCCAGCTCGGTGCCGCCCGCCATGTCGATGCGGCTGTCGGAGATCACCACCCAGGCGGACCCGTTCGGCTGCGTCCAGAGCGCGCTGCCGGACGCCACCGGATAGTTTGCCGCCGCCGGGCTCCACTGGTCCTGGCCCACCGTGTGGAACGAGACGCTGCCGCTGATCTGTTGCAGCCAGCCGACGCGTTCGGGCGGGTTCGCCGCCGTCTGGTCCGGCGGCGCCGCGCCAGGCGCCGGCTGGGCCAGCGCACCCGCTCCGGCGAGCGGCGCCAGCAGCCCGCCGAGCAGCACGGCGGCGGCACAGAGGCGAAGAAGAGGCAGCACGGCAGGACGCATCGGAGCGCTCCATGGGCGGCAATGGGAGCGCTTTGATCCCGCAACATGGCGAAAGCGCGACGACTCTGATCGCGTTTGCGTGAGCAAGGCGAGCCCTGACGCGCATTGCCACCTCCGGTTGGCCTTGCCAACCCGTTCCTCGCCCAGGAACCGGAGCGGCAGATGTCGCACGGAATGGCTTCGGATCCGCGTCAAGGGTTTCGGATCCGCGTCGGCGGCCCTAACTGAGGCTCCTCAGGCCGGGGTCGCGCGCCTCGCTGCGCCACCCGCAAGCACAGATGGGCAAGCATGTCCTATTTCGATGTCGTTGCCCTGCTGCTGCTGGTCACCGCCGGCGCCGGCTTCGTGAACCACCGCTTGCTGCGCATGCCCAGCGCCATCGGCCTGCTGGTCATCGCGCTGCTGCTGTCGCTCGGCATCACGCTGGTCGGCCACCTGGCGGGATTCGCCGGCCTCCACACCGGCCTCGCCCACGCGCTCACCGCCGCCAACCTCCCCAAGGTATTGTTCGACGGCATGCTCAGCTTCATGTTGTTCGCCGGCGCGCTGCATGTGAACCTGGAGCATTTGCGCGACCGCGCCGCCACCGTGGTCGTTCTCGCCACCGTCGGCGTGCTGCTGTCCACCGCCCTCTACGCTGCCGGCATGTGGTGGTTGTTCCGCCTGAGCGGATTCACGCTGCCACCACCGTGGTGCCTGGTACTCGGCGCGATCCTCGCGCCCACCGATCCGATCGCGGTCACCGGCCTGCTGCGCGAGGTCGGCCTGCCCGAAGGCTTGCTCGCCGTCATCACCAGCGAGAGCTTGTTCAACGACGGCGTTGCCGTGGTGGTCTTTACCGTCTTGCTCGGCATCGCCACCGGTGACGCCGCGGGCCATGCGAGCTTGCTCCAGGCCAGCCTGTTGTTCCTGCGTGAAGCGGGCGGCGGGGCCGTGCTTGGCCTGGCCGCGGGCTATCTCGCGTTCGGCGCGATGCGGCTGGTGGACGACTACAATCTGGAGCTCACCATCTCGCTCGCCCTGGTCACCGCAACCTACAGCGTGGCGAACCAGTTCGACCTGTCGGGACCGATTGCGGTGGTGGTGGCGGGCGTGGTGATCGGCAACCACGCCGCGCGGCGCGCCATGAGCCCGACCACCCGCGCCAACGTCACCCTGTTCTGGTCCCTGATCGACGAGCTGCTGAACGCGCTCTTGTTCCTGCTGGTGGGGCTGGAGACGCTGACCATCGACACCGCCCGGCTCTGGCCCGCCATGATGGCGGGCGGCATCGTGCTGGCCGTGGTGGTGCGGCTGGTCAGTGCCGGGCTGCCGGCAATGCTGCTGAACCTGCGCCGGCTGCACCAGGGGCGGGGCATCGCGGTGCTGACCTGGGGCGGGCTGCGCGGCGGCATTTCGGTGGCGCTGGCACTGAGCCTGCCGGACGGCCCGTATCGAGCCCCGCTGCTCCAGGTCTGCTACGCGGTGGTGGTGTTCACCGTGGTGGTGCAGGGGCTGACGATGCCGGTGCTGGTGCGGCGGTTGTACGGTGCGGCTGTCCGCCCACAGCCGGCGCGGCGCGGCGGGGAGCAAGGGGCGGCAGGGTCACATCGGCCGATCCGGAAATGAGGCGAGAGCAGCAACATTCGCCAAGGCAATGCCCGAACACCCCTTCTGATTGAGCCAGCCAAGGCGATGCCTGAACACCCCTGCTGATTGAGACGGGATTCGGATTCCGCGTGAGACGGATTCGCTAACGCGGGCCACCCCCAACGCAGCAGAAGACGCGCGCTTGATCCATCCATCGGCGGTGCCGCGAGCGAATTGTTCGCCCGGGACAGCCAAGGACCTCGTGCAACCCTGATACCTCCCTTGAGAAGGGCGGGTATCGCTACGCGTTGGAGAAATGTGTCATGGGAGTTTGCAGTCTCAGAGTCATCGGCGGACAGTTGGACAGTGGTGCCTATCACAGCATTCCGCTCTCCGACTGGCAGTCGTACACGGTCGCGACCGATGCCAAAGGCACGCAGGCCTTCAGCATCCGCGCCTGCACCGTGGAATCAGAAAAGGGCAAATTGCTCGGTTGGGGCGCAACGCCCAGCGCCATCAAGGGCTTTTTGCAAAGCCCCGACTACCGGGGCATGCACGTCGCATCACAATCCGGGCTGAGCTACGTCAACGTAAGACTGAAGCAGAACAAGGAGAACGCCAGCCTCAAGAAGGTCGAAGCGCTGGTCGAGCTCAGGGTTGCAGGCCAGATTTATGGCGTGTTCAAGGCGATGACCGGCCTTGCGAACCTGGGCAAGGAATCGGAAGTCGAATTCAGCATCACCGCGGAACGCACCGACGACACGAAGTGCGTGTTCCGGGGAAAGCAGACCTTGCTGCAGATTTATTATGCCGCGATCGCCGCCAAGGCGTTTTCCTGCGCCGACGCCACGATCGCGCAGAAGGCGGCAGCGGTGGGGGAAATCGTCGCCAACGCGCTCGGCCCGGCGGGCGGCGTGGTGTCCGACGGCATCGGCGCACTGGCCCAGATGGTAGTGCCCGCGGCGGCCGCGGCGCAGGCGCCACCGCCCGACCTTACCGGGATCTTGAGCCGGATGGTGTGACCCCGACCGGGGCGGGCCTTGCCCGTGCATCACGTGCGCCCCGATTGCTCTGCCCGCCCCGTTCGTTTCACCATTGTCGCGTTCGCGTCCGCCGAGGGGACCACAGGCTCTGCCGGCAGAATGTCGGCGCATCGCCCGGCGCGCACCAACGCGCGCCGCGCCCCCTCCGGCCATCCGGAGCAATCCCGTTCGACACTCGGGTTGCGGCATGGAATGCATTGGTCAGGTCGGCCGAAACAATCAGTTGAGCCGGGCCTTGGCGTGATCGCTGTCCGACCTGAATGCGCCGGGGGACACGCCGAAGCGTTCGCGAAACAACCGGGTGAAATGCACCGGATCCTGGAAGCCACAACGATACGCGACGTCCCCGACAGTGTCGCGCGGCGCCGCGGCTGCCAGTCTGGTGCGACTTTGTTGCAGGCGGACCTCCCGCAGGTAGCCAGCCACGGTCAGGCCATGCCGCGCGAAGACCCGATACAAATGCGCGCGCGAGCAACCGAGCCTGTGCGCGATGGCATCGGGCGCAAGTTCAGGGCTGGCGAACTGGCGGCAGATCAACGCCTGCGCCGCGATCAGCATGCCGTCTTCACAAATCTCGCTGTCGGCGGACTTGCTGCCGAACTCCAGCTCCAGCAGCGTCCGCGCCAGGTCGAGCACTGAGCGCAGTCCGGCCGCGCGCGCCAGCGCATCGAGATCGGGTGCGGCGTCGGCCAGCGCCCGCATCTGCGCCATCAACATCGGCGCCAGGCCGTGTGGCGGCAGCGGCTCGCCGGCGGCGGCGAGAATCCGATCGCGCGTCGAAGCATCGAACGCCGAGGCCGGCAATTCGACATGCAGCGTGCGCGTGCTGGCAGCGGTCCATTCCAGAACATAGGGGCTGCCCTGGTGGCGAACCCGCACAAACGAGCCGCCGAGCCGCGTGGTTTGATCGGGATTGCGAAACCACCCTGCCCCACCGCCGGCAAGCGTGACGCTGAGCACGATATTGTCGATCCCGTCGGCCCGCAGCAGCCGGCGCGTGCGCGTGATGGCCACCCGCGACATGTCGAGATCGGCGAACTCTCCGTCCGGGGCAATCAATTTGCGAACGCTGGCAGTGAACGGCTGGCCGTCGCTGCCCGCGGCGCCAAACGGCTCGTAGCGTTTGACCAGAGTATCGCGCCAGAACATGTATTGCTCTGCCGGCGGCAATCCGGCAGTGCTGACATACGCATGACGGCATGACGCGTTGGCTGGCACAGCGACCTCGACCACACGACAGGAACCCGATTTGGCACGCAAGATACTTGGCGGGTGTGCAACTGAGCCATCCGCCAAGGCAACGCCAGACCGAAATCCGCCCAATTTCCGCTCAGCTCCTGTTCTCGTAGAGCGCGCGCCTTGTGGGCCGCGGGAGCGCATGGCAGATTTGTCACAGTCGATCTGCGGGCTCGGGCGCATATCATGCTGTCACGCTCTGCCTTCAGGGATGGTGTGAGGCTGGCATTGCGCCACTATGTGCGCGCCGACATGCTGGCCAGGAATCCATTGCTGGGAACCGCCCTGATCTCGCGAACGGCGTCGGACTCCGACGCAACGGAGGCACTGCGAAGCATCATCGCGGAGACCACCCGGACTTTGTTCGCCAATGAACGCGACCAGAAGCTGTATCGCGCCCTCGAACTCACCTATTTGCACCCGGCGGGAAAGCAGGAGGCGGCCGCCGAGCAACTTGGCCTGTCGTTCAGCACCTACCGGCGGAGCCTTGCCGCGGGTATCGCCCGACTGGAAGAGTGGTTGTGGCAACAGGAGCAAAAGCTCCAGTCGTCCGGCGCCATCGCCGACCGGGTACCGCCGGCCGTCCCTGGTGTTGCGGCGCCCACGCCGGCTTCGACCAGACCGCGACTGTCGCTGGCGGTGCTGCCATTCCTGAACCTCTCGGCGGACGCACGTACCGAGTATCTGGTGGACGGAATCGTCGATACCCTGATTACCGACCTGTCCACCAACCTGCCGGACAGCTTTGTTATTTCGCGATCAACGTCCTTCACCTATAAGGGGCGCGCCGTTCCGATCCGCCAGATCGGCAACGAGCTTGGCGTGCGTTACGTGCTGGAGGGCAGCGTCGTCGTTGACGGCGAGAGGCTGCGCATCAACGCCCAGTTGATCGACGCCGAATCGGATGTGCATTTGTGGGCGGAACGATTCGACAAACCGCGCACCGACATTCTGAAGGTCCACGACGAAATAGTGGGACGGCTGTCACGCAGCGTCGGTATCCAACTGGTTCGCACCGAAGCCGGCCGTGGCAGCCTCGACGGCAATCAATGGAACGTCGTGGACCTGGTGATGCGGGCGCGCGCGCTCACCTACGACGCAAAGCGCAGCGAAGCGGCGGCGGAGGCAGTCGATTTGTTTCGCCAGGCGACATTGCTCGATCCGACCTGCGCCAAGGCGATTGTCGGTATCGGACTGGTGCGCGTCTATCAGGTGATCAATCTGTTTTCTGTGGCTGACCGGGAGGCGTTGCTCGACGAGGCGAGCGAAATGATCTCGCGGGCCGCGTCACTTGCGCCGGACGATCTCGACGTCGTCAAGGCGCGCGCCTTGCTGCTGCGGGCACGTGGACGCTTTCCGGAGGCGATCACCGCCACTCGAACCTTGATCGCGCGCAATCCTGCCGAGCCGACCGCTTACAAGGAGATGGGCCTCAACAACCTGTATCTCGGCGCGACCACGGAGGCCGCGGACTGGTTTCGCCATGCCGACGCCATCGCGCCGCGAGACCCTGAGCGCTGGACCTGGCTACAGGGCCTCGGGCGGGCTCTGATGCAACTCGGCGACGATGCCGGCGCCATCGCTGCCTTGTCGCAGGCGCTCGACAGCAATCCTGGCTACGTTCGCGGCCGGGCAATGCTCGCGGCGGCGCATGCGCTGGCCGGCGATATCAGCGCGGCGAAACAGCATTTGATGGAATACGGCAAGCTGGAGCAAAACATGACGGTCCGCGACTTCGCAGAGCATCGTTCCTCCGTGCCGCCGGAATCGGTCAGCGACGTCTATCGGCGCGAGAGCGCGCGGATTCTCGACGGGCTGCGACTGGCCGGCATGTCGGCGTAGTGCCCGGAATGAGCGCGCGCGACACCGCCCCACGTGTCGTTGCGAGGTCCCGCAGGGGCCGAAGCAATGACAAGCGCGCGCGGGCGAGCCCCGGCTTCCGTTCGCCCGCCGCCAGCCTAGCGGATGCGGGTAGTATCGAGATAGACGTAATCGCCCATGCCAACGAGATAGCGGTGCTTGTAAAAGCGCCAATGCGCCGCGGCTCTGATGCCGTAGGTCGAGGCGGAAGCGATCATCCGCCGCCCCTGCCCTTCGTCGGCCCAGCGGTAGTTGTCCGGCTGCATGGTGTATTTCAGTTTCACGCCCAGGGTTCGGAACAAACCACGCGTCGCCTGTCGCTGCGCCTGGGGCATGGTCCCGGGGTCATCCACGCCGCCCTGCTGCGCGGCGTTGTTGGCATGGGTGACGACGCAGGTGCCATCCCGTGCGCTGTGGCCAATCCCGAACGTGCAGCCGTCCATCGTCGGCGTCAGCATGACGCTCGGCCCTGAGGCACCGGACAGTACGGAAAAGTGGATCTGGTCCTGCGCGTAACCGCACCAGAAGATCATCAGGTCCTCGATGTGATTCGGCGTCCCGCCGGCGCCGTAGCGTCCCCTCGCCGCGACGACCTGGCACGCCACCGGTGCGTTGCCCGGGGTGGTGCAGTTCCAGCCCGTTGCCGCAATGTCGTAAGCCGATACCGCGATCGAACCCCCTGCCGTGTGACCGAGCAATGAGGCGTCGACGATGAACATGTTCTGCGCATCGAATGGCATCCAAAAGCTCCCCCCGTTGGACGCCCGTCAATAGTCAGATCACTCCAGGAACGCAATCTAAATTCCGTCCCACTCGCTAAGAAAATGCGACAACGTACCAGGCCAGCACCACCCGCCCCATTTCCGGCACCATCCCCCCAGCTACAGTGCCGCGGCACTGACCGGCACGCCCGTGATCAGCCCCAGCACCTCGTTCATATGCGCCTCCGCCGTGCGCACTTCCCCCGCCCGCCGGCCGTGGCGCATGACGAAGATCCGGTCCGTCACTTCGAACACATGCGGGATGTTGTGACTGACCAGCACCACGGCGATGCCGCGCTCCTTCACCCGCTTGATCAGGTCGAGCACGCCGCGCGACTCGCGCACACCGAGCGCCGCGGTGGGTTCGTCCATGATCACCACCTTGCGCCCCCATGAGATCGCGCGCGCCACCGCGACACTCTGCCGTTGCCCGCCGGACAGCAGCCCCACCGGCTGGCGCACCGACCGCAGCCCCACCTGAAGCGATGCGATATGATGCCGCGCCTGCGCCCGCATCGCCGGCTTGTTCAGCAGCCAGCGGTTCCACCAGCGCGTGCCGGTGACCTCGCGCCCCAGGAAGAGATTTGATTCCACGTCCATGTGAGGGACAACGGCAAGGTCCTGGTAGACCGTCTCGATCCCCAGCGCGCGCGCTTCCAGCGGCGAACCCATCGTCACTGCCTCGCCTTCGAATCGGATCGCGCCGCTGTCCGGCTGCAAGGCACCGGACATCAGCTTCACCAGCGTCGATTTCCCCGCCCCGTTGTCGCCGACCAGACCGACGATCTCCCCCGCCGCGAGCGAGAACGACACCCGGTCCAACGCATGGACCGGGCCGAAATGCTTGGTGACGTCGTGCAATTCCAGAAGCGGACGCAACGCGGTCATGCGGCGCAGCCGATCGGCGGCTCCTTGAACGCCGCCGCCGCACCAGCCGGCGTCGCCGCCTGCTTCCAGCGCTTGATCCAGTCATCCACGTTCGCCGCCGTCACCACCGGCATGTTCTGCGGCACCAGCGCGGGATACTGGCATTTCGAGTTGGTCAGCAGATTGTAGAGGATGCTGACCGACTGGTAGCCCCAGCCCCAGTAATCCTGCCCGACCAGCGCCTGCACATAGCCGTCCTTCACAAACGGCAGTTCCGGCGCCAGCACGTCGGTGGTGATGATCTTCACCCTGCCCTGGTTCTTCATCACCGCCGGCAGCGCGCTCATTTTGCCGAAGAACGGCACGCCCGCGACCATCAGGATGGCGCCGGCATCCGGATGGGACACCAGCAGATTGTTGGTGAGCTGCTGCGCCTTCACCAGGTCGTCGTCGTGGAAGAACGGCCCCATGGTCTTGATGTTGGGATATTTGGCCAGCGTATCGGTGGCGCCCTTCAGCCGCGCGTTCAGATTGGTGGCGCCGGGGCCGCCGCTCACCAGAATGACGGTGCCCGACGTGCCCATCGCCTTCACCGTCTCTTCCGCCAGCTTCTGCCCCATCGCGTTGCTGTCCACGCCATAGAACAATTGCCGCTTGCTGTCGGGCACATCGGAATCCCAGGTGATGACCTTGATGCCCTGCGCCACCGCCTGCGCGATCGGCCCCATCAGCGGCTGCGGCGCGTTGGCGTCCACTGCCATGCCGTTCACATGGCGTGTCACCAGACCGGTGAGCACCTGCGCCTCCTGGTTGGCATCCGAGGTGGTGGATGCGGTCCAGATCACGTCCACATCGCCCAGTTCCTTGGCGCGCTTCTGTGCGCCGTAATGCGCGTAATAGAACACGCTGTTGTCCAGCGATTTCGGAATCACGGCGATGCTCAGGCGACGCGCGGCGCGCGCCACCCACGGCCGCGCCAGCAGCGTGGCGCCGGCAAGGCCGGCACCGGACAGCGCCCCCGCCCGCAGCAGACGACGACGCGTGGTAGCGCGCGATTGCTCTGTCTGATCGCTGGTCATCGTGGTGTTTCCTCCTGATGGTGTCGTGGTTTCCGCGCGCTCATGTCCGCCGCAGCGCCTCCAGCCGTTGGCGCGCGACATCCAGCGTCGCCGCCGCGGCGATGACGAGTCCGGTGATGAGCTGTTGCCAGTAGCCGGCCAGCCCGAGCAAGACGATGCCGTTGTTGATCACGCCCAGCAGGGCCGCGCCGATCAGCACGCCGGGAATCGTGCCGCGCCCGCCATACAGGCTGGTACCGCCAATGATGACGGCGGCGATCACTTCCAGTTCGTAGCCGGTGGCGGCGTCGGGCAGTGCGGTGCCCGCCTTTGCCGCCAGCAGCACGCCGCCCAGGGCAGAGAGCAAGCCGGACAGCAGGTACATCGCGAGCTTGATGCGATCGACTTTGAGGCCGAGCAAACGCGCGGCCGCTTCGTTGCCGCCGACGGCGTAGATGTGCCGGCCGAACCGCGTCTGATTCATCATCACCACCAGCGCGAGGCCGATCACCAGCATGATCAGCACCGGGACCGGCACCGGCCCCACCGTGCCGTTGCCGAGCCAGGAGAACACGCGGCCCGCCGCATCGTCCGGTGGTGTGATCGCGGCACCCTGTACGATGCCGTAAGTCAGCCCGCGCACGATGCTCAGCGATCCGAGCGTGGCGATGAACGGATTGAGCCGGATGCGTGTGATGGCAAGCGCGTTCGCCAACCCGATCGCAAGTCCGGCTGCCAGCCCGGCGAGGATGGCAAGCCACAGGCCGCTTCCCGCGCTCAGCGCCAGGCAGCAGATCATGCCGCCGAGCCCCATCGAGGAGCCGACCGCGAGGTCCAGTCCGCCGCCGATCATCACGATCGCCTCGCCGAATCCGGCGATGCAGATCCAGGAGAAATACACGGCGACGGTGCCGAAGATGTTCTCGGTGGACAGGAAGTAAGGCGATGTGAAGGTCAGCGCGGCAGAGATCAGCAACAGGGCGATCAGCACGCCGGCCCATGGCACCAGCAGCACGTGCGACAATGCGGCAAGCATAGGATGTGGCGGCGCTGCCGCACCGGTGTGCTCTGCCGATGCGCCCTCCCCGGTGGCGCGGAACACGCTGCTTCTCGACACGCGAACCGTTTCCGCTGCGGCCGGCGCTCGCCGGGCCGGCTGGTTTCCCTGCGCGCCGACCGTGCAGAGCAGGGCGGGCCAGTGTCAAGGCGGCAGGCGTGCAACTAACCGTAAGGCTGTTGCGCAAGCCAGCCTATACATCAGAGGCGGAATGCGCTTCGCTCCCCGCAATGACGCCAGATCGTGTGTAACCGGGAGGACTGCCATGAGATTCCTGACCGACGAGATGATCAGCGGCCTGCTGCCGGCGGAAACCGCGTCCTTCCCCTCGCCGGTGCCGACGCAGATCGTCTCCAGCGACGAATACCTGCCCGTGCCGCAGACCGCGCGGCAGCGCGAGGTCGAAGCGCGACTGATCGACATGAGCGACCGGCTTGCCCGCCGCCAGGGCCTGTCGCGCCGCGGCTTCTTCCAGACCGCCGCCGGCATGGCCGCTTCCTTCGTCGCGCTCAACCAGGTGTTCGGTCCCTTGTTCGATGCCAGCGAGGCCGAGGCGGCGACGCCAGAGGCGGCCGATGCGCGCGCCAATGCGCTGGCCAACCAGATGGTGATCGACGGACACACGCATTTCCTGCGCGACGACACGCGGCTGATGGGGTTCGTGAAGGCGCGCGAGGCGGTGGGGCAATGGGGCTGGAACAAGGAACTCAGCGGCAAGGAGCAAACGATCGATGATTTGAAATACGGGAATTACGTGAAGGAGATTTATCTGGACAGCGACACCAAGGTCGCGCTGCTGTCCAACTCGCCGTCCGATGTGCCGCAGGACTGGTTCATTCCGCAGGAGCAAGTGTTCAAGACCCGCGCGATGGTGAACCAGCAGGCCGGTTCACGGCGGATGCTGGCGCATTTCACCATCACGCCCGGGCAGCCCGGCTGGCTCGAGCAAGTGGATGTCGCGATCGAAAAGTACCAGCCGGATTCGTGGAAGGGCTACACCGTCGGCGACAACACGCACAAGGAACTGGCGGCGCATCCTTGGCACGCCGATGACGAGAAGCTGATGTATCCGTTCTATGAACGCATTGCCAGGACCAAGATCCGCAATGTCTGCATCCACAAGGGCCTGTTTGCGCCTGCGGTGGCGGCGAAATTCCCGCGCCTGCGCCCCTATGCCGATGTCAGCGACATCGGCCGCGCCGCGAAGGACTGGCCGCAACTGAATTTCCTTGTCTATCACTCGGGTTATCGCTGGGTGGGTGGCAATCCCGCCGACGGCATGGCGGAGTTCGACCGGACCGGCCGCAGCTCATGGACCAGCGATCTCGCGGAGATTCCCGAGAAATACGGCGTGACCAACGTGTATGGCGACCTCGGCCAGTTGTTCGCCTGGACCGCGGTGGCCGAGCCGCGGCTGGCGGCGGCGCTGATGGGCATGCTGGTCAAGGGTCTGGGCGTGGACCGCGTGGTCTGGGGCACCGACGCGGTGTGGACCGGCGCGCCGCAATGGCAGATCGAGGGACTGCGGCGCCTGGAAATTCCCGAGGACATGCAGAAGCAGCACGGCTTCCAGCCGCTGGGAGCGGCGACCGGCCCGGTGAAGACCGCGATCTTCAGCGGCAATTCCGCGCGGCTGTACGGGCTGGAGCAACATGCGGAGGTCGTGACGGGAGATCGTTTCGCGGCGCTGAAGGGAGACTACCTCCGCGCCGGGCCGGGACGCAGCAATCTGCGCTACGGCTATGTCAGCAAGCCCGCCTGATGGTTCCGATGGCCTGGTGCGGCGCCGGCCCCTGCTGGCCGTGGCCTTGCTCGGTGCCGGCACACCGCGCGCCCGTGCCGATGCGCCCGCCAGGATATCGCAGGCCGCCGCACAGTACCAGGACCATCCGCGCGGCGGCCTGAATTGCTCCGGCTGCACCTTCTTCCGTCGCCCTCGATCGTGCCAGGTGGTCGCTGGCGACGTCAGCCCCAACGGCTGGTGCCGATTGTTCGATCTACCCGATTGATTGTCCCGCGCGGTCGCACAAACGCGCCGGCGGCAAACATACCGCACGAACCTCCAAGCCATTCCTGGCTTGGCCAGACCCGTGTCCGCGGGCGCATTACCGGGCTTGTCCAGCCTCCGCGCACGATCGAATCAATCGCAGTTCCAGCAAACACGCCTGCTCCGCGAGAGTAGATCGCCAGGTCAAGCCGGGCCATGACAAGAACCACGTAGCTGTTCAGGTTAACAGTAAGTGCGCGCGGATGTTCAGGCTAAGTCCGCATGGTTGTTCATGTTAAGTGCGCGTAGTTGTTCGGGTTAAGTGCGCGCTCATCCGCCGTCGCCCGCCATGACGCCTGGCCGACGACGTTAACCGCCGCTTCACCAATCCACCGTAAGCTCTCGCGACTTAGCGCGCGGCTCCTGCATGCTGTTCCACCTCACTCGCATCACGGCCTGGCTGCACAATCCCCGGGCCAGACACATGCTGGCTGCCGGTGGCTTCGCCATTGGGGTGGCACTGGCGGCAGCGACCACGACACTGGTCATGACCGCCCGCCGGGACGCGGTCGCCCATGCCGAGCGGGACCTGAAGAACACGGCCTACGTCCTGGCCAAGGAAACCGAGCTGCGCTTCCAGGCGGCTGACGCCGTTGAGCTTGGCCTGATCGATCACTTGCGCGCCCTGGGCATCGATGCCGCCGCCGATCTCACCAACGAGATGGCGCAACCGACTGCCAACCAGGAATTGCAGCGCCGCATCGCCGGCATCTCGGATATCAAGTTCCTGCTGGTCGCCGACCGGAACGGCACATTGCTCGCGACCACCTATGATCGCCCGATGCCGCAACGCGATCTCGCCGGCCGTGACTACGTGCGGGCGCTGGCGCGGGACCCGAGGCGCGGCTGGTTCCTCAGTGCCCCGCTGCGAAACCAGATCGACGGCACCTGGATGGTAATACTCGCGCGTGCCTTCACCGCGCGTGACGGCCAATTTGTCGGGCTGGTCGGTGCCGGCCTCGAGCTTCGTTCGTTCGAAGAATTCTTCGCCGGTATCAAGATGCGTCCCCAGTCGTCCGTTGGCCTGTTCCGGGACGACGGCGTGCTGCTGGCGCGCTACCCACATCTCGATAGCAAGATCGGCCGCAGCTACGACGCACCCGATGCCTATCGTGAAGCGATGATCGCTCGGGGCAGCGACGTGATCCGGCGCCGCAGCGTCCTCGACGGTGTGGAGCGGCTGATCGCGCCGTATGCCGTGCCACGATACGCGCTGATCGTGTCGGCCACCGACAGCGTGCAGGAGGCGCTGAGCGAGTGGCGCCCCGTGGCGCAGTGGATGATCGCCGGCACTGTCCTGACCGAACTGGTGCTGAGTGCCATCCTGATCCTCGCGGTGCGCCAGTTGCGCGATCAGGAGCGGCTGAGCGCGGCCTATGCCGCACAGGTCGAGGCGGAAGCCGGCCGCGCCCTGGCGGAAGCCGAGCTGGAACATGCCTGCGAACGCGAACAGCGGGCACGCCAGGCACGGCTGGAGGCAGAGCGGCTCAACACCGCGCTCGCCAACATGCACCAGGGTCTTCTGATGTTCGACGGCGAGCGCCGCCTGGTGGTGGTCAACGCGCGCTTCAGCGAATTATGCGGCGTGCCACTGGATCTGTTGCCGCCCGGCATGAGCTACCCCGCATTCGCGCAGGCAATCATGACGCATGGCAATGTTCCGGCGGACGACCTGGCCAGTATCCTGTCCCGCCGCGACCAGATGGTGGAGCAACAAAAGCGGGCCAGCTATATCTGGGAGTTGTCGGACGGCCGTGTCTTCGCCGTCACCCACGAGCCGATGCGGGAAGGCTGGGTGGCAACCTATGAAGACATTGGCGAACGCCGCCGGAAGGATGCGCGCATCGCCTACATGGCCCGGCATGACACGCTCACCGACCTGCCCAACCGGGTGCTGTTTCGTGAGCGGTTGGAACTGGCGCTCGGCTTCGCGTGGCGCGGCCAGATGGTGACGCTGCTGTGCATCGATGTCGACCAGTTCAAGGCCGTGAATGACACGCTCGGCCACCCGGTCGGCGACACCTTGCTGCAGGCGGTGGCGCAGCGTCTGCGTGAGCAAGTCGGGGACGAGGACAACATCGCGTATCTCGGCGCCGATGAGTTCGCGGTGATCCAGACAACGATGGACAAACCCGCGGATGCCGTGACATTTGCCGCCGCGCTGATTGCTTCGCTGCACCAGCCCTTCGCGCTCGACGGTCGCCAGATCGTCAGCAGCAGCAGCATCGGCATCGCCTTCGCGCCGCAGGATGGCACCGACGCCGATGTGCTGCTGAAAAACGCCGACCTGGCGCTGCACCGCGCCAAGCGCGACGGCCGCGGGCGGTACCGATTGTTCTCGGCCGAAATGGACGCGGAGCTTCAGGTGCGTCATGAGATGGAAACCGAGTTGCGCGCGGCGCTGCAAGCCGGCCAACTGGAATTGTTCTATCAGCCGGTGATCGACGTGCGTTCCGGCGCAATCGCCGGTTTCGAGGCACTCACGCGCTGGCGCCATCCGGTCAAGGGCCTGGTCTCCCCCGGCGTGTTCATTCCGTTGGCCGAGGAAACCGGCCTGATCGTGCCGATCGGGACCTGGGCGTTGCGGGAAGCTTGCGCCGCCGCGGCGGCATGGCCTGAGAGCGCGCTGGTCGCCGTCAATCTCTCGGTGGTGCAGTTCCGCAACAGCGATATCGTAACGGTCGTCGCGGCGGCGCTGCGCAATTCCGGCCTGCCGCCCGAACGGCTGGAACTGGAAATCACCGAATCGATCATGCTGGCGGACACCGCTGCAACCATGACAACGTTGCAGGCGCTGCACGCGCTGGGCGTACGCATCGCCATGGACGATTTCGGCACCGGCTATTCCTCGCTCAGCTACCTCAGGCGATTCCAGTTCGACCGCATCAAGATCGACCAGTCCTTCGTCCGCGAGATCGACAGTCAGCACGATTGCAGCGCGATCGTGCGCGCGGTGATTGGCCTCAGCCGGGAGTTGGGAATCGCCACCACCGCCGAGGGCGTCGAAACCCGCGAGCAATTGCGTGCGCTGGCGCGCGCCGGATGCGCCGAGATGCAAGGCTACCTGTTCTCGCGCCCCGTGCCTGGCGCGGAAATTCCGGCGTTGCTGCGCCGTGCCCCGGCCTGGCGGACGCTGCTGGCCGAGGTCCCGGCGCCGCGGGTGATCGCCATCGCGGCGCCTGATCCGGCACTTCTCGGCGCCGACGCGGCAGAGTAGCGCCATCGCGGCCGCGCAGCGTTGCTGCGCCAAAGTTGCGCGGCCGCGCAGCGTTGCTACGCCAAAGTTGCGCGGACGCGGCAGCGTTGCTGCGCCAAAGTTGCGCGGACGCGGCAGCGAAGCGCGGCACGACGCCGGTGCCCCTGCGTCAGTGCGAGGCCCCGACAGCGCCGACGCAATCTCGGTCAGACGTAGATCCGCAGTCGGTGCACTTGCTCGAACCGGGCCGCTGCTTCCCGCCGCGCCGCGCTCGCGGCCCTCGCAACGGTGGGTCGGACTCGCGTTTCGCCGATCGTGGATGTTAGCCGCCCAAGCGGTTCCCCAGCAGCCGCGTCCACCCATGCGGATCGGGCGCCGTGCCGTACTGGATCCCCACGATCGTGTCGTACAGTTTCCGCGTCAGCGCTCCGGTCCGGCCACCGTTGATGACGTGGCGCTCGCCCTTGTAGCCAAGCTCGCCCACCGGCGAGATCACGGCCGCGGTGCCGGTGCCCCACATCTCGAGGCACCCGGCCTGCGCCGCGGCAATCACCTCGTCGATCGCCACCGGCCGCTCCGCAACCCGCAGCCCCCAGTCCCGCAGCAGCGTCAGCACCGAATCCCGCGTGACGCCGGCCAGGATGGCGCCGTTCAGCGGCGGCGTGATCACCTCGTCGTCGATCTTCAGCATGATGTTCATCGTGCCGACTTCGTCGAGATAGCGATGCTCCACGCCATCCAGCCACAGCACCTGGGTATAGCCCTGATGCTGCGCCTCCTCCGCGCCGTACAGGCTGGCGGCGTAGTTGCCGGCGGTCTTCGCCGCGCCCAGCCCGCCCTGCACCGCCCGCACATACTTGTCGGAGGCGAGGATGCTCACCGGATTCATTCCTTCCTTGTAATACGCCCCGACCGGCCCGACGATGACATAGTACAAATAATTGCTCGAGGGATGCACGCCGAGGAACGTCTCGGTCGCGATCACCGTCGGCCGGATATAGAGCGAGGTGCCTGGCAACGACGGCACCCAACGCTGGTCCACGTCCACCAGCGCACGGATGGATTCCTCCACCATCGCCGGATCGAGTTCCGGGATGCACAGATAATGCGCCGAGCGGTTCAGCCGCCGCGCGTGGTCGGGCAAGCGGAACAAGCGGACCCGGCCATCGGGGCCGCGAAACGCCTTCAGCCCGTCGAAGATCGCCTGACCGTAGTGCAGCACGCAGGTGGCTGGATCCAGGGTGAACGGGGCGTACGGAACGATGCGCGGGCTGTGCCAGCCGCGACCCGCATCGTAGTCCAGCAGGAACATATGGTCGGTGAACACGCGGCCAAACGCCAGGGTCTCGTCGGCCGGCGGCTGCTTCGGCTGCGTCGTGCGCGTGATGGCGATCTCGGTCACTGCTTGTCTCGGG
>DATJNA010000033.1:0-29858 GCA_035508435.1 Acetobacteraceae bacterium | reverse complement strand
TCCCGCCGCGATCGTCTGGCGCTATGCCGGCGTGCGCCCGCTGCGCGACGACGGGGCGACCAAGGCGCAGGAGGCGACGCGCGACTACGTGCTGGAACTACAGGCGCCACCGGGCGAGGCGCCCGTGCTCTCGGTGTTCGGGGGCAAGCTGACGACCTACCGTCGCCTGGCTGAGGCGGCAATGGCAAAGCTGGCGCCGTACTTTCCTGGGATGCGCGGCCCATGGACCGAGGGCGCGCCGCTGCCGGGCGGCGACTTTCCCTACGATGGCGTCGATGCGCTGTGCGGCGAAATAAAGCGACAATATCCGTTCCTGCCCCAATCGACCATCCGTCGGCTGGTGCGGTCTTATGGCACGCTGACGGGAGAGATGCTGGCGGACTCGAACGAGTCCCCGGCCCTGGGCCGCACGTTTGGCGCCGACCTCACCCAGCGTGAAGTGGATTGGCTGGTCCGCACTGAATGGGCGCGGACGGCAGACGACATCCTGTGGCGGCGCAGCAAGTTGGGGCTGCGCTTCGATGCGGCCGGGGTACAGGCACTGGACGAGTACCTGGGTCGCTGAGCGGCGAGGCCGCGGAGCGGCCGACGTGCTCACTGTGTCATTGCGAGGCCCCGAAGGGGCTGAAGCAATCCCGGTCGGGTCGGAGCGTCAGATCCCAGTAGCCACTGGAACAGGGTTGCTTCGCCGCTCCGCTCCTCGCGATGACGGGTGTCGCACGACGCCGTTGCTCGCCCGACCTCCAGGCCCGTCTCAGGCCACAGCGCCGGCTTCACCGGCACGGGCAACTCGCGGCTCACCCGACCTCCAGGCCCGTCAGAGCCCCTGGCGCATCAGCTCGTGCGTTCCAGCCGCCCGGTATGGGGGTCCATCGTGAAGCTGGCGATCACCGTGCCGTCCGGTGTTGCGAAGGAGAAGGCGATCGGGCCGTCCGATGTCGCCGCCACGTTGACCACCTTCCACGTGTGGTTGCCACGCCAGAGCAAGAAGCCCTCCGCGATCTTCTGCACGTCGGCTGGGCTCAGGTTACGGTCCTTCTGAGGATAGACCAGCGCGAAGGTTCCGAATGCCGGGCGGTGATGCCAGCGGTGCATCCAAGCCATGGGACCAGCCGGGCCATGCCAGCCGGGACCGTCCATGCCAGGGTGAGGCCCCTGCGCGACGGGGCCGGCCGGCGGCGGCGGGGCCGGCTGAGCGTAGGTGATCAGACTGCCGACGGACGCTCCGCCCACCACAAACGCCACGGCAGCGGCCAGCAGGGTATTACGCATGATGTTGATTCTCCAAAGCGCAGACCACGCCGTAGATAGGTCATCACGGTAAACGCTCTGCGCCACATCGGCGACGAAATGCAACGGATTGCAACGCGCACTGACGAAGCGGCCGGCTTCCGCCTATTCTCTCGGACCATGGATCAGCCGCCGCACATCATGGTGGTGGACGACGACCGGGAAATCCGCGACTTGCTCGCGCGATTCCTGGAAAAGCACCGCATGCGCGTCACCGCCGTCCGCGACGCCCGGGATGCCCGCCGGGCGTGGGCCAACGGCCATTATCAGCTCGTCGTGCTCGACCTGATGCTGCCGGGGGAGTCCGGGCTCGACTTCGCCCGCTGGCTGCGCGGCCAGTCCGACGTGCCGATCGTCATGCTGACCGCCATGGGCGAGGAGACCGACCGCATCATCGGCCTGGAACTCGGCGCCGACGACTACGTGCCGAAGCCGTTCAACCCGCGGGAATTGCTGGCGCGAATCCGCGCCGTGCTGCGCCGCGCCGGCGACACGATGGGCCAGCGCCATGACGGCACCGCCCGCCCGCTACGCTTCGCCGGCTGGACGCTGGAGCCCGCCCGCCGCCGCTTGCTCAATCCGGACGGCGCCGAGGTCGCGCTCACCGGTGGCGAATACGACCTGTTGCTGGCCCTGGTGGAACGCGCCAACCGGGTGCTGACCCGCGACATGTTGCTCGACCTGCTGCGTGGCCGGCAGGCCGGACCATTCGACCGCGCCATCGACGTCGCCATCTCTCGCCTGCGCCGCAAGCTGGAGGATGACGGCCGCAACGCCCAGCTCATCAAGACCGTCCGCGGCGGCGGCTACGTCCTGGCGGCGACCGTGGAGCATGCGTGAGGCTGCGCTTCTGGCCCCGTAGCCTCGCTGCGCGGACCGCGCTGGTTTTGCTCGTCGGCCTGGTCCTGGTGCAGGCAGCCGGGCTGGCGATCCATGCCATGGACCGCATCGATCTGCAGCGCCTGGCCCAGGTCCGCAACCTCGCATTCCGTGTGGTCGGGCTGTACCGCACCGTCGAGCTGACCAAGCCGGAGGATCGCGCCGCCGTCCTGAGCGAATTGCATCATGGCCCCGGTCTGCATGCGGTGCTGAGCGACGCCCCGCCGGTTGATCCGGCACTGCCGGAAATGCCCATGCATGAGCAACGGTTCTGGCGCATCAACCTTAACCTGGTGGGCATGCCGCCGCCGCACCATTGGCACGGCATGCAGATTCTGGGAGGCCCAGACTGGCACCGGATCGTGATCGGGCTTCGCCTGCCAGACAGCCAGTGGCTGAACGTGACCGCCGGGATCGAGCCGCCGCGGCCATGGCACTCGCCCACCTTCCTGGCCGCGTTCTTGCTCATGACCGTGGTAGCCGCCGGGCTGACGCTGTGGGCGGTGCGCACGCTGACCGCGCCGGTGCGAACGCTGGCCGCCGCCGCCGAGGCGCTGGGCCGCGACGTGAACGCCCCTCCCCTGCCTGAAAATGGGCCGCTGGAGGTTGCCACCGCGGCCGCCGCGTTCAATACCATGGCGGCCCGCATCCGCCGTTTTGTGCAGGACCGCACCGAGCTCCTGACCGCGATCGGCCACGACCTGCGTACGCCGATCACCCGGCTGAAGTTGCGCGCCGAGTTCATCGAGGACGATGAGCAACGGGCAAAGGTGCTGGCCGATCTCGAGGAGTTGGAGACCATGGTCTCCGCCACCCTGGCCTTCGGCCGCGACGCGCGTACCAGCGAACCGGTAGAGGCAGTTGATATTGTTGAATTGTTGCGGACCATCCTGGACGAGACCGGCGACGCGCATCCGGATGCTGCCCCGCGCCTGACGTATGACGGCCCGCCTCACTGGACGGTGCGCGTGCGGCCCATGGGATTGAAGCGGGCGCTGACCAACCTGGTGTCGAATGCGGTGAAATATGGTGACAGCGCCCGGGTGCGGCTGGTGCCGCCGGTTTCCGCCGGCGCCGCGGGCGCTATGCTCACGGTGGAGATCGAGGATGACGGGCCGGGGATCCCTCCCGGCGAGCTGGACCAAGTGTTCGAGCCGTTCCACCGGGGCGAGCCGAGCAGGAACCGCGAGACCGGTGGCGTCGGGCTGGGACTGCCGATCGCGCGCAATATCATGCGCGCACACGGCGGCGATGTGGCGCTGGCGAACCGAGCGAGCGGCGGGGCGAAGGCGACCGCGACCCTGCCGGTATAGCGGCAGCCTGGCGATCATGGTGGCGCGAGGGTGTCAGGCGCACGGAGAAATCCTGCAACGTTGTCCGTCGCCCTGGGCGGACCCGATCGCGCTCGACACATACCTCGCCGCGCTCTTTGCCCGCGCGTCGCAAGCCGGATGATGCGATGGGTGGTTCGCACGGCTATTTCAGGCCTAAACGACCGAGCGGAGCATCAGGTCCGCGCCGAGGAGCAGGAGGCCGATCAGGAAGATCCGGCGGAATGTCGCGGGATCTATCCGTCTGCGGATCATCTGCCCAATGCCCATGCCGGCAAGGGCCGGCAGCGTGCAAAGGACCGACACTGCCGCGGCATTCATTTGGAAGGCACCGCGGGTCGCGAGGCCAGCCGCCAGCGCGATGGTGGATGTGGTGAACGAAAGCCCCAGCACCTGGACCAGGTCATCTCGGTCGAAGCCGAGCGCCTGGAGATACGGAACCGCGGGTACGACGAATACGCCGGTGGCGCCAGTCACGACGCCTGTTGTCGCGCCAATTGCCGGGGAGAGCCAGGCTTCGTGCTGGTTCGAAACCGAGAGACGAACCCTGGCCAGACTGACCGCGGCATAGGTGACGAGGGCTGCCCCTAACCAGATGGCGGCGCGCGCTGCTCCGGCACCGGTGATCAGACCCGCTCCCGCCCATGTGGCCAGACCGATCGTCAGCAACATGGACCAGGTTCGTCGCAACAGGACGAGCCGATGCCGTCCCGCAAGGAACTGCCAAACATTCGTCACCAGCGAGGGGATGACCAGGAAAGCAGCAGCTTCAGCCGGTGCCATCAGCAAACCGAGCAATCCCATGGCGACCGTCGGCAATCCCATGCCAGTGACGCCCTTGACCAGGCCGGCGAGAACAAAGGTCAGTGCCACCGCGAGAACGTGTGGGTGAAGCGATTGCATGCGGCGAACTTGAGCATGCGACGCCGTGGTGACAATTTGGCATTTCCACAGTCTGACTTCGTGTTTCGCGAAGGCTTGGCAAGGACACCGCGGATGCGCTTCGATCTGGTCGACCTGACGCTCTTCCTGCATGTCGCCGAGGCGTCCAGCATCACACACGGCGCCGCGCGGTCGAATCTGGCGCTCGCTTCGGCAAGCGGTCGTATTCGAAAGATGGAACAGCTCGCGGGAGTGCCATTGCTTGGACGCCACCGTCATGGCGTCTCCCTGACCCCGGCCGGCCGGGCATTTGCACATCATGCTCGGATCGTGCTGCAGCAGATCGAATCCATGAAAGGCGAATTGTCAGAGTACTCCGGTGGGCTGAAGGGCCGGATCCGCATGCAGGCGAACGCATCGGCTCTCAGTGAATTCCTGCCCGAGGCGCTCAATGAGTTTCTTGCAGATCATCGTGGGATTGACGTGGATATCGAGGAAAAATCGAGCCACGAAGTCGTTCGATCCGTCGCAGAGGGGTTCGCCGACATTGGCATGGTGGCGGATATCGTCGATTTCGGCGAACTGGAGGCGTATCCGTTTGCGACTGACCGACTCGTCCTCGTCACGCCCCGAGACCACATTTTCGCGCGGCAGCAGCGCCTGTCGTTCCGAACCTTGCTCGACCATGGATTCGTGGGGTTGGCCGCGACCAATGCGCTCCAGCAGCATCTGGCGCAACAGGCGATACAGGCAGGCAAGCCTCTCAAATTGCGTGTTCGGGTTGGCGCATTCGACGCGGTATGCCAGATGGTCGGCAGCGGCGTCGGGCTCGCGATCATTCCAGAGACGGCAGCCCGGCGATGCAGGCAGAACACGCCAATCAGCATCTCCTCATTGTCGGATCCCTGGGCGATGCGCCAACTGCACGTTTGCGTTCGCCGTTCGTCTGAGCTGACCGCGCCCGCGCGACTGCTGCTGGAACATCTTCATCGTCACAGGCAAAGCCAGCCGACACCGGCTCGGGCGGGAAGGCCCCGTGCACCGGGACGCGGGCGGGGTAACGGGGACGGTAACGCTGCGGGCGGCGGGACCCGGGAGTCATTGCGAAGCGCGAGGCGCTGAAGCAATCCGGGTCACTCGGACATTCAGGACCGGGATTGCTTCGGCGCCGCGTGCCGCGCCATGACGGGATGCCGCTCTGCATCCGGCGAAGGCCGACCGGCGCGGTGGTACGGATGCCCCGCCGCGATCGAGCGCACCCGGTACAATTGTTCGGCGAGAAGTCCGCGCACCAGCAGATGCGGCCAGGTCAGCGGACCCAGCGACAAGACGTAATCTGCCCGCGCGATGACCGACGACTCCAGCCCTTCGGCCCCGCCGACCAGGAAACACACCGGCCGGCCCAGACCAAGCCAGCGCTCGATCAGAGCGGCGAAGAGCGCGGTGTCCGGTGCCTCACCCCCGCTGTCGAGTGCCACGGCAAATGCCTCCTTCGGCACGGCCCCCAGCAACGCCGCGGCTTCACGCCGCTTGATCTCCGCAGGCGTCCCACGCGCCTCGGCAATCTCGGTCAGCACCAGCGGCGGCCGCAGCCGCGCCTGGTAGCGCGCGAACAAGGCCAATTCCGGCCCCTCGCGTTGCCGGCCGACAGCGATCAGGCGCATCATCATGGCAGCCTCGCGATGGACGCCGGCAATGGCCGGCATGGCAATGGAGGATGCATGCCCTGGCCCACGCAACAAGGCAGCTTCGATGCCGGCGACGTCACGCTGCAATCCGGCATGGTGCTGCCCCACGCGCGGCTGTCGTGGAAGACGCACGGCACGCTCGCGCCACAGCGCGACAACGTGGTGCTGTATCCCACCAGCTACAGCGCGCAACATCCGGACCTGGAGTGGTTGATCGGTCCCGATGGCGTGCTGGACCCGACGCGCTGGTTCATCGTGATCGCCGATATGTTCGGCAACGGCCTGTCTTCCAGCCCGTCCGACACGCCGGACTATCCGCCACTCGTTACCATCTACGATAACGTCCAGGTGCAGCGCCGATTGCTGACCGAGCATTTCGGCGTCACGCAACTTGCCTGCGTGTATGGCTGGTCGATGGGCGCCTTGCAGGCCTATCACTGGGCGGCATTGTTCCCAAGCGACGTCGCACGGATCGTGGTGAATTGCGGCGTGGCGCGCACTGCGGTGCACAACCAGGTATTCCTGAAGGGCCTGATGGCGACGCTGGAGGCGGCACCCCAGCATATCGGCAACGGCCGCTTCAGCGCCGAGCCGCGCGCCGCCATGCGCGCCTTTGGCCGCATCTATGCCGGTTGGGGTCTCAGCCAGGATTTCTATCGCGCAGGACTGCATCTGGCGTCCGGTCCCACGCCCAATCTCGGCGCGCCGGATCTGGAGACCTTCCTGCGCACCGGTTGGGAGGACCGCTTCGGCGCCCGCCCCGCCGCCAATCTCTATGCCCAGCTACGCACCTGGGAGATGGCCGACATCAGTGCCAATTCTTTATATGATGGCGACCTGGTGCGCGCGCTGCGAGCAATCCGCGCGCGCGCGCTGTTGATGCCGGGCGAGACCGACCTGTATTTTCGTGTTGCCGACAATGCAGCCGAGCTGCCGCATCTGGCGCAGGCGGAATTGCGGCCGATCCCCGGCATCTGGGGGCATCGCGCCGGCAATCCGATGACGAATCCCGCCGATGCAGAGTTTATCGGGCAAGCCGTGCGGGACTGGCTCGCGCGGTGACAGATCAGGGGAGGGCAATCATGGCCACCATCACCAGCAATAATCCGCCGACAGTGCGCACGCCGACCGGCTATTCGCACGGCATCATCATTGAAGGCGCCGCGCGGCGGCTGATCATCTCCGGTCAGGTGGGGATGGCTTTGGACGGCAGCGTGCCCGCCACCGGCGAGGGTCAGATCGCCCAGGCATTCGCCAATCTGCGCGCGGTGTTGGAAGCCAACGATATGGGCGTCACCAACCTGGTGAAAATCCAGACCTTCCTCACCGACCGCGGGCTGCTGTCGGCATATCGTGCCGCGCGTGGCGCGGTGTTCGGCGACCACGCGCCGGCGTCCACGCTACTGTTCATTTCGGGACTGGCTGACCCGCGCTTCATGGTGGAGATCGAGGCGGAGGCCGTGGCATAACGCCGGGCAAGTCTGAGAGGGGAATCCACATGTTGCTCTATAATTCGGTCGGCCCGAACCCGCGCGTCGTGCGCATCTTCGTGGCCGAGCGCGGCATCGAACTGCCGAAGGTGGAGGTTGATATCCGCGGCGGCGAGAACCGCCGCGAGCCCTACCTGTCGAAAAACCCCACCGGCACCTGCCCGGCACTGGAACTCGACGACGGCACAGTGCTCGCCGAGATCACCGCGATCTGCGAGTACCTGGACGAAGTGACGCCCGGCCCCTCGCTGATCGGCGGCACGCCGACGGAGCGCGCGGAGACTCGCATGTGGGCGCGACGGATCGATCTGCACATCATCGAGCCAATGACCAGCGGCTTCCGCTACACCGACGGGTTGCGGATGTTCCAGCACCGCATGCACTGCATTCCCGCGGCCGGCGAGGACCTGAAGCAGATCGCCCAGGAGAAGCTGACCTGGCTCGACGGCCAGATCGCCGGGCGGCAATTCGTTTGCGGCGACCGGCTCAGCCTTGCGGATATTCTATTGTTCGGGTTCCTCGATTTCTTCGACGGCCTGCGCCAGCCGATCAATCCAGAGAACCAGCACATCGTCGCGTGGCATTCGCGAATGAAGGCACGGCCGAGCGCGACAGCCTGACTGCCAGGAACCGGCAGCCGGTTCACGTCATCGCGGTCGGGTGACGCGGCGGTTCAGGCGCCGCCGCTTCCCGAGCCACGGATCAGGCTGCGGCGCTGGCTTTGTCGATCAGCGTGATCGCGTCGCTGTCCAGCCTGATTTCGGGCGCCCGCATGATTTCCCGCAATTGCTCCACGCTGGTGGCGCTGGCGATCGGCGCGGTGATGCTGGGCCGCGCGATCATCCATGCCAGCGCGATCTGGGCTGGTGTGGCGTTGCTGCGCTTTGCCACCTCATCCAGCGCGGCCACCACGCGGAAGCCGGCATCGTTCAGGTACTTCGTCACGCGCGAGCCGCGTGCGCGGCCTTCGGCATCGGCTGCGGAACGGTACTTGCCGGTCAGGAAGCCGCTCGCCAGCGAGTAGTACGGAATGACGCCCAGTTTCTCGCGCAGGCACAGACGTTCCAGGTCGCCTTCGAATTCGCGGCGCTCCACCAGGTTGTAGAGCGGTTGCAGGCTTTCGTAGCGTGGCAGCCCCTGTGTCGTGCTGATGCGTAGGGCCTCGGAGAGCCGCGCGGCGGTGAAGCCCGAGGCACCGATCTCGCGGACCTTACCCTGCTTGATCAGCTCGCCGTAGGCCCCGAGCGTCTCCTCGATCGGCGTCTCGGGGTCATCGCGATGCGACTGGTAGAGGTCGATATAGTCGGTTTGCAGTCGACGCAACGAGGCCTCGACCGCTTCCGTCATATAGCGGCGCGACAAACCCCGCTTGCCGGGTGCCATCTCGATGCCGAGCTTGGTAGCAACGATCACCTTGCCGCGGTTGCCGCGAGACTTCAGCCACTTGCCAAGGATGGCCTCGGACTCGCCGCCCTGGTTGCCGGGATGCCAACGGGAATAAACGTCGGCGCTGTCGATGAAGTTGAAGCCCACCGCGACGAAGGCGTCGAGCAAGGCAAACGATGTCGTCTCGTCCGCGGTCCAGCCAAACACGTTGCCGCCGAAAGCGAGCGGTGCGATGTACAAAGATGATTGTCCAAGCCTGCGCTTTTCCATGAGCTGTCCTTAAGATCGAACGTTATGGCCGGGGGGATGGCACATCCGGTCCGGCGCCTGTCCCCGGCCTTGAGCCGGGGATCAGCCCGCGATCTGCGCACGATCGATCAAATCGTGTTGCCAGGCCACCCGATCATCGAGGGAAGATGGCCGGGCGATCCCCCGTTCAAGGCCGGGAACATGGCCCGGCCATGACGAGGTCGCCCGATCCTTACCAGATGGTTGGGTTACGCCGCTTTCGCCCGGACCAGCTTGCCTGGCGTGGCGCCGGTATATTCGCCGTTTTCGAACGTCGGCACGCCGGCGACGAACGTCGCACGATAGCCGTCGACTCGTTGCACCAGACGGCGGCCGCTCTTTGGCAGGTCGTAGCGCACCTCCGGCACATGCAGCCGCAGCGCGTCGTAATCGATGACGTTCATGTCCGCCTTCTTGCCTGCCGCCAGCACGCCACGGTCGTGGAAACCGAAGAAGCCGGCGGTCTCGCTGGTCTGGCGCTTCACCACCAGCTCCAGCGGCAGTTTGTCCCCGCGCGTGCGGTCGCGCGTCCAATGGATCAGCATCCAGCTCGGCACGCTCGCATCCACGATGGAGGAACAATGCGCGCCGCCATCCGACAGGCCGAGCACTGTCGCGTCATCCGTCAGCATGGTGCGGATGATATCATGATTGTCCTCGTTGTAGCCGACGATGGGAAAGAACAGGAATTTCTCGGCGCCGGCCGCGAGGTAGTCGTAGGCGATCTCATCCGGCGTGTGGTTGCTACGCGCGGCGATGGCGGCGATGCTTTCATCCGCACGCGGTTCATAATTCGGCGGGTCGCCCATCGGGAACATCCGGTGCCAGCTTGTGGTGATGCGCTGGCGGAACTGCGACAGGCGGTGGATCAGTTCGGGCGACGGCGCCTCGGCGAGGATTTGTGCCCGCAGCGCCGGGTCCTGCAGGCGGCGGATACGCTCCTCCGCCGGCAGCGACAGCAGCGCCTGGTAGCTGGGGCGGATGGAGAACGGGTTCAGCGCGGTATCGATCCCCAGCAGCACGCCGACCGGGCGGCCGGCAACCTGCGCCGTGACCATCGCACCTTGGGCACGCGCCTTGTGCACGCCGTCCATCAGGCGGCGCCAGCGCACGGGGTCGGTCGGACGGTCGGTGAGCAGGAACCAGACGGGACGGCCGGTGTCCTTGCCCAGCTTCGTCATCCACTCCAGTTCCGATGTTTCTATGTCGAAGTCGCTGTTGACGCCGAACGCGCCGTAGCCGAGGCCCTTCAGTGCGCTGCCGATGCCAAGCAGTTCCTGCACTTCGGAATAGCGGCCGGGAACCATCTCGCCGCTCGGCGTCTTGTGCGAATTGGTGCGCGAGGTGGTGAAACCGAACGCGCCGGCGCGCAGGCCTTGCTCGGTCATGCGGCGCATCGCCTCGATGTCCTCGGCGGTGGCCTTCTCGCGGTTCACCGCGCGCTCGCCCATCACATAGACGCGCAGCGGGTGGTGCGGAATCTGCGCGGCGACATCGATCGCGCGAGGCATCTGGTCCAGCGCGTCGAGATATTCCGGGAAGGTTTCCCAGTTCCATTTCAGCCCGTCGGCGAGCGCGATGCCAGGGATTTCCTCCACTGCCTCCATCAGGCCGATCAGCGAGTCATGGTCGGCCTTGCGCACGGGCGCGAAGCCGACGCCGCAATTACCGAACAGGATGGTGGTGACGCCGTGCCAGGAGGAGGGAGCGAGTTCCGAATCCCAGGTGGCCTGGCCGTCGTAGTGGGTATGCGCATCGACCCAGCCCGGCGTCACCAGCAATCCGTTGGCGTCGATTTCGCGCTTGCCGGGCCCGGCCTTGCCGCCGGCCTGGGCAATGCGGTCGCCATCGATCGCCACGTCGCCGGTGAAACGCGGTTGGCCGGTGCCATCGACGATGGTCCCGCCACGGATGACCGTGTCGTGCATATTGCTCTTCTCCCTCGGGTTCTGTTGGACTGATGGGAAACCGGTTCGGCAGTGGGGTCAAGCGCAAGCGGATGCCGCCGTGGCGTGGGTTGGTGAGGTGTGCCCGCCTCTCAAGCGGATCGCGTGTAGTGGATCCGCCCCTCAAGCGGATCGCGTGTAGTGGATGTTGTGAGGAAAGGCATGTCGTTGAATGGCTGCGGCACACGCGCTTGACGGATGCAGCCCTCCACAGCACCGTCCGCGCGTGTTCAGGAATGCTGACAAAGCCGATGCGCCGAATGTCGCTGTCCACCCGCCGATCGCGTGGGCGCTTGCACTGCTTGCCGGGTGGGTTCTCCACCGACTGATACCCTTGCCGTTCATTCCACCCGCGGTGCCGACAGCTTGGTTGGGGGCGATGGTGTTCGCCCTTGCGGTGGCACTGGCCGTCTGGGCGTTCGCCAGCATAACCCGCGCAGGCTCGAATGTGCCCACCAACCTGCCGAGCACGACGATCGTCGACACCGGCCCCTACCGCTTTACGCGCAACCCCATCTACCTCGGCATGGCACTCGGACTCATCGGTGAGGCCATTGGCCTCGACACTGTCTGGCCGTTGCTGACGCTTGTGCCCTTTGCCGTGGTGATCAGCTACGGTGTCATCGCTCGCGAAGAAGCCTATCTCGAGGGCAAATTCGGCGACGTTTACCGCCGCTACCGCACACGGGTGCGGCGCTGGCTATAGCTTGCTCGCCAACGCCGTTGCTGCATTGGCAGGACTGCCTCGTCTGCGGAGCAATGGTGTTAGGCGGGACCCTTCAGCGGTCCGCAAGCTTATCCCTTGTTCTGCCCGGCCAAGGCCATCACACCGTGTCACATCTGGCAAAGGCCATCAGGCCGCCAGCGCCTCCGCCTGCCGCACGAACCGCCGGTTCACCGCGCTGCGCGGTCGGGCATCCAGGCGTTCATAGGCCAGCGACAACGCGACATCGCGCGTCCCCGCCCGCAAGGCCGCCTCGGTCAGCGTCCAATCCACGATGTCGCGCTGCGCCTGGCTACCGCCGATGCGCCACACCTCGTATCGGATCGGCTGCAACGTAGCGACAGCGTCCGCGTAGTCGCCGCGGTGGAATGCGAACAATCCCTCCACCACCGGAATGCCGACGTCGCGATAACACGCCGCGCGCTCACTATCATCCGCAGCCGTCTGCCGCATCCATGCCAATCGTTGCTCGACCTTTGCTTCCTGGCCGGACCGCAACTCCGCCATCGCAGCGTGAATGTCGGTGAACGCCAGGCAGGCACCGTCGGCGTGGCCCTGCCACAGCGCGGTGAGTTCCTGCCAGCGCGTACCGACGTCGCAGCCCAGCAGATCCAGCCGCCACAGCAGCGCCGACGCGTTGGTCAGGCTCACACCGAACGGCCGCTGGGTTTCGCGGATCGGCCCATCGTACAACGCAAGTGCCGCGTCGTACTGTCCGAGTTCGATATGGAACAATGAGCGATGCCACCAGATATGCACGCGGTTGGCGTGGTCGGGCGTCGACCACATCGGCTCGCGCGCTGCCATCCATCCCAGGCCGTCCTGCGGGCGTCCGGTCATTTCCATCACATGCGCAACAGTATGGTGCGCCCAGAAGCTGTGAGGTTCCAGTTCAGCGGCCGCGCGCGACTCCTCCTCGGCCCGCGCGTAATCGCCGTCTTCCTCCATGCCGAAGCCATGAAACGCGCGCACTGTGGCGTAGCCCGGCTGCTGCACCGACCAGCGGGGCAACGCGCGCGCGGCACGGCGATGGATCCAGGCGAAGCGTCCGAGAAATCCATCCAGCAGGTTGGCGGTCTGATGCGCGATCAGATCGAGCGGATAGCGCATCAGATGCGCGTCGAGCAATGGCACGGCCGCACCGCGCTCACCGGCGGTCACCTGGACCAGTGCTGCCACGTGTGCGCGTTCGCGATCGTTCAGCGGCAATGTCCGCGCTGTAGCCAGCAGTGTGTGGGCCTGGGCGGCAAGCACCGGGTCATAGGTCAGCGTCAGCAACCAGGCCTTGCCGATATGCGCCATCGCGAACTCGGGGGCGGCCTGACGCGCTGCTTCGAACAATCCGACCGCATCGCCATAGACCAGGACGTAGGCACGCACCGCCTGGTCGTACAGGGCGAGTGCTTCGGCCGTCGCGCCCGATACGGCCTGTCCTTGTGCGTCGGTCAGCATGGATCGCCTCCGCAGGTTTTCGCTGATGCTGGGCCGTCTGGCCGCGGGGCGCAATGTTTTCCCTGCTGGCTGTATTCCCTGCTGGCCCAGCCGCTCCTTGCGTTCCTCGCGCGCGCGCCGCAGCTTGCCTGCATCGCAACAGCCGACGAGGAGCCCTCGCATGCAGCTCGCGCTCACAACCTGGCACGAAGTCGAGGAATACCTGCGCAGCTCGCGCGGCATCATCATTCCGATCGGTTCGACCGAGCAACACGGTCCCAACGGCCTGATCGGCACCGATCACCTGGATGCGGAGTTCGTTGCCAAGGGCGTCGGCGAGCGGATCGGCTGCCTGGTGGCGCCGACGCTCACCATCGGCATGTCGCAGCACCACCTTGCCTTCACCGGCACGATCACGCTGCGCCCCACGACGCTGATCGCGGTGGTGAACGACGTCGTCAATTCCCTGATCCGCCATGGCTTCGAGCGTTTCCTGTTCATCAACGGCCATGGCGGCAACATCGCTCCAGTGAGCACGGCATTTTCGGAGATCTATGCCGAAGTGTCGCTGCGCGCGCAGACCGACACCTGGCCGGTGCGCTGCAGGATGGTGATGTGGGCGGACGGCCCGCGGGTGCGCAAGTTGAGCAAGGAACTGTACGGCGATTCCGAGGGCAGCCATGCCACCGCGTCGGAAGTCTCGCTGGCGCAGTTCTACCAGCCGCAACATATCAAGCACGCGCAGATGTCGCCCAAGGTGGCGCCGCGCAGCCCGGCCTTCTACGACAGCGCCGACTATCGCCGACGCTTCCCGGACGGCCGCATCGGCTCCGATCCGTCGCTGTCGTCGCCGGAACATGGCGAGCAACTCTATGCCGCCGCGGTGGATGACATGGTGGAAGTGTATCAGAAGTTCGTTGCTGACTGATCTGTGTTGACGTGGCGGCCGTTGCCAGTATGACGTCCAGTCCGCACGATGCTTGCTGGTGCTGTCATTGCGAGTCCGGAAGGGCAGAACATCCTTTGCTGCGATCAGTCTTTGACGCAGCCCGTTGCTGCGATCAGCCTTTGACGCAGCCCGTGGACCGGTCGAGGCGTCAACGGACCTCACCGATTCAGTTCACAACGATCGTGACGGGCGCGACGCTCCCGGCGGGTTCGCCAGGCACATTGGTGGACCACCGGAAATGCGTATTCCGGCAATCTGTCTCGCGAAATCACTAGCTTCGCTGTGGCCCCATGCGCGACGCTCACGCCGGCGGATCGGCGCGATCACCACACCATCCGCCGTTCCTGCGCGTTCTGCTTCTTGCCTGCGGGATTCGACACGGTCAGCCATTCAGTCACCGGCATGAAGCGTGGGGCGAGGTAATGATACATGTGCTCCAGCACCACGCGCGCACGCTGGTCGTAGACCGAGCCGATATCGTTCCATTCCGCCAGCAGCGGCTGCCATGCCCGCACCGTGCGATACAGCCAGTCCCGGTTGGAGCGGATGAAGGTCTTCTGGCTCTCCAGGTTGCGCAGCGCCGCCGGCACCTCGCTGGTCTGTCCGTCCAGTTCCTCGAACCGGCCGCCGATGCGGCGCAGCGCGGTGGCATTCAGGCGCCGTACCTGCCCCAGCTTCTCGAGCTGCGCAGGGTCGCCATGCCAGCCATGTGCCAGATGCGCCAGCTTCAACCCCACCTGCTGTATCGGCTGCAGCAGCCGTTCGCGCAGCGCCTCCACGTAGGACAGTTCCAGCGCCAGAGCGTCCAGCATCGGCGGGATGGCGTTTTCGGGCAGCTTCATGTCCGCGGCCATCCGGCAATACGCTTGCCGCACCTGCGGCCGCAGCGCCGGGTCGTCGGCCGCCGCGATGATCTCCGCGGGGGCCAGCAAAGCATACTCCTCGGCCTTCTCCGGCTGCAGCCAGGCGATCAAGTGCAGCCGCAGCTTTGCCAGGGCGAGTTGGCGGTGCTGCGGCTCGGGCTCCCAGCTTGCCTCGCCGCTGAGTACCTCAGGTGGCAGCTTGTCGCCCAGACGGAGCGTGGTGACGAAATCCAGCGCGGCCGCGATCAGGGCCAGCATGCGGCCATCTTCGGACTCGTCAGGAATGCTGAACTCGTGCTGCAAGGCTCGCAGCGGCAGGGCGGCCTCCCGCTCACCGAGCATGACGACCATGACCGGCGTGCCGTCGGCCTCGGCGCGGCGGAACAGGGGCTCGCCGAAGCGGCTGAACAGACGGTGGCGAAGCGTGCAGCGATCAGGCTGGGTCTGGGTTGTCTCGGACATGGCTGGGGGGCACCGCGATTCCGGCCCGGCCAGCAAACCACGCGCGGGTGAACGGAAGCCTAACGGCGATGAAATCTCCCGCCAGGGCAAGCCGCGATATAGAAGGTCGGCATGACCCCCCTCGCCCGGCTGCTGGGACTGCTGCTGCCGGCCTGCGGCGCGATCGGCGCCCAGGGCCTGCCGGTACCCCCTCCGATGGACATCACACAGATCAGCCGCCCGGCCAGCCCGAATACCGCGCTCGCGGCGCCGGCCGGGTTCCTGCCAGCCCCGGATATCGTCACGCCGCCCTACCACGTGACGTCGCAGCGGCTCTATACCGCGGTCGAGGCCGTGGCGGCGGCGCAACCCCGCACCTTCCTTGCCGCCGCCTATCCGGACCGGCTACAGGCGCATTGGGTCGTGCGCAGTCTGGTATTCAACTTTCCGGACCGTGTCACGGCCCAGGTCACCGCCGAGGGGCCCAACACCGCCACACTCCTGCTGTATTCGCGCAGCGTTTACGGCTATTCCGACCTGGGGGCCAACCGTCGTCGGGTTGCCGCCTGGCTTGCCGCTCTCGATCGAGCGCTTAACCCAGCAAAAGAAAGATGATGGTTGCATGCGTGGTCTTGGCTCGTTCCTGCACGATGCGTTCCGGCTCGCGAAGCCGTACTTCACCCGTTCGGACGAAAAATTGTCCGCCTGGGGGCTGCTGCTCTCCGTCGTCGTGCTGAACCTCGCCCAGGTCGGGCTGAGCGTGGTACTGAACTTCTGGCGGCGCGAATTCTACAATTCGCTGCAGCAGAAGAATTGGCACGCCTTCGTCGACCTGATCTTCATATACCGCTTCACGCCGAGTGGGCTGATGCCCGGCTTCTGCGAATTGGCGGCTGTCTTCATCGGCATCGCGGTATATTCGGTGTACCTCAATCAGTGGTTACAGATCCGCTGGCGGCGCTGGATGACGACGGTCTATCTCGATGAATGGCTGGCGGATCGCGCCTATTATCGCATCAGCCTCACCACCGACCGCGCCGCCGTCGGCACCGACAACCCCGATCAGCGTATTGCCGAGGACCTGCGCGACTTCACCGACAATACGCTTTCGCTCGGCCTGGGGCTGCTTTCCAACATCGTCTCCCTGTTCAGCTTCGTCGGCATCCTGTGGGGCCTGTCGGGCGACGTGACGTTGTTCGGGATATTCATCCCCGGCTACATGGTCTGGGTCGCGCTGGTCTATGCCGTGGTGGGAAGCTGGCTGACCCACCTGGTCGGCCGCCCGCTCTCCGCCCTGAATTTCCGCCAGCAACGCGTGGAGGCGGATTTCCGCTACGCCCTGGTGCGCATCCGCGAGAACATGGAAGGCATCGCCCTCCAGCGCGGCGAGAAGGAAGAACAAGGCGTGCTGCTGCATCGCTTCCAGGCGGTGATCGGCAACTGGTACGCCATCATGGTACGGATGAAGCTGCTGAATACGCTCACAGTGGGCTATGACCAGGTTGCGGTGATCTTCCCGGTGGTGGTGGCTGCGCCGCGCTACTTCGCCGGGACGATGGAGCTGGGCGGGATGATGCAGACCGTCGGCGCCTTCGGCCAGGTGCAGAGTGCTTTGTCATGGTTCGTGAGTGCATACGCCCAGCTCGCGAACTGGCGCGCCATTGTCGAACGTCTGACCACCTTCCACCGCGCCATTGTCTCCGCCCGCGCCGCCGCCGCCCAGGGATTCGACCGAGTCGAGACGGCGGACGGCACGGTGCGGCTGCATGATCTCACCATCTCGCTGCCCAATGGCCATAATCTGCTGGAACATGCCGACCTGGAGCTGCGGGCCGGGCATTCGGTGGTGGTCACCGGGCGTTCCGGCACCGGCAAATCAACGTTGTTCCGTGCCATCGCCGGCATCTGGCCATTCGGCCATGGCCGGGTGGAAGTGCCCAAAAACGCCTTCTTCCTGCCGCAACGCCCGTACATCCCGCTCGGCACGTTGCGCCATGTGATTACCTACCCGCATCCAACCAACACCTATAACCGGGAAGCGTTGTCGAAGGTGCTGGTGGATGTCGGTCTGCCCGCGCTGGTGCCCGAACTCGACCACGATTCCAACTGGCCGATGCGGCTGTCGGGCGGCGAGCAACAGCGGGTGGCGATCGCGCGGGCACTGCTGAGCAATCCGGACTGGGTGTTCCTGGATGAAGCGACGGCGAGCCTGGATCCCGAGGGCGAGACGGAACTCTACCACATCCTGCAACGGCACCTGCCGCAGGCGACGCTGGTCTCGATCGCCCATCGCGAAACGGTGGCGGTGTTCCACGAGCAACGGCTGGTGTTCCGGCGGGAAGTGGATCGTCCCGGCCAGTTGGTGCCCGGCGACATCATCCCGGCCGCGGCGGACTGACGCGCGGCGGGAGAGAGAGCGCTCCCCTGTCGGCCCTGGCGTCGATCAGCGGCTTGGCGCGCCTGCCTGATCCTATCACCCAGCGCCGGGCCGCCTGGGAAAAGCCTCGTCGGATGCCTCCAGGGGGTGACGGAGCGTTTCGCCAGGCGACCGGCAGCGAACCTGTCGCGCATTGCTCCACACTCTGGTGTCGAGGTTCTTTACACCTCCGTGCTTTGCCGCAGTCGCCCGCTCATAAGTAACTGATAATGCATTATTTTGTTCATGGCATGGAAATTGCCTACGGACTGGGCGATCACGCCGAACGAAGGCGGAGGTCGAGGGGAGAGCGAATGATGTCGCCTTTGAAGCTTGGCATTGCGGTCGCCTTGGTCGCGGCGGCTGGCATTGCGCTGGGCAGTCCCGCCCGGGCCAATCTGGTCCTTAATCCCGACTTCGACGCTGACAGCCCGCCCGCCGGGACCGCGCCGCTGGATTGGACGCTCACCAACGCCGCCACCGGCAGCGACTTCGTTATCGGTTCGCAAACTGGCCTGCCGGCTTTCTCCCCTCCCAACGCTGCCATCTTCGGCGCCGTGGACTCCGATAACGACGTCCTCAGCCAGACCTTGGCCACCACGCCAGGTCAATTCTACACCATCAGCTTCGAGCTCGGACACGGCGTGGGCAACGGTCAAAATGCCTTCGCCGCCTCCTTCGGTGGCAGTCAGCTCCTGTCCTTGGTCAACGCGCCGGCTTTCGGCTACACGCTCGAGTCGTACACCGTGCAGGCCACATCGTCATCAACCGCCCTGTCATTTGAGGGTCGGGAACAAACCTCCTGGTACGCGCTGGACAACGTCGACGTGGAAGCGTCGGCAGGTGTTCCGGAACCGGCCACGCTGGCTTTGCTCGGCACCGCTCTCACCGGCATTGGCGCGCTGCGGCGGCGCCGTCGCAAAGCAGGCTGAAGCGGCAGGACAGCGACCAGGCGCGGCAGTGTTGCCCGCTGTCCTTGCACTTGGCCAGAGTTTGAGGCCTCAAACCGGATGTGATCGGCCAACAGAACGTGGTCGACCGACCATAGCCGCAGCAGTCTGACGCGAATGGCGCCGTGATGTGGGCGCCGCTGCCAAGCTTGGAATCGCGCGGCAGGGCTGCGAAGGCGGCCGCAGCCTGACGCTCGCGCGGCATTTCGCTTGCGTCGAGCCTCCGGCTCCACCTTGCGTCGAGCCTCCGGCTCCACTTTGCCCCATCTGCCGCTGCGGCCTCGCCTCCCTACCCACTTCTTGCCGCTCCCTCCGCGTCGCTCCGCCGGCATCTGCCGCTCCAGCTTGCGCCCCCCTACCTCGTGCGCCACCTTCCCGCCCCCCATGCCACGCCGCCCCCGCCCCGTCGAAGCCGAGTCGCCCCCGGCGCGCCCTCCCGCGCCGCGCCGCCGCGCCGCCAAGCCGGCGGCGCCTCCGCCCCAGCTCCATCCGCTCGCGCCCGAGGAAGCGTTTGCCCCACTCATCACCGAGCGCCTGATCCTCCGCCCCCTGCTCCCCCACGACGCGGAGCCGATGTTCCGGTTGATCGACGACTGGGAGGTGACACGCAACCTGGCGATCGTCCCGTTCCCCTATCCCCGGCCGCTGGCCGACGACTGGATCGCCTCGACCGCGCGCGAGTTGGCGGATGGCACGGGCTACACGCTGGCCATCACCGGCCGCGATGACGAGCAAGAGATCTTCCTCGGCGTGGTCGGGCTGAGGGTGGACCTGAAGGCGCGGATCGCGACCTTGGGCTATTGGGTTGGCCGCCGCTTCTGGGGCTTCGGCGTTGCCTCGGAGGCCGCCGGGCGCGCGGTGCGCTGGGGCTTCGCCAACCTCGCCATCGACCGCATGCGGGCCGACGTCGCCACGGACAATCCTGCCTCCGCGGCGGTGCTGCGCCGCATCGGCTTCCGCCAGACCGGCGAGGCCACCGCGTTCTCCGAGGCGCGCAAGGGCGAGCGCCCGGTGTGGCAGTTCGAGGCCACGCGCGACGACATCTTCGGCCTGCCCAACGCCGAACCCACGGCCGCAGGCGAGAAGCCCGTGTTGCTCGTCGCCGCCTGCGCCCTGATCGACGTGGACGGCCGCGTATTGCTCGCCCGCCGCCCGGAGGGCAAGGTGATGGCCGGGCTGTGGGAATTCCCGGGCGGCAAGCTGCACGCGGGCGAAACCCCGGAGACCGCCCTGATCCGCGAACTGAAGGAAGAGCTGGGGATCGACGTGTCGGTCGCCTGCCTCGCCCCCTTCGCCTTCGCCTCCCACGCCTACGAGCGTTTCCACCTGCTCATGCCACTGTATCTGTGCCGCCGCTGGAAGGGCATTCCGATGCCGCGGGAGAACCAGACGCTGAAATGGGTGCGCCCGGAGCACCTTCCCGATTACGATGTGCCGCCGGCCGACAAGCCGTTGATTTCCATGCTGCGCGATTTCCTGTGAGGGGGCCGTATCGATGGGGGAGACAAATCCGACCGCCTGCGTGCTGGTGATCGGCAACGAGGTGCTCTCGGGCCGCACCCAGGACGCCAATATCCAATTCCTGGCGAAGGGCCTGGGCGCACTCGGCATCCCGCTGCGCGAGGTGCGGGTGATCCCGGACGTGCCGCGGACCATCATTGATACGGTGAACGAGGTCCGCGCGAAATTCGACTACGTGTTCACCACCGGCGGCATCGGCCCGACGCACGACGACATCACCAGCGAGTGCGTCGCGGCGGCGTTCGGCGTGCCCTGGGAGCCACAGCCCGAAGCCTGGGCGCGGATGGAGCGGACCTATCCCCCCGGCGGGTTCAACGCGGCTCGCCAGCGCATGGCGACGATGCCGCGCGGTGCCACGCTGATCGACAATGCACTGTCGGTCGCGCCCGGCTTCCAGATCGGCAATGTCTATGTCATGGCGGGCGTACCGCGCGTGATGCAGTCGATGTTCGAATGGCTTGCGCCGCGCCTGCAGGGCGGCCCACGCATCGAGCAACGCGCCGTGCATGCGATCGGTCTGGCGGAAGGCGTGATCGCCGCGGGCCTGGGCGCGATCCAGGCAAAATATCCGCAGATCGACCTCGGCAGCTACCCGTTCTACAAGCCCAGCGCGAACGGCGTGGCACTGGTCGCCAAGGGCGCCGATGTCGCGGCGGCGGAAGCCGCGATCGCGGAGGTAACCGATCTGATCAAGGGCTTCGGCAAGTTGCCGGTGCCGGGTGAGCCGGAACTGTAATGCCGCGGACTTCGAAAGCGCGGGGCAAAGTGGCGAAAACGCCTGTCATGGCGACGCGCGAAGCGACGCAGCAACCCCGGTCGGGTGGTGCAGGAGCAGTACAGGCAATGGTCCGACGGAGATTGCTTTGTCGCAACGTTTCTCGCGATGACATCGGTGGTGCGCGATGACGACCACACTGGATCTGCCGTCACTGCGCGCTGAGACGCCCGGCGTGGCGAATGTGCTGCATTTCAACAACGCGGGCGCCGCTTTGCCGCCACGGCCGGTGCTGGATGCGGTCATGCATCATCTGGCGCGCGAGGGCGCGATCGGCGGCTATGAAGCCGCGGCCGAGGCGGCGGACCGCATCGCCGATGCCTACGACGCCGTTGCCGCGCTGATTTGCGCCCGGCCCGACGAGATCGCCTTCGCCGACAGCGCCACGCGCGCCTGGGACCTGGCGTTCTATGCAATACCGTTCCAGCCCGGCGACCGCGTGGTGACGGCGCAGGCCGAGTATGTGTCGAACTACCTTGCCTTCCTGCAGATGCAGGCGCGCGCGGGCATCGAGATCGACGTGGTCGGCAACGATGCGACCGGGCAACTCGATCTCGCGGCGCTGGAGCGCGCGATCGGTCCCCGCACGCGGCTGATCGCGATCACGCACGTGCCGACGCAAGGGGGATTGGTCAATCCGGCCGCGGCGGTGGGCCGCATCGCCGGCCGGCACGGCGTGCTGTACCTGCTGGACGCGTGCCAGTCGCTGGGCCAGCTCGCGGTGGATGTGCGGCAGATCGGCTGCCATATGCTGTCGGCGCCGGGACGCAAGTATCTGCGCGGACCGCGCGGCACCGGCTTGCTCTATGTCCGGCGGGACGTGATCGCACATTTGGAACCGCCCTTCGTCGATCTCGCCACGGCCTCCTGGACCGATGCCGGCCGCTACACGCTGCGAGACGATGCGCGCCGGTTCGAAACCTGGGAGCGGTTTGTCGCCGGCCAGATCGGGTTGGGCGTTGCCGCGCGTTATGCGCTGGAGCTGGGGATGACGGCGATCGAGGCGCGGGTGAAGGCGCTGGGTGCGCTGCTGCGGCAGGAACTGGCGAAGCTGCCGGATGTCAGCGTGCATGATCTCGGTTCAGAGCAATGCGGGATCGTCACATTCCTGAAGGCCGGCGAGACTCCAACCCAAACGCGCCAGAGGCTGCGCGGAATGGGCATCAACGCGCACGACTCCCGCTCGCCGCGCGTGCCGGCGCTGGACCTGCCGGTGCGCGGTCTGGATGCGCTGGTCCGGGCCAGCGTGCACTACTACAACGACGAGTCGGAGGTGGAGCGCTTCGTACGTGCCGTTGCCGGCGATACATCACGATAGAGCAGCGTGCCATGGATATCAGCTTCGATTGGATCGTGCCCATTCTGCGCATCTTCGACGTCGCCAAGGCGGACGAGTTCTATTTGGGCTTCCTCGGCTTCACTGTCGATTGGGACCATCGGTTCGACGACAACGCGCCGCTGTACCGCCAGGTCTCGCGCGGCAACTTGATTCTCCACTTGAGTGAGCATCATGGTGATGGAAATCCCGGCGCCCGCATCCGCGTCATGATGCGCGGCGTTGAGGCATTCCATCGCGAGATCTCCGCCAAAGGCTATCGCTACATGCGGCCCGGGCTGGAGAAGACGCCGTGGGGCACGCTGGAGACCGGCGTGATCGATCCATTCGGCAACCTGATCCGCTTTTGCGAGAAGATCGAGGATACACCGGCATAGCGGCTGCGCGGGTTGGTGTCAGTTCGCCTCGGCTGCGACGCGCCGATTCAAGTACCAGTTGAACGCCGCGCCGCCGAACATGATGACGCTGGTGGCCAGGAACACCGCGCGCATGCCGATATGGCCGCCGACGAAGCCGCCCGCGAGCGGCCCCAGCACCTGCCCCGCATATTGCGCGGACGTGTTGTAGCCGAGAATCGTGCCGGCCGCGCCCTGTGGCACGTTGTGGCGGATCGTGGCGCCGATCGCCGGCAGCAGTCCGGCCAGTGACATGCCCATCAGGAAGCGCATGCCGATCAACTGCCAGCCGGTGGTGACGAATGCTTGTGGGATCAGCAGCGCGCCGCAGGCGGCCAGGCACATCACGATCATGCTCCAGTGCCCGATGCGGTCGGCGATGCGTCCGAGCCGCGGCGCGGCCAGGATGCTGCCGACCGCCGAGGCCGCCATCACCAGACCGGCGGTGAACACCACGTTGCCGCCCGGTGGCAGAAGCTGGCCGACATAGACGGTAATGATCGGCTCGATCGACATGTTGGCCAGCATCAGCAGCATGGCGGTGGAGAGCATCGCGACCACCGGACGCTTGTCGGGGAGCATGCTCCAGGCACTGCGCGTCTCGCGTCGGCGGCCCTGGAATGGCTGCCGGTCTTCGTGGATCAGCAAACAGGTTGCCAGGAAGGCGATGAAGATCACGCCGCCCGCGAGGAAGAATGTGCCACGCAAGCCGATCAGTCCGGGCAGGCTGCCGCCCACCAGCGGACCGAGCAAAGTGCCCGCCATTGTGCCGGTGGAGAGCACGCCGAGCGCCCAGCCGGCGCGTTCCTGCGGTGTCTGCGTTGCCACCAGCACCACGGCGCCGGAGGCGTAGCCGCCAAGGATGCCGGCCGCCAGCCGCAGCCCGACGAGCTGGTAGATATTCTGGGCCATGCCGATCAGCGACATGCAGATCGCCATCGCCAGCGAGGCTCGGATGAGGATCAGCTTGCGGCCGTAGAGATCGGCGAACTTGCCCCAGGCGGGTGCCAGGATGCCGGCACCGAGGAAGCTGATGCCATAGGCGATGCCGGACCACTCCACCACGGCGGCGTGGCCCTTCACGCCGAGCTGCGCCACATAGATCGGCAGGAACGGCAGCAACAGCGTCATCGCGGTGATGTTCGTGAAGGAACCGAACAAGCAGACATACATATTGCGCCGCCAGTGCGGCGTGTGGTCGGACATGCCGGATGGAGTCCTCGTCTTCGCGGAGGTGGCCAGACCTGGCGAGATCAACGGTGGGGCAGTGCACCACGGGATGCGACGCGACGCGAGTGGCACGGGGCGGTGATCTGGTCTACCGCGATCTCATGGCGGACGATCGCCATGATCGTGACGTCCTCGCCTGGTCACAGCGTCAGGCCGAACCGCTGCGCCGTCTCTCGCGCGGCGAGCGCGTCAATCATGTGGACCGGAGGCATGTCGTCGAGCAAATCGAGGACGTGGGTCGGTCCGCACTGAACGCCGTGCAGAGCCATCTCGAGTTGATCCTGCGCCACGTTCTCAAGACCCGGGCGTGGCCAGCGAGCGACTTGGTCGGCCATGGGCGGGCAGAGATCCTGGGCTTTCAAGGCAATGCCGAACAGCGATTTACACCTTCGATGACGCAACGGATTGATCTGGCAAAGCTCTATCGGAGAGCAATCAGGCAGGTTGCGACCCGCGACGGAGGGGAACTGCTGCCTGGCCGGCCAGCGTCTTGCCCGTTCACTCTGGACGCCTTGCTGCGGCACGAGGATGGCTTGCCGCGGCACGAGGATGGCTTGCCGCGGCACGACGGGACGGATCTCGAAGCCGTGTTGGCGTCGGCAATTGCCGACGGTGACAACTGAGGCCGTAGGCGGCACTGGCCCGCTACTTCGTTGCCTCCAGCACCGGCTCAGCCAGATTCGTCCCCGCCTGAAAGAACGCCCGGATGTTACGAATCGCCTGGCGCAGACGGTGAGTGTTCTCTACCAGCGCGATGCGCACGTAGCCCTCGCCATGCTCGCCGAAGCCGAGGCCCGGAGCCACCGCGACCTTGGCACGGGCCAGCAGCAGCTTGCTGAACTCGACGCTGCCGAGTGAGGCGTATTTCGTCGGCACCGGCGCCCAGGCGAACATTGAGCCCTCCGGCGATGGCACATCCCAGCCGGCTGCCGCCAACCCCTTGATCAGCACGTCGCGGCGTTCCTTGTACAGCGCGCGGATCTGATCGACGCAGTCCTGCGGCCCGTTCAGCGCCGCCGCCGCTGCGACCTGGATCGGCGTGAAGGCGCCGTAGTCCAGATACGATTTCATCCGCGTCAACGCATTGATCAACCGCGGATTGCCTGCGGCGAAGCCCATGCGCCAACCGGGCATGGAATAGGTCTTCGACAGCGAGGTGAACTCTACCGCGATGTCCTTGGCGCCCGGCACCTGCAGGATCGACGGCGGCACCTTGTCGCTAAAGTAGATCTCGGCATAGGCGAGGTCCGACATCACCCAGATCTCGTGCCGCCGCGCGAACGCGACGATCTCGCGATAGAACTCCAGGTCGGCCAGATACGCGGTGGGATTTGAAGGAAAATTCACGATCAGCGCCGTCGGCTTCGGCACCGAATGACGCACCGCGCGATCCAGCGCGCGCAGCATCTCCTCGTCCGGCGCGGCCGGTACGGATCGCACCGCGGCGCCCGCGATGATGAAGCCGAACTGGTGGATCGGATAGGACGGGTTCGGCACCAGGATGGTATCGCCCGGCGAGGTGATGGCCGACGCCAGATTCGCCAGCCCTTCCTTGGATCCCAGAGTTGCGATGACCTCCGTCTCCGGATCCAGCCCGACATCGAACCGCCGCGCGTAGTAGCCCGCCAGGGCACGCCGCAGACCCGGAATGCCTTTGCTGACGGAGTAGCGATGGGTGCGCGGATCCTGCACCGCCTCCACCAGCTTGGCGACGATATGCGGCGGCGTTGGGCTATCCGGATTGCCCATGCCGAGGTCGATAATGTCCTCACCGGCGCCGCGGGCGGTGGCCTTGGCGGAGTTGACCTCGGCGAACACGTAGGGGGGCAGGCGGCGGATGCGGTGGAACTCGCCGGAGGAATCGGTCGCCATGGTCGGGCCTTTCGGAATCGGGGCGCTATTGTACCAGAGCCACGCTTGCGCCGCGACCCGCGGCTTCGGCGCCGACGCGCACATCCGCCTGCGGCACGCCATCGCCGGTGAGCGCATTGGCAACCGCCTGCGCGCGCGACAGCGCCAGGCTCAGCGCGGCGGATTGCGCCGACGGATCGTCCGATGCGGCCTCGCCATAGCCGGTGACGGCGACCACCGCGCTGCCCCGGCTCGTCGCGACGTTCTTCAGGACGGCGGCGGCGCCGGTCGGTAGTGCGGCAGAGCCGGCCACGAACTCGATGTTCGTGGCGTTGGCGGGACGCAACGGTGGCGGCGGCGCGTTGCTGGCGACCGTGGCGGGCGTCACCACGGGCGCGCCTGGGCCGGTGAGACTGGGCGGCGCGGGTGGCTTGCTTGGGATCGGTGGCGGCGGTGCCGAAGCTGTGGGGGGTATGGTCGCCGCGCCGGGAGGTGCCAGCGGTGCATTCGCGGCGACGGTCGTGGGCGATGCCGGGCCGGGCGCGGCCTTAGCCGAGGGCGTTGCCGCGACGCGTGCCGGCGCTGGCGCCGCGGCAGGCGTGGTGGGCCCGGGCGCGGCATTGCCGGAGGCCGGCACCGCGTTGGCAGCATTGGCGGGCGCCGGCGCAGCGGCACCAGAGGGCGCGGGCGGCATGCCTGGCGTTGCGGTCTGCGCTGGCACGGTTGCGCCGGCCGGCGCGGCCAGCGGCGTGCTTTGCACCGGGCGCAACGGCGCGGCTTTGGGCGGCGGCGCGATGCCGTCGGCGGGCGCCGGCGCTCCGGGCGGGGCGGATGCGGCCGGCAGGCTGGCGTGGGCGGTGCCCGCCGGCGGGGTAGCCGACGCGGGTGGCGCGGCGGGCGGTGGCGGCGGCATCGTGCCCTGGCCAAACAAGGCCGGCGAAGCGGTGGGCGAGGACGGATCCGCCACCGGCGACGAAGCGGCGATGTAGTCGGCATGTGCGCGGTCCGCAACCAGGCCCTGGGTGATCGCTGCCAATTGCTTCTGATCGGGCGGTGTTGGCCTGGGCGGGACGCTCGCCAGGTTAGGATAGGGCTGGTTGGCGCCGGGTGGTGGCGGCCGCTGCTGCGCGATCGCGCCGCCTTGCAGATTGTGCCACCAGGTCACCGGGTTGATCGAGGAATCGGACGAGCAAGCGGCCAGCAGCAGCGGCGTGCTGCAAAGCAGCACCCATGCCGTCGCTTGAACCCTGGGGCGTGCATCAGTAGGTTGCGCGCCCTTTCCGAGAATAGCCATATGCCGGACCTGCCCTTCACGCTCTCGCCGCTTCTCTACCGTGCGGCGTTGCTGACGCAAAGGATGCTTCATGTCTGATACTCGCACGACCAGCCGCACGGCCGCGGGCAAGGCAACCGAGGACGCCGACCAAGCCGGCTTCAAGCTCCCCGACCCCGCCGTGGTCGGCCGCTCCATGGCGGACATCGCCGAGCGGTCGCAGCGCATCGTCAGCGACTGGCTGAAGCGCCAGGGGGTGGAGGAGCATGAGGTCGATCCGCTGAACATCGGCGGCGCCTTCCTGGAGATGACGGCGCGGCTGATGGCCAATCCGGCACAATTGATGAAGGCACAAATCGGCTTCTGGCAGGACTACATGACGCTGTGGCAGAACACGGCCCGGCGCATGATGGGGATCGCGACCGAGCCGGTGATCGACGCCCCCTCCTCCGACCGCCGCTTCAAGGACGAGGCGTGGAAGGAAAGCGAGGTCTTCGACTTCATCAAGCAGTCCTATCTACTGTCGGCACGCTATGTGCAGGACGTGGTGGGCCACGTTGACGGGTTGGACAAGAAGACCGCGCAGAAGGTCGATTTCTACGCTCGCCAGTTCTGTGACGCCATGAGCCCCTCGAATTTCTTGCTCACCAATCCGGAAGTGCTGCGCAAGACTGCTGAGACGGGTGGCGAGAACCTGCTGAAGGGCCTGAACAATCTGCTGAGCGACCTGGAGCGCGGCAAGGGCAGGCTGCACATCAAGATGACCGACATGGAAGCGTTCCGCGTCGGCGAGAATATCGGCGTGTCGCCCGGCAAGGTGGTCTATCAGAACGATCTGATGCAATTGATCCAGTACGCGCCGACGTCGGAGACGGTGCTGAAGCGGCCGCTGCTGATCGGGCCTCCCTGGATCAACAAGTTCTATATTTTAGATTTACGCCCCCGGAACAGTTTCGTTCGGTATGCGGTGTCGCAGGGGCATACGGTGTTCGTAATTTCGTGGGTGAACCCGGACGAGAAACTCGCCGAGAAGGGCTTCGAGGATTACATGCGGGACGGCTATCTCGCCGCGCTCGAGGCGATCGAGCGGGCGACCGGCGAGAAGGATGTGAACGCGATCGGCTATTGCCTGGGTGGAACGCTGCTGGCCTCGACGTTGGCCTATATGGCGGCGAAACAGGACGACCGGATCAAGTCGGCGACATTTTTCGTGTCGCTGACCGATTTCGAGGAAGCGGGCGAGTTGGGGGTGTTCATCGACGAGGAGCAATTGACCTCGCTGGAAGACAAGATGAATCGCCGCGGCTTCCTGGAAGGCAGCGAGATGGCGACGACCTTCAACATGCTGCGCGCCAACGACCTGATCTGGTCCTTCGTGGTGAACAACTACCTGCTCGGCAACGATCCGTTCCCGTTCGACCTGCTGTACTGGAATGCGGATTCCACGCGCATGCCGGCGCGGATGCACAGCTTCTACCTGCGTAAGATGTATCAGGAGAACCTGCTGTCGCGGCCGAACGGGATCGTGCTGTCCGGCGTGCCGATCGATCTGCGCAAGATCAAGACGCCGGCGTATTTCCTGTCCACGCGCGAGGATCACATCGCGCCGTGGAAATCCACCTATAAGGGCACACAGTTGCTGAGCGGACCGAAGCGCTTTGTGTTGGCGGCGAGCGGGCATATCGCCGGCGTGGTGAACCCGCCGGAGGGCGGCAAGTACAGCCACTGGATCAACGAGGCGCTGGCGCCGGACCCGGACACGTGGTTCAAGGGCGCGACCGAGATCGCTGGCTCGTGGTGGCCCGACTGGCAGCGCTGGGTGTCGGCACAGGCGCCGGAACGCGTGCCGGCGCGGGTGCCGGGCGACGGCAAGCTGAGTGCGATCGAGGACGCTCCGGGGAGCTATGTGAAGGTGCGGTTAACCTAGGAAATCGTCTCCCGCTTGTGCGGGTTGAGCTGCGAAACGGATCAACGCGGACGGGTCGCGAAGCGAACGAACCACTGCGTCGAGGGTGAGGATGGTTGGACCGGCACCGCTGCCGCAGCTCCCTTCCCTCCCCTCTCGTGGAGAAAGAACTCCGGGGCAACTGTGAAAGGCGGACACAAGGGCCCCTGTGGATACGAACTCCCGGCCAAGCATGGCAAACGAACGCAGGACGCCCCTGTGAACAACGATCTCAGGGCACCTTCGATTGCCGCGCCGGCGGCATCAGTGGCTCGATAAACTGATTGCTCAGCTCCGGCGGCATCGCATCCTGGATCCCGTATCCGGCCGGCCACGCCGTCGCCGGCAGGTAGAAGGTGCCAAAGATCCGATCAAGGAACGGCAGCATCGACGCATAATTGTGGTCACGGTGATCGTCCAGCGTATGGTGCCAATGATGGAAGGCGGGGCTGGAGATTACTTGCTCCAATGGGCCGAGGCGCCAGCGCAGATTGGCATGGATGAAGAAGCTCCAGATGGAGCCGACCAGCAGCACCATGGCGGGGATCAAGGTGGGATGTGGTCCCACCGGGGAAGCC
>DATJNA010000032.1:0-30001 GCA_035508435.1 Acetobacteraceae bacterium | reverse complement strand
GTCGGCGTGCACGATTCGCTCGTGACGCTGGTCAACAAGAGTGATGACGGGCTGACCGGCGCGATCAGGCTGGCCACTGCGTGGGCGATCGTGCCGGGCGCGGTGACGCTGGCGTGGCTGGCCGCCCGCCGGCGCTGCCTCGCCTGGTTGATTGGGGTCCCTGCCGCTCTGTCGGGGTGCATCGTCGGCGCACTGTATTCGTGGTCTCCATCGGCGATATTCGACAGCGTCATGCCATCCGTTGCGATTCTCGCCTTCGGTTATCCCCGGGCAACGAAAAATGCGACGCAGGCGGTGCTGATACGCTGCGCCCCGGTCGTTGCCGCAACTGGTGCGAGCTGGATTGTGCTGGCGGTCACGGTTGATCTTCTGCTCCGTCTCTGGCTCCGCGACGCCTGGCAGATCTACCGCCCGGGCGGGATGTGGATCGACCTGCGGTTCTACATAGGCTGGACCCTTGGCCTGCTGCTGGCGCCGGCGCGCCGTGACGCAGCCGATTCAGCCTGGCGCAGAACCGTTTGCGCGGCGTCGCATTGAATGTCCGGTACCGGTATACTCTGTAAGGCTGACATACGGCTAGCTTGGGTCGATTCCAGCGGTCGCCGACGCGGCCACCCTGCCGCCGCTCTGGATCGGAACCAGTCCGACAGGATGCCCGTGCCCGGAATTGGAGAAGCGCGACAGGTCCGTCACGAGTCATTGCGAGGACTTTGGGCCGCAGCAATGTCGGTCGTGCCGCGCCCACCGCGGAACAGGCTTGCTGCGTCGCCACGCTTCGCTCGCGGTCCTTGCAAGCAACAAGGCTAACAGGCTCCCCCCCTGCCATCCCGGGGCCGCCGTTTCATCCAACCGCGGGTCGGCCGTCAGGTCGGTAGCAGATCGCAACGACTCGTCCAGCGTCGCTCCCGATGCGGCCCGCCGAAGCGCCCGCCCGACGGCGGCGATCCGCGCCACCTTCCTGATTGACGCACTGCGGCAACGAGACTAAACGCGGCGCCGGGTCACGCCCCCCCACCGGGGCGCTTCTCTTCTGTAAGGGAGAGCCGACATGGCAGCCGCCACCAGGCCGGACATCCGTCCGGCCAATCCCGATTTCTCCTCCGGTCCCTGCGCCAAGCGTCCCGGCTTCACGCTGGACGCCCTCTCCGGCGCATGTCTCGGCCGCAGCCACCGCGCCGCCGCGCCCAAGGCACGCCTCGCCGAGGTGATCGACCGTTCGCGCGCCATCCTCGGCCTGCCGGCCGACTGGCGGCTGGGCATCGTGCCCGCCTCCGACACCGGCGCCGTCGAGATGGCGTTGTGGTCATTGCTCGGCCCACGCGGGGTCGATGTCGCGGTATGGGAGAGCTTCGGCGCCGGCTGGGCCAACGACATCACCCGGCAACTCAGACTGCCCGACGTGCGGGTGTTCGAGGCGCCCTATGGCCGGCTGGCCCCACCCGACGTCGTGGATTTTTCCCGCGACGTCGTGTTCGCCTGGAACGGCACCACGTCGGGCGTGCGGGTCCCCAACGCCGACGGCATTCCCGCCGACCGCACCGGACTGGTGATCTGCGACGCCACCTCGGCCGCCTTCGCGATGCGGCTCGATTGGCAGAAACTCGATGTCGTCACCTGGTCCTGGCAGAAGGTGCTGGGTGGCGAGGCAGCCCACGGCATGCTGGCGCTGTCGCCGCGCGCGGTGGAGCGGCTGGAAACCTACCAACCCGCCTGGCCGCTGCCCAAGATCTTCCGCCTTACCAGCGGCGGCAAACTGATCGAGGGCATCTTCAAGGGCGAGACCATCAACACGCCGTCGATGCTGTGTGTCGAGGACGCGCTCGACGGGCTGCGCTGGGCGGAATCGATCGGCGGCCTGGACGGGCTGATCGCACGGTCGGAAGCGAACCTCGCCGCCGTCGCGCGCTGGGTCGCGCAGACGCCGTGGGTAGAGTTCCTGGCCGAGGAGCCGGACACACGATCCTGCACCTCCATCTGTTTGAAGCTCGTCGCGCCATGGTTCACGTCGCTCGCGGCGGCGGTCCAGGCGCAGGCGGCGAGAAAGCTCGCGTCGCTGCTGGAGAAGGAAGGCGTCGCCTTCGACATTGGCTCCTATCGCGACGCGCCGCCGGGCCTGCGCATCTGGGGCGGCGCCACCGTGGAGACCGCCGATATCGAGGCGCTGCTGCCCTGGCTCGACTGGGCGCACGACGCCCTCGCCGCCGAGTTCGGAGCAGCGAAGGCTGCGTGATCACACACAGCAAGAAAACTCCCCTCCCCTTGCGGGAGGGGCCGGGGGGAGGGATCGCGATGCGATGCATATTTCGATCCCTCCCCCCAGTCCCCTCCGGCAAAGGGAGGGGGAGCATAGGGATCTGCCGATGCCCAAAGTCCTGATCAGCGACAAGCTCTCCCCCGCCGCGGTGGACATCTTCCGCCAGCGCGGCATCGAGACCGACTTCAAGCCTGGCCTCTCCCCCGCCGACCTGCGTGCCATCATCGCGCGCTATGACGGCCTGGCCGTCCGCTCCGCCACCAAGGTCACGCGCGAACTGCTGGATGCCGCGACCCATCTGAAGGTGGTCGGCCGCGCCGGCATCGGCGTCGACAACGTGGACGTGAAATCCGCCACCGCGCGCGGCGTCGTGGTGATGAACACGCCGCATGGCAACACCATCACCACGGCAGAGCATGCCATCGCCATGATGTTTGCCCTGGCGCGGCAGATTCCCGACGCCTCCGCCTCCACCAAGGCCGGCAAGTGGGAAAAGAACCGCTTCATGGGCGTGGAGCTCACCGGCAAGACGCTCGGCCTGATCGGCTGCGGCAACATCGGCTCCATCGTCGCCGAACGTGCCATCGCACTGAAGATGCGCGTCATCGCCTACGACCCCTACCTGACGGAAAAACGCGCGCTCGACCTCGGCGTGGAGAAGGTGGAGCTCGACACGCTGCTGGCGCGCGCCGACATCATTACCATCCACACGCCGCTCACCGACGCGACGCGCAACCTGCTGTCCCGTGAGGCGCTGGCAAAGACCAAACCCGGCGTGCGCATCATCAACTGCGCCCGCGGCGGCTTGCTCGACGAAGCGGCGCTTGCCGATGCGATTAAATCCGGCCACGTCGCCGGCGCCGCGCTCGACGTGTTCGAGACCGAGCCCGCCACCGACTCCCCCTTGTTCGGGCTCGACAATGTCGTCTGCACGCCGCATCTCGGCGCCGCCACCAGCGAGGCGCAGGAGAACGTCGCGCTCCAGGTCGCCGAGCAAATGAGCGACTTCCTGCTGTCAGGCGCGATCGCCAACGCGATCAACATGCCCTCGGTCTCCGCCGAGGACGCCCCGCGGCTCAAGCCCTACATGGAACTTTGCCGTTTGCTCGGTGGCTTCGCGGGGCAGCTCACCCAGGCGCGCGAGGGCGTCATCCGCCGCGTGGCGATCGAATACGAAGGTCAGGTCGCGAGCCTCAACACCCGCCCGCTGACCGCCGCGGTGCTGGCGGGGCTGATGTCGCCGCTGATGGAAGGCGTGAACATGGTGAATGCCGGCGTGGCCGCCCGCGACCACGGCATCGACGTGGCGGAAACCGTGCACGACCGGCCGAGCGAATACCAGACGCTGGTGCGCATCTCGGTGGAGACGCCGCAGCTCACCCGTTCGGTCGCCGGTACCTTGTTCGCCGGCTCGCGCCCGCGCATCGTCGAAATCAAGGGCATCAAGGTGGAGGCAGATTTCGCGCCGCACATGCTCTACGTCACCAACCAGGACAAGCCAGGCTTCATCGGCCGCTTCGGCGCGACGCTGGCCGGCGCAGGGATCAACATCGCCACCTTCCATCTTGGCCGCGCCAACCAGGGCGGCGATGCGATCTGCCTCGTTTCGGTGGACGAGCCGGTGCCGGAGGACGTGCTGGCGATGGTGCGCACGCTGCCTCTCGTCGTGCAGGCAACGGCATTGGCGTTCTAGCGCAGACCGCGCCGCATGATCAGGCCGCACACGGCGCCGCCACGTGGTTCCAGCGAGCCGCGCTCGCGTTGCCTCTTGCCGGCCTTGCTGCTGGCCGGGCTCGCATCCGCCATCGGCACCATCGCCATGGCGCAGACACCGGACGTCACCAAGCGCATCCTGGTGTTGCCGGCACTGCAATGGAACGACACCGCCTCCACCTGGCATTACGCGGTGCTGCCCGATGCCGGTCAGATCACCAGCTTGCTCGGCGGGCTGCAATTCGGCATGTCGCCGGAACAAGTGGGCCAGCATTTGCCGGACCGCAACGGCGCGCTGCATTGGGACGACCTGCCGGACGCCAAGGAATTCTCGCAGGACGTCCGCTATGTCTGGTTGCCCATGCAGGCTGTGAACACGCTGCTGGGCCCGGTGAAATCCTGTTTCGGCCGCCAGAGCTATCTGGTTGTACTGCTCTTTGACAAGGCATTGTTCCGCGTGTCCTGGCGCTTCATGCCCGACGCAACATGCCCCAATCCCCGCGCCGCCTCCGAGGAACTGTATTCGGCCTTCCTGCCCCTCGCTCCGAGCGTCGCGATCAGCGCACGCTATACCGCGGGATATGCCGAGGTGGTCGACGTGACCGCACCTGATGCCGGCGCGTTGATCCCGGTGCACTGGCAGATGCAAGGCCAATGAGAGGGCTGCCGATGCGCAATTGGTTCCCGGTGCGCGTCGTCCTGGCAGTGCCGCTGCTGCTCTTGCCGGGGACGCCCGTCCTGGGCGCGCCGCAGAATTTCGATCTCGGCAGCAATGCCGCGCCGCCGGTCGCCACGCACGGCAAGCCGCTGATCTGCACGGTGACGTACCTGGTGGAGGACGTCGCCGCCAATGAAACCTACGCCGCGCGCATGCAGTTCACGCCATCCAAGGATGCCGTGGTCGGCGCGAATGCGCGCATGAGCTGTCCCGCGATGATACCGCCCACCGTCAGTGACATGGCCCTGCGCGGTTGTCGCGATCATGCCGCCAGGCCCGCGGATTGCGTGTTCGCCGACATGAGCCGCGGCTTCAGCGATGCGCCGTCGGTCGACAACACCTCTGACAACGCCGCGCGGTGCGAGTCGGATGCGGCCTCGCAGATCGCCATCGCCTGCTGGAACGCGGGCAAGATGGACGTCTGCAACGTCGGCTGCGGCAACGACCCGAAGGCGGCGGAGCAAGCCGCGCGCCACCGCTGCGAGCTCAAACATGAGCAGTACTGCAATATCGCCGGATCGTTGCCGGTAGCGGCGCCGTAGCGCGGCATAACCCGTTTCTGCCATCGCGTCATTCCGGGCAGCGGAACACCATGTCATTGCGAGGAGCGGAGCGACGAGGCAACCTCGTTCGGAATAATGCTCCGACGGTTCGTTCATTACTTGAGCGAGATCGCTTCGTCCCGCCACGCTTCGCTCGCGATCGTCGGAATGACAACAGCGCCATCGCTTCGCTCTTCGCAATGACATGGCGCCGCCGCTCCGCTCCTCGCGATGACAGCGCCGGCGTCGCGGCGCGCTCAATCCACCTGCGCCGCCCCTGCTTGCTCCTGCCATGCCGCATGCCAGCCTGCGGCCAGCACGTGCATGTCGGCAACGAGCTCGGCCAGCACGCTGTCCCAATCGCCAGGGTTTGGCTGGCGATAGATTCGCATCGTCGGATACCACGGGCTGTCCCGCTGCCCCGCCAACCAGCGCCAGCAATGGTCGAAGCGGTCCAGCAAGCAGACCGGCCGGCCGAGCGCCCCCGCCAGATGGGCGATGGCCGTATCGACCGAGATCACCAGATCCATGTTGGCGATCAGGGCCGCGGTATCGGCGAAATCGTGCATCTCGGCCATGCAATCGATCAGCGGCGCGGCGGCGGCACCCGCCGTGTCTGGCATTTGCAGGCTGTAGAACTGCAGCGCCGGCACCGCGAGCAATGGCGCCAGGCGCTCGAACGCCAGCGAGCGGCGGCGGTCGATCTCGGCCGCGGCGGGCCAGTGGCTGCGCCGGTTGCCGGCCCAGGCCAGGCCGATGCGCGGCCCCGCGCCGATCGTCGGCGCCAGCCGCGCCGCCCAGGCCGCAGCCTCGGCCGCATCCGCATGGAGATACGGCGTGTCGCACGGAATCGTCGTCACCGTGGTTGCGAACGCCAGCGGCAGGCTCAGCATGGGACAATGCAGGTCGAAATCCGGCAACGCCTCGCCGGTTGTCACCAGTCGATCGACACCACGCAGCCCATGGAGCAAGCGGATCAGCGCGGCCGGTGCCTCCAGGATCACGCGCAACCCTCGGTCCTTCGCCAGCGACGCATAGCGGCAGAATTGCAGCGTGTCGCCATAGCCTTGCTCGGCATGGATCAGCAGCGTCCTGCCCGCCGCGTCTTCGCCCCCCCATTGCGGCTGCGCAAAGTCGCGCCTCGCGCCGGCGAGCGGCGCGACGTGCCAGCGCCACTCATGTTCCTGCCAGCCTGCCGGCATCTCGCCCAGGGTCAGTTGGGCCATGCTCTGATTGTGGTGCGCCTCCGGGAAATCCGGCCGCAGCCGGATCGCGGCGCGGAAGCAGGACACCGCCTCAGTCGGACGCGCGAGGCGCATGAACATGGCGCCGAGATTGTGGTGCGCGATGTCGCGGTCCGGGTTCAGCGCGAGCGCGGTCTGGTAGCACGCAACCGCTTCCTCCACCCGCTCTTGCTCCCGGCGCACCTCGGCCAAAGTGAAATGCGCGAGATCGAGCCCCGGGCTGAGAGCAATGGCGCGGGCGAGACAATCGGCCGCCTCCTCCAGCCGCCCCTGCCGGCGCAGGGCGCTGCCCAGGTTGCCCAGTGCCTCCGCATAGTCCGGCCGCAGCGACAGAGCATGGCGATAGCACGCCTCGGCCTGATCCCACCGGCCTTGCTCATGGAACACGTTGCCCAGGCTGTTGTGCGCCTCGGCGAAATTCGGCTCGAGCTCGAGCGCGGTCCGGTAGCAACGCGCGGCCTCTTCGATCTGCCCCAACCGTTGCAACGCGCTGCCAAGATTCTTCTGTGCCTCAGCGACCGTGGCGTCGAGCGTGACCGAACAATGCAGGCAAGGCAGTGCCGCTTCGGCCTGCCCCAACAGCAATAGCATCTTGCCCAGGTTGGCCTGGTAAGGGGCGGTGTCGAGCGCCACCGGCACCGCCTGGCCGATCAGGTCCAGCGCCAGGTCGCGGCGCCCGGTCTGCCAGGCCAGCGTTCCCAGCAGCAGCAAACCGTCGGGATGCAGCGGGTCGAGCGCGAGAAGCCGGCGATAGGCCGTCTCCGCCTCGGCAAAGCGCTCGGCCGGGTGATGGCGCAGGCCGGCTTCCAGCCATCGCTGGATCTCGGCCCGCCTGTCCTCGGCCGTCAAGTGTGGCCGCGGGCGCGCCGTGTCGTGTCGGGCACGACTCATGTTGCCTGCGTGTCAGCCGGCAGAGCGGCAAAGAATGCCTGCCAGGCCTCGACCAGCCGGTGCACATCGGCGGCGACGTCCGCGAGCACGGCGTCCCAATCGCCGGGACGCGGCTGGCGGTAGATGCGCATGGTCGGATACCAGGGGCTGTCGCGCCGGCCGGTGAGCCAGCGCCAGCAATGGCCGAAACGGTCGAGCAACCAGACCGGCCGGCCCAGTGCTCCGGCCAGATGCGCCACCGCGGTGTCCACCGAAATGACCAGGTCCAGGTTGGCAACCAGCGCCGCGGTGTCGGCGAAGTCCCGCATCTCGTCCATCACGTCGGTCAGCGGAAAGTCCGCGGAGGCTTTCGCGCCGGTCTTTTGCAGACTGAAGAATTGCAGGCCCGGGATCGTGAGCAAAGGCGCCAATTGCGCTGGTGCCAGCGAGCGTTGGCGGTCCACCGCCGCCATGAACGGCAGGTCGCCGTGGTGGCGAAAGCCGGCCCAGGCGAGGCCAATACGGGGTCCCGCGCCGTCGAGATGGGCGAGGCGGGCGCGCCAGGCAGCGGCCTGGGCTGCCTCGGCGTGAAGGTATGGGATGGCGGCGGGGACTGTCTCCACCGTGGTGCCCAACGCGCGCGGCAGGCCGAGCATCGGGCAATGCAGCTCGAACGGCGGCAGCGCGTCGCCGGGCGCGACCAGCGTATCGACGCCATCAAGTCCGCGCAGCAGCCGCACCAGCGGCAACGGTGCGCCGATCGCCACCCGCAGCCCGCGTGCCCGCACCAGCGGCGCGTAACGGCAGAACTGGATCGTGTCGCCGAAGCCTTGCTCGTGATGGATGAAGATGCTGCGCCCTTCCCCTGGCTCCCCCATCCACTGCGGCTGCCGGAAGTCCTGGCGCGCGGCAAGGCCGGGCTCGACCTGCCAGCGCCATTCGTATTCCGGCCAGCCTGCTGCCATGTCGCCGGACGAGAGCAATGCCATGGCGAGGTTGTTGTGTGCCTCGGCGTAATCCGGGCGGAGGCGGATCGCGGCACGGCATGCCGCGACCGCGTTCTGCGGCTGCTGCAAACGCGCATGCGCCACGGCGAGATTGCTGTGCGCTTCGGCGAAATCCGGCCGCAGGCGGACGGCGGTCTGAAGATGGGCCAGCGCGGCTTCCGGCTGGCCGAGCAACAGCAGGACGGCGCCCAGTTTATCATGAGTCTCCGCGCGGTCTGGCTTCAGGGCCGCCGCCTTGCGGTAGCTCACCAGCGCCGTGTCGAACGCCCGCTGGTCGCGCAGCGCATTGCCCAGGTTCAGATGCGCTTCCTCGAGGTCCGGGTCGAGCGCGATGGCCTGGAGATGGCATCTCTCGGCCGCCTCCGGCCGCCCCAGTGCCAGCAGCGCATTGCCCAGGTTCATGTGATAGACGGCGGTATCCGGCGCCAGCGCGATGGCCTCGCCGATCAGATCCAGGGCGACCTCGTGGCGGCCGGCCTGCGATGCGATGACGCCGAGCAAATGCAGGCTGTCGGGATGGCGCCGATCCGCCGCAAGGACCTGGCGGTAGAGGCGCTCGGCCTGATCGAGACGGCCGGCACGATGCTCTGCCAGGCCGGCGGCAAAGGTCTGCCGCACAGTGTCGGCAGCCGGAGTCGGGGCGGGAGCTTCCCGCTGTTCGAACGGATGGCCGCTGTGGCTCACGCGTGGAGATCGCCTGCCGGAACGAGGCATAAACTAACCCGATCGGTTTGCGCCCAGATAGGCTCTTCGCAGGCCGGCCGGAGGTGTTTCACCGGTCGTTCCTGATCAGCGGTCGGGACGTGAGGCCGGTGCGGTTCACTCGATGGACCCGCCATGGACGCCGACGGCCGGGTTTGCTGGGGCTGATCACGTCGCCGTCAGATTCCTCGGCGCACTACACTTAAGCTCTTGCTTTTGTATCGGGGTGGAGTTACTAAAGCATATGCTTAACCAATCCTCCCTGGATCTGGCCTTCCAGGCGCTGGCGGACCCGTCACGGCGGGCGATGATCGCGCACCTGGCACAGGGGCCGGCCTCGGTCAGCGATCTGGCGCGGCCGTTCGCGATGTCGCTGCCGGCGGTGATGCAGCATCTCGCGGTGCTGGAGAATGCCGGGCTGGTGCGCTCGGAGAAGGTCGGCCGGGTCCGCACCTGCCGGATCGATCCGCAGACGCTGGCCCAGGCGGAGGCATGGATCGGCGCCCAGCGCCAGGAGTGGGAACGGCGGCTGGACCGGTTGGGCACGTATCTCGAGGAACTCGCGAAGAAAGGAGACCAACATGGCTGACAGTGATCGCGCGGTGGCGACGGGGATATCGGCGCCATTGGTTGTCACGCGCACCTTTGCCGCGCCGCGCGGGCTGGTGTTCCAGGCCTGGTCGAGTGCAGAGCATATCAGGCGCTGGTTCAGCCCGGAGCAATACACCGTGCCCGAGGCGGAAGTGGATTTCCGTCCGGGCGGGGTGTTCGCGGTATGCATGCGTGCGCCGGACGGCAGCGACCACTGGTGTCGCGGCACGTTCACCGAAGTGGTGCCGCCGGACCGATTGGGGTTCGTGCTTGGCATACCCAATCGCGATGCGCCGAAATTCACTGTGCATACCACGGTGACGTTCGAGGACGCGCCCGATGGCACGCGACTGACGGTGCACCAAAGCTACGAGCTGCACGACGAATCGATGCGTCGCGCAATCGAGGGTGCGGCGGAGGGCTGGCGCACGACGCTCGACAAGCTGGAGCAAGTGGTGGCGCGGCTGGAGGCGGCAACGCAGCGCTCCGCGGTGCATGGCCAGTTCACCATCGAACGCCTCTATCCGGTCGCGCCTTCGCTGGTGTTCCGCGCCCTGACCGACATTGACGCAAAGGCGCGCTGGTTCAGTGGTGACGAGACCTGCCGGGTGCTGGAGCGGACGATGGATGTGCGCCCCGGCGGGCGGGAGCGGCTGAAGGGGCTATGGGCCAGCGGCCTGGTGACGACGTTCGACGCCGTCTATTTCGACGTCGTCGGCGATCGCCGCCTGGTCTATGCCTATGAGATGCATCTGGACGCACGGAAGATCTCGGTTTCGCTCGCGACGCTGCAACTGCATCCGGAAGGCAACGGCACACGGCTCACGGTGACCGAGCAAGGGACGTTCCTCGACGGATACGACGATGCCGGGTCGCGGGAGAAGGGCACCGGGTTCTTGCTCGACCGGCTCGGCGCATCGCTTGAGGGCAGGAGCCTGAACTGGGATTCCGCGTCGCCGCACCGGAGAGATTAAGGCCGACAGCAGGGCATCGGGAGAGGAGTGCGTAGATCCGGCCAGGTTCCGATGCGCACTCCTCTCCCTGAGTTGACTCGGTTTTGTCGCCCAAGCCCGCCGGGGCGTGGCAGTCCAGGCCTGCCAGGGGTTCGTAACCTCAGCGTGCCAGGGTGATTGCGTTGCACGAACCCGCTCACGCCGGATCCAAGATCCGGAGGCATGGTGGATCGCTTTCGGCATCCACCTCGACCAGCGCGCCATCGGGCACCGCGGCGGTGATATCGACGTCGAAGCCCGACATCATGGTGAAGTCCGCCAATGCAGCGCCCTGCACCATGATCGGGTTCACCGTGTTCAGTACCAACGCCAGCGGCACCACCCGGCGCGCGGCCATCTCGTGCAGCATCCAGGCCGTGGCGACGCCGCCCTTCGCCGCGTCCAGCACCAGCACGCGATCGACATAGGACCGGCCGGCCAGCTTATGCTCCGGGCGAGAGAACAGACCGTTGATTCGATCGAGATCGTAACGGGCAGAAAAGCCGTCGTTCGCCACCAGGGCGCGCCCGCTGGCCCGCTTGCCCATCGCGGCGGTGGCGAAGAACGCCTTCATCGGCCGATCCTGCCGCGGCACGCCGCATCGACGCACTGCGCCATCGACAGCATGGCGGGACGATAGCCATAGCCTCCGAGGATGTTCGTCAGCTTGGCTGAATTGGTGGCGAGCGCCTGCCAGCCGTTCGCCGCCGCCATTTCGCGCGCGTAGCTTTGATAAAAGCACATGCCGGAGAGCAATAGCGCGCCGGATGCTTCGATGCGTGCGGTGAGCCCCATGCGGTCGGCGTCCGGCTTCACCTGCGGGCTGGTGACCGCGAGCATCGGCACCACGACACGGCGGCCATCCAGCATGGCGGCGAGGTCGCGCAATTCCAGCAGGGAAAGCTGCGGCGCGGAGAATACCACCACGTCGATCCGGTCCACGTGGGCGGTATAGTGGTGCTGGAATGCGCGCAGCTCGGCTTCGCCGATCGTGGCGCGGACGGGCAGACCGGGGTCGGCGACGTCGGCCAGCCGTGCCGCTTCCGGCGTGATGCCGTCGAGATGGAACAAGGCCGTGGAGCCAAAGCTGGCCATCGCGGCACCGAAATGTTTGAGCTGGTCGGAACCGGGCACGCGGTCGATGCCGAGCACGGCAGGCACCTGCCAGTAATCGCCCGCATGGCGGCCGATCAGCGCGCCCAGCGCGCCCCAGTCGGCGAGGTCACGTGGCGTATGGGTGACGCGCAGCTTCAGCGTGGCGCGGCGCTGCGCGTCGAGATGATAGCCATAGCGCGGCGTCCGCCCGGTCAGGCCGGCGGCGAGCGCGGACGGTCCGCCCTCGAAATTGCTGCGCGCGCCCAGCACGCTGTTGCAGTAGATCGCGACGCCGGTGTCGCCGTAGGCCATATGCTCGTTGCGCACCGCCGGCATGATGGTCTGGTAGTTGATGCAGGTGTTGGTCATCAGCACGCCCATCGTTTCGAACGCGGCGATGGTGCGGGATTCGAGGTCCAGCATCCATTGCTGGTGCCTGAGCCGAGCCGCGGCGGCGAAGTCGGTGCCGCGTGGATCGGTGATGGTGGGGATGCGCACCCGGCAATGCTCCGGCGGGTGTGACGCGAGGTTTTCCAGCCAGGCGACGCCTGCCGCGCCGAGCGATTCGGTGTCGGCCATGATATGGGCCTGGGACACCGGCACGAAGTCTGCCGCGCCGAGGTAACGGCCGACGCGCGTCTGGTGGGCGATGGCCCATTGCCGCACCGGACCCGCTTCGCCGGCCAGCATCCCCTGCTCTTCGTCGGTCAGATGCATCAGTCCTCCCGCGCGAAAGGTGCGCGGGGCGCGGGGACGAGGCAAGGGCGCCGACGGATGTGTGCCGACGGATGCGGCGTTGCTCTGATCCCGGATATTCAGCCAACACCCCGGTTCTGTCAGATTGTCGTGGGGGAGAGAGAGCCTGTCGATGATCGAGCAAATATTCCGCGGCATCAAATGGCTCGATGCGGAGCTGCGTCGCCGCATTGGGCTCACCTACAACGTCGTCATCACGATCGGCCTGATCATAGAAATCGTCCGCCGCATGGCGGAGATCGGCGAGCGTTACGACACCGCGGCGAGGCCGCTGTTGGCGCTGGTCTTGTTCGCCCTGCTCTTGCTCAATCAGCTTGCCGAACTCGGGGAGCATTTCGAACGCTACCGCCAACGCCGCGCGGCGCGGTAACGGCGGGCAGTCGAGGGCGGGGGATGCGACCGGTCTGCGGTCTGACGGGTCTCTGCGTCCTGACCGTCGCTGCTGGCTGACCGGTCTCTGCGTGCTGACCGTCGCTGCTGTCTGACCGGTCTCTGCGTGCTGACCGTGTCTGCGGTCTGACGGGTCTCTGCGTGCCGACCGTCTCTGCTGGCTGACCGGTCTCTTCTGGCTGACCGGTGTCTGCTGGCTGACCGGGCGCCGAGCGATGGAAGTCGCGGCGACTCTCCTTGCCCCGGTGCTCGGCGCTTCGGTCCGAAGCGGCTGGTACCTTCACCCGTTTGCTTCGCCGCCACGGCCCCGGGGGAGCAAGGCGACGAGGCCGGCAGAACGGGCGGCAGGGCAACGGGGCCGGCACGGCGACAGGCCAGGCAAAAAAATGGCGACCCTTGTGGGGCCGCCAAGTTTAGGGAGGAAACGTCCAAGAAAGCAGACAGCGCGGCCAGGGGCCGCATTGCTGCGACGCACAACTTAGGGGTTCGGTTGTTCGTGTGCAAGCGATTTTTCGCAGCGCAGCAAAAAAACCTCTGGACAATGTTGCTACTCGCTGGTAGCCACTGCCCCACAGGCCAAGTTTAGGCTCGAGGAACGTCGACGCGCCCTGCCATTCCGGCGGGGCGTTGTCGTTTTGGGGTATCCGTCCTGCCATGCGGTTGGCTCCACGCGGCATTCGCATCGCCGCCGTTGGGCCAGCAAGCCATGGGGCCAGCAAGCCATTGGCGCCGAACATCGGCCGACGTAGCCTGCAACCCCGCCAGGACAACGGCTGGCCCCGCCGGCTGAACCGGCGCCCGGCCATGATGGAACGTGAAGCGATGAATGCCGAGATCCGCCCGCTGCCGCCGCCCATCGAAGGCGCCTCCGCCTGGATCGGCGCCGCACTCGCCCGCCAGCCGGAGACCTGGACCTATCGTCTCTCGCCGACGGACATTGCCGAAATCGACGCCGCAACCGCCGCTGTGAGCGCCCCCGATCTCGACATCGCCGCGATCCGCCGCGACGACTTCCCGTTGCCGACGCTCGGCCCCAGGCTCGACCGCCTGCGCAACGAAGTCCTGAACGGCCGCGGTTTCGTGCTGATCCGCGGCCTGCCGGTGCAGGACCTCCCCATCGCCGCGAGCGCCACCGCCTACTGGGGCATCGGCACGCATTTCGGCTGCGCCCGCTCGCAGAACGCCAAGGGCCACGTGCTTGGCCATGTGCGAGATCTCGGCTTGTCCTCCAGCGATCCGCGCGTGCGTATCTACCAGACCACCGAGCGGCAGAACTTCCACACCGATTCCTGCGACATCGTCGCCTTGCTCTGCCTGAAGCCGGCGAAGCGCGGCGGGCTGTCTTCGCTGACCAGTTCCATGACCGTCTATAACGTGATGCGCGAGCAACGGCCCGACCTGCTGGCCCGCTTGTTCATTCCATTGGCCACCGACCGCCGGGGCGAAGTGCCGGACGGCAAGCTGCCCTGGTTCGACATTCCGGTGTTCAACCAGCACGAGGGCCGGCTCTCGGCGATCTACGCACCGCACTACGTGCGCTCCTCACAGCGTTTCCCCGACGCACGGCGGTTGACCGCCGAGGACATGGCGGCGCTGGAGATGTTCGACCGCCTCGCGGAAGATCCGACGCTGCGGCTCGACATGGAGTTTCGCCCCGGCGACATGCAGTTCGTGCACAACCACACCACGCTGCATGATCGTACGGCCTTCGAGGACTGGCCGGAGCCGAAGCAAAAGCGTCACCTGCTGCGTCTGTGGCTGGCCGCGCCCGGCGCGCGCCCGTTGCCGCCGGCCTATGCCGAGCGCTACGGCAGTGTCACCATCGGCGATCGCGGCGGCATCATCTGCCCTGGTACCAGGCTGCACGCACCGCTGGAACCGGTGTAGCGGTGCGCGTCCGCGCCGGAGTGGGGCGACGTCCGATGGCATCGCGAGGACTGTCGTTGCGCGCGACGCGCGGCGGCCATCAGTGCGATGACGGCAGGTGAAGCGTGGTCGCCGTCATTGCCAAGACCGCGAGCGAAGCGTGGCGGGATGCCGTAATCTCGGTCACGCGCACGCTACGCTGATGACCGGGGTTGCTTGGGCGCTGCGCGCGTCGCAATGACACGATGACGGTGACACAAAACCAGTGACACGATGACGCCGACACAATGACAACGAGCTGATGGAGGCAACGCAATGGCAACGATCGTGCTGGTGCACGGGGCCTATCAGGGTGGCTGGATCTGGACACGCGTGGCCCCCGTCCTGCGCGCGGCGGGGCACACGGTGTTCGCGCCCAGCCTCGATGGCTGCGCCGAGCGCAAGCAGGCGCTGCGCCCCGGCATCACCACCGAGACCCATGGCGCCGAAATCGCCGAGCTGTTGTTCTATGAGGACCTGCGTGACGTCGTGCTGGTAGGCACCAGTTCCGGAGGCATGGTGACCTGCCGCGCGGCAGAGCAAGCGCGCGACCGCATCGGCCGTGTCGTGTTGGCGGATGCGCTGGCGCTGCTGCCCGGCGAGCGGATCGGCGAGATCGTCAACCGAACCGCGCGCGTTACCACCGCGCTGACCACCGGCCCCTCGCCCGAGGACGCGCGCAACCGGATGTTCGCCTCGCTCGATCCGGCGACGCTGGAATGGGCGCTGGCGCGCTACACGCCGCATCCGATCGCGGCGATGGAGGAGCCGGTGAAGTTGGATAGCTTCTGGGCCCAGGACTGGAACGCCACAGTGGTCTGGTGCAAGCGCAGTGCGAACCCGCCGGTGGCGCACCAGCGCCGCGCGGCGGAGAAGCTGAAGGCGAAGTGGTTCGAACTGGACACCGGCCACTACCCGATGCTGACCGAGCCGGAGGCGCTGGCCGGGCTGATCATGGCGTAGCGCTATCCAGCGGGAACGCAAGTAGCTCTATCCAGGGGGATCGCAAGTAGCTCTGTCCAGGGGGATCGCGTCCTGCCGTCGCGCCGGCGTCGCGGTGAGAACCGCTATCGGACGACGGCGGCATCCGCCCGCGCTATGCATTGAGGCATGTGCGTCGAGGCTCGATCGCGAGCCGTATGCCGTGCGCGCCTCTGGCCATCATCCGCAGGCAAGGTGGCGCGGATCATGGTCCCTTGGCGCCGGATCCTCGCCGCGAGGCCGGCGGCGATATCATCGCAGCCCCAGCGTGGGCTGCCGCACCGTCGCCCCATTGCGGTCGGGACAATGGGTGAACGTACCCGAGGAAGCCGGGCGCCATCGGTCAGGAACTCACCATCCCGCCGAAGGCCAACGACATGCCGAGCACGGCAGGACACCGGCCAAAAAGATGGCGGCGGGAGTGACCCCGCCGCCCAGGGAATTGACCGTAGCTGCGCCGATCAGAAGCGGATCGACATGCCCACGGTGGCGACCTGCGCCTGCACCGTGTTGTTGTTGAGGCCGGGTGCGTTGGTCAGGAAGTCGAAGTCGCCCTGGGAGTTCTGGCCCCAGGCATACTCGGCCACCAGCACCACGCCGGGACCCATGCCGTAGACCGCGCCCACGTCGATGCCCTGCGAGACGCGCTGCGTCACGAAGGGTGCCGTCGTGGTGCCCTGGTACTTGTAGTTGAAGTAGTAGGTACCGATCGTGGCGGGAATGAACGGCATGGTGTATTTCACGCCGGCGGTCCAGGCGAGCGCGGTGGTGCCGCCGATCGGCTGCAGGCCCCAGTTGCCGTTGAAGGCGCCCCACATCACGTTGCCGCCGACCGCCAACTGCTTGTTCCACTGCACCTCGGCGCCGATGTCACCGATGTTCAGGCCCTTGAATTGCTGCTGGCCAGCCAGCGAGCCGCTGGTGATCACGGCATTGACCCGGCCGCTGTAGGTGTAGATGCCGGACAGCGCGACGCCGATCGGACCGAACGCGTTGCGATAGCGCAGGGCCACCGCGATTGCGTTGCGATACCGCCCGTAGTCGCCCGAGAGTTGCGACGAGGACTGCGTGGCGCAGGCCATGCCGCCGAACGGCGAGGAGCACCCCGAGCCGTCGAACGGCGTCGAGTTGTTCGGCATGAACGATACGCCGCCGTCGAACCCGTCGATCACCGGCGAGAGGTAGGCGATACCGGCCGCCATGTAGGAGCCACCTTCGTCGGCCCACGGCCAGACCGGTGCCATGTTGCCGGGGATGTTGGTGCTGGCGTAGCCAATCCACCCGCCCATGTCGAAGTCGTCGAACAGACCGAGCTGATACAGCGACTGCGCGTAGACGACGTCGCCGATGCGGATGAAGCCCGCCGTGCTGGTGCCGATATAGGTGAAGGCATGCCGCACGTAGAGGATGTTGTCGCTCGAGTCGCTCGAGGCGGACTGCGCGAAGCCGGAGGTGACGCTGGCGCCGGCGAGGCCGGTCGAGGCGGTCGAGGTCACGCCGGGCAGGCTGGCGGTGCCGCCGGAGATCGCCGTGGTGTTGTTCTCACGGATTTCGGTGAAGGCGCCGTACTGGATGCCGTTCTTGGTCATGCCGTCGATGCCGATATCGACACGGATCCAGCCAAAGATGCCGTAGGCCTGCTGCTTGTTGCCGGCGTTGGAGGCGGGCGTGCCGGTGCCGTTCATGCCGGTCCACCACGCCACCATCGGGAACTCGTTGACGAACGAGTTGACGCGCATGTTGACGGTGCCGGGCGCGGGCGTGGAGAACGGCGCCGCGCCTTCGGTTTCCAGTCCCTGGCCGCCGGTATAGGGCGAGCCGCTTTCCTGGAAGCCGGCGAGGTCCGTGACGATGCCTGTGCCGGTCGGCGATTCTGGATTTCCCGTCATGCCTATCAGCCTGCCGGCGTTGGCCGTCCCCGCCGCCAGGCTCAGCGTTATGCCTGCTGTGATCAGCAGTCCGAGCTTTTTCATTCATCCCCTCCTCATTGTGCCGGGCGTGCCCGACAGGACTGGCAGGTCAGTGCTGATTGTCGGCGGCCGTGCCGTTGTCATTGCCGCGGATTGACCCTGCATGACGGACAGCCGGCGTCCTGACCTCGAAGCGAGTATGAACGTCGGGATTATCCCGACACAATATAGCTTGGCATTGCTGATGAACAGTTGTGACACATATGGCATAAATGCCACATAGAATGGGGTATTCTGAAGATAAACAAGGTACAATACTACTCGCCTCGCACTATGGTCCGCGAGAGTGCCACAATTTTATTTAGATAGGCTGGATCAGATACTTCGGTTCAATCCGCTGCTGCCATTGCGGTATTCTCTTCGTCTGCCCTCAGGCATGTTGCGCCCCAGGCCTGCTCTGGCTGGCCCGCGGCAGGGGGTGAAGCTGGTGCGGCGCCGGGCGGGCGAACGCATCGCACTCCCGGCCAGGCGTTGCTGACACCCAGCGCATGAATCGCGCCGTGCATCGCGCGGGCGACGCACCGCGTGAGCGCTGGCGCCTGCTGCGCGCAGGCGACGGCATAGGTGGCGGCAAGCACCGGTTGCTCGATCGGTCGGAACACCAGCGCGCCGCGCGCGGCTTCCTCATGCACCGCAGAGGCGGGCAGTACGGCGCAGCCCTGGCCGCGCCGCACGATCTCCTTGATGACGGCGAGGCCGTCCACTTCGAATGTCGGATCACAGCGAGCGCCGCGCCGGTATGCGACGCGCGCCAGCAGGCGGCGCAGCCAGTGCCGCTTGCCGGGAAGTATCAACGGCAGGCAGTCCAGTTCACGCAGCCGTATCGGCCGCACACCGGCCGCCAACGCGGATTGCGGGGCTACGACGACGCCGATGCGTTCGGTCAGCACCGGCTCGATATGCAGTTCCTCGAGTTCCGATGGATCCGGGACAATCGCAATATCCACCTGGTCGGCGAGCAATCGGGAGTCGACGCCGCCATCGACACTCTCTTTAAGAATTGGCGTCACACCCGGAAATTGTTCGCTGACTGCGGCAAGGATTGGCATGGCCAGCACTGCCGCCAATTCGGCGGGAACCGCTATCGCCAGGGTGCCATCGGGCGCCGCTCGCGGGTCTTCCGGCCCGAGCGGGGCATTCAGCAAGCGGATGACCGCATCGATCCTCTCGAGCAAGCGGAAGCCTGCCTGCGTCGTGGTCACGCCACGACCGTGTCGGACCAACAATGCAGTACCAAGCTCATCTTCCAGCTTGCGGAGCCGCTGGCTGACCGCGGACGCCGTGACGTTCAGATCCTGTGCTGCGCGGGCCAGATTTCCGCGGCGGGCCGCCGCGGCGAAATACCGCAGTTCACGCAACTCAATAGCGTCCGTGAGCCCTCCGATTCGCGGCGACGGAGCAGCGGCTGTCGGCCCGTATCGGTTCGGGACAGCAGGTGCGGCCGTGAAGGCATCGTCCTCAAGCGGCGTAACGCCGCCGACGGGCATTGCTCCAGACCAGGGCGAAGCCCTTATTGGCGCATTGATCACCGTGCCCCCAGGTAGGGTTTCCACCCTCTTCCGTTACATTAACTATATCTTAACCCTACAAGGAATGTAGGGAAAATCCCGTCAAGAATATGAAACTTCGTCCACAATCTGACGGATAGCAGAGTTGTCTGCCGGCCAAACGAACAGGCGCGACGCATGAATCAACAAAAACAATAACTTAATGGATGCCGCAAAGGCGGTCGGGGGGCTGAGGGATGGCCCGGAGCCGGTCGCACCTGACGCGGGCACACCGACGGCGGTGGCACCGCAGCGTCGGTGCGCAGTCGTCCGGACCGTGCATGAGCGGTTTTGGCGGGACGATCAGGGAGACTGGCGGCAGGCCCATCATGGCACCGATAGACATTGCCGCGCTTCCCAGCGCACCAATCGCCGGGGACTCCAGGGCTCCTGACGCTCTGGGTCCGGCCGACGCTGCGCCGCTCAGAAGGCGAACCGTGGCAGCAGCCGACCGGTGGGACCTGGACACGAAGCCGACCGGTGGGGGTGGTACTGCCGCGGCTGATCCAGGTCGATGCCACCTCCGCGACGGCGGCGTTTCGCCACGATCATGCCGCTTATGCGGGAGAGGTCTCGGCCAGCCTGGCCGCTGCGGACTCGTGGCCCCGCTGGTGGAAGTAGTTCTTGCGATAGAACTCCAGCACCAGGTCGCGATACACCGCCGGCGGGTAGCGTGGCGGGTTGTCGGCAGAGACGCAGCTCGGCAGGCATTCGATCACGCTGTCCGGGTTCGGGCTGTGGAAATAGGCGATCGAATAACGGTCTGTGCCGGATTCGTTGATCACGCCGTGCGGTGTGGACAGGAAGCGATCGTTCGACCAGCGGCGCATCATGTTGCCGAGGTTGATCAGGAACGTGCCGGGAATCACCGGTGGCGGGAACCATTCGCCGGAGGGCAGGCGGATTGCGAGCCCCGGCACGTCGGTCCGGGCCAGCGCCGTCATGAAACTGTTGTCGGTGTGCGGCGCGGTGCCAAACGTGTTCTCGCTCAGGTCCTGCTGCGGCGGGTAGTGCAGGAAGCGCAGGTTGATATGCGCCTCGTTGGCGAAGAACGGCGCGAAGAAATCCTCCGGCATGTCCAGCGCCGCCGCGAACGGCGGCAACATGCGCGAGCACATCGCGTTCAGCGCATGGAAATACCCCATCATGTCCTCGCGCAGCCCGGGCATGCCCTCCGGCCACTGGTTGCGTCCCCGTAGCGGCACGCCGGCGCGCATGTCGGGATGGTCCGCGCCGCGGTCGTGGCTGATGAAAAAGCTCTCGTTCTGGTTCGGCTTGGTCGCCTTGTGCACGGTGGAGGCGCCTTGCACCGAGGCGTTCATCGGCAGGTAGCCGATATTGTTCTCGTTCAGCCGGAGCTTCAGTTTTGCTTCCAGTGGCATGGCGTGGAAGCGGCGCGAGGCGGCAAAGCCGCGATCAATGGTTTCCTGCGGCACGCCGTGGTTCAGGGCGTAGAAGAAGCCGATGGTCTCGCAGGCATAGCGCAGCTCTTCTGCCAGCCGCGGCAGCGCGCCCGGGACGTCGGCGAAATACGGGCCGTAGTCGATCACCGGGATCATGTTCGACACTGCGGCGACATCCTTCACCGCGTGCTGCTGGAACAAATGCATCTGGCTCTCTCCGCTGGGCCGGGGGAGTATTACACGGGGCGCCGGGTGCGCCCAGATGCCGCAGTGGCCGGCCTCGCCTGGTCCATCGGGCCGCCAGATATTGCCGGACTGCTTTCACTGGAACGCTGTTTTCGTCATTTCGCCTGGCTTCAGTATACTCTTTGTCAAATGCTGCGACGTATTTCCGATGCATGGCATTGCCAGTGGTGTAACAAGCAAGAAATTGGCGCCGCAGATGCCTACAGATAGACATTGCGTCATGATGTATCTGGCTGCGCTACGACGTGTCATTCGCGTTCATTTGCGTGCGTCTGCGGCGCCAATGTTGTTCTGCCACCAATAGGCACCAGCCTTGCCCAGATTGGCAAAACCACGTCCGAAGTTATGAACCGCGGCACCTAGGCGTTGCACAGAACGCTGTCACCCGTCTTGGCAGGCGTCATGGCCGGATCGCCGTCGGCATAGTGCTCGGCGATGTGCCTGAAGGTGTCCTGCACGGCAACAAAGGCGTCGACCACATCGGGATCGAATTGGCTGCCTCTGCCGCCGATAATGATCAGGCTGGCTTCGGCGTGGCTCATGGCAGGCTTGTAGACCCGGCGGCTGATCAGGGCGTCATAAACGTCGGCGAGCGCCATCAGGCGGGCCGAAATCGGGATATCGTTGCGGGCGAGTTGGCGCGGGTAGCCGGTGCCATCCCATTTCTCATGGTGGCTGAGGGCAATTTCATGGACGCAGGCGAGGAAGCTGACCTTCATGCCAAGCTGGTGTTCGGCCTCCCGAATGGCGTGGGCGCCGAGGCTGGTATGGGTCTTCATGATCTCCATCTCTTCGCCGCTGAGACGACCCGGCTTGTGCAGAATGCTGTCGGGGATGCCGATTTTGCCGATGTCGTGCAGTGGGGCGGACTTGAACAGGATGTCGATCTGGTGGTCGGTCAGATAGCCGGCGAAAGTGGGGTGGGTTTGCAGTTGCCTGGCCAGGGCGCGGACGTAGTGCTGCGTACGCCGGACATGGTTGCCGGTTTCGTTGTCGCGGGTTTCCACCAAGGCGGCGATGGTGAGAATCGCAGCGTCCTGGCTGGCAAGCAGTTCATGGGTGCGGCGTTTCACCTCAGCTTCCAGCAGCACATTCTGGTGCTCCAGAAAGTCCCTTGCGGTCTGCAGTGTGGTCTGGGTGGAAAAGTCTTTGCGCAGCACGTATTCACGCCACCAGCCGATGCCGGCAGGCAAGACGAAGGTCGTGGCAACCTGGTAGGTCAGGTAGAAGAATGTCGCGCGGTGATCGGTCAACTCGGAATACATGGCAGCTTCGAAGCCTATCAGGATGAGCGCTCCCGCCATGAACGCGACGTTGAACCGAACGCCGAGAATCACCAGGCAGTAGAATTCGAGGAAGGTGAAGTTGAGGATGCCGACCCAGGACTTCAGGCCCATGCCGCCCTGATGGTCGATGGCCAGCAGGACCGCGAACAAGCTGAAGGCGACGAGCGCGATGAATCCGGCCATGATCGGCTGCCAGTGGCGCCGCGCGAAGGGGGTGAACGACAGGCAGATGCCGGTGCCCAGAATTGGCAGGCAGACCTGCAGCCGGTAGAAGTTGGTTGTCAGGGATGGGTCGAAGAGATAATCCGCGACGAAGTCGGCGCCGATCAGGAGAAGCCCGACAGTGAGGCTGGCCTGGGCGTATCGGTAATAGAAGCTGTTATAGAAGTGGACAAAATCGCGCTCATACGCGGCACCACCGAAGGCCAGGATCGGGCGCAGCGGCAGGGCGTCGGGCGCCAGTCGCCCGCCATCATCGATATCTGGCGCCGGTCGCCCGCCATCATCGATGTCTGGCGCCGGTCGCCCGCCATTAGCGGCCGTTGCGGAGCGGCGGAGAGATATCGAGGAACCGCCCGCGGCAGGGGATAAAGGACCCACATCCCGCTCCTTCTCGCCATCGAAGCCGTCACTATGGTCGATCGGGGTTAAGCGATCGTTTGCGCGGTCCGCCATGAGGTGTGGGCAGTTCGGATTTCCGAGCGGGTGGCGAGCGTCACGTGTGCCTGTCGCCTCCGGCGCCGCCGAGCCGCACGCGCCCCAGCGCGTCCGCCGCCGGCCTTGCACGCGCCGCCGGCCTTGCACGCGCCGCCGGGCACGCGCCGCCGGGCACGCGCCGCCGGCCGGGTGCGCTGGTCAACACGAAGCGCCGCAACGATCTGTCCGGGCACCAAGGCCAAGACGGGCCGGCGCCGGCGCGGCCCGACCACGGAACATCCAGCCGCGAAGCCTTGCGAACCGAGGCGGCAACCGGCCGGCCTCCCGTGCGCACGGGGCGCTTGACCCGGCCGCCGCCGGTACGCATGTTGCCCCTGCGAGGTACTCAGCCATGGCCAAGACAAACGTCGTTCAGATCAAGCTCGTCTCCAGCGCCGATACCGGCTTCTTCTATGTCACCAAGAAGAACGCCCGGACCCAGACCGGCAAGCTCGAGCTGAAGAAATACGATCCTGTCGCGCGCAAGCACGTACTGTTCAAGGAAGCCAAGATCAAGTGACGCGGTCCGGGAGGGGCGCCAGCCCGACCCGGTTCCGGCCGCTCCGCTTGGCGCCATAAAGCGCGAGGTCGGCGGCACGCAGCAACGCCTCCGGCGAGCGCACCTCCTTGATCGTCCAGGCGATGCCGACGCTGATCGTCAGGCGGCAGCGCCGCCCGGGCTCCGGCTCGAACACCAGGCCCTCCACCGCGACGCGCAGACGCTCGGCCGCCGCGGCGGCCTCGTCACTGCCGCTGCCCGGCATCACCACCACGAATTCCTCACCGCCATAGCGCGCCAGCGAATCGAATACCCGTGTGCTGCCGCGCAGGGTCTCGGCGATCGCCCGCAGCGCCTGGTCGCCGGCCGCATGGCCATAGTCGTCGTTCACGGTCTTGAAGTGGTCGACATCGACCATCAGCACAGCCAGGTCGCGCGTCTGCGGCCCCTCGAGCAGGTTGCGCAAATGCCGCATCAGGTAGCGGTGGTTGTACAGGCCGGTCAGCGGATCGGTCAGCGCCATTTCCAGGGCGGTGCCGACATCGGCGCGCAGCCGGTCCTGGTAGAACTTGCGGCGGATCTGGTTGCGACTGCGGGCGCGCAGCTCGTTTTCGTCCAGTGGCAGCAGCAGCCAGTCATTGGCACCCAGGTCGAAGCCGCGGAGCAGCCGGTCCCGCTCCTCCGGCTCGGCGATCAGCAGCATCGGGATGTCGTGCGTCGCGTCCGCGGCGCGCAGGGACGAGGCGAGCTTCAGCGGATCTTCCTCCGCCAGCGACAGGCTGAGCACGATCAGGTCGAACGGAATCGCCGAACTGAGTGTCATTGCCTCGGAGTGGGAGCGGGCGCGGCCGGGAATGATGCCGTCCCGCGCCAGCGCATCCTGCACCGGCTGGGCGCTGAGGTCCCAATCGTCGACCACCAGGGCGCGGGCGCCCGCGACGCTGGGGATTGCCACGCGATCCGAAGCGAGTCCGAGCGCGCGGGCCGTCTCGCCGCGGGCACGCCATTCGTCCAGCAGGCGTTTCAGCCGCACCAGGCTTTTGACCCGCGCCATCAGGGTCTCGTATTCGACTGGCTTGGTCAGGAAGTCGTCGGCGCCCGCCTCGAGGCCGCGCAGCCGTTCCACCGGCTCGCCCAGGGCGGTGACCATGACCACCGGGATATGCAGGGTGGCCGGATCGTCCTTCAGGTGCTGGCAGCACTCGAACCCGTCCATGCCGGGCATCATCACGTCGAGCAAGATCAGGTCCGGCTGCCAGTCCTGGGCCAGGGTGAGGGCGTCGAAACCATTCTTGGCGCTGGAAACCTGGTAGTACTCGGCGGCGAGCTTCGCTTCCAGCAAGCGCGTGTTGGCTGGAACGTCGTCGACGATCAGGATGCGGGCGGTCATCGGCGACTGATTTCCAGACCTCGTGCGGGTGGCTCACGGGGGGATGAGTAGCACGCAACAATTTAACGCAGGGTTGCGGTGCACGGAAGCGTCCGTCGTCGAGGCAAATGTACCAGGTGGTTGTGGCGGCCCGTCATCCGGCCTGACGCGCCGCCGTGGAGCCGGCGCACGCCGCCTTGAGCCCCCCTGTCGTCTCCCGCGGCGAACCTCTCTCGCCTCCCGCCAGCCCCTTGTCGTCGGCCCGCTGTCGTCGGCCCGCTGTCGTCGGCCCCCTGTCGTCGGCCCCCTGTCGTCGGCCCCCGCGAACCATTGGCGGACCGCCCGGAGCTAATTCGAGGACAGCATGCTCCCTGCGATCGGGCGTGGACAGCGGCAGCGTGGCAACAAGATCGGCGCATGTTTGGCGAGGCCCAGCCTGACGCGGTGGCCAGGCCGCCTGGCGGGGCGGTGAGCCTACACCGCCGCATACACCGCCGTTTCGAAACCCTGGAACGCCGCGACCGCATTCGGGTCGAAGAACGGCAGTAGCTGCGCCGCGTAGACGCCGGTAACGCCCTTTGCCGGATCGATCCAGAAATACGAATTGGCCAGTCCCGCCCAGGCCAGGCTGCCCGCCGAACGGCCGGTCGGCAGCGGCTCCGGATTGATCAGGAAGCTCAGCCCCCATTTCATGCCGGCGAGAAAATCGACGTCGTTCGACAGGCCAGGCGCGGCCGTCTTCATCGCGTTGCAGACCAGCCCGCCCATGGCGTTCTGCGACATGGTCGCGACCGTCTCCGGCCGCAGCACCTGCACGCCGTTGAAGCGGCCGCCATGCAGGATCATCTGGGTGAACTTCAGGTAGTCGCCCACCGTCGCGTACAGCCCGCCGCCGCCCATGTGGAATTCGGGGTCTTGGGGGATCTCGGTATCGGTGGCCACCACGCCGTCCGGCGTGCGCGCGTGGATCTTCGCCAGCCGCTGGCGCTGCGCGGCGCCGATGCGGAATGCGGTGTCGCTCATGCCGAGCGGGACGCAGATGTTCTCCGCCATGTAGGCGGCCAGGGTCTGGCCGGAGATTGCCTCCACCGCCTTGCCCGCCCAGTCGATCGAGATGCCGTATTCCCATTTCTCGCCCGGATCGAACACCAGCGGTGTGCCCAGCGCCGCGTTCTGGCAGGAGATGATGCCAGGCGTGCCCGTCACCTCCATGTAGCGGGTCATGTCGGCGTTCCACATGTCGTAGGTGTATCCCGCGGTGTGCGTCAGCAGGTGGCGCAGCGTGATGGCGCGGCGCGGTGCCCTCAGGCGCGGCTTGCCGTCTGCATCGAAGCCTTGCAGCACCTGCACGCGCCCGAGTTCCGGCAGCACCGCGGCGATCTCGTCGTCCAGCGACAGCTTGCCTTGCTCCACGAGCTGCATGGCGCAGGCACCGGTGACCGCCTTGGTCATCGACGCGATCCAGACGACGGTGTCGGCGGTCATTGGCGCGCCACTGGCAGCGTCGCGCACGCCGAAGCCGGCCTCGAATATGACGCCGTTGCGGGTCGCGGCGGCGGCGACCACGCCGGGAATCTCGCCCGTCTCGGCGGCGCGGCGGAGCGGGGCGGCAATGCTGCTGGTATCGACCATGGTTCCCTCCCGTTGACCTTGTCTCGGTCTGCCGCAGCATAGGCCCGGTGCGGCACGCGAGTCTCGCGCCGCGCGAGGCGTCGGCACCCGGCTTGCGGCTGGTCGATGCTCCTCTGACAGATTGCGCGGTGCGCGGCGGCGACGCACTCTCCACGCCGGCTGCAACAGGGAAACCCACCACCATGCGCAGCACGCAACCACTCGATCCATCCGCCATCCGTGTGCATCGCGCGGGCAACGGACCGCCGCTGGTGATGCTGCATTGCCTCGGCATGACGCATCATCTGTGGGATTGCCTCGGTGGCATGGCGGATCGCTACACATTGCTGTCCTACGATTTCCCCGGCCATGGCGAGACACCATTGCCCGCCGGTCGCTACGGCATCGAGGAACTGTCGGCGCAGCTTGCCGCGGTGTTGCGGCGGGAGGGCGTTGCCAAGGCCCATGTCATGGGCATCTCGCTCGGCGGCCTGGTAGCGCAGTGCTTCGCCGCGACCGAGCCTGCGATGACCGACCGGCTGGTGCTGTGCGACACCACGCCGCGCTACACCGATGAGGCGCGCGAGATGTGGGTGGTGCGTGCCGCCGCTGCCCGCAAGGATGGTCCGGCATCGCTGTTGCCGACGATCGAGAAGATCTGGTTCACCCCCGGCTTCGTTGCCGCCGATCCGCCCGCGGTGAGGCTGGTGCGCGAGACGTTTCACGCCTGTAGCGGCGAAGGCTACGGCCTGGCGTGCGAGGCGCTCGGCGCGGCCGACCTGCGCGATCTCGCGCCGCGCATCAAGGCACCGACGCTGGTGATCTGCGGCGAGGACGAAGGCCAGGCCTTCAAGGATGCCGCCGTCTGGCTGCGCCACCAGATCGCCGGCGCGCGGCTGGAGATGGTTGCCTCAGCCGGACACGCTTCGGTGTTGGAGCAATCGGTGCGGATCGAAGGATTGCTGCGGGCGTTCCTGGGCTAAGCAGTGATGCACAGGTTGTCCCACACATGAGGTCGGCGCGAACCGCGGTAGTGTCAGGGGCTCTGCCCCTGAAACCCCGCCAGGAGGCTCTGCCTGCTGCCTGGGCCGTCTGTTGCGGCCCAAGCCGGCAAAGGCCGAGCCTTTGCAATCTCATCTGTTTGGCTGTCCTGGCGGCAGGGGGCATGCGCCACGGTGGCGCATGCCCCCTGCCGCCAGGCCAGCCAGGTCAAGGGTTCCAAGGGCGCCGCCCTTGGCGGGAGTTCCAAGAGGGCAGCGCCTGGCAGCGCCCTCTTGGTGGGGGGGCAAAGCCCCCGCCACTGCCGCGGTTCGCGTTGTCCCATGTGCGGAAGAAGTCACGAATCTCTGCTTCAGTCCTGCCGATAGTTCGGTGCCTCCCGCGTCACCGAGACGTCGTGCACGTGGCTCTCGCGCAGGCCGGCATTCGTCACGCGACGGAAACGGGCGTTATGTTGCAACTCAGAAATGTCTCGGCTGCCGGTGTAGCCCATGCCGGCGCGCACCCCGCCCACCAACTGATGCACCGCCTGGGCGACGGGGCCCTTGTAAGGCACCATCCCCTCGATGCCCTCCGGCACCAGCTTGAGCTGGTCCTTGATGTCCTGCTGGAAATACCGATCGGCCGAGCCGCGCGCCATGGCGCCGATGCTGCCCATGCCGCGATACGACTTGTAGGAACGCCCCTGGTAGAGGAACACCTCGCCCGGCGCCTCGTCGGTGCCGGCGAACAAGGAGCCGATCATCACCGCCTCCGCTCCGGCGGCGAGCGCCTTGACGATGTCGCCACTGCTCCGCATCCCGCCATCGCCGATGGCGGGCACGTTATGCTCCCGGCAGGCGGCGGCGCATTCCAGCACGGCTGTGAACTGCGGCACGCCGACACCGGCGACGACGCGCGTGGTGCAGATGCTGCCCGGGCCGATCCCGATCTTCACCGCATCGGCACCCGCCTCGATCAAGGCCAGCGCGCCTTCCGGCGTCGCGACGTTGCCGGCGATGACCTGGACCGCGTTGGATTCCTTCTTGATGAGGGTCACCGCGTCGAGCACGCCCTTGCTGTGGCCATGGGCGGTATCCACCACGATCACGTCGACCTCGGCATCGATCAGGGCACGGGCGCGGGTTCGCCCGTCCTCGCCCACCCCGACGGCGGCGGCGACGCGCAGGCGGCCGAGCTCGTCCTTGTTCGCCAGCGGATGCGTCTCCGCCTTGTCCATGTCCTTCACGGTGATCAGCCCGACGCAGCGATAGGCGTCGTCCACCACCAGGAGCTTCTCGATGCGGTGGCGATGCAGCAGGCGGCGCGCCTCGTCCGGCGTCACGTCGGCGGCGACGGTCACAAGGTTCTCCCGCGTCATCAGCTCGTAGACTTTCAGGTCCAGGTCGGTGGCAAAGCGGACGTCGCGGTGGGTGACGATGCCGACCAGGCGGTTGGTGTGGCGCTCCACCACCGGGATGCCGCTGATATGGTGGGTGGTCATCAGCGCCTTCACGTCGGCGAGCGTCTGGTCGGGGTGGATGGTGAGCGGGTTCACCACCATGCCCGATTCGAATTTTTTCACCCGCCGGACCTGGGCTGCCTGTTGCTCCGGGTTGAGATTCTTGTGGATCACGCCCATGCCGCCGTGCTGGGCCATGGCGATGGCCATGTCGCCCTCGGTGACGGTGTCCATGGCGGCGGAAATCAGCGGGATGTTCAGGCTGATGCCGCGGGTGAGGCGGGTGCGGGTGTCGGTGGCGGAGGGGAGGACCTGGGAGAAGCCGGGGACGAGCAGTACGTCGTCGAAGGCGTAGGCTTCCTCGATGCGGAAGGGCGCAGGCGACGGCGGCTGGGGGGTGTCGAATGCCATGGGCGGGGGGCCTTTCCGCTACCTTGGCGGCCCCAGATAGGCGCGCGGGGGGGATTCTGCAAGCGCGGCGGTGTGACGGTTTTCGGCTATGGAGCAATGCGATCCCGCGGCGTGGAGATGTCACTACCCACGCGGTTGCGGCGCGAGTCAGCGCTATTCAGTGTGGTATCGTATCATTGAAGCCGTAGCGTTCCAGCTCCTCGAAGCCGCGCGGCGGCACCGTGTCGAACAGGGTGGCGAGGATGTCGGGCACGTGGCGATAGAAATCGCCCATCGCCTTGAAGCGCTGGAAGTCCTCGGTGGCGAGGATTTCCGCGCCGTTCTCCTTGATCAGCGCGGCGATCTCGTCGTGCTGCTGCTTCCACCACGCGGCGAGGCGGGCGCGTTGCAGCGTGGTGCCGGCCTGCGCGTCGGGCAGCGCGTAGACGCGCACGCGGCGGCGGAAATCCGCCTCGTCGCGGCGGCTGTGGAACCAGACCTCGAGCAATTCGAACATGCAGAACGCCGAGTGCAGGTACTTGTCGCTGAGGATGACGAACACCCGGTCGCCGCGGCCGATGCGGCGCATGAAGGCGGTGATGCGGTCGCCGGTGCGCAGCGTGGTCTTGTCGCGGACGATGCTTGTGCCGCGGCTCTGCGCGGCGGCGCACAGGCGATCGACGATGGCCTCGCGGTCTTTTCCCGCCGGCGTGTCGTCGCCCCAGGCGTAGGAGACGAAATATTCCGTGGCATCGACCGGCGCGGGGCCAAAGGCGCCGGGCGG
>DATJNA010000031.1:0-3222 GCA_035508435.1 Acetobacteraceae bacterium | reverse complement strand
TCGATGACCACGCTGACGCAGCGAACCTCTTCCGCCAGCTTGGCGCTGCGATGGAATGCCGTCATCAGCCGGGTGGGGGTCAGCTCCACGTAATGCTGGCTGCTGCTCAGTCGGGTGTGGCCGAGCCATCGCATGACTTCGAGCGGCGTCAGACCGGAGCTACTATTATAGAGTCTGGTTGCCAGGGTTGCCCGCGCGCGGTGACTGGTGATCGCGCCGCGGGTATCCTCCGGTGGCAGCCCGGCCTTCTTCAGCAGGATCGGGATCACCACGTCATTGACGAACCCTTTGCCGATCCGCCGGCCGCGGTAGAAGAACAGGTGGTCGGTGTAGCGGCCGGTGGTTCGGTCCAGCGCCTGCCGCTGTGGCGGCCGAAGACGTTCCCACGCCGCGATCGCACGTGCCATGGGTTCCTCGATCGGCTTGACGAATTCGCCACGCGTCTTGTTGACCGGCACGCGAAGCATGTGTTGGTCGAATGCCGCGACAACCTTGCCTGTTGCGGGATCTGTCTGCTCCGGGAGGTGCTCGACATACGTGCAGCCGACTTCGAGCCGTACGATCTCGTCGACACGGCAACCGCTGAACGTCCAGGTAACAGCGACGGCCTGCGCCAATTCGAAGGGATATGGGTACGTCTTGACCCGCTTGGGCTCGGGAAGATCGTCGGGCCTGAGTGCCAGCGAAGCAGTCCGCAGTTTCAACCAGAAGCCTTCGTCGATCGGCCGCGGCTTGAACTCCAACGCCCGCATGACCTGTTTGGGTACGACGAACCCTCGATTGGGGTTGAAACGCCGCTTGATCCATTCCCAGTCCTGGAGATCGTTGAAGAAGGTCCGGATGGCAGATAGCAAAGCGACCCTGGCACCGGGTGACAGCGGTTCGCCATGGCGTGCCATGCGGCGCCCGGAAACGATGTCCTCGCCCACGCGCTTTGCCGCAACATAGCGGACGTAATCGAGCGCGAGGTCCATGGTCCAGTCGGCGGGCGATGTCAGCGAGGGATGACAGCGCGCCAGCCATCGACCGGCGGTTATCAACGCCGCGAAGTTGCCGCGCCGGGTCGACTCCGACCTTGATGAGGTCGCCTGCCAGCGTTCGCACCAGTCGAGCCAGGTGCGGGTAACGCCAAGCAATTCCGGCCGGGCGGGCGTTTGCGGTGCGGGGCTCTCAGGCAGGCGCCGATGCACGATGCCCAATTCGGACATCGCGATGCTGACTCGCCTGAGCGTCTTCCGCGAACCCAGACACATCGACTGGCCGGCGAAAGCCGCGAGGCTCTCATCAGTGACCGCGTCGAGGCTCGGCGCATCATGGCTGAGCAGCAACTCGGCGACACATTGGTTCACCAGACGCTCGCGAACATCCGAGCTGTAACCGATCCTGGCCAACTCGCCGCGGATGCGCCGGCATTCCTGATCGACCGTCTGGCGGCCGTAGAGATGCCGGGCCAGGGCAACCCTGTGGCACGCATTATAGAATATATGAGGTCCTTGCCGCAGAGGCACGCCATAACCACGAACCGCGCATACCGTGAGCGGAAGTTTCGCCGCCCCGGCAAAACGGCTTCTGACGTCATCCCACGCCTCGATGCTCCAACTTTGCGGCAGCGTCCCCAGATCGAGCGTGCCGGCGATGATGGCGTGGATCACGCGCAGCGGGATGGCCGGCCGGCGATATTTGTATGTCTCAAGTGCTTGCCTGACCGGACCAAGCAAAGCGGCCACCTCCGCCATGAGCGCATGATTCCGCATTCCGGCAACCGGGACCTGGGCGCGAAGCAACATGGCGCGCTCGCTGTCCGTGATCGCGGGGTCCGGCCGCCCCGGCCCCGTCGGAACGCCGGTCATAGCCGGCCAAGCCTTTCCGCCATGATACGCGAGGCGCGATCGAAGGCACGCGCCAGGTCGCGACCGCTCAGATGAATGTACGTCATGGTGCTTTCTGTGCTGCGGTGGCCGGCGAACTTCGCGATCTCGGTGATATCGAGGCCGGCGCGGGCGAGATCCGTCAGTCGCAGGTGGCGCAACGTGTGCGTGCTGAAGCCAGGCACATTCGCATCGCGCGCCAGGGCCGCGGCCACCAGCCCCCACGTGAAGCCTCCGAGTGGCTTCGAGCGATTTCTAGGGCTTCCGGAAAGGAACAAGAACGGGGTCTCGGGGGAAAGCTTGCGGCGTTCCGGCAAATAGAGCCGAAGCAGCGTACTGGTTGGATCCGAGTACACGATCGTACGCGGATATCCGCTCTTCGCATGTTCCGGGCGAATGGTGACTTGTTGAGCCGGGAAATCGAAGTCGTCGAGGCGCAGTGTGACCAGCTCGTTGCGACGCAACGCGCCGTCATAGGCCAGCGTGAACATGAGCCGGTCCCTGATCGGGCGCGCGCGCAGGCTGTTGAGCAGACGGCTCCATTGCTCATCGGTCGGCAGCCGTGGAACGCGGACCGCCGACGGGACCAGGCCCCGTCGCACCGCAATAACTTCTCCCTCGGGCGTCCGGCGTATCCTGCCCCGTGCAACGGGATTCCGGTCGAGGCGGCCGCAATCCACAAGGTACTCGGCGAAGGCGCGCAGACCGACCACGCGTTGCCGCACCGTGGCGTGAGAGAGGCGGCGTCCACTGGCCGCGCGATGCCGCGACGGCGTCTGCCGGAGGTGGGACAGGAAGCGGTGGACGCAATCGGCATCGAGGCGCAGTTCACCGAGCGGCCCCACCAGCTCGATCAGACTCTCGAGTGCCCGCCCGTAGGCAAGCAGGGTGTTGTGGCTCAGGCCTCGCACGTCGAGATGCGCGATGAACGCCGTCGCGAGCGGATCTCCGGCGGTGCGCGGCAACAGGGAGACCCAGCCGGGGCGCTCGGCGACCGCGGCAGCGTTCACCGGCGGATCGGCGTCCGCCGGCGGTAGGACGTCCGACATTGCTCGCTCCTGCGGTGGCGAATTCACGGTAACATATGAAGATCACCACGCGGTGCCACTCAGTGCGTTCGCGACGCTCGCCGCTGCGTTCGTCCTTCCAGCTCTCCGATGTGGCGATGCTCAGCGTGACAACGCGTCCACCGCTCTGCATGGTACGGACTTCAGGATCGCGACCCAGGTTGCCGATCAGTTGGACGCGGTTGAGGAATCCGGACATCGTTTCATTCCTTCAGTTGTTCCTCTCGGGACGGCCGCCGGCTCCGTGCCGGCGTCGTTCCCTCGGGTGCGGTCAACGGAAACCGGTG
>DATJNA010000030.1:0-4969 GCA_035508435.1 Acetobacteraceae bacterium | reverse complement strand
GCCGTCCTGCCCTGCAACAACGCCGCGTGCATCCAGTCGGCGAACGCCACCACGTCGGGCAGCGCGGCGGCGTCCGGCGCGCCACGGCGCAGGCGGCCGAGGTTGTGGGTGAATGAGCCCGAGCCAATCACCAGCACGTCGCGACCACGATGGCGCGCGGCCGCGGCAACGATCCGCCGAGCCTGGCAAGGAAGTCGCGTGCCGGCGACGGTTCCAGCGCCAGCATCGGCGAGCCGTGACTGATGAAGAGCGATGGCAGCATTGGGGCGCTTCCCCGGCGATGCAGACCATGCTGCCGCCAGGAGCCGCGCGCGGCAATGGCAAGCGCTCAGGCCCGAGCGCCCAGGCGCCCTCTGCTCGCCGCCCGCTGTTGCTGCAAGATCGCGGGCCGTGCACGCACCGGGGTCGCCGCGGCCGGTGCGTGCGCGCCGACGTTCAGGCGATCACGACATCCGCGACGAGCTGCTTGCCCCTGGTCTCCGGGCCAAGCGATATCGCCAGTGCAAAGCTCAGCGCCGCGCCAATGGTGCCAACCAGCATGGGAATGGCGTAGCCAAGATGGTAGGCGGTGGCGAAGTAGGCCAGCAACGGCGCGGTCAGGCCGCCGAAGATCGCGCCCTGGTGGTAGCAGAACCCGGATGCGGTGGCGCGCACCTCGGTGGGGAAGCGTTCAGCGGTGTAGGCCGGCGCCTGGTTGGCGAAACCGCCGGCGCCGAACGCCCCCTGTGCCACGAAGGACCACCAGATCAGGGTGAAGTTGCCGGTGAGCAAGTAGAGCGGCGCGATCGGAATGGCGATCAGGGCGGGCAGGATCTGCGCCGCCTTGCGCCCGATCTTGTCGGCGACAAGGCCCCAGCCGACGCTGGCACAGAAGGTCACGAAGTTGGCGGCGACGCCGATGCCGCCAATGGCTCCGGGCGACAGCTTGAGGTCAACCTGCAGGTGCGTCGCGAACAATACGTTGATCGAGTAGTAGAGTACGAAGCCACTGGCCATGAACCAGCAGACGTTCAGCGTGTTCAGGATCATGCCGGGCTTGAAGATCATGAGCAATGGCGCTTTCACCTCGCGCTTCTGGGTGCGCTGGATGTCGCGGTTCTTCACCCAGACTTCCGGCTCTTTGACGAAGTAGCGGACGTAGAGAACCGCGAAGGCGGGCAGCACGCCGACCCACAACATGCCGCGCCAGCCGATCGAATTATAGAACATGCCGTAGATCGCGAACGACAGCAGGAAGCCCAGGCCCCAGGAGCCCTGTAGCAAGCCGCCCATCAGCCCGCGTGAGCGCTGCGGCCAGGTTTCCATCGCCAGGGCTGCGCCGGCGGGCCACTCGGCGCCCATGAACAGGCCCAGCACGGCACGCGCGCAGAACAGGAAGAGGAAGGTGGGGGAGAAGCCGGCGGCGAAGTTGCACAGCGAATAGCCGAGGATGGCGATCATCAGCGGGGTTTTGCGCCCCATCCGATCGCCCAGCCAGCCCGACGTGGTGGCGCCGATCAGCCGCATCCACAGCGTGATGGTGAAGACAAAGGTCACCTCGGTCATCGAGACATGAAACGTCTCGGCGATCGGGTGCATGATCAGCAGGAACACGGTGAAGTCGAAGGCATCCAGCGTCCAGCCGAGCCAGGCCGCGAGGAAGGCGTACCATTGGTCCTTGGTGGGTTCCTTCCACCACGGGACTTGTTGCGAGCCGGCCGATGCCGGCGCTCCGGCGCTTGAAGAGGCCACGTTCAGTCTCCCTGTTGATGGCGCGGATCAGGTCCGGCCGCCGTTTTTCGCGATCCGCGGGGTTCCCCGCACGGGCACACGGCTTTGTCCCCAGCGCCGACAGGACTGGCGGTGGTTGCTCCGTCACGGGTGCGAGCCGGAGCGTAGCGTTATGCTTTCCTTACAGGCAAGTCTGTTTGAAAGGAATTACCCTACGTTAACGATCTCGCCATAGCGTGCCGGCAGAGGCGGCGCGGCGTGCGGCGGCGGCCAGGTGCGGGGGGCAGCCTATTGCGCCGCCGACATCGTCCCGTGGAGCCGCGGCGGGGTCGCCACGCGCTGCGCGGGGGCCGCGCTCGCCTCGGGTCGGATGGTGTCGCGCGGCGTCGCCGCGACGGGTCGTTGTGCGCGGCCCGGCTGGCCGGTCCAGGCGGTCAGGGCAGCGGTCGCCAGCAGAACGAGGATGCCTCCGGCGTTCACCGCCACCTGCATCGCCACACCGCGATCGACATGCGTGCCGAGACGGCAGAGGAAGGCGAGCGGGATGCTGCAGCAGAACACCGGCAGGGAGTGCTGGCCCAGCAATACCACGGCCCCCGCGGCGCGGCCGCGCAGCCAGGCCGCGCCGGCGGGAACCAGCCGGATCGCCAGCCAGAGCAAGGCCAGCATCGAGATCAGCCGGGCGGGCACTTCGGCGGTTTTGTTGATGCCTTGCAGCGCGCCCAGCAGCGATGGCGACAACCATGGGAGCCAGGATGCGCTGGGTGCGATCACGAAAATCACCACGACGCCCCAGACCAGAGCCAGGGCAGCGAGCGCATCCAACCGGCGCGACTGCCCGCGCAGGTCCGGCGGCGCATAGGCCAGCATGGCGCCGATGACGAACACGAGCTGCCAGGACAAGGGGTCGAGATACCAGTCGGTGCCGCGCCAGCCGGGCAGGTTGAGCGACCACAGGCCGGCCACGACGTACAGCCCGACCGACAGCGACAGCAACAGGCGTGGCCGCCGCAGCAGCGGCATCGCAAGCGCGAACATCGTCAGCAGCACGACGTAGAGCGGCAGGATGTTCAGCATGCTGGGCTGGTAGCGCAGCGCCAGCCCCTGCAGCAGTGCGTGGTAGGGGGATTGTGCCAGGTCGTTCAGTTTGATCTCGGTGATGTAGCCGGGACGGTTGAACGCTGCCGCAACCCAGGCGACCTGGGCGGCGTAGACGACGAACAGGAAAATATGGGCGATGTAGAGCGTCCAGGCGCGCTTGACGGCATCGACGGCGCCGTAGAGCCAGCCATGCCGGTTCATCACCCCGGCATAGGCCTTGGTGGCGGCAAATCCGGCCAACAGCACGAACACCTCGGCGGCATCGCACTGCGCCACGTTATGCAGCGTATAATGCCGCACCACGTTGCCGGGAATGTGATCGACAAACATGCACCACAGTGCGAGACCGCGAAAGAAGTCAACGCGGAGATCGCGGCCTGGCCCGCTGCGGATCAGTTGCATGCATGCTCCCCGAATGGGACGCTATGCATGTAGCGTTGGCTCCGCTTTTGGCACGCCAACGGAGCGTGAACGAGACTCTGCGATATTGCCCGATCCGGTGCGTTACCGGAATCGATTACTCGCAGGCAGCCTCAGGACTTCTCAGGCGGATGGGAACTGCGCGGCACGCGCGATCGGTCAGCGGAACGTGTAGACCCGCAGCGCATTGTCGTGGAAAAGCATCGATCTTTCTTGCTCCGACATCTGGCAGCGGAAGGCGAGGTGCGGATCGTCGAAATCCCAGTGCGGATAGTCGCTCGAATAGACCATCCGATCCCAGCCGATCCATTCGAGCACCTGCCGCAGATCCTCGGGTTGCTCTGGCTCCTCTACCGGCTGGGTGGCGAACCACAGGTTGGTGCGCATGTACTCCGAGGGCGGGCGCTTCACCTGCGGCACTTCGTCACGCAGTTTCGCCCAGTGCGCGTCCAGCCGCCACGCCCAGCTCGGCGCCCAGGCGAAGCCGCCCTCGATCAGACACACTTGCAGGCGCGGGAACGCCTCGAACACGCCTTCCAGGATCAGGCTCGCGGCCTGGTTCTGCATCGAGTGGACCAGCACGTGATGGTCCTCGACATAGAACTGCGGCCACCCGCTGGCGGAGGGCGCATTGCTCTGCGTGCCGCCGATATGCAGGCCGATGGAGAGACCGTTCGCCTGCGCCGCCGCGAAGATCGGCCAATAGCGCCGGCGGCCCAGCGGTTCCGAGGTCTTCGAGCCAAGCTGGATCTGCGCGAACCGCCAATCCCCGGCGCGCTTCTCGATCTCCTTCACCGAGGCGGCCGGATCGTCCTGCGGCACCAGGATCGAGGCGCGCAGCCGCGGCTCGGGATCGACGAAGTCATGCGCCTGCCAGTCGTTCATGGCGGCGCACAGGGCCGCCGCCTCGTCCTGGTTGCGCGAGGTGTTGCCGCCGAGCAATGGCTCCAGCACGCCGTAGGCGATGTTGTATGGGTCGAGCAATTGCTGGCGGATGAAATCCACGTCGGAGCCGGGCGCGCCGCCGCCCGGCGGCCACGCATCGCGGCGCGAGGTGTTGGGAGAGAAGCGCGGATAGGTGCCGCGGTCGGCATAGACGCCGCAGTTGAACTTGCCGTACTGGAAGACGTGGTTGCGCCAGCGTTCCGGCAGGTACTGGTTCAGCGCGCCAGGTTTCGGATAGGGATGCACGTCGCAATCGATGATCCCCGGCCGTTGCTCGGCATGCGGCTCCAGCGTGCTGACGGGTGCATTCATCGGAGGGTCTCCTGCGGTGACGGGGCACATGCTCCCCGGGCAGTCGGGGTAAACCGGCGCTCGGGGTAAACCGGCACTCGGGGTCAACCGCCACTCGGGGTAAACGGGCAGTCGAGGCAAACAAGCCGCCGCAAGATGACGGCCGGCTGAAACATCACGGCTGGCGGAAAAAAGCGTCAGCGGCGCTGCGATGGCCTTGCTTGCGCTCGATATCGGCCTCGACGCGCGCGATCTCCTCGCGCAGTTCGCCGATATACTCGCGCAACTCCTCGATCCCCAGCGTGTCCAGCACCAGCTTCTCCAGCCGCACGCGCTTGCGTGGCGGGGCGCTCCATGGATTTTCATCGTCGTCTCGCGCCATTCGTCCCTCCCTGCGCTGGCTCAACGCGCGCGGTACACCGTGTAATCCGCGACATCGGCGAGCGCACGCTTCCAGGGGCTGTCGGGGAACACGCCCAGTGCCGCCTTCGCGGCGGCAGCG
>DATJNA010000029.1:0-12163 GCA_035508435.1 Acetobacteraceae bacterium | reverse complement strand
CAGGTCGCGCGCTCGCACTGGGGCGTCGAGAACCGCCTGCACTGGCGGCTTGATGTCGTGATGAATGAGGATCAGGACAGAACCCGTCTGGGCAATGGCCCGCAAAATCTCGCCGTCCTGCGCCACATGGCGCTCAACGTCTTGCACAAGGACACCTCAAAGGGATCGCTGCGAGGCAAGTTCAAACGAGCCGCCTGGAATGACCGATACCTCGCCAGCTTGCTCGCCCTGTTCTGAAGTGCGATTGCCCTGACGCCCAGGGAAATGCCACGCCCAGGGAAATGCCACGCCCAGGGAAATGCGACGCCCAGGGAAATGCCACGCCCAGCACCGTTGCCGAGGTCTCAGCCCGTTGGTCCGCGGCCTGCTTGCGTGCCGATTTGGCTGGCGTATCTCGCGACCTGCGCGGCGTGTCGCGCGGCGCAGGTCAGCGCCGCAGGCGCGCGGTCGCCACGGCGTCGGGATCGCCGTCGAGGCCGATCGCGACCTTATAAAACACTCGGGCGTTTTCGGGCGATACCAGCCCGTCGCGCACGTCGCGCGCAACCAGCGCGGGGTCGCGCGTCGCGGGATCGCCCATGCCGGCACCGCCCGGCAATTGCAATATCAGGCGATCACCGTCCGGGATGATCTGCAATCCCTTGGTACGCAGCGTCTCGCCGGATTTCAGATGCACCGCGCCGGGCGCGCCATCCTTGCCACCCTCGCGCCCCTTCGGCGCATGCGCCACGCGATCAAACGAGGCGTTCACCGAGAATTCCAGGTCGCCCTTGCCGCCGACCTCCATCACCTGGCCGGTGCCGCCGCGGGTGCGGCCAGCGCCGCCGGAATCCGGCTTCAGTTCCTTCCGCCAGAACACGATGGGCGCGACATTTTCCGTCGCTTCCACCGGCATGGTGCGCACGCCGGAGGGATAGGCGGTCGCGTTCAGCCCGTCCTGCGTGCGGCGCGCGCCGGTGCCGCCGGAATTGAAGGTGATGATTTCGAAATCCGGCAGCACCGGCCGGTTGCCGCGCGCCTGGCCGGACACGGATGATCCGCCGCGCAACGGCGGGTTCCACAGCGCGGAGGCGCCTTCTGCGGTAACGCGCTCGGGCACCGCCTGATGCAGGCAGCCCATCATCAGGTCCGGCAACAGGTGCCCGATGACGTGCCGCACGGACACCGGGTATGGGCGGGGCGCGTTCAGGATGCAGCCCTCGGGGATCGTCATGCGGAGCGGCGCGAGCGATGCCCAGTTGTTGGGGATGTCGGGCGCCACGACACATTTGATGCCGAAGCAGGAGTAGGCACGGCAATAGGCCGGCGGCACGTTGATGCCGCGCGAGGACAGGCCGGATGTGCCGGCGTAGTCCACTTCGATGGCGTCCTCCAGCACCGTCATCGCGGCGGACAGTCGCACCGGCTCTTCGTAGCCGTCGGACCAGATCTCTCCGCGATAGGTGCCGCGCGGCAGACGGGCGATCTCCGCCAGCGTCGCGCGGCGGGAGCTTTCGAAGATGAACTGGGCGAGGGGGTCGAGACTGTCCATCTCGAACTCGTCCATCATCTCTACCAGGCGGTGCGCGCCGGCATCGTTGCAGGCACACAGCGAGTAGACGTCGCCTTCCAATTCCACCGGCAGCCGAGAACCGGCGCGGATGAAATCGAAGAAGGTCTCGTTCGGGCGACCCTCGCCGAAGCATTTGACGATCGGGATGTAGAGGCCTTCCTCGAACACCGACCGTCCCTCGGGCCCCATGCCGAGACCGCCGATGTCGATCACGTGGGCGGTGTTGGCGAACAAGCCGACGATGCGGCCGCGGTGGAAGGCCGGCGTGACGACGGTCAGGTCGTGCAGGTGGCCGGTGCCGAGCCACGGGTCGTTGGTGATGTAGTGGTCGCCGGGCCGCATCGTCCCGGCCGGGAACTTCTTCAGGAAATGCCCGACGGATTCCGCCATCGAATTGACGTGGCCCGGCGTGCCGGTGACCGCCTGCGCCATCATGCGTCCGGCGAGGTCGAAGATGCCGGCGGAAAGGTCGCCCGCCTCGCGCACCGTGGTGGAGAACGCCGTCCGGATCATGGTCTGCGCTTGCTCCTCCACCACGGCGATCAGGCGGTTCCACATGATCTGGCGATGGATTTGCGCGAGGGCGGCGGTTTCGTGGGACATCGACGGCCTATCACGATGAAGGGGCAGCGCGCAGTATAGCGGGGCAGCCAAAACGCACCACCGGACTTGCGATGCCGTGCCTGCGATGCCGCGGCCGGCACGAATCGACGAAGCTAAGCTGGCGGGAAGGGTCTACGCGGCGCCGGGGGCGGACACGATGGGAAAGGGATGCCGGTTTCGCCAGTGACGCGCGATGTCGATCCGACGGCAGAACCACACGCGATCATGGCGGCTTGCGTAGTCGAGAAACCGCTCCAGCGCGGCAAGCCGGCCGGGCCGGCCAACCAGCCGGCAATGCAAACCCACCGACATCATGCGCGGCGTGTCGGCGCCTTCGGCGTACAACACGTCGAAACTGTCCTTCAGATATGCAAGAAACTGGTCGCCAGAATTGAACCCTTGCGGTGAGACGAACCGCATGTCGTTGGCGTCCAGCGTGTAGGGCACAATGAGCTGCGGCTGACCCCCGACCTCTGCCCAATATGGCAGATCGTCGTTGTAGTCATCAGCGTCATAAAGGAAACCGCCATACTCCGCCACCAACCGCCGCGTATTCGGACTGGTGCGGCCGGTATACCAGCCCAAAGGCCTGTCGCCGGCCACCTGCGTCAGGATCTCCATCGCCTGGTGGATATGGGCACGTTCGACATCCTCGGGGACGTACTGATAGTTGATCCATTTCAAACCGTGGCTGGCGATTTCATGCCCTGCCGCGACCATCGCGCGGATCACCTGGGGGTGCCGCTGCGCTGCCATGGCGACGGCGAAGATGGTCAGCGGAATCCGCTTGCGTTCGAACAAGCGCAGGATGCGCCAGACGCCGACGCGCGACCCATATTCGTAGATTTGCTCCATGCTGATATGGCGCACGCCCGGCAAAGGCTGTGCCGCCACGATCTCCGATAAGAACGCCTCGGAGGCCTGGTCGCCGTGCAGAATGGAGTTCTCGCCGCCCTCCTCGTAATTCAGCACGCATTGCACGGCGAGCCGCGCGCCGCCAGGCCATTCGGCCTGCGGCGGGTTGGGTCCGTAACCGATCAGGTCGCGCGGATAGTCGTTCATCAGCCGCGCCTCACGCGCGGCGCAGCGCCGGCCGCGGCATCGCCCGGCCGACCGCGTAATAAACTCCGCCGCCGATCGCCACGCCGAAGAACCAGCCATACACGGCCCACCATGATGGCAGCAGGCCGCCGATGTTGGGCAGCACACTCGAGAACAGGGCACCGACGATGAAGGCGATGATCGCGGCGGGATTCCAGCCGCTCTGGTAGCGGTACTCACCATGCTCCTGGTACAACGCCGTCACGTCGATGGCACCGCGGCGAATGAGATAGTAGTCCACCATCATGATGCCGAAGATCGGACCCATCGTCGCGCCGATCAGCCCGACGAAGGACGCGGCGCTGCCTTGCCACGGGGCGAACGGATACAGCACCAGCGCGATCAGCGCGGCGATATAGCCGCCCTTCTTGAAGTCGATCAGCCGCGGGAAGACGTTGGAGAAGTCGAAGGCCGGCGAGACGAAATTGGCGACCACGTTGATGCCGAGCGTGGCCACCGCGAACGTCACCGCCGCCACCAGCGCCAGGAACCAACTGCTGAACCGCGCGGAGATCTCGTCGGGATGGATCAGCACCTGGCCATACACGGTATAGGCCGCTGTGGTGGTCACGCCGGCCACCAAGGTGAACAGGATCAGGTTGACCGGCAGGCCCCAGATGTTGCCCTTGCGCACCGCGGCCTCGTTCGGTGCGTAGCGCGAGAAGTCGCAGAAATTCAGGTACAATGCGGCAAAATACGTCACCCAGGTGGCCGCCACGGCGGCCAGCGAGGCGAACGATCCCGGCGATCCCGGCACTCCGGCGTCCTGGGTTTTCGCGAGCAATACGGCATGTGGAATGGCGCCGCCGAACGAAATGCCGCCTGCCATGATTGTCAGCACGATCGCGAGGATGAGCATCATCACCCAGACGGCCGGTCCCGCCCAATCCTGGAAGCGCCGCACGGTCTCCATGCCGTGCTGGATGATCAAAAGCTGCAATGCCCAGACGACGACGAAGCAGATCACCTCCAGCGTCGAATGACCGAGCATGTGGCTGGTCTGCTGGAATTGCAGCATGGCTGGCCAACGGGTCAGCAACGCGACGATCGCGCCCGAGGCGGCGGCCGTCTGTGCCCCATACCAAAAGCAGGCGACGATGGCGCGCACAAGTGCCGGCAGGTTGGCGCCGAACACGCCGAATGATGCCCGGGCCAGCACGGGATACGGCACGCCGGTGCGCACGCCAGCATAGCCGACGAGATTCATCAACACGAAGATGACGATCGAGCCGATGCCGATGGCGAGAACGAAATTGACGAAATTGCCGCACAGCAAGAACAGGCTGGCGGCCAGGTAATAGCCCCAGAGGCTGTGGACATCAGAAGTCCATACGTTGAAGATGCTGAACGCGCCCCAGTTGCGATGCTCTGCCGGTGCCAGGTCCTCGTTGTAGAGCGCGGCGGATGCGTTGGGTGGCGGCGCCATGATGTCGTTCTCCTTCTCGGCTGCGCAATCGGTCTCCTGCTGTCCCCCGGCCATTCGGCGCGGCGCTTTTGCGAAGTTTATGGAAGCTACGAAGTTCCGGCAACCGTGGAAAGTCGCAGCGCGGGGCGCACCCCGCGCCGCGAACCCGACGCCGGGCCCGGCGAGCAAACTCAACGCCACTGGCGGATGCCGGATATCGCGTCAGCGGCCCCGAATGTCGATCAGGCACGAGACAACTCGATGTACCGCATTCGGTCGATCGTCGCGGCCCATCCTGGTCCGACCAGCGTGGAGGTCTCATCCTCGGCGATAATGGCAGGTCCCGCAACGCGCGCGCCCGGTGCGAGCGCAGTACGGTCGAACACCGACCATGGCGCCACCTCGCCGGTCATGGTGTCGCGAACCAGCCGCGTGCCGTGCGGCGCGACTGCCAGTTGCATTGCCAGCGGCGGCGCCTTGGCAATGGCGGCTTCCTCGATCACTGTCGCCACCACCACGGCGTAGCTCATGATCTCCACGTCCGACCCCGGCACCGGCCGATCATAGAATTTCGTGTACTCCTGATCGTAGCGCGCCCGCACTGCGGCCGCATCGTCCGGCGTCAGCACGCGCGCCGGCAACGGCACCGGAATTTCGTGCCCCTGCCCCACGTAGCGCATGAACGCGGTACGCGTCTCGGTCGTCGCCAGACCGGAGCCGGCGGCGGCGACCACCTGCATTGCCTCCGCCTGCATCTCCGCCAGCAACGCGTTCACCGCACCGACGTCGAAGGTGGAGAAGCGCTGATACAGGCTGCGCACCACCTCATATCCCACCGGCGCGCGCAGGAAGCCGATGGCGCTGCCCACGCCGGCACCGGTCGGAACCAGCACGCGCGTAATGCCGATCTTTTCCGCCACACGGCAGGCATGCACCGGGCCGCCGCCGCCGAATGCGATCAGCGTCCGGCCGTCATGGGTCTTGCCCGACTCGATCGCGTGGACGCGCGCGGCGTTGGCCATGTTCTCATCGACCATCTCGACCACGCCGAGCGCCGCCATGTCGGCGGTCAGCGCCAGCGTCCCGCCGACTTCGCCGAGCAATGCGTCATGCGCCGCCGTGGTGTCCAACGCCATCGATCCTCCAGCGAAGCGCGCGGCGTCGTAGCGCCCTAGCAGCAGGTTGGCATCGGTCACTGCTGGCTTGGTGCCGCCACGGCCGTAGCAGGCGGGACCCGGATCGGCGCCGGCACTCTCCGGCCCTACCGCGATCCGCCCCATCGCATCGACATGCGCCAGCGAACCGCCGCCGGCGCCGATCTCCACCATCTCGATCACCGGAATCCGCAGCGGCAAGCCGGAGCCTTTGCGAAACCGCCCGACCCGCGCCACCTCGAACGCCCGCGCGGTCTGCGGCTGGTAATTGTCGATAAGGCAGATCTTCGCGGTGGTGCCGCCCATGTCGAACGACAGCACGTTTTCCAGCCCGCATTCGCGCGCGATCGAGGCGGAGAAGATCGCGCCACCCGCCGGCCCGCTTTCCACCAGGCGCACCGGAAAGCGGCAGGCGGTCTCGATCGTGGTCAGCCCACCGCCCGACAGCATCAGGAACACCGGCGCCGTCACCCCCAGCGAGCGGAAGCCTGCCGCCAATCCGCGCAAATATCGCGCCATCAGCGGCTGCACATAGGCGTTGGCGACGGTGGTGGAGAAGCGCTCCCACTCGCGCATCTCCGGCGAGACTTCCGAAGACAGTGACACCGGCACGTCCGGCAGTGCCTCGGCAAGTATCTCCCGCACCCGTTGCTCGTGGCGTGGATTGACGAAGGCGTGCAGGAAGCCGACCGCGATGCTTTGCACGCCGGCACCGCGCAACTCCGGCACCAGGGCGCGCACCGCGCCTTCGTCGAGCGGCAGCAACACGGTGCCCTCGTTGTCCAGCCGTTCCGGTACCGCCAGGCGCAGATGCCGCGGCACCAGCGGTTCCGGCAGCGTGATGTTCAAATCGTACTGGTCGTAACGGCTCTCGTTCCCCATCGCGATCACGTCGCGGAAGCCTTGCGTGGTGATCAGCGCGGTGCGCGCGCCCTTGCGCTCGATAATGGCGTTGGTCGCCAGCGTGGTGCCGTGAATGACGATGCCGATGGCGTCCGGTGCCACCTGCGCCGTTGCCAGGATGGAGCATGCGCCATTCAGCACGCCGCGTTCCGGTGCGTCCGGCGTGGTCAGGACCTTGATGGTGGTGCGTCGGCCCGCATGTTCCAGCGCAAGGTCAGTGAAGGTGCCGCCGATATCGACGGCAAGACGGGCAGAGCGCATCAGGTCCCCGGCGCGGTTGGTGCAATGCAGCAGTCATACAAGCCGATGCCGCCAACACAAGGGTGCGGCGGAAACGTTCTGTCGGGCAACGCGGAGACAGAATGATGATTGCGAGATTCGGCTGGCAAGGAGATTCATTTACCAAACCGAGTGCCCATCTTGCGCCCTACAGGAAAAATCCTTTCATACCGGCGAAAGCGATAGGAGACCCGCCGGTGCCCCGCATTCATATCCTGCACGAGAACCCCGCGTGGCTGCCGCCGCTGGCCGAGGCCTTGGAGCGCGCCGGGCTCGATTGGAGCGAATGGTTCCTCCACGAGGGCAGCTTCGACCTCGCCGCGCCGCCGCCGGAGGGCGTGTTCTACAACCGCATGAGTGCCTCGTCGCACACGCGCGACCATCGCTTCTCGGCCGAACTGACCGCCGCGGTGCTGGCCTGGCTGGTGCGCTGGGGCAGGCGGGTGGTGAACGGTTCCGGCGCGCTCGATCTCGAGATCAGCAAGGTGCGGCAATATGCGGCGCTGGAACAATACGGCGTGGTGACGCCGCGCACCGTGCTGGTGGCCGGGCGCGGCAACATCGTGCCGGCGGCACAGCGGCATTTCCCGGGGCAGCCGATGATCCTGAAGCCGAATCGCGGCGGCAAGGGCCTTGGCGTGCAGCTTTTCGCCGGCGCCGACAGCCTTGGCACCTACGTCGAAAGCGACGCCTGGGTTCCACCGGTGGATGGGCTGAGCCTGCTGCAGGAATACGTCCGCGCCCCACGGCCGGTGATCACGCGGGCGGAGTTCGTCGGTGGCCGGTTCCTCTATGCGGTGGAGGTGGATACCAGCGACGGGTTCGAGCTCTGCCCCGCCGATGCCTGCGCTATCGGCGACGCGAACTGCCCCGTCGGCGAGGCGCCGCGCCACAGGTTCAGTATCGTGGCGGGGATGCCCGACACGTTGCGCGTGCGGCTGGAGCGCTTCCTGGCCGGCACGGGGATCGAGGTTGCCGGGATCGAGTTCATCAGCGATGCCGCCGGGCGGGTGCTGGTGTACGACGTGAACACCAATACGAATTACAACGCCGAAGCCGAGGCACGCGCGGGCCGGGCCGGCACGGAGCGATCGGGGCCGGGCGCGATTGCCGGATTTCTTGGGAACCTTGCGCACGAAACGGGGGACGTCGGGCGGGTCGCGTAGTACCGGCAAACATTGCAGCGCGTAACCATGCACAAGCCGCGATTGCCATACCAGGGCTGTGGACAAGCCTGCCCACGGGAACATGTGCTGTAGGTTTTGCAAGGTAGATCATGCGGGTAGCGCAGACAAAGGAGCCGAATAAATGATTGCCATCCTCTCTTTGCAATAACCTGCACTATCCGCGTGATCGGCACTGCAGCCTTTCAGCCGTGCGCCCCTGCGCGAAGGGGCGGGGATTCGGAAATCACACAGCGCGATCCGGATCACCCCGGATCGAGCCCCTCCCAGACCCGGAACCATGCCGCGAACCGCGCGATCCCCGCCGCCAAACTCGTGCGCGGCGCAAATCCGGTCAGCGCGGCGATCCCATCGATAGAGGCAAATGTTGCCTCCACATCAGCGGCCGGCCGCGGCGCACTGCGCACCCGCGCGCTGCGTCCCAGTTCTCGCTCGAGCAAGCGCACCAGCGTGCGCACCTCTTCCGCCTGGTGGTTGCCGATGTTCAGCACCCGCGCCGGCGGGATGCCGAGCGGAGGCAGATCCAGCACTCCGACCACGCCGGCGACGATGTCGTCGATATAGGTGAAATCACGCTTCAACCGGCCATCGTCATACAGCGTAATCTCCTCGCCGGCCGCGATCGCCTTGGCGAAGCTGTAGTACGCCATGTCTGGCCGGCCCCATGGACCATAGACGGTGAAGAACCGCAGCCCGGTCTGCGGAATGCCGAACAAATGGGCATAGGCATGGCTGATATGTTCGTCGGCCAGCTTGGTGGCGGCATAGACCGAGAGCGGCGTCTCCACCCGGTCGGTCTCGCTGAACGGCAGCATTTGGTTGGCGCCATAGACCGAGGACGAGCTCGCATACACCACATGCCGCAGCTTCGGCAGCCGCCGTGCGACTTCCAGCACCACCAGGTGGCCCATCACGTTCGTCTGCACATAGGCGAAGGGGTCTACCAGCGAATGCCGCACCCCCGCCTGCGCTGCCAGGTGCACGATGACATCGATATCCGGATGCGACGCCGCCAGCGCTTCCATGGCCGCGCGATCGGCGACATCGATCGGATGAAAGACAAAGCCCGGTCGCGGCTGCAACCGGTCCAGCCGCGCCTGCTTCAGACGCACGTCGTAGTAGGCATTTAAATTGTCCACGCCGGTCACCGGCGTGCCGGCGACGAGCAAGGCTTCGGCCACATGGTAGCCGATGAACCCCGCCGCGCCGGTCAGCAGGACCGTCACGTGATCGGTCGCGCGACCAAGCGGTCCTCCAGCAGCTCCAGCACCGCATGGCCGAGCGCGATGTGGCACTCCTGGATCCGCGCCGTTTCCTTGTCGGGCACCAACAGCACGTGGTCGCAATGAGCAATCGCCGGTTCTCCGGTCCCTCCCAGGAACCCGACGGTGGCAATCCCCATTTCGCGTGCCGCCATCAGCGCCTTGACCACATTGGGCGACCGCCCCGACGTGGTGATGCCGAACAACACGTCCCCGCGGCGGCCTAACCCGCGCAGCGGGCGCTCGAAGGCGCGATCATAGCCATAGTCGTTGCCGACCGCGGTGAGCATGGCCGGATCCAGCGTCAGTGCCAGCGCGGGCCAGGAGTCGCGCTCCACAGCGCCACGCAGCCGGATCAGCAGTTCGGTCGCCAGGTGCTGGCTGTCCGCCGCCGAGCCGCCATTGCCGCAGAACATCAGCTTGCCGCCGCCGCGGATCGAGGTCTCGCACGCATCCACCACGCGGATGACGGCATCCGCCAGTTCGGTCGCAATCCGCCGCTTCAGGTCCGCGGATTTGGTCATCATGGCGGTGAAGCGTTCGGTTTCGTGCATCCATCACCAAGCGTTGCCTCCGCCCCTTCTACACCGGCCGGCAACGGACTGGCTACGATCGCCACGGCAGGGGCGGGGAACGCTCACCTGACAGCGGACAGACGCGGCGAACGCTCACCTGCCAGCGCACAGGTGCGGGGACCGTCACCTGACAGAGCGCAAACGCGGGGACGCTTGCCTGGCAGGACAAAAACCCGGCACGGGCACTGTGCGGGCGGCCGTGCTATCCTGTTGGCGAATGGGAACGTCCAGCGTCCTCGCCGGCCGCGATCGTCGCGCAGCCCGCCGCCATGCCATCCTGTGCGTGCTCTGCGCGTCGGCCACCTTCACCCTCGGCTCGGCCGTGGTGAAGGCGCTGACCGCCGACATCCCGATCATGGAGATCGTGGCGTTCCGCGGCTTCATCGCGTTCCTGGCGTTGCTGCCATTGCTCTGGCGGCACGGTGGCATCGCCGCCCTCGCCACCAGGCGCCCGCTCGGGCACCTGCTGCGCACGCTGTGCGGCTTCGTCGCCACTGCGACCACCGTGTACGGCTACGCCACCCTGCCGCTGGCCACGGTCACCGCGCTCGGCTTCGCAATGCCCTTGTTCCTCACCGTTCTATCGGTGCCGCTACTGGGCGAGCGTGTCGGCGCGCGACGCGGCAGCGCCGTGCTCACGGGACTGGGCGGCGTGCTCCTGATGCTGCGGCCATGGCAGCAGACCGGCGCATTGCCAATAAACGCAGTTGGAATCGTACTCGCCGGCGTCGTCGCATGGGCGCTCGCGATGATCAGCATCCGACGCATGGGCGAGGCGGGCGAACGCAACGTCACCATCGTTGCCTGGTACAGCCTGGGCACGGCCGCCCTCGCCGTGGTCGCGGCGCTGCCGCATCTGGTCCTGCCGAGCCCGCCGCAATGTCTTGCCTTGATCGCTGCTGGCCTGTTGTCAGGCTTCGCGCAACTGCTGATGACGGAGGGCTATCGCGGCGAGGAAACCACTCTCCTCGCGCCGTTCGAGTATGGCGCGATCCTCTACGCCACCATCCTGGGCATCATGCTCTGGGGCGAGTGGCCCGATGTCTGGGGCTTGCTCGGCGTCGCCCTGCTGATCGGCGCCGGGCTGTATATCTGGCGGCGCGAAACGACGCTGGGCATCCGGCGCTGAGCCATAGCGGGGCGCCTCGATCGAGGCCACGCCCGACTGCGAAGCGGCGAGGAACGATGGCAACATCTGGGGGATATTCCACACCCTCCCCCTGGCGCGCTCGAGACCGCGGGTCCATCCTGATCGAGATGCAGACCCGGGACCATGCTTTGTCGGTGCGTGTCGGGGCCGGCCCCGACGGCTCGGTGACCTATCAGGTGGATGGGCCGCCAGAGGCGCTGCCCCCTGTGCGCGGCCGCGACCTGGAACGTGCCTGGTATGCCGCCCGCGAAGCGGCGATTGCGGGCTCGTGGAGCACGGTACGCGGATTCCGCTTTGCCCGGCCGGACGGCTCGCACACCGATCTGGCGTTGGCCGACCCACATGCGCGCTGCTGGGCCGGCGCGGTGGACGGAACAGTCGGGCTGGGCAACGGCTACGGCCTCGCGCTGTGCCTGCGGCTGTTGGCGTTGGTGGACCTGCTTGCCCGAGCCCGCTGGGCGTTGCCCCTGTTCCGCCTGGAGCGCGACGGCGCCGACCTGCACCCCAGCCTGCTCTCGGCCGCGGCTGCCGCCCCGCTGACAGCCGAGGCCCGATTCGACGAGATCAGTTTCCGTGCGAGCCTGCCGCTGCTGCCCACCGCGGCGGCGCATTCCACCGGAGCCCCGGCATGACCGACCCCGCCCCGCGCACTTCTCCGCGCGGCCGGCTTTTCCTGTTGTTGCTGCCGGTGCTGACAACGGCCTGCGCCCTGCCCGGTGCGCCGCCGCCCGGCAGCCCGGAAGCGCAGGCGCGGCAAAGCCTCGAGGTTGCCTGCCGCCAACGTGCCGACGAGGCGTACAACATCACCCACCGCGGTGACATCTACGCACCTGAATCGCAGGCCAATACCCCATTTTCCGCCAACTACCAGCCGGGCGTGCCGGATCGCGGCCTGTCCGCGCTGTTCGAGCGCGACAGCATGATCAGCGACTGCGTGCGCAACACCGGAGCGGAAGGCGATCGAACGCCCCAGACCCAGCCACAGCCACAGCCAC
>DATJNA010000028.1:0-3949 GCA_035508435.1 Acetobacteraceae bacterium | reverse complement strand
CGCGCCTCGTGGTGGTGGCCGAGCAATACCAGGCAGTCCACGTACCAGAAGCTGCACGCCAGGAACAAACCTTCGCCGGGTGGCAGGCCGTCCGTGCCATGCTCCGTGCGGTAGCGCTGCACCAGCCCGTCCACCAGAAGTTCGCGGCCGATCGCCTCGACGGTGCCGCGCATGCGCGGATCGTCGACCGGCAGGAAGCCGACCAGCGGCAGCAGCAGCAGGCTCGCGTCCAGCTCCTCGGCGCCGAAATACTGCACGAAGGCACCCTTCGCGGCGTTGAAGCCCTGTTCGCATACGGCATCATGGATCTGCGTGCGCAGCGCGCGCCACTCGTCCAGCGGGCCGTCCAGCGCAAACTCCTCGGCGGCGCGGATCGCGCGATCCACCGCCACCCAGGCCATCGCCTTGGAAAACGTGAAGTGTCTCGCCCCGCCGCGCACCTCCCAGATGCTCTCGTCCGGGTCTTGCCAGATCTCCGACAGGTGCCCGATCAGGCCGGTCACCAGGTCCCAGCCGGCGTCGGGCTTCACCAGGCCGCCATGCACTTCCTGGTACAGCGCGTCCAGCAACTCCCCATACACGTCGAGCTGGACCTGCGTGCTGGCGGCGTTGCCGATGCGCACCGGTCTGGCGCCCTGATAGCCGGCCAGCCAGGGCACCTCCCATTCCATGATCCAGCGCTCGCCCGCGAGGCCGTACAGAGTCTGCACCTGCGCGGGCGTGCCGGCGACGCTGCGGCGCAGCCAGGCGCCCCAGGCGCGCGCCTCATCATGGTAGCCCGCGTGCATCAGCGCGAGCAGGGTGAAGGTCGCGTCGCGCAGCCAGCAGAACCGGTAGTCCCAGTTGCGCGACCCGCCCAATTGCTCCGGCAAGGAGGTGGTCGGCGCGGCGACGATGCCGCCTGTCGGCGCGTAGCTGAGCGCCTTCAACGTGATCAGAGAGCGCTGCACCTCGGCGCGCCACTCGCCGCGATAGGTGCAGCGGCCGGACCATTCGGTCCAGAACGCCTCGGTCTCGGCCAGCGCGACGATGGCCTCCGGCACATGCGGATGCGGCCGATATGACAAGGAATGCGTCATGACGAAGCTCAGGCGTTCGCCGGCGGCGATCTCGAAGGTGGCGGTGTGCGTAAGGCCGTGTGCGCGCAGCCGCACATCGCTGTGCAGCAGCACCTGGTCGGGACCGGCGATGGCACGGAACCCGTGCTGGTGGCTGAGCCGCGTCACCCACGGGATGGCCGACCCGTAATCGAAGCGCAGCGCGATATCGAGCCGCATAGCCACGTTGCCCGACCTGCCCTCCACGATCCGCACCACGGAACTGCGATCGGGTACCATGAAGTCGGTCAGCACCGCCGTGCCGCTTCGGGTATGGAACTCGGTCTCGAGGACCAGAGTGCCAGGGCGATAGCGGCGGGCGACACGCACCTTGTCGGCCTCTGGCGCGATGCGCCAGAACCCGTTGTCCTGGGTGCCAACCAGGGCAGCAAACGCCGCCGGGCTGTCGAAGCGCGGCCAGCACAGCCAGTCGATGGAGCCGTTGCGCCCAACCAGTGCCGCCGTCTGACAGTCGCCGATCAGGGCATAGTCCTCGATCGCCGAGGCCGCGCCCTCCGGCGCCGTTTCTTTACCAGGCCCCGTCAGCTCGCATGCCCCCAGACGCGGGTGCCGCCGCTACCCAGACAGTAGCAGTTGGCGCCGGACGGAACCGGACGGTCCATGGGGCAGACATAGGCGCCGGCATAGCAGGACTGGCCGCTTTCGGCGGGTGCCGGCGCCACGGCCGGCGGCGCACCGTAGGAGACCGGGGGCGGCGCACCGTAAGTCACCGGGGGCGGCGCGTAATAGGCCGGCGGCGGCGGATAGTAGACCGGCGGCGGCGGGTAGTAGGCCGGCGGGCCGACATAGAACGGGAAGCCGAACCCGATAAATACCCGCGCCGCGGCCGGCGTGGCGGCGGCACAGAACGCGACCAGCGCGGCGCCAAGCGCTGCCGTGCCAATCGAGCGACGCAGAAACTGCGAACCAGGGCTGATCATGACCGACTCATGCCAGTGGACTGTATCCAAATTGTGTCGCCACGGGAGATCGGCGTGCCCCGGAAGACGCGCCAATCACGGCTTTGTCATCGCCCCCGCAGGGTCACAGCGAGACGCGGGTGGTGCTCGCGGTGGCTGGATTCGTGCTGTAGGCCTGCATCGCCTGGGCGAGCTCGGCGACCAGCGTATTGGCTGTCGCCTGCCCCGACGAGCCGGCGGCGGTTGACGTCGCGCCTTGCCCGCTGCTTTCGATGTCCGCCACCAAGGCATTGGCCGCCGATTGCAGCGCCGTGGTGCCGCCGGCGGAAGTGCCGGTGCCGGTGCCGGTGCCGGTCCCGTCCGTGCTCCCGCTCCCCTGCAGCGCGCCGGCGATGTCGCCGACCAGGCTCGACAGTGCAGACTGGATCGATCCGCCGCCATGCGGATCGCCGCCGTCGGTGTCGACGCCGTGATGATGGTGATGGTGGTGCACCCCGTCGGTCTGCTGCGGCTGCGTCTGGGTGGATGCAGTGGCCGGGGTCGCGGTTCCGCTGCTTTGCTCCCACTGCGCCAGGGTGGCCTGGAAGGCGGAAGCGGTGGATGCGGTGCTGCCGGTGGCGGCCGACGGATCGCTACCGTTGGGCCAGGTCCACAACGAGGTGATGGCGCTGATCGACATAAGCGGGCTCCTGTGACGGGCGAGACAGGACCGGATCAGCAAAGGGCATGCCGCAAAGGGCATACGCGGCAAAGCCTCCTCCCGCCGCACTCGGGAGGAGGCAGGGGCCATGCGGGAGAGGTTACCCCTCTGCCGACCGGCAGATTCTACCCGGCATGCTCCGGCGTCGGAAACAAGAGCGGGAAGGCGCTGTGGACATGGGGCGGGAAGACCGGCGGAGCGCCCATATGAAGCAAGCGCGGGTTCAGTTCCGCCAGGCTGCGCGCGCCGGACAGCGCCAGGGCGACGCCGATCTCGTGCTCCAGCAGCGTCAGCATCGTCGCCACGCCGGCATCACCCGCCGCGGCCAGCGCATAGCAATACATCCGCCCCATCGCGACGGCATCCGCCCCCAGCGCGATCGCCTTTACGATGTCGGTGCCGCGGCAGAAGCTGCCGTCGATCATCACCTTGGCGCGGCCACGCACCGCGGCCAGCACTTCCGGCAGCACGTCCATCGAGCCGCGGCCATGATCGAGCTGCCGCCCGCCGTGGTTCGACACATAGACGCAGTCCACGCCATGCTCGCAAGCCAGCGCGGCATCCTCGGCGGTGGCGATGCCCTTGAGGATCAGTGGAATGCTGTGGCGATCCTTGAAGTGCTTGACGTTGTCCCAGGTGAACCCCGCCTGGTGCGAGTGCCCGGTCGCGGCGGTGCGCCACGGTTTGACGAAGCGGCCGGCGATGTCGCGCTCGCGGCGGGAATAGGCGGCGGTGTCGACGGTGATGGCGAACGCGTCATAGCCCGCGGTGACCGCGCGACGGACCACGTCGTCCATCCAGGCATTGTCGCCGCGCACATAGAGCTGGAAGATCTTTGCCCCGGTTGCGGCAGCAGCGGTATCTTCCAGGCCGGGCTCGGTCACCGAGCTGACGATGATCGGCACGCCGAATTCCGACGCGCCCCGCCCCGCGGTGGCGGCGCCGCCGGGATGGAACGATTGCAGTGAGCCGACCGGCGCCAGCGCCACCGGGATGCGCCACTTGCGTCCGAACAAGGTGGTGGAAGTATCGATCTGCGACACGTCGCGGCAGACGCGCGGCCGCAGCGCGATCGAATCCAATGCCAGCCGATTGCGCCGCATCGTCGTTTCGCTCTCCGCGGCACCGACCAGGTAGCCCCAGATGTGGTCGGAAAGCTTTGCCCGCGCGGCGGGTATGAATTCGTGCAGGCACTGATAATCGCCGCCGGGCTCGTGCAGATGGCTGGCTTC
>DATJNA010000027.1:0-6649 GCA_035508435.1 Acetobacteraceae bacterium | reverse complement strand
TCCTGTTCGCACCCATCGACGAAAGCGCTACCACCCGCGGCGGCGCTGCCTTGGTGAGCGCCTCGACATAGTTCGCAATCACGCCCTTGGCTTCTTTGTAATCGGGCGAGGGGGCCCAGACAGCCGGCAACATGACAAACGTGCCTTCGACGCCTTTGAGCGCCCGCTCGATGGCTGCCGAATCATTCCAATCGCCGTCAACCAGTTCCACGCCCTGATTCGCCCAGCTTGACGCCTTCTCGCGATTGCGGACCAGCGCGCGTACTTCCTTGCCGTGCGCCAACAGATGTTCTGCCGTTGCGCCGCCCACTTTTCCCGTGATTCCCATTACTAAAAACATGTGTTTTCTCCTGATCTTGAGCGACAGAGCACTGCCCCTGTTGGTTCAACGGATGAGCGGCAGGATGGCCCGGATACGGGGATCGCGCGCGTAAAGGCCGCCCCATGTCATCGCGCCCAGAAGCAGGGAGATGATTTCCGGCGGCGACCCCAACTCACCAATGCGGACATGGGCGCAGATGGCACCTCCCAAAAAGCCCGTCACTAGGATCGCGCCGAGGACAGCGGTGGCCGGGATGGCGTAAAGGATGGCGCAGGCGAGTATGATCGGACCCACGACACGGGTCAGGTCCATCGCGAACCCGGTTTCCTGCAACATGTTCGCGATCTGTGCCGGCACGAAAAGCTGAATAGTCCCGTCTGCCACCAGAGCGATAACGACAATCGCGCTCATTATCCGGCCGGCCCACAGGCTGCGATGCAGGGTCATAGCGTCAGGCACCTGATGCAGGTTCATAGTTTTGGACACTTGTCTTTCTCCGATGGGGTCATCCAATTTCAAAAACTTACTGTGTCTCTTAGGTATGATAAACATCGACGAAATGAACACACTGTTATCTCTGCAGAGAACAATGCCGAGGCACGAAAATGCGGAATCTCGAACCCATCCTCATATTCATAACGGTAGCGGAAATGGGGAGCTTCACCCGCGCGGCCGATAGCCTGGGCATCCAAAAGGGTAGGGCCTCAACGGCGGTCCGGAAGTTGGAAGAAGATGTCGGTGTCAGGCTCCTGCATCGGACGACGCGCAGCGTCCAGTTGACGGAGGACGGACGCGCATTTCATGCCCGTGCCCGCGATCTGCTTGCTGAAGTCGATGATCTACACTCGATGTTCGCGGGCGATCGCGTGGCACTTCGCGGGCGTCTACGAGTCGATCTTCCGACCGAGGTGGCGCGCACCACGATCGTGCCGGCCTTGCCGGATTTCATGGCGACTCACCCCGAGTTGGAGCTGGAGGTGTCGAGTACGGATCGGCAAGTCGATCTGGTTCAAGAGGGGTTCGACTGTGTATTGCGGCTTGGACCCATAGGGGACGAGACGCTGATTGCCCGCCCACTGGGCCTGTTGCGCATGGTCAACGCTGCCAGTCCCGCCTATCTGGCGCGCTATGGCGTCCCTCGATCGCTAGAAGATCTCCAGCGTCAGGAACATCGGACGATTCATTTTTCTGAGCACAATCACGCTGTCTGATGGATCGGCGATCACGGAATTCGAGGTGCTTCCCGCTTCCGCTTCCCGGCTTCTGTAGGGGTGCTGGGAAGCGGAAGCGGGAAGTGGGCGTACTACGGAGCGGGCGTCGTTTGCTGGGTGGATTGGGTTTGTGCGAATTGCCGCGGCGTTGCGGACGCGGCGTTCAGCGACTGGCGAGGGAGTAACCGTCGGGGGATTTGATGATGAGGCCGGCAGCGGTCATGACGGCGAGGCGTTCGTAGAGAGTGGTGGTGCGAACGCGGCAGGATGCCCGCAATTCGGCGAACGGCCGGGGTTGGCTGGCGCCTGCGAGGGCTGCGGTGATGCGCTGATCGACGGAAGTCGGTTTGATACGGCGCTCGGGTTGGCGATCGGTCTGGACCGGCTCGAGGGCGAGTGCGTCGTCGCGCTGGGTCAGTTCAAGCGTAACACCGGGCATGGTGGCGGCGGCGCGATGCTCGACGGTCAGAACGATGCGATCGTCACTGTCGCGGCGAAGATAGAGGTTGGAATCGCCCCAAGCATGGAATTCCGACGATCCGCGCAGGGCCTGACCGGCGCGGATGGCGCCGGCTCCCTTTCTGGCATGGTGGACGAGCACAACGGCGATGGCGTGGCGTCGCTGCAGTTCGCGCAGGAAGGCGAGCAGGGGTGCCACGTCGCCACTGACATTCTCGTCGATTCGATGCAGGCGCACGAACGGGTCGAGGACGAGAAGGCGCGGCTTCAGCCGGGCGACGGTCTCCTCGAGACGTCTGCGGTCGGCCTCGAGATCGAGGCGCAGACTGGGCGCAGTGATCACCTGCACGTCGAGTGCGGCGAGACCGACGCCGGCGGCGGCACAGATGCCTTCGAGGCGGCGGCGGACGATGTGCAGGGCGTCTTCGGCGGGATAGAGCAGCACGCAGCCGGGCCGCCTCACCGCGAAGCGACGCAGACAAGGGGTGCCGGCAGCGACGGCGACGGCCAGATCGAGGGCGAGGAAGGATTTGCAGCATTTCGGCTCGCCGCCGATGATGCCGACGGCGTCTTCCGACCACAGCCCGTCGACGAGCCAGCGCTGTTGCTCGGGGCAATCGGCGAGGCGCCAGGCCGGCTGGACCGGAAGCTGGCTCATCGGCGGCGTCGGATGGCGGCCTTGGTCTCGCTGGTTGCCGGTACGGCGTAGTTTTCGAAGAATAGCGTCTCGTCGATCTGGCGGGCCTCACGCTGGGCGGCGACATCCAGCAGTTCGCTCGCCATGATCATCAGGGCGCGCAAATTGCCCTGGGCGTGATCGCAGATGGCCGCGATCACCTCCGGGGTCATCAGGGTCGGGGCGCCGGCCTGCTGGAGGGTGTGCCGCAGGCAATCCTGGAGGTCCTGCGGCGTTGCGCGTTCGATCGCCAGGCGCACCCGCATGCGGCTAGCCAGGGGGAGGAACTCATCGACGCGCAGACGGTCCGCGAGACGACCGTCGCCGGCCAGCACGGTGGTCAGCAGGATCTGGGAGTCGAGGTCTGCGGAGGCCAGTAGGCGCAGTTCGGCGAGCACGGCGGATTGCATCTCCTGTGCCTCATCGACCAGAAGCACAGGCCTGGACAGCGTGCTTTGGATGTGTGCCTGCCAGCGCTGGCGCAGGGTCTTGGCCCCGCCGTAGCGGTTATGCGGGCGCAGTTCGACGCCGAAGAGTTCGCCCATCTCGCGATAGAAGTCGGCAATGTTGGCCTGCGGCCGGCTGATCACGCCGACCGCGACGTCGCGCTGGGTTGCCAGCGATGCGGACAGGATACGCAAGGCGGCGGATTTGCCGCAGCCGGGCGCGCCGGTAACCAGGGCGAAGCCGCCTTCGCCGGCGAGTTGCTGGACCCGCCAGCAGAACGATTCCAGGCGCGTGGTGAGATGGAGCGCCTCGGTCGGCACGTTGGGTGTGAACGGGTTCCATTTAAGGCCGTAGAGCGCCAGCATCTTGTTGTTCACGCGTCATCTCCTTCGTCCTTGGGGAGGTAGGCCGGCGGCAATCCGGTCGCGGCTTGCCGGTCGATCATTTGCGCCAGCAGCGGTCCGATGCCGCGTGGTGGCGTGACAGGATCGATCGTGATCGGCTGCACGCTGCGACGTAGGCCGGAGGCGTTGGCGGCCTTGTCCTGCGGGAACAGCCGGCAGAGCACCGTGCCGGTGTGCGGATCGACGAGGTGGACCTGTGTGAGGTCCCAGGCGGCGAAACGGACCTCCAGCACGGGAAGATGCCGATAACGATTGGGTATTTCGAAGCGGCGACCGTCGATGACGGCGGTACCATCGCTCTTGCGCAAGGTGCGCCGTTCGGTGCGGGTGAAGGCCAGCCGCAGTGACGCGGCATCCGGACAAGGCCGCGTCACGGCGGGGCCAGCGAGGAAGCGGGCGAGCGGCGTGTCATCGATCTCGCGGTGATGCTTGCGGTTATAGTCTTGCTCCACCCAGGCCTGCGTCGCCTCGTTGAGGCGAGCCAGGGTCAGATCGTCGATACCCTCCAGCATGGCCATCAGCCGGCCTTCGATCTGACCCCAAAAAGTCTCCTGCTTGCCGTTTTGGTAAGGCGAGTATGGCAGCGTGGTCTGATGAAGGATGCCGAGCCTGGCGAGACCTTCGGTGATCTCGGTGGCGGTCATGGCAGCGCCGTTGTCGCTCATCGCGGCGCGCGCCAGGCCGCGCTTTTGCATCGCCTGCGACAGACCGTGCGCGATGTTCTCCGCCGACTCCGACAGATACCACTGCAGATGGCAGGCCAGCCGCGAGCGATCGTCGAGCACGCCGAACAGGATCGGCGTTTGCCATTCGCCTCGCGGCGTCAGCACCTTTTTGGAACCGATATGACAATCCCAGTGCCAGAGCCCGTTGATATATTCGGCTTCGTAGCTGCGCACTTCGCGCGCCTCGAGCCGGGCCGCGGCGGCCAGTGCGCCGTCGGTCTGGCGCGTCGTCATCGGGTAACGTTTGGTCAGGCCATGCGCGGCCAGGAACCGCCGGATCGTCGCGTAGGACGGCACCGGGCGCAACTCGGACCGAGTCTCCGCCAAGGCGGCTAGATTGTCGTGATGCAGCTGGGCACTCCAGCTTTTGTGAGCGTCATACTGCGCCAGCAAGGCCTGGCGCAGCGGCGTGGTCATCGAGACCTGCTCGCCCGCGCCCTGACGCCGCTTGCGGCGCAGCACACTCACCGGGTCATGCTGTTCGTTCCGGGCGCAGTAGAACCATCGTTCAAGGGTGGAGACGCCGAAACGGACCGGTGCGCCGGTGCTGGGGTGACGCCATTCCCGTGCGGCCAATTCCTCAAGAGCCGCACGCAGCCCGCCCTTCGCCGGCGGCGAGGCGAGCAACTGGCCAATCACCGAAAAGCGCAGCTGTGCCCAACGCTCATGCACCCGCGATCCGCCTCGCTCCGCCACGTCCGGCCCCCAAACAATGAACGAGCCGACGCTAAGCGCCCTCACCGAGGGACGGCGAGGCGCATCTTCTGCGGGTTGGCGGCGCCCGTCAGAGAGCGTGCATCGCCGATGCGCCGCCGGTCAGCGGACCGAGGAACCGCAGCAAGGCGGTGAGCTTCCGTTTGATGTCGCCGGCAAAGCGGTCGAGCAGCGAGACCGGCAGGCTGGCGATCTGCAGTGGCGGCATGAAGACCGCCTTGGCGATCGGCGCGAAGCGGCTGTCGGTGAACGTCGAACGCCACCAGGCGCGCCAGCGCGCGAGGGTTCGCCGATCGATCCCCGGCACCGTTGAGAGACGGGCCAGCCGTGCCGGCGTCGTCCCCAGCAACATCGCCGAGATCAATGTCACCACCGTGGCGAGGTAGACCTTGCGGCCGAGAAAGCGCAGCGAGGGCGGCGTCGTCCGCTTGCGGCAGCCATCCACCGCGCAGCAAAAGCTGAAGCGCTCGGCATACGCCGGGCCCAGCCCAGGCGGACCGCCGCGTGGCTTGCGGTCATACGATGCCGAATGCAGCGCGCCACCGCAGAGCCAGCACCGCGCTGCCCTAGCAGAGGCCGCAAGGTCGCGGTCGAAGACGAACAACTGCTCATGGAACTTGGCGTCGGCCAGCACGGCTTGGTACACTGGGTCGGTCCTTTGAACTGAGGTTGGCGAGATGGCCAAAATCGGACGGAATGATCTCTGCCCCTGCGGCAGCGGCAAGAAATACAAGAAGTGCTGCCTGGCCAGTGACGAGGCCGCCGCACGTGCCGCTGAGCTGGCCGCGGTGCCGGCACCGCCTTTGACCAGCCATGTCCCGGAACATGACGAACTCGACGAACTGACCGAGGCGTCCAACGCAGTGGTCGACATGGTCCAGGCTGGCAATCTCGGTGCCGCCGAACAGGCCGCACACGAACTGCTCGCGCGCTTCCCCGATGTCCATGACGGCTACGACCGCCTCGGCATGGTCTGCGAGGCCCGGGGCGATCATCGCCAAGCCGCCGACTACTACCGCCGCGCCATCAACGTCATCCGTAACCACCCCGACAACTACGATCCCGCGTTCGAGGGCGTCTTCCAAAGGCTCATCGACCGGCTCGAACCGGCCGAAAGCATGGGGGCTCTGCCCCCAAAAACCCCCGGGATATTTAACGCCCAATGATGTGGAGGTAGGTTACCTGGGCGGTACAGGCGGGGACGCCGATGGCCGCGTCCGGTGATGCGGCCCGGTGCCAGCTGGTGCCGGGTCGTCCACTCGCGCCAAGCAAACCCGGCCCGAAAACCCCAAACGCGAAAGTAAAGCAACCACGATCAGCGAGGGCGCAGACACATCGCCCATCGCATAGCGTGATCAGAAATGGGCGGAACTACCGTCAGATAGTTTGTCCGTTCTCAATCCATGGTGATCGTGGAGAGAGCTATGACCTTCCCGCTATGGGGTGGCGGTTTCCGTGCATGATTGGGCACGAAGTGCCGCGCGCGCTGGTCATCTCACTTGCAGATGGTTCGCGGATCGACTTTGAAACCAAGAGCGTGGCCGTCGAGTTCGGCGCCGCCAAAATTGCGCTCATGTTGGAGCGCTACGGCGGGAACCCGTTCGAGGCAATTGGGCGCGATTATAACTCTGACGCCGCCCTTGCTGCGGGCTATTTTGCCATGGTGCGCGCTGTCCTTCTGCGCGACCAGG
>DATJNA010000026.1:0-4963 GCA_035508435.1 Acetobacteraceae bacterium | reverse complement strand
GCCAGCCCCTCGGGTGCCTCCGTGAGTTCGGCCATGCGGACGCAATTCCGTCCATCGCGCTTGGCGCGGTACAGCGCCCGGTCGGCGCGCGAGAGCACCGCATCGGTGGTGTCGCCGGGACGGTACTCCGCCACCCCGACGCTGACCGTCACCCGCGTACCGTCGTCCGGCGCGAAGATCGGCGCGGCCGCGACGGCCTCGCGCAGCGCCTCGGCCAGTTCGTGCGCCGCATCCGAACAGCAATGGGCGGCCAGCACGATCAATTCCTCGCCGCCCCAACGGCACAGCAGGTCGGTCTTGCGCAGCCGGGTCTTCGCGGTCGCCGCCACCCGGCGGATCACCGCATCGCCGCGCAGATGGCCGAGCGTGTCGTTGATCCGCTTGAAGCGGTCGATATCGAGCAATAGCAACGCGAACGGCCGTGTGCCGCGGCGGCGCGATTGCACGGCGCGTTGCAGCGCCGCGTCGAACACCTGGCGGTTGGCCAGCCCGGTCAGCTTGTCGGTGGTCGCCATCACGTCCAGCCGGCGGTGGCACAAGCTGATCGCCCAGGCGATGGTGAGCGCGGTCAGCAGGATGATGCCGAACCCGATCCAGAGATTGGTGACGAAGGACCGCCACAGCCCGCGCGTCGCATCGGCCTGGTTTTGCTCAACGGCGACATACCAGCCGAGTTCCGGAATGAACCGGGTATCGAGCAACCAGGTCTCGCCGCCCCGGCGGTACTCGAATTGACCTTCCTTCGCCGACAGGATCCGCTCGGCGATCGCGGACAATCCGGGCAACGCGCGAATGCTCTGACCCGCCGGCGGCGCACCGGTGGAAGCGACCGCGATCTCGCCGCTCCGGTTGATGAAATAGACGTTGCGCTGGAAGCTGGCGCTGTAGCGGTCGACGATCTGGCGCACCGAATTCAATGTCAGCCCCACCCCGGTGACGCCGAGGAAATTGCCTTGGCTGTCCAGCACCCGGTAGTTCACGAAGATCGTCAGCGTGCGGTTGGACGCCTCATCGTAGTCGATGTTGATTTCGTACGGCGTCGTCATCGCGCGGCAGCGGAAATACCAGACGTCGTCCGGCGAGGTTGCGCTGACCTGCCGCAGATCGCCACGGAAATGATAGTACTGCCTGGTTCGATCCGAGATCAGGAAGCTGGTGAAGACGCCATATTTCGCGCGGATCGCGTCGAGGTAGCGGGTGATCTGGCCCACCTCCCTCTCGCCGCGCCGCAACCAGTCCTGCACGAAGGTGTCGTTCGCCATCTGCGATGAGATGAACACCGGGCGGATCAGGTCGGCCTGGATTTCGGAATAGATGTTGCTGCCGGTCAGTGGCAGCTCATCGTGCAGGATGGTGGCCTTCAGCGCCGCGACGGCGTCGCGATAGCTGATCAGGTTGGTGACCGTGAAGCCCACCACCAGGATGCAGACGACGACCGAGATCAGGCGATAGCGGAGCCAGGGACGGGCATTGGGCATGGGTCGAGGCAATTCCAGCACGACGCGGGCACACTCGCCCTTCCAGGCGTGCCACGGCGCGGCGCGAGGCGACGAAACGCTCTCGATGCGGCGGCGGCACACCGCGACCGCCCGGCACGGATCGTTTCGGCCCCACGGACCGCGCGATGACCACCACCGCGCCGGATTCGCACTGCGACGAAAGCGGCGACGGCGTGCCCATTGCACCATTGCGAGGCTTGCGTGACCGTTTCGTCAGCCGATGCGCACGGTCACAGTTTCGCCGGGCCGGCCATCGCCGGCGATCGAGCGCCAGGTGAAGGCGAGACTGCCCGGCGCGGCCGGCGGCAGCTCCGCCGCATGCACGCCGAGGCCGGTGTCATGGGTCGCCACCTCGGCGCGGGTCGCCCAGTTGTCGGCGCTCCACGCCACCACCGCCGGCTCGGACAGCTCCACCCGCAGCACGCGGCCCGGCACCGCCGTCTCGCTGCGCCAGTCCGGACGCCAGGGCTGTACCCGCGACGCGTGGCGCTCCTGCTGGTAGCGACGCACGGTCTGCGGCGGCAGGTCGAACACGGCGCCATCCGCCAGCGAGCGCAGCAGCTTGATATGCTCTGAATGAGCCCAGACCAGCGGCATGGCCGAGCCGCTCGGCGCCCCAGGCGTCAGCTCGCGTTCCGGGATCGGCACACTGTCCCACACTTGCTCCGGCAGCAATCGCCCGTGGCTGCTGCTCGCCTCCATCACGGTGAGCAAATGCTCTGCCTCCGCCTTGCGTCCGGCCGCCAGCTCGTAGTGCGCGCGCTCGCCGGCCAGCAGCGGCCAGACCCGGCCGACGCCGGTGCCGTTGAACGGGCTGCCGTCGTCATGCTCGCCATAGCCGTCGCCGTTGTAGCGCCGCCAGCCCGGGCCATAGGGCAGCTCCTGGCGCAGCACATGGTCGATCACCCGCACGCTGCCGGTGATGCGCGGATCGTCCGGCGCACGCACGCCGAACCGCACCAGGGCGAGGGCGTCGGTGCTGACCAGCGACTCGGCCGGCATGCGGGCATCGCCCAGGTCGCGGTTGCGCACTTCCACCGTGGCATGGATAGCGGCGCGGGCCTCGCCCGGCACCGGCGGGACGATGCGGACGTAGTAGCCCGTCACGCCGGTCTGCCGCGACAGCGCGGTGTCGGCGACGTACAGCCAATCATCCAGCGCCCCCTCCCAGGCATCCGCGGTATCGCGGAGGAAAGCCGCGATGCCGGCCCCTGCCGTACCCGGCTCGCACAGCTCCGCCAGGTCGGCCGCGGCGAGCAAGCCGGCGATCTCGGCCGCCAGGGTGAAGGGGGTATAGCCGGCGTTCTCCTCCCAGCGGTCCTGGTTCGTCGTCGGCCCCTTGCGCACGACGAACCCCGCGGCGGCGCGGACCATCGGCCAGTACGGCTCGAGTTGGGGCCGGCGCAACGCGCCGTGGCGCCAGGCCAGGTCCACCAGCAGGATCGGCAGCGCGCATTCGTCGAGCTGCAACCCGTGCCAGTAGGGCATGCCGTCCAGCCAGCAGTTCTGCGCCCAGGACCCGTCGGCCTCCTGCACCGAGCGCAGATAGCGCAGCACGCGGCGCACTTCGTCGAAGGCGCCGCAGGCCAGGAAGCCGCCCGCCGTCTGCACCAGGTCGCGCGGCCAGACCAGGTGGTAGCCGCCCAGGTCGTCGTCGCCTTTGCTGGCACCCCAAGGGATGGAAAGACTGGCGATCAGGCCACCCGGAAAGGTCGGGCTTTCATGGCAGCGCAGCACCGATGTGCTGATGCGGTAGCTGTTGTGTCCACCCACCCGCCGGTCGAGCGAGCGCAGCGTCGCCTGCCAGGTGCGCCAGCCGGCGGCGTAGCGTTCGAACACGCCGGCGAACGCGACCTGCAGCCCGGAGCGCGCGTGGAACGCGGCCTCGGCGGTGTTGACGCGCCCAAAGCCGAGGGCGAGACGCACCGGTGCGTCTCCCGCGACCGCCAATTCCGCGGTCAGCGCCACGTTGCCGTCGGTGGCACGGTCCCATTGGTCCGCCAGATGGCCGTGCGCGCGCAGGACCTGCCAGCCATCGGAGACACCGACGAACCCGACCGAGGCTGCCAGGAACGGCGGATCCGCTGCCAGCGCGAGGCGCGTGCCGCCACCGTCGGCGCACAACATGCGCGTGCCCTTGTAATCCCCGATCCAGGCCGAGTTGTGCGCCCCGCCATTCACCAGATGCGGCGCCAGCAATGCGAACAACCGCAGCGGGCCGCCTTGCAGCGTCTCCAGGCGGATCTGCTGCAGCACCACGTCGTGGCGCGGGTCGGTCAGGATGCGCTTGGTGATGCGGAACCGCCCGCCGAGATGCGTGCTGACGACCTCGAAGGCGGGGACGCCATCCTCGATCGAGCTGGTCTCGGAGCTGCAGTCGCGCTTCTCCTCGGCGAAAAAGCCGGCACCATCGGTGACGATCAGGCCGAAATCGCGCGTGCAGGCCTGGTCCACGCGCGGATAGTAGACCTCATTGACGATGCCATGGCTGACGGTGAACCAGACGCGGCTGACAGAAGAGAGCGCCGTGCCCACGCCGGTCTTGGCCGAGGACGTCCAACGTCCCTCGATGCCGGGCCATCCTGGTGCATCTGCCACGTCCTGTCCCCTCTCGCTTGCCGGCGGCATACGGTGACCGCCTCGCCAGGAGGTGCATCGGCCGCCTGTGGCGTTCTTGTCGCAGCGGGCGGCGTTCTTGTCGCAGCATGCGGCAGTGTGCAAGCGCGACGAGGGTGCGGGTTCGCATGATGGTCACGTTGACAGATCACCCGCCGGTGACCGGAATCCGCCGCGGCCGGCGGTGCGTGGGCCGCCGGGAGTGCATCGAGGGAACCATGCCGCTGACGTTGTATCTCGGGTTCATCGCGGCGACGGCGCTGTTGGCCGTGATCCCGGGGCCGAACATGTCGCTGATCGTGGCGAACAGTGTGGCCTATGGCACGCGGTACGGGTTGCTGACGCTGGCGGGAACGTCGGCGGCGATGGTGCCGCAGCTTGCACTGACCGCTCTGGGGCTGACCGCCGTGATGAGCGCCATGGCGACCTGGTTCACCTGGCTGCGCTGGATCGGCGTGGCCTACCTCCTGTTCCTTGGCCTCCGCCAATGGCGCGCGCCGCCGGTGGACCTGACGCGGGTGGCGCCGCAGCCGCGTTCGGTGCGCGCGATCGTGCTGCGCGGGTTCCTGATCTCACTCACCAACCCGAAGACGCTGCTGTTCTTTGGCGCGTTCTTCCCGCAGTTCATCGCGCCGGACCGGCCGGTGGGCCCGCAACTGGCGCTGCTGTGCGGCAGCTTCCTGGTGGTGGTGGCGGGGCTGGACAGCGTCTGGGCGCTGGCCGCAGGCCGGGCCCGCCGGCTGCTGGCGATGCACGGACGGCTGCGCAGCCGGCTGTCGGGCGGCCTGCTGATCGGCGCGGGGCTGGGTCTGGCGCTCGCGCACCGGAAGTAGCTGCCGCGCCTCGCA
>DATJNA010000025.1:0-46005 GCA_035508435.1 Acetobacteraceae bacterium | reverse complement strand
GAAGCTGGTTGCCATCGCCGCACCAATCCCCTGCTGGGCGCCGGTCACCAGCACCACGCGACTGTCCTCCGCCATCCGCTGCCTCCTGCCAATGACGGCAGGCTAAGCGATGCGCACGCGGAATCACAATGCGCGCCGACGTTCGGGCGCCTGTCAGGTCGCGGCGGCTGGGACCCTCGTTACTTTCCCATTGCCAAGCAGCAGCGAACACATCGCCGGCGAACAACCTCGGCTTGCGCCGATCGGTTGGTAACTGTGACTGTCGGCTTTGCAAGTGCGAGAATTATCAGGTGCTGCCACCGCCGCGGCCGGCTGCGCTGCCCGGTTCGGTCACCGAGAGGATCGGGACGGCAAAGCCGTGCCGGCGCGGATCGCGGAAATCTTCGGCCTCGGCCGTGGCGCTTCGTCCCGTGACAAGTCGGGCTGTCACGACGATACGCATAGCATGGCCGGCGACGGCGCGGCCCCTGCGCCTCAGTCGCGCCGGCCCCCCGACACACACACCGCCGCGCGCGCGGACGCCTACGAAGTGCGGTCGACGGGACGTCCGCTCTCCGCCCTCGCTGCTGACGGCGCCATTCCGGCCAACACGGCCTCGCGCAGTTTCGGATGCAGGTGCGGGTTGGCGGCGACCACGTCGCCGGTGTCCCGCGGGTCCGCATTGCCAACGTCGGTGGCGTAACCCCCTGCTTCGCGCACGAGCAACAGGCCCGCGGCGATGTCCCACCGCTTCACGCCCAGCTCCCAGTAGCCGTCGTAGCGCCCGGCGGCGACCCAGGCGAGGTCCAGCGCGGCCGCGCCGAACCGGCGAACGCCTGCCACCCGCGGCATCAGCAAAGCCAGGGTGCGGGAGAACGCGGTGCGCCGTGCCGGTGCCACGGCCGCGAATGGGATGCCGGTCGCGAACACCGCCTCCTTCAATTCCCGCCGCGCGGACACCCGCAGCCGACGCTCGTTGACGAAGGCGCCGGCGCCCTTCTCTGCCCAGAACATCTCATCGGTGGGTGGGGCGTAGACCAACCCCGCCGCGAGCTCGCTGCCCCCATCCGCGAGGCGCCGCTCCAATCCGATGCTGATGCACCAGTGCGGCATGCCGTGCAGGAAGTTGGTCGTGCCGTCGAGCGGGTCGACCACCCAGCGCCAAGCCCAGTTATCGGAGCCGGAGCTGCCCGACTCCTCCATCACGAAGGCGTATCCCGGGCGCGCCTTGTTCAGTTCCTCTTTCAGAGTTTGCTCGGCCCGGAGATCGGCCTGGGAGACGAAATCCGACGGACCCTTGACGCTGACCTGCAATTGCTCGACTTCGGCGAAGTCGCGCAGCAGGCGGCGTGCCGCCTTGTGGGCGGCGTTGGCCATCACCGTCATGTGCGGAGAGAGGCGCAGCGCCATGCGCGCGGCCCTGGACGAGACCGCGCGTCAGGCCTTGCTGCGTTCCACGTAGCTGCCGTCCTCGGTGCGCACCACGATGCGCTCGCCGGTCTCGATGAACGGCGGCACCGAGGTCTTCACACCATTCGACAGTTTTGCCGGCTTGTAGGAGCTGGCGGCGGTCTGGCCCTTCACCACCGGGTCGGCTTCGACGACTTCCAACACGACAGTGGGAGGAAGGTGGATGCCGACCGGATCGCCCTCCACCAGGTCCACCTTTATCGTCATCTGATCCTGCAGGAACGGCCTGGCCTCGCCAAGCAAGTCGGCGGGGATATGAGATTCCTCGTAGGTCTCGGGATCCATCAGCACCAGGTTGGAACCGTCGGTGTAGGAGTAGGTGTACTCCTTTTCCTCCGTCATCAGGCGTTCGACGGTATCGGCGGTGCGCCAGCGCTCATTGGTCTTGTTGCCGGACTTGAGGTCTCGCATCTCCACCTGGATGAAGGCGCCGCCCTTGCCGGGGGTAATGATCTGCTGCTTCAGCACGGTCCAGCGGCGGCCCTCATGCTCGATCACCTGGCCGGCGCGAATCAGGTTCGCCTGCTGCTTCATCGGTTGCTCTCGCTGATGTCTGGGATTTGGCGTCGGTTTCTAGACCGGGGGGCACGGACGGGCAAGCTGATGGGATTGCCCCGCGGGGTCTCGCACCTGGCCCTCAGAACCCAGATATTCCGGTCCGATCGGCACCTTGCCGTGGCCACCCGCGATGTCCAGCACATAGGTCGGCCAGGCGAGGCCGGTGACCCGGCCGCGCAGTGCTGCCAGCAGGCGACGCCCTTCCTCGATCGGCACGTGGAAGCGAGCGGTGCCGGGGGCCGGATCGAGCTGATGCAGGTAGTAGGGCTTCACCCGCGCCGCCAGCATGGCGCGAAACAGGGCTTCCAGAGCCTCGGCGCTGTCGTTCACGCCGCGCAGCAGCACGGATTGCCCGAGCAAGGGAACACCGCGAACAATGAGGCGATGCAGCGCGGCCCGCGCCTCGGAGGTGAACTCGCGCGCGTGGTTGGCATGGACCGCCAGCCACAGCGGCGTGTCGGCGCGGAGCGCGTCGGCCAGCGCTTCGGTCACCAGACCGGGATCGGCGACCGGGACACGGGTGTGAACACGCAGCAATTCGATATGCGGGATTGCGGACAGTGCGGCGATGATCGCACCAAGCCTCCGAGGCGACAGCAGCAGCGGGTCGCCCCCGGTGAGGATCACCTCGCTTATGGCCGGATGGGCCGCGAACCAGGCGTAGGCGGCGGCGAGCTCGGCCTCGGTCAACAGACCGCCGTCCGGACCGACATGTTCGCGGCGAAAGCAGAAGCGGCAATAGACCGGGCAGACCAGCAGGGGCTTCAGCAAGGCTCTGTCGGGATAGCGGTGGACCACGCCCTTGATCGGGGACAGCGCATCGTCGGCGATCGGATCGGCGGACTCGTGCGGAGCGGTGATCAGCTCGGCAGGGTCAGGGATGAACTGGCGTCCGATCGGGTCGTCCGGATGCTCGATCAGCGCACGCATGGCGGGGGTAATGGCGATGGCGTAGCGTTGCTCGACCGCGCCCACGGCGTCGCGCGCGGCAGCGCCAATCAGGCCGGCATTCATCAGGGCATCGGTCGTGCGGAGGGTCGCAGAGGCAGCGGACATGCCGGGGGCGTTAGCCCGATCCCGGCACCAGGGGTAGGGTAGGCTGCGCGGTGCTACATCAGCCGCTGCAGCGGCAGCGTTGCATCCGCCAGCTTCGTTTCATCGATGATCTTGTGCGCCTTGATCAAGGCTTGGCCGGCGCGGATCTCGCGCGGGTTATTGGCGGCGGTGACACCGATCACGCCGCCATCCTCGGCCAGATGCACCGCGACAAACGATCCCGCCGGCCCGCCTTGGCGAACGATCGTGCGCGCGGCTTCGGCCGGCAGGCCGGCCACCTGCAGGTTCACCTTGTATTGGTCGGTCCAGAACCACGGCACGTCGTCATACGGCGTGGTGTCGCCGCACATCGCCTTGCCTACGGCGATGCCGTGATTTTGCGCATGCCGCCACGATTCGAGACGCAGCCGACGAGCGAACAGGGGATGGAAGAAGGCAGTCACGTCTCCGGCCGCATAAATGGCGGGATCACTGGTGCGGCCGAGCTCGTCCACCACGATCCCACCTTCCAGCGAGAGACCCGCTGCCTCCGCCAAGTGCAGGTTGCGCACCATGCCGACGCCGGCCACCACGAGGTCGGCGGAAAAACCACGTCCGTCGCGGCAGGTCACCACCGTCGTATCACCGTCGCGATCGAGGCGGTCCACGATGACTTCGAAATGCAGTGTGACGCCGGCATTGCGGTGCAGCGACTCGATGAATGCCGCGCCTTCCGGCGAGACCGCGCGGCCCATCGCGCGTGGCAGCGCCTCGAGCACGGACACCTCGCAGCCGCGCGTCCGCGCCGAGGAGGCGATCTCCAGGCCGATGACTCCGGCCCCGATGCACAGCACGCGCGGCGTTGCTGCGAGCCGAGCGCGAATCGCACGGGCGTCCTCCAGCGTGCGCAAATACAGTGCGAGTTCGCCCCCGTGGATCGGCAGTCGGCGCGCCTGGCCACCCACCGTCAGCAGCAGCTTGTCATAATCGAAAGCGCGGCCATCGGCGAGCACGACCCGATGAGGCCCTGGCTCCACCGCCGAGACGGCGGTGCCGAGCAACATCTCGATCTCCAGCTCGGCGTAGCGTTGCTCTGCGTGGAAGTGCAGGATCGGCGGTTCGGGTTCCTCGACCAGCACCTGCTTCGAAAGCGGCGGTCGCTGGTATGGCCGCCACGGCTCATCGCCGATCATCAGGATGCGGCCGGTGAAGCCGGCCTGGCGCATGGATACGGCTGCCCAGGCGCCCGCCTGTCCGGCCCCGACGATGAGGAACGTCTCCGTCATCCCGGCCGGCTATCGCGACGCAGTCGTGCCGGGCGGCGGGTTCGCCGGCAGCCATGCGTCAGTCCAGCCCATCAGGCTGTTGCTGGTGATCTGGATTTCGGTAGCCCCTGGGCCGGCGCGCTCGAGAATCTTGATGGCCGTGGGCTGAGTGATCGCCTGGCAGTCCGCCGCCCCTGCTTGCTCGCCGCGCATCAGGGCGGCACGGCGCTGCAAATCATCCTGGCTGCGACAGATAACCGACCCCGGGTCAAGGCGTGGCCAGGCGCTTGGAGGAGCCGGGACCGACGGCGCTACCGCCGCGGCCTTCGAGTGTCGATCCAGCATTCCCTGAAAGTGGACATTGCTGTCATCCGTCGGTGTTTGCGCCGAGGCCACCACGCTTGCGCAGACCAGCGGCACGGTCATCAAGCCGAGCAAGATTGCTCGCATTACCGGCATCTTCCCCCCCCTCTTGGGCCAAAGCACGTTCGCTTCTATGGAGCGACCAGGCATCCGGCGCAACCGAGTCCAGCGTCAGGCTCTCGGGTTTTGGTCAATGCCGCTGGCCCGACGGGCCAGCTCGGCGCGACACGCCGCAACGTCCGCGCAGCAGCCGCCTTGGAGCCACCACGCCCGGACCGCCCGCAGCAACTGCCCGACCCGCGGGCCGGGCGGCAGGCCCAGAGCCAGCACGTCGCGGCCCTCGAGCGGAAATATCGGACGCGGCAGCGCGTCCAGGCGGGTTCGCAATGCGGCCCAACCTGGAGCGCTGTCCCCGTCCAGCCAGGTGCGATCTCGCAGCACCGTGGGATCGGTATCGGCGAGCAAACGGCGGAGTGTGACGTTGTCGGCGTCCGGGCGCAGGACCGGCGCGTTGCGGAGCGCAACCAATCGGTCTTGCTCTGCGCCCGACAGGCGCAGCCGTTCCGCTGCCCGATTCACGTCACCCGTCAGCAGTGCCGCCAGCCGCAGGATGGGATCGGGCGGCGCGCCGGCCCGCACCGCGCGCGCCAGCAGGGTCGCATCGGCGCCCTCCGGGATGATGGCTGCCAGCACGCCGAGTTCAGCCATCAACGCGACGGCACCACTCGGGTCTGGGGTGGCGAGGATCCGAGTCAGTTCGCTCCATACCCGCTCGGCGGAGAGGCGCGACAGGCCGGGCACGCCAGCCCGGATCGCCATCAGCGCCGCGGGGTCCGGCGGTCCGGCGGCATAACGGGCATGAAAGCGAAAGAAGCGCAGGATGCGCAGGTAATCCTCGGCGATGCGTGTTGCCGGGTCGCCGACGAAGCGGACGACGCCGTGCCGGAGGTCCTCGATCCCACCGAAATAGTCGAACACTGCCCCGTCGCGAGTCATCGACAGCGCGTTCATGGTGAAGTCCCGGCGCGCGGCGTCGGCCCGCCAATCGTCGGTGAAGTCCACCACGGCGTGGCGGCCGTCGGTCTCCACGTCCCGGCGCAGAGTGGTAATCTCGAAGCCGCGCCCGTCAGAAACCGCCGTGACGGTGCCGTGTGCAATGCCGGTCGGGACCGCGCGGATACCCGCCTGTGTCAACGCCGCAACCACTTGCTCCGGAAGCCGAGGCGTTGCCAGATCGATGTCGGCGACCGGCAGCCCGGCGAGCGTGTCTCGCACGGCTCCGCCGGCGATGCGCGCTTCCGGCAGCGCTGCCAGGACCCGGGTCAGCGCCGGGTCGGACAGAAATCCAGGCGGCAAGATTCTTACTGTGGGACTATCGATCATCGCGCAGCGCCGTGGCCCGGGATAATGCGGCCATCATGCAGCGTGGCCGGCACATAGGTACTGCCGGACGGTAACGCCCCTTCGCGCTGAAACCAGAGCAGTGCCGCCAGTATCAGCCCGAGCAAAACCACGGAAACCAGCACCAGGCGCGGCGACGGGCCAGCCGCCGTGGCGGTGATGCGCCAGGCCGCGAACAGCAGGAATGGCATAAGGAACAGGGCAAGTTCGACGAAGCGCAGCATGTCGCCGAATGATAGTCCTGCCGGTGTCGCGCGCGGGAGAGGGCGAGGTCTGCTGCCGCGATTGCCCCTGAGCTCCCGATCACCCGGTTGCTGGGCGACCTGACGGGACGATGGTGGCCTACCGCCCGCGATCTCTTGTGGCCGATATGGTGTGGCGCCGAATTTCGCTGGACATTTTGTCCTAGGATATGATCCTTGTGAGATTACACAAAGTGAGATGACACAAAGTATCGACCCAGCACCCGGTCGCATGAGCGGCTCAAATCGAAGCGGCTCCAGGTTCCCTCAGCCGTTGCGCCAAATGCACCAGGATCGCCGCGGTGGCACCCCAGATGAAGTGGTCGGGGTGCGGCCAGACCCAATATTCGCGCAGATTCCCGCGTGACTCGTGGCGCTGACGTTGAGGCGCATCCGGGTCGAGCAACACGGAAAGCGGCATATCGAAGACGCTTTCCACCTCGGCCGGCGCGGGACGCAGCGCCAGCCCGGGCCGCAGCAGCCCGAGGATCGGCGTGATGCGATAGCCGGTGCCGGTAATGTGGTCCGCGAGCCGGCCGAGCACTTCGACGTCCCGCGGGGAAATGCCGACCTCCTCGTGCGCTTCGCGCAGCGCCGCATGCTCTGGTGTCTCGCCGGCATCGATGCGGCCTCCAGGGAAGCTGACCTGGCCTGCATGTTTGTTAAGCCTGGCGTTTCGCTTCGTCAGGAGGATGCCCGGCTCGGAGCCGAGAACTACGGGCACCAATACCGCGGCGGGGATCGGCGGCGCGTCCAGCACCTGCAAGACTTCGTCGCCAAATGCCACCGTGTCCCGCTGCGCCGCGGCGACCGCGGCGGTCAAACGGGCGCGCAATTGCTCGTGGGTCACTCGTCGCCGCGCGGCATTTCGCCCAGGGGGAAAAACTTCCCAGTGCTCCACACACCAAGCATGCGGCGGCAGCCCACCCATTCGGGCACCGCGAGAGCCACCAACTCATAATAGACCGGGCGGGAAATGCGCGCCTCGATGGCGAAGTGGGCGGCGCCGGGACGCACCAGGAGGTACGGCGTGGGCTCGCAAGTCAGCAGGTCATGCGCCACGCGGATCGGATTCTCGGGGCTCGCGGTCACGACCTGGTCGACGTTGGTGCGGAACGACAGCACCTGCTGGCGCCCATCGCCGGTCCAATCGAGTTCCACCGCGACGAATGGCGCATCCTCGACCTCGATGCGGCCCCGCTCCGCCGGGGTCTGGAGCCAGAACGAGCCATCCTCTTCGCGCCGCAGCACGCTCGAAAACAGGCAGACCAGTTCCTTGCGGTTGATCGGGCTGCCGCGATAGAGCCAGGTGCCGTCACGGCGAATCAGGAAGGGCAGATCGCCACATTCGACGGGCACACGCTGCGGTCGCGATTGCGTCGTCTCGGCAAAGGCCAGCGCATTCGAAAACGGTCCTGACGTCGGCCCGCCTCGCGCAAAGGCGGTGGCCGGCATACTGACCCTGCCTTGGTTCACGTCTCCGTCTCCAGTGCTGGCCGCGATTTCCGTGTAACCCGCGATATAGGTAGCATCCCCCCGTCCGCAAAAGAGCCTATATGGCAGCGACAGACCAAAACGTGGAAGGCAAGAGCCGAATGTCCTTGGGTATGGCGCCCGCGCAACTCGGTGGGGCGAATGCGGGGATTGTGTCGTCGATGGATCCGAGTGCTATCGTTGCTGATGTGGAGACACTTGGCACACGGATCGCCAAGGTGCGCGCCGCCATCGGCCAGGCGATCTTCGGTCAGGACGAGGTGATCGACCAGACGCTGATTACGTTGCTGTCCGGCGGTCACGTCCTGCTGGTCGGCGTGCCGGGCCTGGGCAAAAGCCGCCTGGTGGAGACGCTGGGCGTGGTGCTCGGCCTGGCCACCAAGCGCGTGCAATTCACGCCGGACCTGATGCCGGCCGACATCGTTGGCTCGGAAGTTCTGGATGAGACGGATGGCAGGCGCAGCTTCCGGTTCGTGCCCGGGCCGGTCTTCTGTCAATTGCTGATGGCCGACGAGATCAACCGTGCGAGCCCGCGCACGCAATCGGCATTGCTGCAAGCGATGCAGGAGCAACGGGTGGCGATCGGCGGGGTGGAGCACCGGCTGCCGCGGCCATTTCATGTGCTGGCGACGCAGAACCCGATTGAGCAGGAGGGGACTTACCCGCTGCCGGAAGCGCAACTCGATCGGTTCTTGCTCGAAGTGGTGGTTGGATATCCCGAATTGGCGGCCGAGCGCACCATGCTCCTCGCCACCACTGGCGTCGCCGAGACCCCGCCGAGCCAGGCCATGACGGCAGACGAGCTGCTGGCGGCGCAGGCGTTGATCCGCCGCGTGCCGGTGGGGGAGAAGGTTTTGGACGCCATCCTGTCGCTGGTCCGTGGTGGTCGGCCGGACACAGCGGAGGACGAGACGGTACGCCGCCACGTTGCGTGGGGCCCGGGACCTCGGGCGGCCCAGGCACTGATGCTGGCGTGCCGTGCCCGCGCATTGCTCGCGGGGCGTCTGTCGCCCAGCGTTGACGACGTCGTGGCCCTGGCGCGCCCGGTCCTGCGGCATCGCATGGCGTTGAGCTTCTCCGCCCGCGCCGACGGCGTGCTGTTGGACGACGTGATCGACCGCCTGGTGGCGAAGCTGGCATGACCCCACCCTCGCCGGCTCCGTGGGAAACATTGACTTGGTGATCAATGCCCGCCGCGCCGAGGCGGTCGGCGCCCGCCTGCCGCCCTTGATGGTGGCGGCCGAACGGGTCGCTGCCACCGTGGCGCAGGGCGTGCATGGGCGCCGTCGCGTCGGCCAGGGTGACAGTTTCTGGCAGTTTCGCCGCTTCGTCGCCGGCGACCCGGTCGCTCGCATCGACTGGCGGCAGTCGGCCAAATCGGGCCGGCCCGTTCCGGACGGCTGGTTCATCCGGGAAACTGAGTGGGAGGCTGCCCAGACAGTCTTTCTCTGGCGCGATGCATCGCCTTCCATGCGCTGGCATTCCCGCGGCATGGCGATCGAAAAGCGTGAACGCGCCGAGCTGCTATTGCTCGCGCTGGGATCGCTATTGTTGCGCGGTGGCGAGCGCGTACTGCTGATGCGGGAGGGCACCCGGCCGATCTCCGGCCGTGGCGGCCTGGATCGGCTGGCGCAGGACCTGGGAACGGCGGCGCCCGACGATGCCGGCCTGCCGCCCAATCTGCTGCTGCCGCGGCATGCCAGCGTCGTATTGCTCGGCGATTTCCTGTCGCCGCTGCCGGAAATCCAGGCCGTTATCGGGCGACTCGCCGCCGTGCCGGTGACCGGCTACGTGTTGCAGATCCTCGACCCGGCGGAGACGCTGTTGCCGTACGCCGGCCGGATCCGCTTCCACGGCCTGGAACGCGAAGGAGAGACACTGATTCCCCGCGTCGAGACCGTGCGCGAAGAATACGCGCGCCGGCTCAAGGCACAGCAGGACGGGCTCGTAGCCATCTGCACCGCCGCGGGTTTCGGTTTTGGCGTTCACCGTACCGACCATCCGCCCGAATCGGCATTGCTCACGTTGTACACGGCTTTGGGCGTGCGCTGATGCGCGTGGCTGGGGTAGAGTCGCTGCAATGATCTTCGCCTCTCCGTGGATCCTGCTGGCTTTGGCAGGATTGCCGTTGCTGTGGTGGCTGCTGCGTGTGACACCGCCAGCCCCGCGCAGTGAGGCGTTTCCGGCCATCCGTCTTTTGCTTGGCCTGCGCGCCACCGAAGAGACGCCCGCCCGCACCCCTTGGTGGTTGCTCGCCCTCCGCTTGCTTGCGGCGTCATTGGTGATCGTCGCCTTGGCGCAGCCGGTGTTGGATGCGGGCTCGCGCTTCGCCGGCAAAGGCCCGGTGCTGTTGGTGATCGACAACGGCTGGTCCTCGGCTGCGGACTGGCCGAGGCGTATGCAGGCGGCCAACACCATCCTCGACCGCGCGGCACGTGCCGGACGCCAGGCAGCAGTGCTCGCGACAGCCGCGGACGAATCGGGCAACGCTCCGCGCGTCTCCGGCGTCATGCCCGTCCCGGACCTGCGTTCCCGGTTGGCAGCGCTGCATCCGCAGCCTTGGCCGTCGGATCGCGCCGCCGTGGCCGCAGCGGTTTCCGGCTGGAAGCAGCCGGGGGGCGCCGTGGTGTATCTGGCCGATGGCCTCACCGATGGACCCGGCTTCCATCGCTTCGCCGAGGCGCTCGCCAGCAATGGGCCGGTCACCGAGATCTGCTGTAACGCCACGCCCGCCCGGCTGCTGTTGCCGCCGGACAGCGCCGCCGACCGTCTGGTTGCGCGTCTGGCGCAAGCGCCACAACCGGTCGCGACCCAGGCGGTGGTCCTGGCGCAGACGGGTGATGGTCGTACGCTTGCCCGGACCGCCATCGCGCTGCCGGCTGGCGCCACGACCGGCTCCGCGGCCATTGTCCTGCCGCCAGAGTTGCGCAACCAGTTGGCGCGGCTGGTCGTAGAGGGGCCGCCATCCGCCGGCTCGACCGTGCTGCTGGATGAACGCTGGCGTCGGCGTCCGGTCGGACTGGTCGCCGGGGATGACGCCAACGCCGACATTCCATTCTGGGGACCGTTGTTCTTCCTGCGCCGCGCGCTCGGCCCCTTTGCCGAAATTCGCCAAGGCTCCATCGCGAACTTGCTGGACCGCCAGCTTTCCGTGCTGGTCCTGGCCGATGACCCGCTTCCCGCCGGCCCCGACCGCGACACCGTTACCAAGTGGGTGGAGAAAGGCGGCACGTTGATCCGCTTCGCCGGACCACGTACCGCGGAGCAACCAATCGGCGAGGTCGACCCGTTGATGCCGGTGAAGCTGATTGGCGGAGACCGGGAACTGGGTGGCGCCATGTCCTGGAGCAAGCCCGCGGGACTGGCGCCCTTCCCGTCCAGCTCGCCATTTGCCGGCCTGGCCGTCCCGGACGATGTCACGGTGAACCGCCAGGTACTGGCCGAACCGAGCACTGAACTCTCTGCTCATACCTGGGCAACGCTGGCGGACGGCACGCCGCTGGTCACCGAGACCGCCATGGGCGCGGGCCGGATCGTATTGTTCCACGTCACGGCGAATGCCGACTGGTCGAATTTGCCGCTCTCCGGGCTGTATGTTGAGATGTTGCGCCGGCTGGTGACCTTGTCGGTCGGCGTGACCACCCCGCCTGGCCATGCCATTCTGATGCCGGCCGAAACATTGGATGGGTTTGGCTTACTAACTGCACCGCCGCCGGCTGCTGCCGGCCTCGCGGCCGACGCCTTCAACGACACGCCGGCGTCGCCGCATCATCCTCCCGGACTGTACGGACCGGAGAATGGTAGGCGGGCACTGAACCTGAGTGCAGCGGTGCCTCCGCCGGAACCGGCGCCGATGATCGCAGGCGCACGGGTGGAGCGATTGGCCGGGGTGGTCCCGGAGCGCGCGCTCGGGCCGCCATTGCTGGCAGCAGCCGTGCTGTTGCTCGCCATCGACATGCTGGTCGCGCTCGGGCTGCGCGGATTGCTGCGACTGCGGTTGGTCGGTGCGGCGGTGGTGATCGCGCTGGTGCTGGGCAGCGGCGCGACGCACGCCGCATCCTTGCAGACCGGCATATTTCCGGCCCTCGCCACCAGACTGGGTTACATCGTCACGGGCGATCCGCAGGTCGACGGTGTTTCGAAGCAGGGGCTGGAGGGACTGTCCGAATACGTCGATGAGCGCACGGCAGCGACCCTGGTGGAACCCGATCCGGTCACTCCGGGCAACACGGACCTGAGCTTCTATCCGTTGCTCTATTGGCCGATCACTCCGGACGCGCCGGCCCTTTCACCCGAGGCCGTCGCCACGCTCAACGACTATATGAGTCGGGGCGGCATCATCCTGATCGACACGCGCGATTCGGGCTCCGGAGAAGGTTTTGCTCCGGGGACGGGCGCGGCCTTGCGACGCGTCGCCAAGGGATTGGTGGTCCCGCCGCTCGCGCCGCTGACGACAGAGCATGTGCTGGCGCGCTCGTTCTATCTGCTGCGCGATTTCCCTGGGCGGTACACAGGTGCGACGATATGGGTCCAACGGGGAGAGGATCTGACCAACGACAGCGTCAGCCCTGTGGTCATCGGCGGCAACGACTGGGCGGCGGCCTGGGCGGTGAACGCCGACGGACGCTATCCCTACGCGGTAATCCCCGGCGGCGAGCGCCAGCGCGTCATGGCCTATCGCTTCGGCGTGAACCTGGTGATGTATGCGCTGACAGGAAACTACAAGGCAGATCAGGTGCACGTGCCGCAGATCCTCGAGCGGTTGGGCCAATGAGACCGTCGCGCAACTCCCTGTCGGGCTGCGCCGGTCAGAACCAGCGGGAACCTCTGGCCGTCGGGGCAGCCAGCCCGAGCATCGCGGTGCTCGTCGCGCCGAGCCGCAGACAAGAGTCATGCTCTCCCGCACCGTATGGGGCGTCGCCGGCAATGCTGTTGATGCCATCGATCGTTTGCTGTGCTTTTGGCAGCCGCATTGCGACAGAACGGCGCGACCAAATCGCTGATGCCGCTGTGGGAGCCCCTTCGCCACTGCGCTGCGGCGGCGTGCGAGGCTAGGAGTCGGCATGCATCCCGAACAGGCTATTGCCGCGTTGCGATTTGACCCGCTGATTCCGATCTGGGCCATTGCAGCTCTTGGCATTATCGCGCTGCTGATCGTGGCGGCGGCTGCGGTGCGTCGCGCGCGCGGGACAGCGCTGCGGCTCGGCGCCTTTGCAATCCTGCTGCTTTGGCTGGCGGGCCCGCGTCTGGTCCAGGAAACACGCGACACACTGCCAGATATCGGGTTGCTGGTGGTGGACCATACCGCATCCATGCAGGTCGGTGACCGTGCGCAACTGGCAGAGAAGGCCCGCGCCGCGATCGTGGAGCAAGCGGCTAAGCTGCCGGACCTTGAGCTGCGTACCGTCACGGTGCCCGAGCATGGCGACGAGGGCACCCGATTGTTCTCGGCCATGGATGGCGTGCTGGCGGATATTCCGCGCTCGCGCCTGGCCGGCACCATCGCCATCACCGATGGCGAGATCAATGACGTGCCGAAGGCTGCCCCAGGTGGCGCGCCGCTGAATGTGCTGATCCCCGCGAAAGGCGAAGAAACCGATCGTAGCCTGCGCGTTATCGAGGCACCAAGCTACGGGGTTGTCGGCAAATCGGTGACGCTTCGTGTCGCGGTCGAGGATTATGGCGTCGCGCACCCCGGCACCGCCACCCTGACGATCCGTCGCGATGGAGATCCGCCGCGGGTAGAGAACGTGCCGGTTGGCGTGCCGCAGCAGATTGAAGTTCCGATCACGCGTGCGGGACCGACGATCGTAGAAATGTCCGCCGACAAACTGCCAGGCGAGGTTTCCACGCTGAACAATCGGGCCGTCGTCGAGATCAATGGCGTGCGCGACAGGTTGCGGGTGCTGCTGATCTCCGGCGAACCCAATCCCGGCGAACGGACGTGGCGGCGGCTGCTGAAATCGGATCCCTCCGTTGATCTGGTGCACTTCACCATCCTGCGGCCACCGGAAAAGGACGACCTGACGCCGCTGAACGAGCTCGCCTTGATCGCCTTCCCGGTGCGTGAACTATTCCTCGACAAGATCGGCGAGTTCGACCTGATCATCCTGGATCGGTTTCAGAACCGCGGCCTCCTGCCACTGCCGTACCTTACCAATATTGCCGAGCGGGTGCGCGATGGGGGCGCCCTGCTGATGTCGGTCGGGCCGGAGTTCTCCGGTCCCGCGAGCCTGGCGGCGACACCGCTCGGCTCGATCCTGCCGGCCGCCCCGGCGCCATTCGATGCCGTGGCTGATGGGCGGTTCCGCCCTAGCGTCACAGCTTTGGGGCAGCGGCATCCGGTCACCGAGGGCTTGGCCGGCAGCAATCCCGCGGCCAGCCCGAATGTACCGCCTACCTGGGGTCCTTGGTACCGCCATATCGACCCCACCGACGTAAACGGCGAAGTACTGTTGCGAACGCCGGATGGCTCCCCGCTGCTGATCCTGAACCGGGTGGGAAAGGGGCGGGTAGCGATGCTGCTATCCGATCAGATTTGGTTGTGGTCGCGCGGCCATGATGGCGGTGGCCCGCAGGCGGAACTGCTGCGCCGCATCGCGCACTGGTTGATGAAGGAACCGGCGCTGGAGGAGAATGCCCTGACAGCGCAGGTAAGCAGCGGAAGGCTCACGATCGAGCGGCGGTCCACCGATCCGGCGCCACCGGGAAGTGTGACCGTTACTGACCCGGACGGGAACACTCAGACGCTGAAACTGACCGAGACTGGCCCGGGCCGCGCTGCTGCCAGCGTGGCGGCGGCAACACCGGGCGTCTGGCAGGTGAGCGATGGCGAACGCGCAGCGTACGCTGCGGCCGGCGCTGCCAACCCGTTGGAACTCGCGGATCTCCGCGCCACCGCCTCGGCCGTGGGAAAACTCGCACGCGCATCAGGCGGCGGCGTGCATTGGCTGGGCACTGCCGCCGACCCGGACATCCCGGAGCTACGTCGGACCGAGCCGGATCGCGACGCGTCCGGCAGTGCCTGGATCGGGCTGGAGCGGCGACACGATCATCTGGTGACCGGCATCGCCGCGCTGGCTCTGCTGCCTTCGTGGATCGCACTGCCCCTGATGCTGGGTCTGATAGTGGGTGCGTGGCGCCGGGAGGGCACTTGAGTGGAGCGCATGCTCTCCCTACTCCGTTGAGCCGCTTGCCGCTGGATTTACTTCATGACCACTCTGAGATAGTCAAGAATCTGTCTCAATGCGGGGGAAACCATGTCCGGCGACAGCAACGAACACCGGCCGGTACGAGCCGTGGTTTGGGCGCGGCTCCTGCTGATCCTGCCGTTCATCGCCATGCTCTGGGTTTCATCGTACGACAGTGTCGAGCCGATGTGGGCCGGTATACCATTCTTCTACTGGTACCAGCTCGTGTGGGTGATGGTCGGCGCGGCGATCATCGCCGTTGTCTATCTGGTGGAGCGCTGATTAGATGAACTGGACCGCGCTGATTATCTTCATTCTTCTGTTTGGCTTCATCACCTGGCTGGGCTTCATCGCGGCACATTGGCGCAAGGGCGACCTGGACCTGTTGCACGAGTGGGGACTTGGCGGGCGCCGCTTTGGCACCGTCGTGACGTGGTTCCTGATCGGCGGCGATCTCTATACCGCCTACACTTTCATAGCCGTCCCGGCATTGATGTTCGGTGCCGGCGCCCTGGGCTTCTTCGCCGTGCCGTATACGGTCATGATCTATCCGATACTCTATATTGTATTCCCGCGACTGTGGTCGGTTGCCCACAAGCACGGCTACGTCACCTCGGCGGATTTCGTGCGCGGACGCTATGGCAATCGATGGCTGGCACTGGCAATCGCCCTAACCGGCATCCTCGCAACGATGCCCTACATCGCGTTGCAGCTCGTCGGCATTCAAGTGGTGATTGGCGCAATGGGCGTGGAGACGTCCGGCTTCTCCGGCGACGTGCCGCTGATCATAGCCTTCGTGATCCTGGCGGCATTCACCTATACCTCCGGGCTGCGCGCGCCCGCGATGATCGCTGTGGTGAAGGACCTGCTGATCTATATCACGGTATTTGCGGCCATCATCGCCGTGCCGATCCACCTTGGCGGATACGATAAGGTGTTCGCCGCCATCCCGGCTCCGAGGCTGCTGCTGGCGCATCCTCCCGCGGGCACCTATGGCTCCTTCAGTGCCTATGCGACCCTGGCACTTGGTTCAGCCTTCGCACTGTTCTTGTATCCGCACTCCATCACCGGCATCCTGAGCTCCTCCAGCGCCCGCGTCGTGCGACGCAACGCGGCGATGCTGCCGGCGTACTCGCTGATGCTTGGCCTGTTGGCGCTGGTCGGCTTCATGGCGATCGCTATCGGCGTGCAGAAGATGCCGGAATTCACCGATGGTTTCGCTCGTTACAAAGCTAATTTTGCGGTGCCATCATTGTTCCTGGCGTTGTTCCCGAGCTGGTTCGTCGGCGTCGCCTTCGCCGCCATTGCGATTGGCGCACTGGTGCCGGCGGCGATCATGTCGATCGCCACCGCCAACACGTTCACACGCAACATCTATCGCGAGTTCCTGCACCCCGGCTGCACCGATGCACAAGAGAGCCAGGTGGCAAAGATTGTGTCGCTGGTCATCAAGGCCGGCGCACTGGTGTTCATCTTCGCGCTGCCACTGCAATTTGCGCTCTATCTGCAGTTGCTCGGAGGGATCTGGATCATCCAGACCGCGCCAGCCGTGGTGTTGGGCCTCTACACACGGTTCTTCAATGGCTGGGCGCTGGTTCTGGGTTGGATTGTCGGGTTCGGTCTGGGCACCTGGATGGTGGCCAGCAATAATTTTGCTCCGATCTATCCGCTGAAGATTTTCGGCGTCGGGTTCCCCTGCTACGTGGCGCTCGTCTCGCTGGTAGTCAACCTTGCGGTCGCTTGGCTGGTCTCGCTGTACCTGAATCGCGTTGCGTCTGACCGCGACCAGGACGTGACCGCTGCCGAGGATTACGCGTAAGCGGCTGGGAAGCGATTAACGCCAGGAGAATCCCCCGGTCCAGAGCCGCCCCTCGTTGAGGTAGAATAACAGCAATGCGACGGTAGGGTTCAGCTATCACGCGGATAGACAATCGTCCTGAGCATAATACGCCGTTCGTCAGGTCGTGAATCTCCGGCACCGCGGTGCATTGTAGCGCGCTCATCCCAGATCAGCACGTCTCCGACCCGCCAACGATGATAGTAGACGAAGCGCTCCTGCGTTGCGTGTGCGGCCAGCTCGTCGATCAGCGGCCACGCTTGTTCACGTGTCATGCCGACGAACCCATGCGTATGCATCGGATTAACGAACAGGATCGAGCGGCCAGTGACGGGGTGGGACACGATCGCGGGCCAGGGGACTTCGATGTACCGCTTTTCCGTGACGCCCTTATCATTTCCGTACAGCTGCTCGCCGGCCGGCCCGGAATGACGACCATGCAGCGCCGTGAGCCCGGCAAGCTGCGCCTTTCGTTCGGCGGAGAGTCCATCGTACGCCGCGCGCATGTCGGCGAACATCGTCCCGCCTTTGTCCGCAGGCACCTCCTTCGCGTGTAGAATGGCGAGGATTGGCAGGGCGTCCTCATACGTTGAATCGCTGTGCCAATCTGTCGCGCGCTTCACTCCGTACCAATCGACATTGCCGCTCGCGTCCACGTTCGTCAGCCAGGACACGTCGGGATGCGCCGCGTGCCGGTATTTGATCAATGCATGCTTGCGCGGTGTGCCGAAGCGGCGGCCGAACGCAGCCAGTTCAGCGGCGCCCAGATCCTGGTCGCGGAAGACCAGCACGGGGTGCTCCGCGAAGGCGCCGACAATCCAGGCGAAGGTTGCGTCGTCGAGCGGCTGCGCAAGGTCAATGCCGAAGGCTTCGGTGCCAAGCGCCACGCCGAGCGGGCGGAGTTGCGGTGTGCCTGTCATTGGGCGTCCCCTTCGGTTCCTCGCCGATCTGGGCAGTATCAGCCCGTTGCGGCGACAATGGCAAACGTTGGAGGCCTGGCATGAGGGACACGGAGAGCTTCGAGGTTGCCTACCTGGTGCTGAGCGGCACCACCACTTCCGCGCGTGGACCGGAACTGCTGCGCGGACTGCTTGGCCTCGGTTTTGCAACGGTTATTGCGATCCCGACGCCCAATGCATCGCGCGTCCTCGCGCCGCGCGAGCTGGCTGATGTGGCGGGCGCACAAGTAGTGGAATCGTATTTCGATTTGGCCATCCGACCGCGGCCTCCGCGCGGGGTGGTCCTGCTCGCACCATGCAGCTTCAATTCGTTGAACAAACTGGCGCATGGCGTCGCGGACAACCTTGCCTTGTCAGTCGTTGCGGAAGCAATCGGACGCGGCACCCCGGTCATTGTCGCCCCGTCGTTGAACGCGCCGTTGTTGGCACACCCGGTCGCACAGGCGTCATTGCGCACGCTGCCGACGTGGAACGTCATTGTTGTGCCACCCGCGGACGACGGCGATGGGCCGCGGCTCGCTCCGACGCCGCGGATACTCGATGCGGCAAGACCGTTTGCCAGGGCCAGGGCGTGACGCATTGGCGCGGTATGCGGGCCGTCCCCATTCTGTTGAGAAACCGCATCGGACCGAACGCCAGGATACGGGCGATCGCGATTGTGGGTGGGGTTACCGTCAGGCTGGTGGTATAGGTTGGCGGCTCGCTGCGCTCGTTGGTAGCAACGCTCCATCTGGTAGCGCTACCAAATTTCGGACAAAAATTTTTCGCCTGCAGGGGGATGCCTGTGCCTCAAAGCTGGGAGTGCGGTGGACGTCTCAGGCGCCCGCAATTAGCATCCGGTCAAACGGTTCCGGAGGAAGCGCGATGCTGACAATCGAGCCAACCGGCGCAGTGCTCGGCGCCACTGTCCATGGGGTCGACCTTCGGGAAGACCTGGCCGAACCGGTTTTCGCCCGGCTCCTGCACGCGCTCGGCCATTACGGGGTGTTGCGCTTTCCGGAGCAGCAGCTCAGCGTCGGCGACGTGCGGCGGTTTTCCGAATTGTTCGGAGAGATCCAAGGGTCGATCAGCCGCCGGCCCGATCCCGACAAAGTAGAGCACCCGAATGTCGGCATCTTGTCCAACCTGAAGCAGGACGGGAAATACATTGGCAGTCCCGATGCCGGTCAGGACTGGCACACGGATATGTCGTATCGCGATGTGATGGGCTTCGTGAATGTGCTGTACGGCATTCGGATTCCACGGCGCAACGGGAAGCCGCTGGGCGGCACCGAGTTCGCCAACATGCACGCCGTCTACGATGCACTGCCGCCGGACATTCAGACCCGGCTGGACGGCATGACTGCTTCCCACGATTTCGAGAAGTTCTGGGAAAACATGCGACAGAATCACGGCAGTAGTCGTCCGGCGCTAACCGAGGAGCAACGGCGGTTGCGTCCGGCGGTCGTGCATCCGGTGTTCCTGACCCACCCAATCACCGGGAGGAAGGTGCTGTATGCCAACCCCGGCTACACCACCCGTATCAACCAGCTATCGCAAACCGAAAGCGAGGCAATGCTGTCGTTTCTGTTCGATTTCCAGCTCCAGCCGCGCTTCCGCTGGACGCATCAATGGACGGAGAATGACCTGCTGATCTGGGATCACCTGGGCACGATCCATCGTGCAATCGCCGATTATGGGCCTGACGAGATCCGGCTGATCCGGCGTTGCCAGGTGATGGCGACCAAGGTGTTCGACCCGGCCTTCCTGCGCCCAGTGCAGGAACTGGCCATGGTGGAGGCAAACTGAGCAATGCGGTGGATCAGATTTACCATTGCCGGACGCACGTCGTTCGGCTCGCTCGACGGCGAGACCGTGACGGAGGTCAGCGGCGAGCCATGGGGAGCACACGCCCCAACCGGCAATACGCATCGGTTGAGCGACGTGACGCTGGAGGTTCCCGTCATCCCGCGCACATTCTATTGCGCCGGCATCAACTACGCGACGCATATTCGGGAGATGGCAGAGAAACGCGGCGTGCAGCCCGTCTTTCCCGAGAAGCCGGACATCGGCTATCGCGCCAACAATGCCCTGATCGCGCATGGGCGGAACGTGGTGATCCCTGCCGACGCGACGGAGAAGGTGAACTACGAAGGCGAATTGGTGGTGGTAATCGGCAAGCAGGTGAAACACCTGTCCAAGGCCGATGCGATGTCCTGCGTATTCGGCTACACAATCGGCAACGACGTGAGCGAGCGCACCTGGCAGCGCGGCGACCGCACGTTCTGGCGGGGCAAGAACGCCGACACGTTCAAGCCGATGGGGCCGTGGATTGACACGGACGCCGACCTCGACGCAATGACCACCATCGTGAGGGTCAACAGCGCCGAGAGCCTACGGTTCAAGACCAACGACATGATCTTCGACATCCCGACGTATATCGCGGCAATGACGCGCTACCTGACGCTTTATCCGGGCGACGTGATCTGGATGGGCACCGACGGGACCTCACCTGACTTGAGGCACGGTGACGTGGTGGAGGTGGAGATCACTGGGCTCGGGGTGTTGCGTAGCCCCTTCGTACGGGCAACCGACTGATCCGTCGGCATTCCGGCTTCCCGTTCCGCGGCAAGCCGGGCGTTGCATCATTACGCAGAAGGGAATTTGGGTGAGGATGGATCAGCAACTCGTTGCCGCGTTGGCCAGCCTGGCCGGCCTGGAGAAGGCGCTGGCCGAGTTCCCGGAGGACGTGGCCGCCGCCGCGGCCCAGGCGTGGAGCAATGCCGGGGCCATTCAAATGCCGGAGGATGCTGCGGCGGAGCCATGGCCGCCGATGCGTGCCGGAACGGGACTATGACAGATCTGCACTGGCTTGGCATCGCGGACGCGGCGCAGGCTTTTGCCACGAAGAGACTGTCACCCGTAGAGCTGCTGTCCTGCCTATTGGCGCGGATCGATCGACTCGATCGCCAGCTTCATGCCTTCACCCGATTGGACGCGGACGCGGCGATGGATGCCGCACGCGCGGCGGAGAAGGAGATCGCTGCTGGGCGCATGCGTGGTCCACTGCATGGCGTGCCGGTCGGCGTGAAGGACATCATTGATGTCGTCGGGTTGCCAACCACATGTCATTCGAAAATCCTGCTGGACAATATTGCCGAACAGGACGCTGCGGTCGTTGCACGATTGCGCCAGGCCGGAGCGGTCATCCTTGGCAAACTTTCAACGCATGAGTTTGCCATAGGTGGCCCTAGTTTCGATCTGCCGTTTCCGCCAGCACGTAATCCGTGGAATCCCGACCATCATCCTGGAGGCTCGTCGTCGGGCTCGGGTGCCGGCGTTGGTGCCGGGTTGTTCCCTGGCGCATTGGGGACAGATACCGGCGGCTCGGTTCGTAACCCCGCCAGCGCATGCGGCATTGTTGGGCTTAAGCCTACTTATGGATTGGTGTCACGGCGCGGCGTGTTCCCATTGTCTTTCACGCTCGATCACGTGGGCCCGCTGACACGAAGCGTTCCTGACGCTGCACTTATGCTGGATGCAATCGCTGGGTACGATGCCGCGGACCCTGGCAGCGCGGCAAGCAACTCGTGGGCTTTCAAGCGTTCGATCGATCGCGGCGCGCGAGGGCTGAGGATCGGTTTCGTGCGGCATTTTCATGAGACTGACATACCGGCGCATCCGGAAGTGGCGGCCGCACTGGAGGACGTAGCGCGCGTATTGCTCGCGGAAGGCGCGCTCGTGCGCAGCATCACACTGCCGTCGCTTAACGAATTTGCCGCGGTCAACCGCGTGATCCTTTGTAGTGAGGCATGGTCCGTCCATATGTCATGGCTGCGATCGCGTCCTGGCGATTATGGCCAGCTTGCGCGGCGCCGTTTGCTGCCGGGAGCGTTCATCGCAGCGGGCGATTACATCGGAGCCCAGCGGCGTCGACTGCAGATGATTGCGGCAGTGGAGGAGGCGTTGCGAGACGTGGATATCCTACTTTGTGCCAGCTCCATGGATCCCGCCAGTCGAATCGATGATGCTGTGGAAACCCAACGCACCTATTCGCGGCAGGCCCGCACGCCATTCAACGTAACTGGGCATCCGGCGGTGGCGATGATGGCCGGTCTTGCAAAGAATGGACTGCCATTGTCAGTGCAGTTCATCGGCAGATATTTCGATGAGTCGACGCTGTTGCGGGCAGCCGCAGCGTACGAGCGGGCAGTGGCTTCGCATGCGCAGCACCCATCGCTCGCCTGACTGTACGAGTCAAATTTCGTTTGGCGTTCTCAGACAGTTTCAAGAGAAACGGATTGACCATCAGCTTATGTGCATAAGCAGATGGCTAGGTACGGAGAAGCGATATGGAGTTGATTGTACGCAATGCTCGCATGTCCACGGACCCGGAAGGTCCACTTCTTGATATTGGGGTAGAGGGCGGGCGTATCGCTGCTGTCGCGCCGCGGCTAAGCGCTGAAGCTAACGTCTTCGATGCCGAAGGGTGCCTGGTCTGCCCAGGTTTTGTTGAAACGCACATTCACCTGGACAAATCGTGCATCATTGACCGATGCAAACCGGAGGAGGGCCGCCAGGCGAACGCGGTGCCGCGGGTCGCCGCGATCAAGCACACCTTTACAGTCGAGGATGTGTATCAGCGGGCGTCGCGCACGCTAGAGAAGTGCATTAAGCATGGTGCGACCCGCATGCGCACTCATTTGGAAGTGGACGCCGGCGTCGAGATGCGGAGCTTCGACGCAATCGAGGCATTGCGCCGTGATTATGCCTGGGCCATCGACATCGAACTCTGCGTATTCCCGCAAGAGGGATTGACCAACAATCCTCGAGCAGATGAACTATTGGTCGAAGCGCTGAAGAGAGGCGCGAGAGTAGTGGGTGCCGCTCCTAACTATGATCCTGATCACGCAGGGCAGATCAGACGGATCTTCGAATTATCACATCAGTTTGACGTCGATATCGACATGCATCTCGATTCCGGCAATTCGCCGGACGAAATGGACATTCACCTGGTTTGCGAACTTACTGAAAAATACAAAATGGGCGGCCGAGTTGCGGTCGGGCATGCCTGCAAATATGCGTTGTTGTCGCCGGAACGATTGGCGGGCTTGGCCAAACGGATTGCAGACGCAGGTGTCGCGGTCACTGTTCTGCCGGCAACCGACCTGTTCATGATGGGGCGTGATCAGGAACATAGCGTCAGGCGCGGTGTCGCGGACGTTAACACTCTATTGGAACACGGCGTAAATTGTTCAATCTCGACCAATAACGTACTCAACCCCTTTACCCCGCTGGGTGACTGTTCGCTGCTTCGGATGGCGAACCTGCAGGCAAACGTCTGCCAAATCAGCCACGCTGGGCGCCTCCGCGACTGTTTCTCCATGCTGACAGAAGGATCGGCACGACTACTGAACCTGCGGGACTACGGGATACAGGCCGGCAATCCGGCCGACCTGGTTGTCATCGACGCCAAGACGCCGGAGCAAGCAGTGGCGGAGATCTGTCCTCCGCTCGCGGCTTTCAAGCGGGGGCGACGTACCGTCACGCGGCAGAGGACTGAGTTGCATCGGCCGGGATAGATTGCGGTAGGTCAATGTATCACGGTTTGAGAGATCAACGCCCTTCAGAGATCATGTCACCGTAAATGCGCTAGGATAGACGGTCGTGTGGCTTCCATCTACTCCTTCAGCCCACGCATACCAGGTGCCCGCAGTCGACGGTGTATTTACGTACGCACCCCATAGATTGGTATTCACATAGGTTCCAGCGGTCCAACCGGTGGGAGGGATCGAATTTGAAGTCGAGAAACCAAACTGGACTGGGGCATTGCTGGGGGTAACCTGAATGTTGACCCCTATGGCGCCAACTGCATGTGTGTAGCTGCCGGAAGGGACCATGTTCCAAGTAATAGCTGTCACCGAATTACCTGCGGCAGTTGTGCTGGCTGTAACGGCGGGTGAGGCAGCCCCGGTTCCGGCGGCGTTCGCCGCCAGCACTTCGAAGTCGTAGCTGGTGGCGGCCATAAGGCCAACCATCGTGAATGAGGTGTCGGTGAGACCCAAAGCCGCCTGTTGCCAGGAAGTATTGCCCGAGATGCGGTATTGTACAGTATAGCTCCCGACTTCGCCCCCCGAGGCCGGCGCTGACCATCCCAACAATATGCTAGAGTTCGTCAGGTTGCCCGCGGTCAGGCCGGTGACCTGGCCGGGCGCGCTGAGTGTCCCGTTGGTAGCGGCGGTTACTATCGCCGATGCTGTCCCCGCACCCGCCGAGTTTACTCCAGCCACGAAGAAATCGTAACTTGTTGCGGCCGAAAGGCTCCCAACGACGCAGTCCGAACCACTGACGGAGGGGCCTTGGGACCACGAGGATGTTCCGGTTATTCTATACTGAATGACGTAACTGGTTGGCGAAGGTGACAGTGGCGTCCACGACAATGCGACACTGTTGGAGGTGACAGTACCAATTGTCAAACCATTGATCTGGCCCGGGGCGGAGGCTGCCGAATTGGGCTCACTGGTCGAGGCATAGACAAGGGTTCCGCCTGAGTAGTCGGCACAAATCACCCTTGCGGATTGCCCAACAGTCAAAGTGGGATTTCCTGATGAGGTAGCGATGCCACCCGCAAGGGTCACGTTGCCGGAACTAACGTTCACCACGGAACACGAAAATCCACTGCCCATTGCCGTGGGCGCCGCCGTTACCGTGACGGGTTGACTACAAATCAGAAGATGCCCATTATGGCTCGCAGCATTCAGCGTCGTGTTGGTTGTTATCTCCAATGTTGGGATCTGATACGTGGCGAGCTTCCCGCTCATCCAGAGCCACACCTCGCTCATGGTCTGACGCACCAGAACATTGCCATTCTGGGCAACGAGGAATGTATCGGTGTCGGATCCCGACGCCGCGGCTGGGAGCTCATCGATTGTCTGGCCATCGACGAAGTCTGCATAGGGGATCGTATGATCCGTCCCCGATTGGCTGATGGCTACGAGGTCGTTGGCCCCGATCGAACTCACCGTTGGAAGGGTGGAAATAGAATACCCATCCAAACCGCCTGCGCTATTCCCGGCGACAGACGCGGAAATCGTCCCGTTTTGGTCGATCGCGACATTTGGACCTGGAGAGAACAGCCCTCGTAGCAGCGCCAAAGGCAGCAGCCTGGGGCCGCCCTGACTGCTCAGCACGGCCTGATCGGTGAGTGTGAGCGATCCTTCTAGCACGAATGTGGCATGGTCGGCTCCGGTGGCCGCCAACGTGGCTGCGCTGAGGGACAACCCGGTTCCGACTGCTACGGGCTCCGGCCCCCCAGGGCCAAGGCTGGTACGCCCGAACAGGCTCCCTGTCTGGATCATGATCGCTGGTTGAGTACCAGCGAGAAGCGTACCGACGTTGACCGAACAGGCAGAGCCACTCTGGCTGATTGGGACCTGATCGGCCGGCGTTATCTGGGCCGCGGCAGGAAGTTGCGAGATTGTTGGCATCAGATGCTCCGCATTTGGCCGCTCCTGCCTGTATGGCCTCAGGCCAAAACCTGGGACCCCGCGCAGACCGAAATCCAGTGTACGCCGTCACTGAAAACCTCGACCCCAGTGCCGGCGCCAGCCGCCTCGCTGGGCTTGCGGCCATTCGTGGCAAACGCTGTGGCGCCGGCAACGGCAGCGGACGGCAGGCTTGCGACCGTGTAAGACGGAAGTACCGGCGTTCCGGTGAATCTAGGGCTCACCGAGTTCGTGCGAAACACTTCCCGCCAAGACGAGCTTCCATCGGAGATGATTTGATAACGATCGTTTTGACGCAGGGTGATGGGTCCATTGTCAATCGCGTCAGTGCCGGCTGGGTTGATGGTAGCAACACCTGTACCTGACGCTGAAAACGTAAAGCCCGTTCCCGCGGCAACAGTAGCGGCGGCGGGGAGAGTAATCGTGTAGCTGCCTGATCCTGCAAGGAATACAATATTGCCAGCATCGTAGCTGGGAAGGGTCGTGTTGCTGGTGCAGATATTTTGGAACCCGACGGAGATTCCCTTTCCAACAACATATGACAACGTACCTTGGTACCATCGCAGTACGTTGGTTGCGGTATCGAACCCCAGTCGGTACGTGACCGTTGGTTCGAACGCGATGACGTGACCCGCAGCCATTCTTATGGCCGCCGCGCCAGTCATTTGTGTTGCGCTGGTGGTATCCAATCCCGAGGTCGAGAACGGAATATTTATTCCAAGGACGGTATAGGCGTGGCCAGTGTGGCCTGCGGCGAGGTAGATCCCGACAACTGTCGAGATTTCCACGGGCGCGCCGGCGACATTGTTTTGGCCTACCACGAGCGATTGGATTTGGCGGCTATGACCGTCATCAGGGCCATTCCCAAACCAATCCATCTCGCAGGTAATACCGGCGTTGGTTATGCTGGAAGGTTGGGCCGTTGTATCACGATATTCCAGACATGACGCCCAAAGCTGCGGTTGCGGCAATGCTGTCCCGCTCGAATTCATGCCTACCGATTGCCGTAACGTCTGCACATATCGACCGACGTGCTGAGCGGGCGAGCTGGCAGACCCGGTCTGCGTGCCGCACCAAAGCAGCCGATCTAGGGCATTCCAGATGAAATTGTTCGGACTATTATAGATGATCGTATCGGTCCGAGCGTTGCAGGATACCACGCCCGTCGTTGGCCCTCCGGTATGGTTTACTATATATGCCGAACGGAATGTTGAGAAATCGGTGGGCTGAGATGAGCCTTGAGAGATTTCAGCGCTCTGCTGATTGTTGCCTACAACCACGCCCGGCAGGGTAAGGCTGGCCGGCCCTGTTCCATTAGGGATGGCATCTGCAAGAGAAGTCCCATTTGCCAGTATCGTGCCATCGACAATCCACTTTATCCACTTCGTCAGAGAGATGCCCCATGAAGTCGGATTCTGCAGGTTTGTCACACCATTGGGGACATAGATGACCGAACCGACCGGAGCCGCCTGGTATGCCGCGATAAACGCCGCGGTGTCGTCTGTCACTCCATTGAGCTTAGCATTGTAGGGTGGTGACATGACATTGATCACCCCGGTCGCATTGCCGGGACTCAAATCGACATATTGCTTGGTGGCCGCATTGAGTGGATTGGTTGGGCTGCTTGCCAAAGTCAGCGCGCCAGTCAGCGTGCCTCCGCTGAGAGGCAGGGCCGTACTGACCTGACCGTCGACATATTGTTTCGGGACGGCCTGCATGGCCGAATTCGGATTGGCGGCGAGCGCCAGGGCTCCCGTCAACGTACCGCCTGCAAGTGGCAGAGCGGTGGCAACCTGGGCATCAACATAATGCTTTGTTGCTGCCTGCGGAGACGAGGTTGGATCAGCTACAAGTGTGAGTGCCCCCGCTAGGGAACCTCCTGTCAGCGGCAGTGCAGTGGCCACCTGGGAATCAACATATCCCTTCGTTGCCGCTTGGAGTGTGGATGCCGGATTGCTGGCCAGGATCAGGGGACCGCTTAGCGTATCGCCAGACCGTAGCACTCTCGTATCGACGTACTCTCTGGTTGCTGCTTGTAGTGCCGAGGTCGGATCAGCAGCAAGCGTCAGTGACCCCGACAGCGTTCCACCAGTTTTTGGCAGCAGGTTTGCCGCCTGCGTATCGACATAGTTTTTGGTCGCCGCCTGGGACGATATTGTCGGATCGCTTGCAAGGGTGAGGGGGCCGGTAAGGACGCCGCCCGATTTCGGCAGAACCGTGCCGACCTGATTATCAACGTACCCCTTGGTCGCCGCCTGGAACGAAGTCGTGGGGTTCGCGGCCAGAGTCAGGCCGCCAGTCATAGTGCCACCGGTCAGCGGCAAGGTTCCGGCGGCAAGGTCCGCTAACTTTTCGGCCGTCACTGCACCGGTGGGGGTGACAAGCAGTTGGGAGCCGTCCACGTTAGGCACGTGCGGTAACCCGCTGACAAACTGGCTGAATGGTACCGCTGTGTTGGTACCGCTTTGGCTCAGCGGTACCAGATCACTCTGGCCCGGGACCGTACCGACTGGCAGTGCCGCGATGAGATACGGCGCCGCGGTGGCCGATAATGTTCCATTCGCTAAAACTAGATTGCTGCCTAACGATAGTGTTTCGGGGGAGCCTGTGCCCGCGCTGCAGCGCCCCAGCACGACGCCGCTTGGAAGTGCAAGCTGCGGTTGCATCCCCGCGAGTATCTGGGCCCGCGTCATCTTCAATGCTGTGCCGGATTGACTGACAACGTGCTCGTCCGTATCGGCCGCAGCGGTCGCCGGAGCCAATTGATCAATCGTAGGCATATCCTACAATACTCCATCTACTGACGGCACGGCCGGCCCGCTGCGCACGGGCTTTTGCGCTGCCATCGGCTCGACGCCGGTTATGTGAGAATGGGGTTACCGTTTTGATCGGTTAACACGACCCCAGCAGAGATATCGATGGCATCCGCCGCAACCGGCGGCGTCGACAACGGAAGAACTGGCAATAAGACGCTGCGCTGAAGTGTCCTGCCATTAGTTGTAGAGATCAAGATCGTAACCGTATAAACGGTGCCTGCCTGACCTGCGGACAGCCATAGCACCACGGTGGCGCCGTCCGCCTCGACCAGATCCACCGTGAGATCACCCGGGTTGTCGGGGCTGACAGAGATATCCAGCGTCGATATCGAGTCCCCTTCGTTGCCGATGAGCGCTGGGGCGATGTTGAATCTGTAGTCCAAGACATCGCTCGGATCCTTTATGGGCCAGCTCAGCGGGGGTGGGGCAACCGCGGCAGATCCCCGTGGGACAGGGATGAACGCGTCCAATACCACGGTTCGCGCGGTGCTTGGCTTCTGAACATGGGTAGCAGGCGTTGGCATGAGTTTGTCAATCATCTCTGCGATCAGATGGATTAGCTGTTCGGCTCGCCTATCAGTGACGTTACCGCAATGCACTGACTATTGTAAGAAAAGCCAGGAACAGTTAGTGTGGCAAAGGACCTCAATCAGGCAGTAATCGGATCCTCGTTCTTGCCACAACATCGACCAATTGCCTCGAGCTGAGCCGAGAGTAATGCAATCTGAGCCTGAATATCCCCCATAGCCATGGATGGCACCAAAGCTGTAGGATATGTAGGTGGCGAAAACAAAGCCCCATCGTAATTCCAGCCTTCAGCGACGCCGTCATTTTGTATCGAAATATCTACCCACGTAAGCCCCGGGTGGAACATTTCGGTGATGTCGCCAACGCAGGTCGTTAGCTCGACCACTCGGCCGTCTTGAATTCGGGCGAATTTCTTCATCTTACCACCTCACTACTACCAATCCTGATGCGCCAGCCGCGCCAGCGTAAGGCGTTGTACCGTTGGTGCCCGTGCCTGCCCCGGCAGCGCCCCCTCCCGGGAAAATGCCTGCTACACCTGACGTACCACTGTTTTGGCTGCCACCCATGGGTGCGGCTCCACCCATACCTCCCGCGTTCAAAATGGCAACTTGGCCGGCCGAACCGGCGAGATTGACGTCGCCCCCGATACCATTGCCGGATGGTGTCGCCCCATTCTGTGGACTTGTTGGCGACGAGAGGTAGTTCAGACAACCTCCGGTGGCACTGACGTAAGCTCCGAAACTGGAACTGCCGCCAGCGGTAGCGGCACCGCCTTGGACGGTTCCGCCAATACCACCGGCGCCAACAACGACCGAAATAGATTGCCCTGGCGCTAAGCCGGTAATTCGCTTTCGGGCGTAGCCGCCTCCAGACCCACCACCCGAACCACCATAAGTAGGCATCCCGGAGATTGAAGCGAAGCTGCCAGAGCCCCCACCCCACACCTCGACTTCAACCTGCGCCACGCCTGATGGAACGACAAAAATGCCGGACTGGGTGAAAGTTTGAACCCCCGATCCAAAGCCGGGGCGTAGGTAGGGCAATTTCCAGGCGATGAACGGGGCAGCCGGGAGTGTTGCTATATTGGCGGCCGATATGGCCGTCTGTCCATATGAAACGGTGATGACATACAATCCGAACCACCCATTATCCACCGGCGGGGTAAGCTGCGCACCGGTGATCGCGGGCGTTCCGGACTTCATCTGCAACTGCACGCATTGTGTCCGTAAGGTATTTTGAGCCACGCCGGAATTGGTCGGCCCACTGTAAGGCTGCGACGGCATTGACGCATTGTAATAGGGCAGCACCACGGGGTTAATATCAGCTTCTTGAAAGGTTACCTCGATCAGATAGTTCGTGGACTGGCCAGATGTAGTTGGCGCGATCAAGCTGAATGCCGTCGATTCGGTATTTATGCCTATCTTCAATAGTGGGTCTGTCGCGTCTGCTGGAAGCGAGCCGTACGGCATTGCGTCTATGACAGCCAGTTGAGACACAATACCGGGCCCGACGATGACAGTCATAGACGGCGGCACAGTAGGGAGACAAACCAGCCCGTCGACCACCGGCGAAGCACCAAGCGTCGCTTGAGCGAGATAGCCGACGGCTATCATGATATTCCGGTTGAGGGATAGCAAATCGGTGTCCAGCGGTATGGCACCGGGGTAGACCAAATTTCTGTCCATTCCGTCCTCATGTCGCCGCGATGTACAAGGTTGCTAGTTGGTGATGCGTGTCCAGGCGACGACCCCAATTGGTAGAACTTGGGTAATGGCCTCACAGATGTCGTTGTCGGTAACCTGCGTTTGCATCATACTCAGGCTTGAGTATTGCAGAGCCCCATTACAGTAACCTCCCCCGCTAGAGTTCCAGCCTGACAGGTAAGCTATACCTGTGCCGATGGGTCGATATGCTGTGACGAAGAACTGGAACGGAAGAGCTAAATCGCCCCAACCACCGGCACATCCGTAGGCCAGCCCAGTAGCAGCTTGGTCCATAGCGCCATAACCGCCGGTATCCGAGGCGTTGGCCGGCTCGAACAGGTGCGGTTGACGAGCGGTAAGATCGGTTATCGCCGCGATGACTGCTTGCCTTGTGCCGCGCTCGCGGATCAGTTCGCGTTGTATCCTTAGCCGATATGAGCCATCAGATTCGCCGGCGCGCCTACACACCTGCGATCCGAAGTAGTCCAGCGCTACCAGGTCCAACCACATACCCTGAGCAGTCGCTATGCGTGCTTGCAGCTTTACGACCTGCAACAATCCGTACACAGAGGCCCAAGCCAAGGCCAGGCCGCTCAACAAAGTGTCCAAAATAGGTGTGTCATCGGGAAACCAGCGCAAAGGCAACACTCGCTTCATACGGAGTAGCATATCCTGTTGATCGCCTACCATGATCAGCTTACCACGATCGTACCAACTTTGACTGCTCCGGAGGACGGAACCACAACGTCCGATGCTTGCCCATTTAGCGCAACATTTGTGACATTCGTGATCCCAGGCGCTGCAGCATACGCGATCTGAACGATTCGGCTTGCCGCCAGGGGAGCACCAACCGGAAGGTCATTCACGTATCCTCCGATGGCGTTAATGACTTGAGGGATTATGAGTGCGACATCCGATGCTGTGTCAGCAGCAATAGCAAGACAAATGTCGACAGTCGTAACGGCTGGAGGTAGTACCGCGAAGGTTGATCCGACCGGCCGAACGGCGTCGACTGCCTGGCTTACCGCAGATAGGAGGCTATCTGCCGGGTACCCCGATCCGTCATCAACGACTACTACAAAGTTGCCAATCTGTGCGTTACCGCCTGAATCCCGATTTTCTTGTATCGAGTAGCTCAATCCCTGCTGAACGGTGGCAATGGCATATTCCACTGCAACGAGAGTAGCCCTGGACCGGCTCGCAAGGAAGCTTTGGAACCGTAGCCTGAAGGCGGAATCAGACTCAGGATCTACCCCGTTACCCAGGGCTGTCGAATTTGTTGCGCAATCCACTCCAGATAAAGCGGTAGCAAGTACAGTTATCGAATTGGCTTGCACGTTACCGCAGACCCCAGCCACCTGCGCGACGACGGGGATATCCAGTGAGGGGACGCCGACGCCGAACAGATAGCCTCCCAGTTGCGGATTCCATCCAGTTGAGCCTGAGTCCTGCACCACTGCGAACGTCTGGCTCCCATCCAAAGTTCTCACCAACGTCCCGACTGGCACAAGAGCAGTAGCGGTCGAGGTATATCTCGAGAACGTCACCGTCCCTGATGCCGGGCTCGCAGGAAGCCGGGTGACGGAGAAGTCTGCCATCCAGCTATCGAGATCGGGACCGCTGCTTGTTGCAGCGCGCGTCATCTGAAGTACAAGCAAAATTAACCACTGTAGCCACAAGGCCACTGACGCGCTTGATTCAAGTATCGCCCTGAGAGTCGAACCAACGGTCAGATCCAAAAGCTGTGCCGCCGATGCCTGGACAGTCGCGGCCATTCCCTGGACGAGATTTGAAAAGCTCTGAAGTGACAATTGCATGGTCAATTCCCGACAGAAAAGGCGAGAACCTGCGTTTGACCTGTCTGAACATCGGTATAAAATACTTCGACAAATGCCGTGCTTGCTACTTCTCCCGGATTGACATTAACATTGATCGTGGGTTCTGGTGTTTGTGCAACCGATTGTTCCTTGAAGATCTGGCTTCGAATGACAGCTCGTATCTGTAGGGCATTAGCTGGCTCTCCAACAAACCGAGCAACTCCCGCACCATAAGTCGGTTGCCAAATATAATCAAGGGCGCTGGTAAGCAGGCGACGCAAGACGCGCTGTTGTCCCACAGACGGTCCCGTGACGACCGCAATATCTCCATTAGCCGCAACGTTCAAATCGGAGCCCCACTGATGATTGATGTCACCCATAGAAATCAATCCGGTTGACTGGTTGCAGTCGTAAGACCACCGCGAGAGTCTGTGTGAACGTGACAGTCGTAATGACCTCGAAGTCGCGACAACGATCCCTGACTGTCGTACACGTCTCCATTGACATACAGATCGCCGCCCACTTGAATGGTACCGTTGTTAAGGAGTTTCAGGTAGCTTCCTGAGCTATGGACCAGCCATAGCTCGCCCGATGGGGCCGCGGGAGGGCGTTGCTGGTTTGAAAATACACCACCGACGATTACGCCGTGATCGGCGAAGCCCTCTTGAGGGAGCACGAGTACTTGATCACCAGGTGCTGGTGGGCAGACCATTCCCCAGCCTGCTCCAACCCAAGGATACAGCACAGGGATCCAACCACTCATTGCGCCTTCCGGCTGGAACGCGACCCTGGCGGTCCCACTCGCTGGGTCAACAGACGTGACCGTACCGAAGCGAGGTTGAGCCCGGCTTTGCACTAGCACATCCATATGCGCTTTGAGCGCATTTAGAATTCGCTCCATGATCAGCCAACCGAACTGGAAGTCGAGAGTAGGCGCGGCGAGCTGCCGCTTGCGCGCACCTGCTGGAGGAATCCAGTTCGTGTCGAGAATGTACGCGCGATCGTTGTTATATAATAACCCTGATCGAACTCGGTTCCAGTGCCAGTCAACATGACAAAATCCCTTGCGGCGAGGTCCAGCTCCCCCGGCATAAGAAATTCTACTAGCCTCTCGTGACGAGTTAGCTCTGAGAGACGTTGGCCGGCAAGTACCAACGCCTTATCGGCCGTAAGATTGGGACGAACCACAATATACCGTTGCGGTGCTACGGATGGAAACAAGGAATTCGATGCCGTCTCAGTGGCGAGTGTCCCGTTTACTTGCTCTATAAACGCACTCCGCTGTTGTGTATTCCAGCTCTTGACTGTCACCTGGATCTCACGCGCCAATGTGAGCGTGCGTTCCAGCCGAAGCTCGATCAAATCCTGTGGGCGTATCGTCTGAGTAATCTGAGTGGCCGGTACCACCGGTTGGAAGTAGATGCTGTTGCCGCGTATAAATAGGTCAAAATTCTCCTGCTGCGCCAAATATACCAACAAATCCCACTCCGTGGTTAACCTCGAGGAGCAGTTCAAAGTCGTAGTAGAGTGTTCGCTTTCGTAGAAGCGCCCAACAAGAGACGTAGTCGCCGCGACAACCGGCGTGAGACTGTGGCGGCTAGCCAGCATCGTCACAATCTCGCTTGACGTTCTATTAGCAAAAGTCTCCTGCGTTGGAGTGTCTATCAGCGCGGCAGTGAAATCCCGGCCTCTGACGTGAGCATCACCGGTGATCGGGTCCAACGAAATGGAATCTGCGGTGCCAAGTAGCAAACTAGTGAACGTCGCGCCATCGTCTATGCTCGCTTGTATGTCAAATGTCAACCCGACAGCAGATGACCAGAACGCAGCGTCGGCCCAGGGATCTAACCCTAATGCAACGGCCACACTGAACGTATCTGCACCGTAGTGGTTATTTGATTCAACGGTAGCTTGGTACGCACCGATTAATACCTCGCCATCGAGTCGAATCCGGAGTCTTGCGCGTCGATTTCTATGACCGTAACTCACTGTGGCGCTATCCCTCCGCCCGCGTTTGGATCCCGTTCAGGAATTAGGAGTGTCACAACACCAGTCAAGATTGGGTCGTTTATGCAACTGAGTTGGGCGATCCTAAGCCACTGTGTTGCATCGTTCAGTTGTTCTGCAGAGATCCGGAAAAGGTCTCCCCCTACGACCGTGAGCGTTCTCAAAATCAGGAACTCGCATTTGCAAGATTACGAGCAGCCCGGCCCAAATAGCCGCTTCCACTTACGAGGGTCGCGAGCTGCTGAACTAGACCTGTCGCAGCCATCAGATTGCTAGCCAGTGCCTCGGGAGAAGTTTCGAGTGTCGCTTGCATAGTAGTCAGTAGGCTGTCTGTTGTTGCGATTTGGTTTGCAATAGATGATAGAACCGCGGACACGGATAACTGAGCTGCTGTATAAGCTTCCGCGCCGAGCGTGGTAGCAGTTGGAACAGAGAGATTGTTTTGTACTAGAGTGAAATCGACGCCCGCTCCGCTACATTGGTCCATCGCAGCCCCCAAATCGGCTAACACCGCATCGCTCAGTGAGAGCCGAGCGTTCGCCATAGAAGTCGCTTCATCCCGCACGACAGTACATGTTATCTGGTACGGAATCCAGACTGGATTTTTATACTCTGCAGTAAAATTGCTGATTATAACCCGGTAGAAGAATACGTCCCATGTCAGATTTAGTTCCGCACCGGCAGTCCGAAGCGTGTTCAGCTGCTGACTTCGGGCCGCGGCTCTTGGTCCGGAGAATGCCCCCCTAAAGTGAATGTCACTTTCTGCTGGACCAATGCTATCAATGATCCTCTGTCCGTCTGTGAGCTGATGAATTGCCAAAATTTGGCGACCGCCAAAGTTTATTCCGTCCGGTATTTCAAACGAAGAAAGGGCAACGGGGCCGAGCACTAATACGATATCTGACATTGTTAAGCTAACCCCCGCCTTGACTGGGCCACTGCTGAGAGCAAAGGTCTGCAGCATTGCGCGCTGGCATTTGCGTCACATCCCAACGGTCGGACCTCCTAAAGGAGAGGTTGCTCGGAGATCGACAGCCATGATGCCCGTGCGAGGCCGAATGACCTCCTGACCTAGTTGCCTGCTCAACCAACGACCGAGCGCGCTTCCGTCTAAATATAGCTCGCCCCATCCATGCTCGGCCTGCTTGACGCCCGCGGCCTCGGGCTCCCGAAATACGCCCCTTGAGGGCGTGAGGTCGGCCGCACCGAGTGACGCACTCACCGAGGGCTGACCCTGAGCGGCAGTGGCTGGAAAACGACTTTCCAAGCTATCGATGTACAAAGTACGGTTGTTGTCTTTGAGAGGTGAGCTCGAGGCGGCGATGGTACTGTGGAAGTCCAGCCACCAGCGCCATTGCGGCGTCTTGCGTATGATGAGTTGAACGCTTGAATCGTTCTGGCGCAGCTTGAGTGTGTCACCCATCCCGATCAGACCAACGGGCGTCAGGGAGTGACCTCGGTTCGTCATCAGGTCAGCCAGCGAAGCTCGGTGGCTAGACCCGAATGCGGGGCCGCTATGAGATAACCCGACTCCGGAGTGCGAAGTTCCCATCAGAAATGACGGATGCCACCAGGCAGGAGCCAAAAGAGCGTCTCGTTGTCTAGCTATCGTTCGCAATGGTGCAATAAAACTACGAAATGCCGTTTTGGACCATACAGATCTCGGCCAGGCGTCGATATGATTTGACGCGGACCGATTCTGCCGACCGCTTCGCAAACCGACGCTGCTAGGTTGCGACACAACCATCGGCAGCATTCCAGTTCCCGAAGATGGGAGCAAAGAGCCCGGCCATAACCGAGGTGGTCTAACCCAGCTCGCCCTGCCCCACATCGCAGCGGCGAGCTTCAGAAGACGAGCCAGCGCCGGCCATGACACGCGGCCCGGCCCATTGCCGCCAAGGCCGCCTGCAGGCACGTTTAGCCCTGGTGGGCTGGTATTCGCCCATTGCCAGTACTGGCCCTCGTGCCAATTCATGCTAGCATCGTCCACTGAAGGGTTTTCCAGTCGAATCGATGACCATCCAGAGTTCCGAAGACGATGATGTACGCCATACGTTCATCAGGCTGAAGGGAGAAGGCAACGTCAAACGGCACCCCGTTCCTAACCAAGTATAGACAGTCAGTTAGCTCGGGGTGCCGCACAAGTTTCCCGCGTTCATTGCCTGCGCAACATCGTTGCCTTGCACGGTAACACTCACTGCCTCGGCAATCGCATCGATCCCCGCATCCCCAAGGCGACCCACCAGCGCCTCGATCTGCCCTTCAGTCGTGGGACGGGGAATCGGCAGATCATCTATGGCTGTGACCGAAGCGGCTAGAATAGCTATCGAAAGCCACGGCTGGTTCAAGGCCAGTTCGGGTCCGGCGGTTTTTAGTAGACGTAACTTGTCTAATGCTGTAAGATTTCGGATAATAATGTGCCTGCCCAGCGCATCGACGATGCTTCGGTCCTCTTGTGCTGTCTCCAGGATCGCTTTAGATGGTGTCATCAGATTCGCCGCCTTCGCGCGCTGAAGAATTCGAGCTTTTGTCTGACGCTACTGTCCCCTTTCCACGTTCCAGCATTGGCCAGCTTGAAGGTAACGTTCTCGAACTGGTAGGTCGAAGTGGAACCATCGGTCTCGTTTATGTACTGATACATTGTGCTTGCGGTGAAGCTTCCTCCATCGTAATATGTCTGCTCCGACGATGCAATGAAATCTTCGACTGTGGAATTGCCGCGCTCCAGTTCGAAGCTACCTTCCCAGCCCTTTGGTAACTCCGTGCCAAGTTGCGTCCCATCTAGCCGGCCGACACGCACAGACTGCGTGAGCTGTCGACTTTCGAATGCTGTGACGTGCTCCAAATCGACCCGCCCACTGGGTCCTATGACAACAAGCTGTGTATCGCGGCCGATTGAGAATGCGGTATAAGACATGACAGACCCCTCCCGTTAGTTTTGCTGCCCAGTCGGTAGGGTCTGGACAGATACCTGTACTGTCTGCCCGCCTTCAATGTTGACGATGAATTTCTCATTTGTTGCCTGATACTGGACCTGAGCATCCGATCGGACGTAGCCAAGTCCTGTCATGCTCGGGGGATTGTTTGACACATCGCAAATTACGCTATACGGCAGGCTTCCACCAGGGCCACCCAGGAGTCCCTGATCGAGCATGTTTTGGAGGAATGACAGTTGCGCAGACCGAATGCTTTGGAATAAATCTGCATTGATTACCTCGCCGACAAATTGGCCCATTCCGGCAGCAAGAGTAGCAGCAATGTAATTGGTCAAACGAGTATAGCTATCGCCGTTGATGGCGGGGTTCGATGAGGTATTATGGCCACCGCGAACGCCCCAGTAGCTGCCGCCAGGTTGCGGGTTGCATATTACATCAATCCCCGCCCCGATCATCACCGAAAGCTCTGCCGCTGAATAAGAGGTGGTTTGTCCGGACCCTGGGGTGCCGGTCATCTGGCTGCCGATTACACAATAGATCGGCTTGTTCAGACTGGACTGCTCTGGCGACAGATTGGCCAACCGCCCTGCCGCGAAACCTTGGGGAGAGACCAGCCGTACGCTGCCGTTAACCTGATCGGACCACCACAGCCAATCACCAAACATCAGCTTGGCAGAATAACTGTCGAGGCCTGCAGCCTGCATCGTCGCAACAGCGTTTTGGATGGTATCACCAGCCGGGCCAGTAAGGACCATGTAGATCCCTTCCTGCAGTCCAAATATAGCCTGGGCGGTCCACTGGGATGAATCATCACTATCAGCAAGAATTGCAATCCCGCATCCCTGGCCTCGCAGCGCAAACATGCCCGTGCGAGGCAATATGTCGGCGCCAACGAGCTGGGCGGAGGTCACGCCACTGGCCCCATCGGAACCCGGGGCGCTCGCTCCCAACGTCGTCGTGAAGGTCATGGGGGCAGCAGTCGTGCCGCCAGCGTTTGCAGTAATCAGCTGAGATGGACCCCGCTGGGAACCTTCTCCCTGATTCACAGCGGCTGCAACCGACAACCAGAACGGGGCGCCGGTGCCGCAGATATTGTCGTAGACCTCAGGTTGCAGGCCGGGCAGCGTTACCATGAGCCGCCATGAATTAGCGGCAGAGCTGGGCTGTAGAGTCAGCCCAATCTGATTGCCTAGAGAACCCGTGTAAAGAGCCGTAAAGGTTGCTGTGGTTCCGGGAACGACCACCTGGGCGGCAGTGTCGGTACCATCTGTAACTCGTACGCAACGGAAGTTCTGTGCCCCCTGTTGAACCGCGGTCGCAATCTGCGTTCCCATGTCGTATTTTCGGGCGATGATCGGACCGAAGCTGCGCGCGTAATCGGCCATGGTAGCGGCGATCACCGGCTGGGCCACCGGACCCCATGAGGCCGTTCCCACCACTCCCACGACATTTGTCGGAACCCCATTCAGGATCAGATTCTGCGGTGGAACTATCTGAACGTAAAGATCTGGTACCACAAGCGCGGTAGTGTTGATGCTGCCTTGTTGAACGATGGGCATAGCATTACGCCTTTTCCGACGTCTGTGCAGAAACGCGCACGACGGAACGCGCATGTTCGCTGCTCAGAACCGTTGCGATACTGGGTGGATCGCAAATGATATCGCCACGCAAGAATCTTTCGAAAGGCTTCACGACTACTAAATGCATTGCATGAACGCTCCATTATCAAGCAATCAAAGTATCGGCGTTGAAGATGAGATCCCCAAAAATCATCACGGGTTGGTTCATCGTGACCGTGGTTGGATATTCGACACCGTAAATAAGGTCACGTCGGTAAAGTAGAGCGTCCTGCGATTGATCAAACACGAGGCTACCGTGATAGTGAATTCGCCCCAGTGTGCCATCCGCTAGACTAATGAACCGGAAACCGGCCAGAAGCATGTCGATGACTGACGCCGAGGCATCTCTGGTGGCTGGCGTAGGACACCAGCACGTAATTCTGAAGCCTCGCTCCTGACGCCGCACCACTTGCGTAGCGGTAGCGGTAGAAACAACACGGGCGACAATCCTTTCAACGCCCCGGATCGTCAGCGATGCGCCGGACAAGTTTACAACCCAATCCGCTTGAGCGTACACAGCAAGTTGCGCAGCTACAAGCTCCGGTGTATCGCTTGGATGCACCTGGTAGACATAGCTCATCTCATCGAGAAGGAGGCCGACCATTTGGTTTGATTGGGTTGTGCCGCTGATAGTAACCGTCGATCCGACGACCGACGCCGTCAGAGTCGGTGTGACTGCTGGTGCCATCCATCGCTGCCGGTAGCGTGTGGTGTTACTACCAGGCTCCGGCATCGGAAAAACTGTCACGTTGATTCGACCGGCTGCGAGATCCTCATTTAGAGAGGATGAATTGGGCCAACCGCGGTAGACCACACAATCTGGCCCGGGGGCGCTAGGCGATGTAGGACCATCTGGGTACAGCGCAGCGGCGACCAGGGCGACGATCGCATCCTCCACATCGGATTGGTCTGCCATCAGGTTGTCGCCTGCTTGACCGCCAGCCGCCACCCAAGATCTGTTAGTTCGGTAGTGGCCACCACGCCACTCCGGCCCAAATCATCCGACATCAGGTCAGCGGTGCGCAATACTACCCCGGCGCACGACGGAAGCAGTACAGTCCACAGAGAAACAGCGGTGTCACCGGGAAGATTCGCAAGCGGTCGAGCTTCCCTCGTCGCCGCGAGCACGCTCGCGGGCCAGTTGCTCATAAGTAGGGTAACGTTTGCTGAGGTGATACCTCCATAGCTGTTGACTCCCGTTGTGGCTTGAGCGCCAGGCCGGGTGAACGAAATAATTCGATTGGTCCGTACGCACAGGGTGGGCAGTAGCCTGGGCTGCGCCGCAATGAACCAGACGACCTCCTGTTGCGCCAAATAGTCACCGGGTTGTGTGTACGCAGCATCGAATATTCCGCGCCACAACGCGTTCCCATAGCCATTTGGCCGGCCGAACCGCCCGTCAATCCCGCAAAAGGCTGCATGCAAGCGAAGAAATCTGTTCTCAGGTGCGAGGGGATTCTCGGCTCCATGCGGCCGATAAGCGCTCGTCACTGCTCCCGTCGCGCGAGCAGCGACATTCATCCCCCACCGTATGCGGTCCTCCAGCTTATGTGCCGTCATGCTAGACTACCAATATGATCCCATTGTCAGCGAGAGCAGGACCTGGGGGAATGCCGAGGAATCCGCAGAGCCGCTTCCTCCAACCATCGAACAGACGGGCCCGATCGTACGGCTCCGATCGATTCCTCGTCCAAACCGCCGCTACGTCAGTATCCAGGCTCTCGCCTGCCTTAGGAACGGCGATCTCCAACAAGCTCAGTGTGGCGAGATATCGGCGGAGAACCATAAGTTCAGATGTAGAGAGGTTGTTCAAGCGAAACTCCAACAGCCCGTAAACCTGAAAGAAGCGCCAGGTCTCGAAACCAACGGGTGCCGCTCCGTAGGCCGGGTATCCGCAAAAGCGCCGAGCATCTGTTTTCTCGGCATCGCTGAGAGGCGTTACCGCAGTAGCTATCACAGAAAGGATCCGTCGCCGCGTGTGAACAATACAGTGCCAGATCCGCTACTAAACAGCGCCGCAGCATAGGAAATCAGTGAGTTGACCGAGAGTACAATCCGCGAATTAGGAAGAATGGGCATATCGGTTACAGATGCTACCACTGTTGCGTCTGAACCGAACCGCACGAATGCAAGGTTCGTGGTCGGGTTGGTTACTACTATCGTTTCGCCGCCCCCGGAGAGCGCGACATTGGTCGAGGTTGTGCCAGCGCTGAGGGAAACAGTCCCGGTAGCTCGAAAGGCGCTGATAGACCCGATCGCCATATAGCTGTCCCTTTGTTTAGCCGATGTGCTCAATCATGGCCGCGCGCTTGAAGGCAGCATTGGTGGCAGTAGGAACGGTGGTTGGATTTGTTGTAGTATCAGATGGGGTGCAGAATCCTCCAATCCAGTACCATGATTGAGCGATTATTTGTTGCAGGCGATCCAGCGGCTCGCGCGTAACCATGGCGATGCCATCGACAATTGATACGATCGAGTCCTTCGGCGCGACATCCTCGGCAGCCATACCTGCGAAATCGCCCTCAATCAGAGCGCCCTGGCCGCAAATTATCGGTCGACGCACCATCAGGCCGGCCAGCGTCGGATGCGGTTGGACGAATGCCTCGGTAGTGGGCATAAAGCGTAGTCCCAGGAAGTCATTCGTCATGCCCTGACGAAATACTTGATTCGAAGACGTCGCCCCCTGAAACAACTGTTTGAAGTCTGGATCCGCAAAGAGTTGACGAGCCGATATCGGATCCAGGTAACAGTTATAGGCTCCATCGATTTCCGGCACCGCGTTGACGCGCAGCTTCGAGACCGCATCGAGCAAATTCGACATCGCCAAGGTATCAGTGGCCAATAGCTGCGAGGTATTTCCCCTCTGAGATGGACGCACGACCACGGAAGCGTTAGCGGCCGTCACAGTGTTGCCGGCTGTACCATCGCTAATGGTTATGTTACCGGAGCACGTGAGTACACCCGACACGCCATTTGGTGTAGTCGAGACATTTGTAGTGTCTGCTGTGGCTCCCACCAGCGTATACGCATCCGAACCGACAGTGATCGTTAGGGTATTTGAACTGTTTAGTGCCTGCTGAACACCATTTACAAATACCGTCTGAAAACCACGTATGTCGTCGACCGATACCGAAGGTGCGGCGCTCGGGAGCGTCACACGAATTCTGGTGTTACCACCAAAATAGGCGTTGAAAAGAGCATTTCGCGCCAATTCGTCAAGACTCCGCGCCGCTTGCTCACCATTCACGTAAGCATTCTGGAGGAATTGAGACGCGATTCCTACTCTTGCTGTCACCATGTTCAAATCTACAGTGGCGGCATAGTGGTTGATGGTGATCGTATATTGCTCGACACCCCAGGCGGTAGGGGTCAATCCGTTGTCGAAGTTGGTATTTGTCGATGGCACAAGAGGCACCGTCACGGTTGGCTTGAGTCCTGCACGTGTTTTAGTTAACGTTTCGCCGATTCCAACTGCAAAGATCTCGCGATCCGCGCACGCACGGTATCTCAAGTTAGATCGAAGTGCTTGTTCGAATTCACGCTCCAAGAACCCTTGCTGAATGATCGGTTGAAGGGCTGGTGGAAAATTCTGAATTCCCATAGTACGTCCCTTAGGTGCTCATATATTTGGCTTAACTTCAGTAGCGCTGTTTAAGCAGCATCGCCCGTGCAGCTGCATATTCCTCTTTTGTCATCTCAGTGGCGTGCTTCTGGCGTGGAGGCAAGGCTGATGGTGGCGTCAGCGGGCTTGAGGATGACGTCATTCCGAAGAGCCACGGCTTCGCTTTCTTGAATCTTGTTATCAAATCGTTAGCGTTTTCCACTTCTCCCTCATCATTGAGGACGATCCCAGACAGGTCCAAAAGCTTTAAACCATCAAGGTCCAGTATGCCAGCCCGCACCGCCTCAGCTTTCACCTCTGCGCGGATCAGTCGCATGTCGAATTGCTGTTTGAGCTCGTGCAGCCGTCGCTCTAGAGCTATCGCCTGGGCACGAAAATCCTCGACGACATCCTCGCCACCACGTTCTGATTCCGTCTCTATTTCATTCATGGGTTCGAATTTAACCAATAAGGTTACCGAATTATTGAGGAAGGTTCTTGATAGAGAATGTATCCGCGACTGCTAGCGTTGCTGTTTCTCGACTCAAAAGCCCAGCACTCACGAGAGAAACCAGCGTTTGAGCGTCCTTTTGCCTATCATCGGCTGTAAGTGGATACCATTGCGGCCATTTGACCGATAGTCTCGCCGACGCATCTAAGCTCGGGATCTCTCGCCCCATTGCCTGAAGGCCAAACACGTTTGATGCACGGAGCACCATGCGGGCTAGCATGAGCAATGCCGTCTCGCCGTAAGTGACTCGAAGATTATCAGCCAGCCACAACAATCCCTGGTTCATAAGCTCAAGGGCACGACCCGACTGTGCGGCCGTTATTCGATCGGCACTTGAGCGGTTTCCGTGCACGCTCTCGAGCGCAAGCTCTCGCAAGGTTCGGACATATTCGATTACTGCACCTGACGCTGTCCCGCCGATTTCAAGTAGTTTTGCATCGCCTTTTTCGCTGACGACCAGAGCATTCCCCGCGCCTTTTATGATATGGCCGTCACTAGCGGCCGGTTCCTTGATTAACAATGTCGGGTCGCTGCTGTACTTTAGGCCGCGTCCTGCTTGGCTGAGCTGGTAGTCGATTTCTATCTGAGCGGCAATTGCCGCTTGAAAGGTGCAGGCGCCGTCGTTGGGATCGCCGGTCGCCGACTTGCCCGGTAAATTTCGTACCCAGACCACTGGTACAAAGCCGAGGCCGTGACGGACGGTGCGCTCATCATCAATGTTTGGCATCATGCCTTCGGAGACCGCGACTGGGGTGAGCCAGGTCTCGGACTCGGCATCCCATTGGCGCTCGAACCAATAATCGACGTCAGGTGTGGCAATGTCATACCCGGCCTCCATCAATTTACGACCTGGGACCTTGTATCGTTCAGTTACCTTTGACAGTGAGTCCGGGGCGGTAGGGCTCCACACTGGTGTGAGATATCGAGTATCAAGTACCTGAAAGAACACGCGACCAAGGAGCACTCGCATTAGAATTGCAACTGAGCCAACAGATCCATAGAACGCTGCCTCTGTCATCACCTGATTTAGGTGTGCCTCCGCAAAGATATCCGCAAGAGCCTCTCGAACGAGTGGGTCGGGAGTTTGCACCGTGGGAAAGTGCCCTTCACTGAACAATAATGCTACGCTATCCTCTACTACGATGCGCGACAGTCCATAACGGACACTTGGTCGGCGCTGTCTGAGCGGTATATATTCCCCTCCGGCACTGCGCTCCTCATGGAATTGATAGGGTAACGAGTCATAGATCGTCCCATCGAGCACTCGGTGGAGGATGTCGAGGATCCGTACTCGCATCGAGTAGTCTGGATCCCCACTGATCGCACTGCAGATAGTATCAAACATTCGTGTTCTTAGGACTCTAATAGATCACGCGCCAAGTATCAGCGTGGCATGTACGGCACTAATTCCGAGCGCGCGGAAGTAGTGAATGGTGCTAGCATCATGAATGCCCGAGATAGCGCGTCAACCTGATCATCTTTGCGGCCATACGGGAAATCACGCAGCTCCTCTATAAATGAATAATTCCAATTAGCCCGTAGCAATACTACATTCCCTTTAGAAACCTGCGAGGCTATTGGCATCGCTCTGATCACTTTCGATCCGGTTTCTTTGGTAGATTGCACATTGTAACCGGCAAGCTGTCGGGCATAGTAGCTAACCTGGCTTTTTCCTGCCTGTCCTGGATCCTCGGGAAGGGCGATAGGGACGCTGGGTCCATCGATTCGTGCAGTAGCCGCGACGGCGGCCTCGACGTCGCAAGGGCGGCAACGGACACGTACTACATCTGCCACAATCAATCTACCTGTGTGGTCGCGGGTTAGCTTGACACCTACTGTCCAATCAGGATCATTGTTATTGGATTCGACAGTTGCAGCAAGATCCCAAGCGCGTACCGCTTTATGAGACTCTGATGTTGGCAGCGTATCAACAAAATCAAGTTGTGTCACCTTGAACAGAGTCCCTGTGTTGCGGCATGGCGACTGCTGATATTGCGCGGACCAAGTGTGCTCGCCAACTGATGATCGTCGTCTTAAGAGTTCCTCAGTATCCTCCCATTCGGGCCAAAGTGGTTCTCCAGGCAATCGGTCTAGCCGATCTTCGACTTCGGCAAAGGCCGGAAGCCGAAGGCAACGCCATGGATCGGAAGCATGTGCAAGCAAGCGACCGCACAGATCGTCCTGGTGCCAGCGAGTCATAATTAATACCACGCGAGCCTTGGGCTTTAGACGCGGATACAACTCGGACCGATACCAATCCCATAGCCGTTCCCTGTGGAGCAGGCTCTCGGCGTCTACTTGCGACTTGATGGGATCGTCGATGATTGCGATATCGGCTCGCTTTCCTACGACTGCGCCACGGACACCAATTGCAAAATATTCTGCACCAGTTGAACTGGACCAGTGCGAGCCAGCGCGTTCGTGCATTCCTAATTCATAGCCCAAAAGACCGGCTTCATCAGCGACGATACCTCGCGCCCGCCGGCCGAAATGGTTAGCCAAGCGCGCAGTGTGGGACGCGGCGATGATCGAATCGCACGGGTGGCGCGCTAGCCACCACGCAGGAAGCAGAATCGATGTATAACTCGACTTCGCGGATCCAGGTGGCATCTCAATCAACAACCGATAACTCTCGCCGTTACTGAGCGCCTCCAGCTCTTTGATTAATAATCTGTGGTGTTTCGCGGGCATGTGACCGCAGTTTCGCAGAGCGGCGCTAGCCCATCCCGTCATATTACAAATTGGCATAAATCTTGAGGAACCGCCGCGGCAGCACCAGGTTTCCGGGGATATGCCGAGCTTTGATCAATTGCGAGTAGGGCCGTTACGGATTTGTATATTCTCGAAGAGTTAGCGAATTCACGCTGCCGTGCCCTCCATTACTAATCCGTCGTGCAAATACGTATCATATTGAGCGGCATCGTGTTAAACTTGCGGGATGGCAAGCGATCGCGATTTCCGCAAACTCCCCCCAGCGGTGCAGTCCGAACTTCGCCGCGTTGCGGTCGACATGGTAGGTTCAGGCAAAAGCCGGGTCGAGGTCGCGGCGGCGATCGGCGTCAACGGACGCTTCGTCGGAGCCTGGGTGAGTGCCTTTGAGCAATCCGGGGAATTTGCGCTGGCCAGTGGTCGCCGCGGCCGACGACCGGGCGAGCAAAAGACTCTGAGCAAGCGACAGGAAACCATCATC
>DATJNA010000024.1:0-22827 GCA_035508435.1 Acetobacteraceae bacterium | reverse complement strand
TTCGATCGCCGCTCGGCCGACCACAAGGCCCGCAGGCTCGTCGCCCAACTGAACAAGCTCGGCTTCGACGTGCAGATCCAGCCCGCGGCCGAGGCGGCGTGACCCGCTCGCCACACTCTGCACTGGTAGTTTCTTGATAGGCGCGCAGGGACGAAGCAACCCCGGTCATGCTGACGAGCGGGTGCCGATGCGCCGGCCCGACCGAGATTGCTTCGGCGCTACGCCCCTCGCCATGACGCAGTACGCGCGTCGCAATGGCACGGTGCGCGCGCTACGCGCCTCGCCATGACGCAGTACGCGCGTCGCAATGGCACGGTGTGCGCGCTACGCGCCTCGCCATGACGCGGTAAGCGCGTCGCGATGGCACGGTGCGCGCGCTACGCCTTTCGCCATGACGTCGGTCAGGGGAACAGCCGCTCCCCGCTCTCCGCATCCTCCACGACGATCGCGCTCACCGGGCAGTTCTCCGCCGCTTCGAGAATCTTCGCCTCGGTGTCGCCGGCGGGATCCACGGCCTCCGACTGACGGTTCTCATCCAGCCGGAACACCTTGGGCGCGATCGCCTCGCACATGGCGTTGCCGACGCAGACCTGGCGATCCACCCACACCTTCAGCTTGCGCGCCACGTCCGTTCTCCTATTGCCAGGTGACCGGCAGCGACTTCAGGGAACGGAAGGTGATGCTGGGCTGGTATTCCAGCCCCTCGGTTTCCGCGCGCAGGTTGGGGAACCGCTCGGCCAGTGCCTTGAACACTTCCTGGCCCTCCACCCGCGCCAGCGTCGCCCCCAGACAGTGATGCGTGCCGGAGCCGAACGCGACATGCTGGTTCGGATGGCGGAAGATGTCGAACGTGTCGGGCTCGGGGAATTGGTCGGGATCGCGGTTGGCGGGCGAAATGAACCAGCGGATGCGGTCGCCCTGGCGCAGCACCTTGTTGCGCAACTCCACGTCCTGCGTGGCGATGCGCTGGATCGAGATCACCGGCGAATCATAGCGCAGGCATTCCTCGGTCGCCGCCTTCGCGCGGCCGGCGGGGTCCTGCTTCAGCAGCTCCCATTGCTCGGGATGGCGCGTGAACGCCAGCGTGCCGTTGCACAGCAGGTTGATCGTCGTCTCGTGCCCCGCCAGCAGCAGCAGCGAGGCGTTCACCAGCACCTGGTGACGGGAGAAGATGCCGCGCTTCTCGCCCTGCGCCAGCACCGAGATGAAGTCATCGCCCGGATTGTCGATGCGTTCGTCCACCATCGGCGAGACGTAGTCGATCATGCCGCGCATGCCTTCGGTGAGCGGCTTCATCCGGTCGTACTCGCCGCGGCCGATATACAGCAGCTTCTCGGCGAGCTCACGGACATGGCCGCGTTCCGATGGCGGCACGCCCATCATCTGCGCGATCACCAGTACCGGCAGCGGCGTGGCCAGGTCGCGCATCACATCCATCTCGCCCTTCGCTTCGGCGGCGTCGAGCAATTCCTTCACCGCGTCGCGCACGAACGGGCGCCAGGCCTCCATCGATTTCGGCGTGAAGTAGCCGTGCATCACCCGGCGCATTTCCAGATGCTCCGGGCGGTCGTGCTGGATGAACTGGTCGCCCTGGTAGTTCCGCACGTAGTCATAAAGCGGATTGTCCGCCTCATCGATCGCCGGATAGGCGGGGCGCCGGTCGTTGCGGAACACCGCGGACGAGAACAGTTCGTGGTTGCGGGTGAGCCAGACCAGGTCGTCGTAGCGGGTGATCAGCCACAACGCGTAGGTCTCGTTCCAGTGCACCGGGTCGGTGTCGCGCAGCCGCCCGTAATAGGCGTAGGGCTCGGCGATGACGTCGGGCGAGAACAGATTGTCTTCGACGGGCACGACGTTGAGCATGGGGCTCCCTCCTGGGTGCGACATTGATTATTGCGGCCGGGGCGCGGACCCGGCGACGGCACGTCAGGCCAGGCGTAAGGCGGCAGGCTCGGCAGCGCACCGTGGGTTATCGCCGCATCGCGGCGCGCGGGCCTGCTGCGTGCCTGCCAAGGCATCAGGCATGTGCCGCGACGGTACCGCCGTGCCGGCGAAACTGTCAAACGCCGGCACCAGGTGTCTGTTTGCTCCCTCAAAGTTGTTGGAGCGCCACGGGACGCGGAGCGCCCATGCCCGGCGATCGCCGCTCGGCCGGCGAGGGTAAGCGACCCGAATACACCCGTCATTGATCATCGGATTGTTGCGGCACGCCATCGCAACCGCCTACCACTAGCGGGCACCCAGGATTCGGGGGAGTCGCCATGGAGTCGCTGAAGCCGCCCACTCGCTATTCCGACATGGCCGATCCGCAAGCGCGGCCACGCTACACCGGCATCGCGAGCTTCTTCCGCACCCCGGTCGGTGCGTCCCTGGCCGAGAGCGATATCGGCGTGATCGGTGTCCCGTTCGATGGCGGCGTGACCAACCGCACCGGCGCCCGCCACGGCCCCCGCGCCGTGCGCGAGCAATCCTGCTTGCTCCGGCGCATCAACGCCGCCACCGGCGTCGCCCCGTTTGCCGCGGCCCGCGTGCGCGACCTGGGGGACTGCTGGCTGGAGCAACCCTATGCACTGGAGCCCGCGCTGGCGGAGATCGCCGCGTTCTACCAGACCGTGGTGGATGCCGGCGTCGTGCCGCTGTCGGTCGGCGGCGACCACTCCGTCAGCCTGCCCATCCTGCGCGCCGTTGCCGCCGCCCGGCCCGTCGGCATGGTGCACATCGACGCGCATTGCGACACCGGCGACGACTACATGGGCTCGCGCTTCCACCACGGAGCCCCATTCCGCCGCGCCGTCGAGGAGGGCCTGCTGGACCCGCAGCGCGTGATCCAGATCGGCATTCGCGGCACCACCAACGACCCCGACATGTGGGGCTTCAGTCGCAGCAGCGGCATGCGGGTGCTGGCGATGGATGAGTTCGCCGACCGTGGTTGGCATTACGCGGCGGAGGAAGCGCGGCGGGTGGTTGGCGGCGGCCCCACCTATTTGACCTTCGACATCGACAGCCTGGACCCGTCGCAAGCCCCCGGCACGGGCACGCCCGAGGCCGGCGGCATCACCGCGCTGGAAGCACTGCGCTCGCTGCGCGCCCTGCGCGGCATTGACTTCGTCGGCGGCGACCTGGTGGAGGTCTCGCCCCCCTTCGACCTCGGCACGCTCACCGCCTTCAACGGCGCCTCCATCTTGTTCGAGATCCTGTGCCTGCTGGTGGAGGCGTGGCAGGCGCGCCGCGCCCGCGCCTGAGCAATCCGCGCCAAGACTGCGCGCGTCGTCGGGTTCTGGCGTTCGCGGCCGCACCGCGCTATACGCCCGCGCGCGCCGCCGGTCGGGATCGGCAGTGCCAGCAAGGGACCACGCCGATGAAGTCGGGCATCCACCCCGAGTACCACGAGATCAACGTCGTGATGACTGACGGGTCGCAGTTCAAGACACGATCATGCTACGGCAAGGCAGGCGACACGCTGCGGCTGGACATCGACCCCAAGTCGCACCCGGCCTGGACCGGCCAGCACCGGATCATCGATTCCGGCGGTCAGGTGGCGAAGTTCAATAAGAAGTTCGCCGGCCTGGGATTGAAGCGGTAACGAGCCACCACACTATCCGCCCGGCACCGCGCGCCGCTTCGGTACCATCACGCAGTTGTTATGGACCGAGGGGCGAATCGGCCGACGTTCGTGCGATTGTGAAATCAACACGGCCTGCGAAGCAATTAGGCTGTTGCGTCGGAAACCTCCCCGGTTCCGGCAACCCAGACGAGACTCGGCCCCGGTGCATTTGTTCCGGGGCCCTTTTTCTATCTCGCCGCGTTGCCATTGGGTCAAACCCATCGGCTCGTCTTCGAGAAGAATTGAATTTCCAAACGTACAGGTTTGGTGCGATCCGATGCGCCGCAACTGAGCCTCAACTGCCTGGGGGCGTGGTGGGCTGTGCCGGATTACGCTGCGACCGCTAAGAAGTATGCCGAGCTTGCCGCGCGCGCGACCGACCCCGACATCGCGGAAGCGTACCGCAACCTGGCACGCGGCTACGAATTGCTGGCGCACGGCACCGAATTGCTGCGCCAGCACAATCCGTTGCCCGACGAGGGCTGAACGTCCGGCCACGCCGACCAGCCGCGTGGCACGGCGGAGCGTTCCGGCATAAACTCGGCTCCATGCCGAGGCACCGCGACGCATGCCCTTGCTCGAAATCAGCGGGCTGACCCGCAGCTTTTACGGCGTGCACGCGCTGCGTGGCGTCGACCTCAGCATCGAGAGCGGTCGCATCACCGGCCTGATCGGCCCGAACGGCGCCGGCAAGACCACCTTGTTCAACTGCATCTCCGGCATGGTGCCGCCGGATTCCGGCAGCATCCGGTTCAACCGCCAGATCATCACGGCCTGGCGCCCGGACCGCATCGCCGGCGCCGGGCTGGTGCGCAGTTTCCAGATCGCCCGCGGCTTCCCGCACCTGACCGTGCTGGAGAACCTGCTGCTGTACGGCAGGAACCAGCCGGGTGAACGCCTGCTGCCGGCACTGCTGCGCAACGCTGCCGCACGCAGTCGCGAGGCGGAGCTGCGCGCGCGCGCCGCGGCGATCGCCCGGCGACTGAACCTGATCCGCGTGCTGCCCCAGCCTGCCGCTATGCTCTCCGGCGGGCAGAAGAAGCTGCTGGAGATCGGGCGGGCGCTGATGGCCGAGCCGATACTGCTACTGCTGGATGAGCCGGTGGCCGGCGTAAATCCCTCTCTCGCACGCGAAATCGGCGCGCACCTGCGTTCGTTGCGCGACGACGGCATTGCCATCCTGCTGATAGAGCATCACCTCGACACCATCGCGGCGCTTTGCGACCCGGTGATCGTCATGGCCGAAGGCCGTCACCTGCGCGAGGGCACGTTCGCCGAGGTTGCCGACGATGAAGCGGTGCAACTCGCCTACATGGGGCGGCGGCAATGACGTTGCTGGCCGCCCGCGACATCGTCTCCGGCTATGGCCCCGGCGACGAGATTCTGAAGGGCGTCTCACTCACGGTGGATGACGGCGAGATCGTCGCCATCATCGGCCCCAACGGCGCCGGCAAATCCACCCTGCTGAAGACGATCGCCGGCCTGCTGCACCCCGCGCGCGGCACAATTCGTCTGCGCGACACGCCGATTCACCGGTCGTCGCCGCGCGAGATAGCCCGCCTCGGCGTCGCCTTCGTGCCGCAGGAGGCCAATGTATTCCCAACCCTCTCGGTGCGGGAAAACCTGGAGATGGGCGGCTTCATCGATCCCGCGCACGTCGCGGCGCGTCTGGACGCCGCCTTCACGCGGTTTGCCATGCTGGCGGAGAAGCGCCATCGCGCGGCGCGCACGCTGTCGGGCGGACAGCGCCAGGTGCTGGCGATGGCGATGGCGTTGATGGTGCAGCCGGTGCTGCTATTGCTCGACGAACCCTCCGCCGGATTGTCGCCGATCGCGGCGGAGGATTTGTTCGCCACCATCCGTGCCATCAACCGCGAGGGCATCGCCATCGCGATGGTGGAGCAAAATGCGGCGGAGGCACTGGAGCTCGCGCACCGTGCGACGATCCTTGTCGACGGACGCAACAACCGCGATGGTGACGCCGCGGCGATGCGGGCCGATCCGGAGATCCGGCGGATCTTCCTGGGCGCGCATCCCGCCGAACAAGCGTAGAGCGCGAATGATGTCATTGCGCGGACCGCGATCGAACTGTGGCGGGCCGCAACAACCTCGGTCGGATTGGGGCGCCGACCGTCGCAACGCCGGTTTGCCCGGGATTGCTTCGGCGCCGCGGGTCTCGCAATGACAGCGTTGATACTGTCACGCATACTGTCACGCAGTTCGATCATTCCGGCTATCAGAGGGGGCTTCGCATGATTCGTCTGACCCGCCGCTCGCTGCTGGCGACAGCCGCGGCCGGCATCGCCGTGCCGGTCGCCGGTCTCCTGCCGTCGACCGGCCGCGCGCAGGGGGCCACCACCGATCTCGGCGTGCTGACGCCGCTGACCGGGGCCGGCAGTTTCGATGGCCCGCGCATGCTGAAGGCGATGCAGGCGGTGGCGGACGAGATCAACCGCAATGGCGGATTGCTGGACAAGCCGATCCACCTGGCCGTCGAGGACAGCGAGACCAATCCGGAAGCCGCGGTTCGCGCCGCGCATAAGCTGATCGATGTCGACAAGGTGCCGGTGATCATGGGCACCTGGGCCTCGGCCGTCACCACCGCTGTTGCGCCGGTATGCTGGGAGAGCAAGACCTTCCTTACCACCGTCTCCGGCGCCGACAGCATCACTCACCTGCCGCATCAGGGTTATCTCATTCGCACGCAGCCCAATAACGAATTGCAGGCGACCAGCCACGCCGGGTTCATCATCCGCCATGGTGCGAAACGGGTGTTCATCATGGCCATCCAGGCGCCGTTCGCCGAGCCCACGAAGCACTGGCTGACGACGACGCTGGAACCGAAGGGCGTGCGGGTGGTCGGATCTCTGGTCTATGACAAGGACAAGACCAGCTACCGGTCCGAAGTGGATCAGGCGCTGAGCAGCAGGCCGGATTTTCTCTACCTGAACGGTTATGCGCCGGATGTCGCGGTGATCCTGCGCGACCTGTACCGCGCCGGCTATGACGGGACGAAATTCACTCAGTCCTATGCGCTGACCGAGAAGTCGGTGCAGCAATTGCCGCATGACGTGACGCAGGGGACGATCACGGTGCAGCCGTCGGCGGACCTGGACTCGCCCGCCTATGCGGCGCTGGTGAAGCGGCTGGGCATCGCCGCGCCGGATTCGTATGAGGCGCAGGCGACCGACTGGATCAGCATCGTGTCGCTGACCGTTGCCAAGGCGGGCCGCGCGGACGGCACGGCGATCCGCGACACCGTGCGGCAGATCACCAACAGCGATGGCGAGACGGCGTATGCCGCGGTGGACGGGCTGAAGCTGATCAAGGCAGGCAAGGCCGTGAAGTACAGCGGCGCCTCCGGCCCATGCAGCTTCACCGATATCGGTGACATCAAAAGCTGCAAGTTCCGTTATAATGCGGTCGACAACGGAGCATTCAAGCTGATTGAGGTGGCGTGACGCTTGGCGTTGCCGGTGCGACGGCGCGGTTTGGTGCGGCCGGGCAGGCCATGGCATTGCGAGGCCCGCGAGGCGCCTGATAAAGCGGACCGGCGCGACCCCTGGCCGAGCAGGCCATGTCATTGCCAGGCCCGCGAGGCCGAAGCAGGCTCGGTCGAACCAGCGTCCGAATGGTTCGCGCAACGATCGCGACCGAGGTTGCTGCGGCCCCGTGGGCCCCGCAATGACCGAACCGCCGCATGACCGTTTCCTTCCTGCAACTGCTGCTGAACGGCGTGATGGCCGGTGCGATCCTGACCGCCCCCGCAATCGGCCTGACCGCCATCTACGCCGTGCTTCGCTTCCCGAATTTCGCCATCGCCTCGCACGCGACGATCGGCGCCTTCGCGGGCTATCTCGCCAATACCGCGCTGCATCTTCCCCTGATCCCCTCCGCCCTCGCCGCCTTCCTGGCCGCCGGATTGTTCGGCCTGGGCAGTGACGCGCTGCTGCTGCGGGCGCTGCGGCGCGACAGCCTCATCACCGCGACCATCGCCTCCGTCGCCTTGACCATCGCGTTGGAAAACCTCGTGCGCTTCGCCTTCGGCAACAGCCTGCGCGATTATGACCTGCCGATCGCGCGTGACTGGCAGGTCGGCGGCCTGCGCGTCGGGCCGCAGCAGGTGGAGGACCTGCTGATCTCCGCCGTCGCCGTCGCGATCCTGTTCGGCTTCCTGCATTTCACCCGACTCGGCAAGGCGATGCGCGCCGTCGCCGACAACCCGACGCTTGCCGCGATCAAGGGGATCGACGCGAACCTGATCGGCCACATCGTGAACTTTGCCGCGATGGGCCTGGCGGGTCTGGGCGGGATGTTGCTGGGCCTCGATACGTCGATCGACCCGCTGACCGGCTTCCGCGCGATATTGGCGATCTTCGCCGCGGCGGTGGTCGGCGGCCTGGGCAGCATTCCTGGCGCGGTGGTCGGCGCGCTCGCCGTGGGCATCGCCGAGGAAATGTCGTTGCTGGTATTGCCGCCGGATTATCGCACCGTCGTCGGGTTCCTTGCGATCCTGCTGGTGCTCACGCTGCGCCCGCGCGGCATCCTCGGCGCGCGCGCGTGGTGACTCAGGCTGGCTCCTCGGCGTCGACGCCGAGCGCGGCAAGCTCAGAGATGATTGCGTGCCGTCGCGCGGTGATCTCGGCCAGCGCCCGCTGTTTCAGTTCGGCGAGGAACCCGGGCGTGGCGGCGAACCCGCGATGGTGCGGCGATTCGGCGCCCTCGGCCGACATTTCGAGTGATGCATCGCCCGGGGCGGCAATGAACAATCGAAGGTCGGCGGGATCGGCGCGACCGACGAGGCCGTTCAGTTCCTTCACCGTGCCAAGCTCAGTGATCAGGTGGTTCACCCGGTCGATGTCCGTCAGCTTCATGGCGCCGCCATCCGCGCAAATCTTTGCGCGAGTGTTGCATAGCGCGGCGCGGTTGTCGCCTGCTGGGTCGGGTGCTCCTCCGTCGCCGGCCATCAGGCGACGGATGCGAGGCGGCGGCGCCAGGCGGCGCGGCGGAGAGCATGCCGCGTGGTCTTGCAGCCCTTCGCAGCCATCGCGTCGTGAGGCTACAACTGCCGCCGAGTCTGCACAGGGCAATCGCCATGACCGAACCCCAGCAACTGCGCGACACCATCAAGGTCTGCATGTTCGACCAGTACGGTACCGTGGTGGACATGCAGACCGGGCTGGTGGCGGCCGCCACGCCGTTCCTGGCAGCAAAGGGCTGGTCGGGAGATCCCAGCAGCTTCGTCACCTGGTGGCGCCGCACGCATTTCGAGAACTCGATGATCGACGCCTTGCTCGGTCGTGCGCATACCCCGTATCGCGAAATCGGTGAACGCGCCGTGGCGTTCGTGATGGACCGCGCCGGCATTGCCCATACGCCGGAGGAAGTGCGCGCACTGGTCGCCGCGATCGAACGGTTGAAGCCGTTCCCGGAAGTGCCCGCGGCACTCGACCGGTTGCGGACACGCTACAAACTGGCAGTGCTGTCAAACGGCGATCCCGACATGCTGGAGGCCGCGCGCGCCCATCACGGCATCGCGTTCGACCGCGTCATTTCGGTTGCCGCCGCTAACGCTTTCAAGCCGCATTTCCGCACCTATGAAACGGCGGCGAAGCTGATGGGCGTGATGCGCGAGGAGGTTCTCTTCATCGCCAACCACGCGTTCGATTGCATCGGCGCCAAGGCGACCGGCATGCGCACCGCGTTCATCGACCGCCGCCGCCGCCCGTTCGGCGCCACGCCGCACCAGCCCGATCTGATCGTTCCCAGCATGACCGAGTTGGCGGAATTGATCGCCTGATCTCGCGGAAGGAGCCTGCCATGCCTCGTGTCGTCGGCATCGATCACCTGGTTGTCCGGGTCAGCGACTACCAGAAGTCCAAGGCGTTCTACCAGAAGCTGTTTACCTTCCTTGGCTTCGAGATCTCGGACGAGTACGACAGCATGATCGGCTGGACCAACGGCAAGACGCGGTATTGGATCACGACGGCGGATGCACACGGCCGCCGCTATCGCAACGGCGACGTCGGCTTTCATCATTACGCGTTCCAATTGCGCAGCCGCAGGGAGGTGGACGAGCTCGACGCCTTCCTGCGCAATGAACTGCACGCCGAGATCGTCGATCCCGCCGGCGAGTATTACGACGACTACTACGCAGTGTTCTTCCTGGACCCCGACGGCATGAAGCTGGAAGGCATGAGATACGGCGAGCGGCAGTCCAAGGCGGCGCGTGCCGCCCACAATAAGTCCGCGTGACGGCATACCCTCTCACGCGCACATGGTACCTGATACCAACGCTTGTCTCGCGCGGCTCGCAATGACACATGCACCGTGCTTCGCGGGTGAGCCAAACCTCGCCTGTCAAGGTTGCTCGCCCAACACCCAGCGGCGGAACAGGGCGAGGTCGATGTTGCCGCCGCTGACGATCAGGCCGACGCGCTTGCCGCGCATCCGGTCGCGTTCGGCCAGCAGCGCGGCAAGTGGCGCGGCGCCGGCGCCTTCGACGAGATTGTGCGTGTCGGTCCAATAGGCGCGCATCGCATCGGCAATCGCCGCATCGCTCACCGTGACAATGCGCGCAGCGCCGGCACGAATGATCGCGAGCGCCGTTGCATCGGGCTGGCGCACCGCGATGCCGTCGGCTTGCGTTGCCGCACGGTTCAGTGCCACCACGTGGCCGGCGGCGAAGGAGCGCGCGTAAGGATCGGCGCCGGCAGCCTGCACGCCGACGATCTCGGTGCGCAGGCTCAGCAGGTCGCGCGTGCGGATCAGGCCACAGATGCCGGAGCCGAGGCCGATCGGCACGTAGACCGCATCAAGCTCCGGCACGCCGCGGAACAATTCGAGCGCATAGGTGGCGACGCCGGCCACCAGGTCGGGCGCGAAGGATGGCGCGAATTCCAGCCCTTCAGCGGCGGCCAGCCGTGCGGCTTCCTCGCGTGCCGATTCGAAATCCGGACCATGTTCCACAAGGCGGGCGCCGAGCGCGCGCATCGCCGCGTTCTTCTCCACGCTGTTGCCAAGGGGCGCGACGATGGTGACCGGCACGCCGTAGCGGCGGCCTGCATAGGCCAGCGATTGTCCGTGATTGCCGCGTGTGGCGGAGACGATACCGCGCACATGCTGGCGTTCCCGCGCCAGGCGCTCGACATGGACCAGCCCACCGCGCAATTTGAAAGCGCCGACCGGGGTGTGGTTCTCGTGCTTTACCCAGACCTCGGCGCCGGCACGCTCACATAACAGAGGCCAGGCGTATTGCGGCGTGCCGTGAAAGCTTTGGTGCACCAATTGGTGCGCGGCTTCAAGTTCGGCGAGCGAGAACATTATGACATTGCTCAGGCGCGCCGGAGCAAAATCGCATCACCCAAGCCCGTGCGGTAGAACATCAACCTCGCGTCAGCACGCGACAGGCCGCCGCACCTGGATGCGATCCGGGTGCGACGGCCCGCCGAAACCGGCCTCGCTGCTTCGGGCGATGCAGTGCCGGTCAGGCGAGCTTGAGATTGGTGGCCGCGGCCTTGCCGCGCTCCATTGCAATCTCGTAGCTGACCTTCTGGCCGTCGTTCAAACCCTTCAGGCCGGCAGCCTGGACGGCGGTAATGTGGACGAACACGTCCTTGCCGCCGTCCTGCGGCATGATAAAGCCGTAGCCCTTTGTGGCGTTGAACCATTTCACGGTGCCGATAGCCATGGTAGTCGCTCCTTCCGGTGCGCGTCCCCTGTCGCGCGCTGGTGGGGATAGGGTGGCAACGTGGTGCTGGACCCGTTGTGCGGCCTTCAGGCGAGCTTCAGATTGATGGCGGCGGCCTTGCCGCGCTCCATCGCCACTTCGTAGCTCACTCGCTGCCCCTCATTCAGGCCGCGCAATCCGGCGGCCTGCACCGCAGTGATATGAACGAACACATCCCTGCCGCCTTCCTGCGGCACGATGAATCCGAATCCTTTGGTTGCATTGAACCACTTGACTGTACCAATAGCCATGGTCTGCGCTGTTCTCCGTCTAATGCGGCGCGCGATGGGCGCGTCGCGGTCGACAATCGGGTCTTGGGACGTCTTGAGGGCACCCGAGGCACGGAGGCGCAGCAAGCCAAGCCAAAAGCGATTGCGTTTCACAGTTGGCACAGAAACGGCGTGATCTGTCAATCACGCTCGCGCTATCAGCGCGTGGGCTCCTGCCAGGCGTGGGTTGTAAAGTCTTTTTGAGACATAGTCGCGCGGCGCGAAACGATCGACCGTCCGTTTATGTGGATATAACGAGATAATAACACAATGTGGAGCGAACGCGCGCGCGAGGTACAGCTTCAACTTAGACGCTATCAGGCGTCAAACTGGTTTCGAACATCTCGCCGGCCAGGCGCATGGTCTCAGCCGAATCCTTTGGCGCGTTCTGCACGCGCCACCGGAACTCGCGCATTCGCGCTCTGATATCGGCAGATGCGGTTTGCTATCAAGGCGGTGAAGGAGCCCTGAGCGTTCGACTGGCAGATTGGGCACCCTGTCTCGCGGAAGCGTGCGACGGTGACGCAACACTGCTGGCAGAGTTGCGATCAGACTGCCGCGCGTGCCGTCCCGTCAGTGGCGATCGGAAGTTTATTGGCTGGCAGGTCCCAGCCTGACGTGTTCCGGCCGCTTGCTGCGGCGTCTGCCTGAGTGTCTGATATCGACGCAAGCTGCACGCGTGGTCGTCGAACCGGGGAGCGGCGACAGGCAGCGGCTTGCTAGCCTGCCAGCCCAGCATGCACCGCGCACCCGGCCAGGAAACCGGCGAGCGTGCGGTGGAAATCTGGCTCCTCGAGCAGGAAGGCATCGTGCCCCTTGTCGCTTGGGATCTCGACGAACGACACGTTCGCCCCCGCCCGGTTCAAGGCCCGCGCAATCGAGCGGCTCTCCGCCGTCGGGAACAGCCAGTCGGAGGTGAATGAAACCAACAGGAAGCGCGTCCGGGTACCGCGGAACGCATTCGCCAGGTCGCCATCGAAATCCGCCGCGAGATCAAAATAGTCCATCGCCCGCGTGATCGTCAGATATGAGTTGGCATCGAATCGCTGCACGAATGTGGACCCTTGATGCCGCAGGTAGCTCTCCACTTCGAACATTTCGCCAAACAGCCGCATGGCCTCGGTGGGATCCTTCGGCGCATTCTGTAGCCGCCGGCCGAACTTCCGCGTCAGGGCTTGCTCGGAAAGATATGTGATATGCGCGCACATCCGGGCCACCGCGAGGCCGCGCGCCGGCACGCGGCCGGTCTCCCAGTACCGGCCGCCCATCCAGTCGGGATCGGCGAAGATCGACTGCCGCCCGACTTCGTGGAACGCGATGTTCTGGGCCGAATGGTACGCGGCGCAGGCGATCGGCAGTGCCGCGAACACCGCGTCCGGATACAACGCCGCCCATTCCAGCACCTGCATGCCGCCCATCGATCCGCCCATCACCGCGAACAAGCGCGCGATGCCCAGATGGTCGATCAGCCGCTTCTGCGCCCGTACCATGTCGCGGACGGTGACCGGCGGGAAATCGGTTCCCCACAGCAGGTCCGGCCGGTCTTCGCGCTCCGAGCGCGGCCCGGTGGACCCCATGCAGCCGCCCAGCACATTGGCGCAGATGACGAAGAAACGCTCGGTATCGACCGGCCGGCCAGGCCCCACCACGATGTCCCACCAGCCGTCCTTGCCGGTGACGGGATGGGGCTCCGCCACGTACTGGTCTCCGGTCAGGGCATGGCACACCAGGATCGCGTTGCTGCGCGCCGCGTTCAACGTGCCATAGGTGCGATACGCGACGGTCAGCCGCGGCAGCGCGGCGCCGCACTCCAGGGTCAGCCCGTCATCGAAGGTGACGTGCGTGTGTGCAACGCCCGCGAGTGTCGCTACCTGGTCCATCGCGCCCGCTGCATAAGCTGCGCCGGAGTCCCTCGCAACCTCTCGCCGTGCCCCCGCTGCCCGTTGCCCGTCTGCCCGTTGCCCCGCTGCCCGTTGCCCCGCTGCCCGTTGCCCCGTCTGCCCGTTGCCCGTCTGCCCGTTGCCCGTCTGCCCGTTCCCCCTCCGCTGGTTCCCCGTCCGGCCGTTCCACCCCCAGATTGCGGCCACCCACGCGGGGGGCTATCTGTTCCGCCCCTCTCCGGCCAGAGCGATGTCGAGCCCAGCCCCAATCGAAACCGTTCCGCCAGCGACCTCGGAGACCGAGGAGCCGGCCTCGCCCGATGGCTGGCGTGGCTCGCCGGCCGCCCGCCTGGCCGCGCTGCGCGGCGAACTCGATTCGATCGACGATGCGATCCACGACCTGCTGATGCGCCGCGCCGGCGTGATCGAGGCGGTGGCGCGGTCGGGCAAGCGCAGCGCCCTACGGCCCGGCCGCGAAGCCTCCATCATCCGCCGCTTGCTCGCTCGTCACCACGGCACGCTGCCGCCGCAGGCGCTGTATCGGATGTGGCGCGAACTGCTGGCGGCGACCACGTCGATGCAAGGCGGATTCACACTGGCGGTGTGCGATCCGGATCCCGGCGCCGCCTATACCCAGCTCGCACGCGAGCAATACGGCGCGCTGACGCCGCTGCGCGCCCATCACAGCGGTTCACAGGCGATCGCGGACCTCGCCGGTGGCACCGCCAGCATCGCCATCCTGCCGCTGCCGTCCGAGACCGAAGGCTGGTGGACCACACTGCTTTACCCCGACATCCACGTGGTGGCGCGGCTGCCGTTCTGGAGCGTGCGGCCCGAGGGCAGCCCGTCGGTGCAGGCACTGGTGGTGGCACCGTTCCCGCCGGACCCCAGCGAGCAAGACCGATCGCTGCTGGGACTGGAACTGGATGAGGACATGAGCCGTGCCCGCCTGACCGGTGCCATCACGGCCGCCGGCTTCGCGCCGGGCATGGTGCTGCTGCGCCGCGATCCCGGCGCGCGTGCGGCGCATGCGCTGGTGGAGGTGATCGGCCATGTCGGCGCCGACGATCCGCGCCTGGACGCCGTAGCGGCGATGCGCCGGCCGCTGGTACTGGGCGGCTATGCCGTGCCGATCGGAGGCGCCGCATGACGACACCTCGGCCACGGCCCGAGGTGCTGACGATCTCGCCCTATATCGGCGGCGAATCAGAACTCCCCGGCATCAACCGCACCATCAAGCTGTCGTCGAACGAGGGCGCGTTCGGCGTGCCGCCAGGCGCGCAGGCGGCGATCCGCCGGGTGTCGGGTGACGTGTTCCGCTATCCCGACGGCGGCGCCGATGGATTGCGCGAGGCGATCGGCCGGCGCTGGGGCCTCGACCCGGCGCTTATCGTGTGCGGCGCGGGGTCGGACGACCTGATCTACCAGTTCTGTCTGGCCTATGGCGGCCCGGGGCGGGACATCGTGATGTCGGAGCACGGGTTCGCGATCTATTTCATCGCCGGCACCTACGCCGGCAGCCGCGTCATCAAGGTGCCGGAGCATAACCTGACCGCGGATGTCGATGCGATGCTCGCCGCGGTCTCGCCGGCGACGCGGCTGATGTTCCTGGCCAATCCGAACAATCCCACCGGATCGATGCTGCCGCATGACGAAGTGGCACGGCTGCGCGCGGGGCTGCCGCCAGAAGTGCTGCTGGTGATCGATTCCGCCTATGCGGAATACGTCAGCCGGCCGGACTACGACCCCGGCATCAAGCTGGTCGATGCCACCGACAACACGGTGATGACGCGGACGTTTTCGAAAGTGTTCGGCCTGGGCGGCATGCGCATCGGCTGGTGCTATGCACCGTCCGACGTGGTGGACGTGCTGAACCGTGTGCGCGGTCCATTCAATGTTTCGGTGGCGGCGCAGGCGGCGGCGATCGCGGCACTGGCGGAGCCGGGCTGGCTGGAGAAGGGCCGCGACCACAACGCCGCATGGCGCCCGAGGCTGGCGGCCGGGCTGACCGCGGCGGGGCTGAAAGTCTGGCCCAGCGAGGGCAATTTCGTGCTCGCCGATTTCGCCACCCCGCCGATCGCCGAGGCGGCCGACGCCTTCCTGCGCCGGCGCGGCATCATCGTGCGTGGCGTGCGCGGCTATGGACTGCCCCACTGCCTGCGCATCACGGTGGGCCTGGCCGAGGAAGTGCAAGCGGTGATCGATGGGCTCAGCGCGTTCATGGCGGAACGGCGTGGGGGTTAGTCTGCTCGTGCGGCAATCGGCGCCAACCCTGTCATTGCGAGGCCCACAGGGCCGAAGCAACCTTGGTCAAGTGGCGGACCGAACCCCGTGGCCCGCCCCGAACGGAATTTCCACGCCCCTGCGGGCCGCGCAATGACACGTGAGCCGCCTCTCTTCCGCCGCCTCGCCTTGCTGGGCATCGGGCTGATCGGCAGCTCCGTCGCTCGCATCGCCCGCGAACGCGGCGACCTCGCCGCCGAGATCGTGGTGAACGCCCGCACACAGAAGACGCTGGATCGCGTGGTGCAGCTCGGCTTCGCCGACCGGGTGGAGTTGGATCCGGCCCGCGCGGTGCAGGGCGCCGACTGCGTCATGCTGGCCGCACCGGTCGGCGCCTTCGCCGAACTCGCCGCGCGCATCGCGCCGCATCTGGCGCCGGGGGCGATCCTGACCGATGTCGGCTCGACCAAGCAGTCGGTGATCCGCGATGTTGGGCCGCTGGTGCCGGCGGGCGTGCATTTCGTCCCTGCCCACCCGGTCGCCGGCACCGAGTATTCCGGCCCCGACTCCGGCTTCACCACCTTGTTCCAGGGCCGCTGGACGCTGCTGACGCCGCCTCCCGGCACCGATCCGGACGCGGTGGAGAAGATCGCCGAACTCTGGCGCCGCTGCGGCTCGATGATCGAGACGATGGAGCCGGCGCACCACGACCGCGTGCTGGCGATCGTGTCGCATCTGCCGCACCTGATCGCCTTCACCATCTGCGGCACCGCCGACGACCTGGCGGACGAAAGCCGACAGGAGGTGATCAACTTCGCCGCCTCCGGGTTCCGCGATTTCACCCGTATCGCGGCGAGCGACCCGGTGATGTGGCGCGACATCTTCCTCAACAATCGCGAGGCGCTGCTGGAGATGCTGGCGCGCTTCATGGAGGACGCGCAGGCAATGTCGCGCGCGGTGCGCTGGGGCGACGCGGCGTATATCGAGGACAAGGTGGAGCGCGGACGCAAGATCCGGCGGAGTTTGATCGAGCAAAGGCAGGCGTAGCGCTGCGGCCCGGACTGATCGCCCCGCTCAGCGGTCTTGCCCTACTGTCCTGGTCCGTCCCTCTCGAATCTGTCGCCGGGTCCGGTCGATCACCGCGCGTGTCACGGCTGCGAGCCGATCGTGACAGGCATAACCGCGCGTGCAATCGCGTCGAACGACCGGACCAATGTCGGGGCCGTTGCTGCGGTGACGGTTCCGCCGGGCATCAATACCGAGCCCGATTGACGCCGGCCAGCGCCCCCGGTACTCACGAGTAACGCCGCGCCCTGCGCCCTCAGGAGGACCCGATGGACCTGAGCTTCACCCCTGAAGAACTCGCGTTTCGCGAAGAAGCCCGCCGTTTCTTCCGCACCGAAATCCCGCAATCGATCCGCGACAAGGTGGCCGAAGGCGAAGGCCTGACGCGCGACGACATGATTACCTCCCAGCGCATCCTGAACGCGCGCGGCTGGGCGACGCCGAACTGGCCGGTGCAATGGGGCGGGCAGGCCTGGTCGCCGGTTCAGGTCTACCTGTACCAGGACGAGATGCAGCAGGCGAACGTGCCGACGCCGATCGGCTTCAACGTCACCATGGTCGGGCCGGTGATCGCGCAATTTGGCAGCGAACAGCAAAAGCAGCAGTTCCTGCCGAAGACGGCGAATGCGGACATCTTCTGGTGCCAGGGATTTTCCGAACCGGGCTCGGGGTCCGATCTTGCCTCGCTGCGCACGCGCGCCGAGCATAAGGGCGACAACTACGTCATCAATGGCCAGAAGATCTGGACCACGCTGGCTCAGTATGCCGACTGGATCTTCTGTCTCTGCCGCACCGACCCCGCGGCGAAGAAGCAGGAAGGCATTTCGTTCATCCTGGTGGACATGAAGACGCCCGGCATCACCGTGCGCCCCATCGTCACCATCGACGGCGGGCGCGAAGTGAACGAGGTGTTCTTCGACAACGTCGAAGTCCCGGCTGAGAACCTGGTGGGCCAGGAGAACAAGGGCTGGGACTACGCGAAGTTCCTGCTTGGCAACGAACGCACCGGCATCGCGCGGGTCGGGGCATCGAAGGCCAAGGTAGCGCGGATCAAGCAGTTGGCGTCGATGGAGCGCCTGGGCGACGTGCCGCTGATCGAGGTGCCGCGCTTCCGCGAGAAGCTGGCCGCGGTGGAGGTGGAGCTGAAGGCGCTGGAGATGACGCAGTTGCGCGTCGTCGCCGACGAGCGCAGGCGCGAGAAGGGACGGCCGAACCCCGCATCCTCGATCCTGAAGCTGAAGGGCTCTCAGATCCAGCAGCAATTGACCGAGCTGGTGATGGAAGTGGTCGGTCCGTACGCGATGCCGTATCAGCGCGATTTCGACGGCCGCAATGAGGAGACGGTCGGCCCCGACTACGCCACCGAAGCGGCTCCGATGTATTTCAACTACCGCAAGGTGTCGATCTATGGCGGCAGCAACGAGATCCAGCACAACATCGTCGCCAAGGCGATTTTAGGGTTGTGACATAATGCTCTGACTTTGCCATGGCCGACTTGTCGAACTGTCCGGGTGAAAGCACTGGGCAGATTCACCACAATGACACCAAGACACCAACACACCAAGACACCAAGACACGAAGCTGCGGCGCATTACGGGGAAGGCAGCACGGTCGATCGGGCGCCATGTCGCAAGCCTGCCACGCAGCCAGTCGGCCGGCCGGATGCGGGCAAACCGCACGTCCGGCTTGATGAGCGGGGAGGGGAAACGGACCGTCATGCGGCACCGCGTCTGTTCTCGACTCTGGTGTTTTTGTGGTGATGCCTGAAGTCGCCGCAGCCGCCCCCACCCAAGCGTGAAGGCGCACCCCAACAATGGACTTCTCCCTCTCCTCCGAACTGCAAGAGCTCCAGCACCGCACGCGCGACTTCATCCGCCACAAGGTCATCCCGCTGGAATCCGACCCGCGGCAGACCGCGCACGGTCCCACCGAGGACTTTCGCGGCGAGCTCGTCGCGATGGCGCGCGAAGCCGGCTTGCTCGCACCGCACGCATCGCCCGAGTACGGCGGCCTGGGCCTGGACCATGTCGGCAAGGCCATCGTGTTCGAAGAATCCGGCTACTCCTTGCTCGGCCCCGTCGCGATGCACATCTTTGCCCCCGACGAGGGCAACATCCATTTGATGGAGCAAGTGGCGAGCAAGGAGCAAAAGGAGCGCTGGCTGAGGCCGCTGGCGCAGGGAGCAACCCGCTCGTGCTTCTGCATGACGGAGCCCGCACCGGGCGCGGGTTCGGATCCCTCCGCGCTCAACACCACCGCGGTGCAGGATGGCAACCACTGGGTGATCAACGGCACCAAATGGTTCATCACCGGCGCGGATGGCGCCGCGTTCGCCATCATCATGGCGAAGGACACGGACGGCAACGCGACGATGTTCCTCGCCGACATGGACCAGCCGGGCATCGAGATCGTGCGGACCATGCACAGCCTCGATCAGGCCTTCGCCGGCGGCCATGCCGTGGTGAAGTTCAACGACCTGCGGGTGCCGGCAGCCGACATCCTCGGCGAACCGGGCAAGGGCTTTCGCTACGCCCAGGTGCGGCTGGCGCCGGCGCGACTGACGCATTGCATGCGCTGGCTCGGCGCGGCGCGGCGCGCGCACGACATCGCCGCGGCCTACGCGCAGCGGCGGGAAGTATTCGGCGCCAAGCTGGTGAACCACGAAGGCGTCGGCTTCATGTTGGCCGACAACGAGATCGATATCCGCATGAGCCGCCTTGCGATCTGGCATACCGCCTGGCTGCTTGATCAGGGGGCGCGCGGCACCACCGAATCCTCGATCGCCAAAGTCTTTTGCTCCGAGGCGATCTGGCGCGTGGTGGATCGCTGCGTGCAAGTGCTCGGCGGCCAGGGCGTCACCGGCGAAACACTGGTGGAACGGTTGTTTCGCGAGGTGCGCGCGTTCCGCATTTACGACGGACCTTCGGAAGTGCACCGCTGGTCGCTGGCGCAACGTATCGCGCGGCAGGGAGCGAACTGGTGAGCGCCGCGTTCGACCTGAGCGGGAAGGTTTGCGTCGTGACCGGCGCCGGGCGAGGCATCGGCCGCGGCATGGCGGAGGCTCTGGCGCGGCATGGCGGCTTCGTCGTGCTGGTGGGGCGCACGTCGGCGACTTTGGCGGATGCCGCCGCCGCGATCGGCGATCGCAGCATGGTGCAGGTGGCGGATGTCGCACGCGAGGCAGACGTGCTGGCGTTGCGCGACGCGGTGCTGGCGCGCTGCGGCCGCATCGACGTGCTGGTGAACAATGCCGGTGTGAACCCGATCTTTCGCACCATCGACCGGGTCTCGCTGCAAGACTGGCAGCACATCATCGACGTGAACCTGACCGGCGTGTTCCTGTGCTGCAAGCATCTGGGCAGTGCGATCAGCCCCGGCGGGTCGGTGATCAACGTGAGCTCGGTGGCAGGACATGGCGGCCTGCCGCGCTCGGTGCCTTACTGCGCGTCGAAGGGCGGGGTGGAGCTGCTGACCAAGGCGCTGGCATTGGACTGGGCAAAGCGCGGCGTGCGGGTGAACACGCTGGCGCCCGGCTGGGTGGACACCGACCTGACCCACAGCCTGTTGGACCACGACGTGCACGGCAAGCGGCTGCTGGACCATACACCGATGGGTCGCTTCGCGACGCCGCGGGATATGGCGGGGGGCGTGGTGTTCCTGGCGTCGGACGCCGCGGCGTTCATGACCGGGCAGAGCCTGGTGATCGATGGCGGCTGGGGCGCGGAGTAGTGCGCGGTTCGTCCCAGGCCATGACCCGGCCGAGCCGCATCAGCGCCGGTGCTCTGGCTTCAAGCGCGGCGCCAACACACAAGATCATCATGTACATGAAACAAGGTGGCCAGAGAGAGGCGTCGCTCCTGCTTCAACCACTGGTCTTTTCCAACACGTATCCCTTGCCTTGCATGCAGTTCCGGATCGCGGCGCGGACTGCGGGAGGGCCGGTGATCGGGGAGATGATCCAGCGTCCCGGCGTCGCGGCATTCTGCAAACGCACGGCCTCGCGCGAGGCACGCCGGCAGTTCTGCAGATCGTCCTGGTAGTGCTGCGACGTGTGGTCGCCCTGCGACGGCGGATCGTAGCTGCTGCACGCGCCGACACTCGCCGCGATCACAAGCGCCAGCCACCGGCCGCGCCATGCGGGCCTGGCCGCCGGCGCGGCGGCGGCACGTCGACGCCGCTGGGCAGGCCTCCCGCTTGGCGCGATGCGGGCGCCGATCTCGCGTATCGCCATGTCGCCATCATATCACGCATAAGCCGCGGCCATAGCCTCGGGCTCACAGAGGCGGAGCAAGTAACGGCAGCCGCTGCCACACTGCCCGCATTACCGCCGCATGCACCGCCGCTTCGGGCCCATCCGCTTGCACCAGCACGCAGCGTTGCGGGTCGGCACCGGCGATCGCGCGAAACCCTTCGTTCACCCGCGCGTGGAACGCCGCGTTCTGCCGCTCGTAGCGGTCCGCTGTGCCGCCGCGAGCGCGCCGCCGCGCCAGTGCCACACCGGCGGAAACGTCCAGCACGATCGTCACGTCCGGGGCCAACCCGATCAAACGGGTCAGCGTGGCGATCATCTCGCGGTCGGCACCTTGTCCGTAGCCCTGATAAGCCATGGTTGAATCGGCGAACCGGTCGCACACCACCCAGGCCCCGGCAGCCAATGCCGGACGGATCGCCTTCGCCACATGTTCCGCGCGGGCGGCGAAGTGCAGCAGTGTCTCGGCGGGCGCCGACCAGGCAATGCGGCCCGACAGCAGCAACGCGCGCAGCTCTTCGGCACCTGGCACGCCACCGGGTTCCCGCGTGGACAGCACCGGCACGCCGAGGTCGGTCAGCGCTGCGGCGAGCAAGCGAGCCTGGGTGGACTTGCCGGCACCCTCGCCGCCTTCAAGTGTGATGAAGCGACCGCGCTGCACTCTGTACCCTCACCTCGCTGCATGCCGTAGCCTCGCCTCGCCACACGCCGTGCCCTCACCTCGCTGCATGCCGTACCCTCGCCTCGCCACACGCCGTAGTTTCGCCTATCGGCCCTACGCCGCATGGTTCCCCTCGCGGGTGAGAGAGGTTTCCTGCCACCCCACGCGAGCGCGGTGGCGTTGGCAACCCACAAGCGCGGGAGACGATGGGTCAGCCACCGGTCACGAAATGCGTCAGCACGGCAAAGGCACGCCCAGGCAGGCTCATCTTCGGCACATCCTCGCCGGCAACCAGCGGCACCTCCATGGCGGGAACGCCATCGCCGGCCAGGTTCAGCTTGCCGAGTGTGGTGCCCTTGGCCACCGGCGCCCGCACCGGCTCATCGTAGCTGATCTGCAGCTTCGCGTGGTTGCGCCAGTTGCGCGGCATCGTCACCACCAGGTCGTGGCCGGTCACCAGCGGCACGGTGGGGCTGGCGCCGAGCCATACCGGCGCGTGATCGACCGGATCGGCACCGGCGAACAAGGTCACGTCCTCGAAATTGGAAAACGCCCAGTTCATCAGGCGCTGCGACTCTTCGGTGCGCTCGCGGTTGGTGTTCATGCCGTTCAGCACCAGGATGACGCGGCGGCCGTCGCGATCGGTGCTGGCAACCACGCCAAAGCCGCCCGCCTCGGTGTGCCCCGTCTTCAACCCGTCCGCCAGGCCCCGCTCCACCAGCGGATTGCGATTCTGTTGCTCGATATTGTCGTAATTGAACGTCTTCTCGGCGAAGAAATGATAATACTGCGGGAACTCTCGGATGATGTCCGCCGCCAGCGTCGCGATATCGCGGCAGCACATGTAATGGCCGTCGTCCGGCCAGCCGGTCGCGTTGAGGAAATGCGAATTGATCAGCCCCAGCTTCTTGCCGTAGTCGTTCATCAGATTGGCGAATTCCGACTGCGAGCCGGAGATCGATTCGGCCAGCACGATGCAGGCGTCGTTGCCGGAATCGACGATCACGCCGCGCAGCAGGTCCTGCACCGCGACGGTGTCGCCGACCTTGACGAACATCTTCGACCCACCCATGCGCCAGGCTTCGGTGGAAACCGGCAGCATGTCGTCGAGCTTCATCCGCCCCTGCCGCAGCCGGTCCATCACGAC
>DATJNA010000023.1:0-63703 GCA_035508435.1 Acetobacteraceae bacterium | reverse complement strand
CACTCCGCTCTGGCTCACGGCGGTGACATCGAACTGAAACGGCTGGCTGATCGCCTCGGTCGCGGCAAGCGAGATCGGGATCAGCACATCGGTGCCCAGCGGCGAGGACATCGTCATCAAGGCGTTGGCACGGGACCAGGTCGGCATGATCAAGCAGTTCCAATTGACAAGTGACGCTCCGATGTTCCCGCCTTGTTCTCGCCGCCCGCCGGTCATTTGCCGGCTTACCCGGGTGTTAGCACACCAAGACCGGCACGGCAGCAACATTTGCGCGGTGACCGGCCCCGACCTGGAGTCGGTCCGGCATCATGCGTAGCAGGGCCTTGGCCTTCCTGCCATGCGGCGGATCGATGCCGTGATCGGGACCTCCCGGGGGCTGGCAGCCGGCGCTGAGGCGCGCTCATCGGGCCGCACCGTGGGAGCAGAGGGGCGGTTTCCGCCCGTTCTTTGTTGGTCAGGTCACTCGCGTGGCGCAGTCCGCTGCATCCGCGGCGAGTGCAATTCCCCCTGCTGGACAAGGGCACGCCCAAGACGCTCGGCAAATCAGCCGGCAATGAGCCGGAGGGCGCCAGAACCGGCCCGGGTCGCAGCATGTGTGGTCCAAGGAGCGTTACGATACATCGTACAGCAGGTTGACTATCGGCGTATATTGCATCGGCTCGAGAGACCGCTGACTGCGATCTATTTTATGCCGTCCTCCTCGTCAATCTGCGCGATGGCCTGGTCAATTCGATTTATAGGGAAGTAGTCACGCCAAATCTCCGGGACGGGGTAGCGTCGCAAGTAATCGTCCTGCCCCTCGATATCGAGGTCGTGCCAAAAAACACGCCAAACGTTTTCGAGCCAGTGCTGCCCCGCCTCTCGCCAAAAATAATCGTACGGAAGTGTACCCGGATAGACTATCCAAGGCGGAGGTACCTCGGTTCTCTTAGGCTCCGTCATGGGATGCCTTGGTTCCATGTTATGGCGTTGACCATCCGCCGGAGGCACCGCCGCCGCCAAACGAGCCGCCGCCGCCGTGCCATGACTTGTCATCACCAGCGGTGCCATTGACCTCATGCTCGACGATGAATTTCGTGACCCAGTCGGCTCCGAAGTATCCGGCCGTTCCGAATATCAGAGATCCGACCGCGCCGGTGACAATCGCACCTGGTCCGCTTTCAATTCCAACAGAGGTACCCACCATACCGCCTATCTCAAGACCAACCCGCGCGCCCGCCCAGCCTCCCGACACTCGTGCCGTTTCAGCCGCTACGGGGAGCACTGAATGACTTACAATCGAACGGTTCGCAGCCGCGCCAAGGTTGTACAGTGTAATAGCGATCCCAACGCCCGAAACGAACTGCAGCGAGCGCGTCATCGCCATGGCCGTCGGACCCTTGACGGCGCCAAGAGGAACCTCGCCTTCGATCAGACGTTCGCGATCAATCTGAAGGCTTTTCATACGAATATCTTCGATATATTCGAGGAGCTTGGGGTCTTTTTGCGATTTTCTGGCGATGCGATCAAGATCGCGGGCAATTTCTTCCCCTTCGATGATGCGTCCGCCCGCAGCCTTCACTTTGTCGACGTCGATCCAGTATGGCCTCCCACCAAAACGTGGACTGCCGAAGACACGCTCGCTGGCAGAGATGAATTTGCTGGGTTTCATCCCCAGAACATGACGACCGATAGAAATCGGTGACCGAGGCGCAAGTGGTTGCGTCACCTGGCGCAGCACGTCGGACTCACTGGAGCCGAGGCTCACCGCCACGCGCCGGACAACTTTGCGAGACAGCGGATTGATCTCATCGGCCAGCACGAAGACGAAGGCTCGTCCGGGCGCGTCAGTCGCTTTTTCGTCGGCGGCACCATGGTGACCAGTGGCCGGCCTGACCCCGGATCGGCCAACGTGGATAGCGGAGTGGTCATGCGATGGCGACGTCGACGGGATGAAAAGTTGCTGTCCGATCTGCAGCCGGTACGCCACCGACAGGCGATTTGCTTCGGCAATAACCGTCCACTGATCGGGGCTGCCGAGGAATCGCTCGGCTAACTCAGCCAGGGAATCACCATACTGCACGACATAAAGCATGCTTGCCTGCTGGATGCGGCAGAGGAAGTTGTCCTGGCATATCGCGCCGTGAAACGAACCTGGTCAAGAGCCGTGAAATGAACCTGGTCGAGATGGGACGGCGGTCACACACCATAAGCATACCCACTCGATCGTACCCTCCCGGCAAGCCGACAGAGCCGTCGGCCGCTCGATCCGTCGCGTCCGACCAGACGGGCCAACGCGGCGGAAGGTCAAGTCCTGCGTCGCTCAGGCTCCTGCTGCAAAAATCGTCTATCAAGAGAGTTATGGGGGCCAACCGCCCCGGCGGCTGATAAGCCACCAGGAATTGGCAACGTTGTCGATGGCGGAGAAGCGGCAAACCGAGCATCGGGTGTCAGCGAGCCAAGTCCAGCATCACTGTCGCACGAGCGCGCGAATCGCCGGTGGCGCGCCGACATCCGCGGCGCCTCCGCTGATCCGGCGACATTGGGCGGTAGCGTGGCACAGACCGCTACCCAGCCCACTCGACAACCGCCCGTGCGGGTCGCACGCACCCCGCCGCGGGATGGGCGGAGGGGCCGATCAGCCGATTGCATCTACAGCATCACCGTGCCGCCATCCACCGCAATCGTCTGCCCGGTCACGAAGCGCGACTCGTCCGACACCAGCCAGGCCACCGTGCCCACCAGATCCGCCGGCAGCAGCGTGCGCTGCAACGACTGGCCGGTGCGGATGGTGTCCAGCGCACGGTCCAGCTTGTCGCCGAAGAACTCCTGCGTGCCCTCGGTCATCACCGCGCTGGGCGCCAGCGCGTTCACCCGGATGTTGTCGCGCCCCAGTTCGCGCGCCAGACCGCGCGTCAGGCCGATCACCGCCGCCTTCGAGGTGGTGTAGTGCAGCGCGAACGGCATGCCATAGGTTGCCGCCAGCGACGCAACGTTCACGATCGACCCGCCGCCGGCGGCGCGCATCGCCGCCACCACGGCCTTGCAGCAGTTCCAGATGCCCTTGACGTTCACCGCCATCGCCGCGTCCCAGTCCGTTTCGGCGATCGCGTTGAACCTCCCGCCGCGCAGCGAGCCATACAAGGCGGCGTTATTGATCAGCGCGTCGATGCGGCCGAATGCATTGACCGCGGCGGCGGCCATCGCTTCGGCGGAAGCGATGTCGGTGACGTCCAGCCGCACACCGATGGCTCCGTTGCCGGCCGCGGTGGCGGCGGCACCGCAGTCCACGAGGTCGCCCGCGACGACCCGGGCACCCGCGCCGCCCAGCGCACGCGCATATTCGAACCCCAGCCCGCGCGCCGCCCCGGTGATCAGCACGACCTTGCCAGCAACCGACATCATGCCCCCTGCCCTCCTGCCGCGATGGCGGCAAGGACAGCACAGGGCAGAGCGGGATGCACGGCGGTGCGCGTGTCATTGCGAGGGAAGCGAAGCAGTCCCGGTCGGGCTGTACGTCGCTCGACCCTGGTTGCTTCGCTTCGCTCGCAACGACATGAGGTGTCTCACCCGAACCGGATCCGCTCCTCCAGGGTCGCTGCGTCCAACCGGTACAGCGCGTCATAAAACTCCAGTTGCAGGCTGCCGGGCCCGTGCGCACGGGCGGCGGCGATCTCGCCGGCCACCGCGGTGACGGCCAGCCCGTGCGCCACGGCGGCAAACCGATCTTGCTCCACCGCGAGGCACGCCCCGACGATCGCGGTCGCGGTGCAGCCCAGGCCGGTGACGCGCGCCATCATCGCGTCGCCATTGTGAATGCCGATGGTGCGGCTGCCATCGGTGACGTAGTCGATCGCGCCGGTCACCCCGACCGCTGCCCCCGTGGCGCGCGCCAGACGCTGCGCGGCGGCCACCGCAGCCGCCGACCCGGCGGTGGAATCGACACCGTGGGCCATACCATCCGCGCCGCCCTCCAGGTTGAGAATCTCGGAGGCATTGCCGCGGATCGCGGCCGGCGCATGGGCCAGCAGATCGCGCGCCAGCCATGAGCGGTAGCGCATCACGCCGACCGCGACGGGATCGAGCACCCATGGCACATCCGCCCGCCGCGCCGCCGCCACGGCGAGTCGCATCGCTGCCGCCCGGTCGGCCGACATGGTGCCGAGATTGACTACCAGTGCGGCGCTTTTGGCGACGAATTCTTCCACCTCGTCGGCGCCCTCCACCATCGCCGGCGAGGCACCCAGCGCGAGCAAAGCGTTGGCGGTGGTGTTGGTGACGACGAGGTTGGTGATGTTGTGGATCAGCGGCCGGCGCTCGCGGATTGCGTCCAGGCAGCGTGACGTTGCGGCAGCGTCGATGATCATGCATCGCTCCGATCAGTGGCGGCGCCGGGATCAGCCATATCCGGACGTGATTCCGCGGCGGTGATGCGGCGGCATGCCTTGCTCGGCGACGATGTCCGGCATTGGCCCCCGTGCCTTGACCTTGCATAGCGCCGGCGCCGTGCACCACAACGCACCGGACCCCGCGCATGCAACCCGATCCCCTCGCCCCATTGTTCCAGCCGCTGGCCACGCTGCGAGGCGTGGGCTCGGCGGTCGCGGCCTTGCTCGCCAAGGCGGTCGGCGGCGAGCGCGTCATCGACCTGTTGTTCCATCTGCCGGAATCCTACACCGACCGGCGCGCCCGCCCGACCATCGCGCAGGCGCAGCCGGGCATGATTGCTACGCTCGCGGTGGAAGTCGTGCGCCACGAGCCCCCCGCCAACCCTCGCCAGCCCTGGCGCGTGGTGGTGAAGGATGCGTCCGGCTTCGCCGATCTGGTGTTCTTCGTTGCCCACGAGAAGGCCACCGCCAGGCGGCAGGAGCAAATGCCGCCGGGCGCGAAAGTGCTGGTGTCCGGCAAGGTCGAATCGTTCAACGGCCGCGTCAGCCTGCCGCATCCCGACCATGTGCTGCCGCTGGCGCTGGCCGATCGGCTGCCGGCGATCGAGCCGGTCTGGCGCCTCACCGCCGGCTTGTGGCCACGCCAGGTGGCGGGCGCGATGCGCGAGGCATTGACCCGCCTGCCGACGCTGCCCGAGTGGCACGACCCTGCCCTGCTGCGGCGCGAGAAATGGCCCACGTTCGCCGATGCGGTGCGCGCGTTGCAGGCACCCGCAGAGCAAGCCTCCGACCGGCCCCGCAGGCGCCTCGCCTATGATGAATTGCTCGCCGGCCAGGTGGCTCTGGGCGTGGTGCGGGGGCGTGTGCGCGCCCGTCCGGGCCGCGCGCTGGCCGGCGACGGCACGCTGCGCGCCAAGGCGCTGCAACGCTTCGGCTTCGCGCCCACCGCGTCGCAGGCGCGCGCGCTGGCCGAGATCGACGCCGATCTCGGCGCGCCCCGCCGCATGCTGCGGCTGCTGCAAGGCGATGTCGGCTCGGGCAAGACGCTGGTGGCGGTGCTGACCATGCTGCGCGCGGTGGAGGCCGGCACGCAGGCCGCGCTGATGGCGCCCACCGAGGTGCTCGCCCGCCAGCACCACCGCACGCTGTCGCACCTGTCTCCCGTACCGGTGGCGCTGCTGTCCGGCACGATCAAGGGACGCGAGCGGGCCCGGCTGCTGCGCGGGCTGGCCGACGGTTCCATCCCGATGATTGTCGGCACCCACGCCCTGTTCCAGGACACGGTCGCCTATCATGACCTCGCGGTGGCGGTGATCGACGAGCAACACCGGTTCGGCGTGGACCAGCGGCTATTGCTTGGCGGCAAGGGGGAGAAGACCGACGTGCTGGTGATGACGGCGACGCCGATTCCCCGCACCCTGCTGCTGACGCAATGGGGCGAGATGGACGTCTCCCGCCTGACGGAGAAGCCCGGCGGCAGGCTGCCGATCCGCACCACCTTGCACTCGCTGGGCACGCTGCCCGAGGTACTCGAGGGCGTGGCGCGCAAGCTGGAGGAGGGCGCGCAGGTCTATTGGGTGTGCCCGCTGGTGGCGGAGAGCGAGGCGCTGGACCTGGCCGCGGCGGAGGAGCGCTTCGCCGCTCTCGCCGCGCGCTTCGGCGGCCGTGTCGGACTGGCACATGGCCGCCAGACCTCGGAGGCGCGCGAGCAAGCCCTGAAGGATTTTGCGGCAGGCCAGGTGCGGCTGCTGGTCGCAACCACCGTGGTGGAGGTGGGCGTGGATGTGCCACAGGCCTCGGTGATGGTGATCGAACATGCGGAACGCTTCGGACTGGCGCAGTTGCACCAGTTGCGCGGCCGCGTGGGACGGGGCGCCGAGGCCAGCTACTGCCTGCTGGTGCACGAGGACTGGGTGAACGAGACCGCGCGCCGCCGCCTGATGCTGCTGCGTGACACGGAGGACGGGTTCCTGATCGCCGACGAGGATTTTCGCCTCCGCGGCGGCGGCGACCTGCTGGGCACGCGACAGGCCGGCGCGCCGGGATTTCGCCTGGCCGATCCGGTAGAGCATGAGGGCCTGCTGCACATGGCCGACCGCGATGCGACGCTGCTGCTGGAGAAGGATCCGAAGCTGGAAAGCGAGCGAGGACGCGCGATGCGGGTACTGCTGCGATTGTTCGAGCGGACCGTGGCGATGCGGACATTGCTCGCCGGCTAGGGCCACACCGCTTGCGTCCATGGACGCCCGTCCGCAAGTCATTGCGAGGCCCCGCAGGGGCCGCGGCAATCTCGTTCGGACCTGCGCACGCATGCTCGTGCGCCGATTCGAACGAGGTTGCTTCGGCCCGCCACGCTTCGCTCGCGGTCCTGGCAATGACGCGGCAGCTCCAACCTACGCTTCGCTGACAGTGGGTACTAACGAAAAGCCGGTGCCACCTCCGCGACGAACCGCGCCATCTCGTCCTTCACCTGCGCGTGCGGCTTCAGTCCGACATTGAAATACAGGATCACCTCGTCGAAGCCGGCCGCCGCCACCCGCTGCAAGACCTCCGTCATGCGCGACGGCGAGCCAAGCAGCACCGCGTTCTCCGTCAGGTCTTCCGGCCGCACGGTCTGCAATCGCTCCACCATGCCGACGAAATAGCGATAGCTGGGCGGCGCCGTGGCGGGATCGCCTGGGAAGGCCGGAATGACGCATTCGCGGTAGTAGCGGATCTGGCGGGCGCGCGCCGCGGCTTCATCCTCGGCGGTATCGGGAAAATGGATGAAGTAGCTGCACATCAGCCGCCCCGGCGTGGTGCCGTGCCGCGCGCAGGTGGCGTGGTAAAGCTCCGCCACCTGGCGCAGCCCGCCATGGCTCAGTGCCGCGGCGAACGGCGCGACGATCAGCCCGCATCCCAAGCGTGCCGCCAGTTCGATCGAAGGCTGCGAGAACGAGGCGACATAGGCCGGGATCGGCCGTTGCACCGGCCGCGGCGTGATCAGGATGTCGTCGAACGCATAATGGCGGCCGCGATGGGAAATCGGCGTGTCGGCGGACCACAATCGGCGCACCACCTCCATGCCTTCTTCGAAGATCGACTGGTTGTCTTCGAACGACACGCCCAGCGGTGCGTATTCCCGCCGGTCATAGCCGCGGCCGGCGGCGAAATCGACGCGTCCGCCGGACAGCAGATCGAGCGTTGCCCATTGCTCAGCGACGCGGATCGGATGATGCAGCGGCAGCACGGTGACGGCCGGCGCCAGCCGGATGCGCTGCGTGCGCGCGGCAATATAGCTGAGCGCCAGATCGGGGCACGACAGCACGCCCAGCGTGCTGAAATGATGCTCACCGATCCAGGCGGAATGCAGCCCGAGTTCGTCGGCGTATTCGGCCTCGTCGATGATGTCGGCCACCAACTGGTTCGGCGACCGCCGATTGTCGCGATAGGCATTGTCGCTGAGGGTGAAGTAGCCGAACAACATCGCGTCGCCTCCGCTTCCGAGGGCCTATTCGAGCCACCGCAGCGCCGCCTCCAACCGCGCCACTTCCACCGCGAAGGCCGCCAGACGTTCGCGGTTCTCCGTCACCACTTCCTCGGGCGCGCGGCGGACGAAATCCGCGTTCTCCAGCTTCTTTGCCAGCTTCGCCGCCTCCGACGCCGCCTTGTCGCGTTCGCGCGTCAGCCGGACGCGTTCGGCGTCCACGTCGATCGTGCCGGCCAGCGGCAGCACCAGCGTCGCCTCGTCCACCACGGCCTGCGCCGCGCCTTTCGGCATCTCGCCCGTCAGTGCCGAGACCTCCGATGCGCGCGCCAAACGACGGATCGGTTCGATCCAGCGTTGCGCCCGCGCCAGCGTCTCAGGGGCGGCGTCGCGCAGCAGGATCGCCACCGTGGCACTGGGGGGAACATTCATGCCGGTGCGGACCGAGCGCACGGCCGAGACCAGCCGCACCACCCAGTCGAGTTCCTCGCGTGCCGCCGCTGCCTGTGGCACCGCGGCGGGTTCCGGCCATGCCGCGCGGATCAGGCTGCACGGCGCGCCGTAGCCGAACTGGTCCCACAACTCTTCTGTCACGAACGGAATCGCCGGATGCAGCAGCCGCAGCAGCACACCCAGCACGTAGGCGGCGGTCGCGCGCAGTTCCGCCGCGCCGTCCAGCCCGCCTTCCAGCACCGGCTTGGTCAGTTCCAGGAACCAGTCGCAGAACGTGTTCCAGGTGAAACGATAGCACGCGGCGGCGTAGTCGTCGAAGCGATAGGCTTCCAAGGCCGCCGTCGCTTCCGCCACCGTGCGATTGACGGCGTCGAGAATCCACCGCGTCAGCGGCAGGCTTGCCGCCGACGGGGTGAACGATGCATCCGGCTGGATGCCGTGCATTTCGCAGAACCGCGCCGCGTTCCACAGCTTGGTGACGAAGCTGCGGTGATCCTGCACGCGGCTGGCGCCCAGCTTCACGTCGCGGCCGGGACCGGTCAGCGCACAGATGGTGAAGCGCAGTGCATCGGCGCCGAATTTGTCGATCAGCTCCAGCGGATCGATGATGTTGCCCTTGGACTTCGACATCTTCTGGCCATGCTCGTCACGCACCAGGCCGTGGATGTAGACGGTGCGGAACGGCACATCGCCCATGAAATGGATGCCCTGCATCATCATGCGGGCGACCCAGAAGAAGATGATGTCGAACCCGGTCACCAGCACGTCGCCGGGATAGTAGCGCGCCAGTTCCGGCGTCTTCTCCGGCCAGCCGAGCGTCGAGAACGGCCACAGCCCCGAGCTGAACCAGGTGTCCAGCACGTCCTCGTCCTGCGCCAGTTCTTCCCCCCGCCGGCCGTATTGCGCATCGGCCAGCGCCTGCGCCTCGGCCGCGTCGTGCGCCACGAACACCGCACCATCCGGCCCGTACCAGGCGGGAATCCGATGCCCCCACCAGAGCTGGCGGGAGATGCACCAGGGCTGGATGTCGCGCATCCAGGCGAAGAACGTGTTCTCCCACTGCCTCGGCACGAACTGCGTGCGGCCGGTTTCCACCGCCTCGATCGCCGGCTTCGCCAGCACTGCCGCATTGGCGTACCACTGCGTCGTCAGCCGCGGCTCGATCGGCACGCCGCCGCGGTCGCCATGCGGCACCTGGTGCGTGTGTGGTTCGGTCTTCTCCAGCAATTCGAGCCGTTCCAGTTCGGCCACGATCGCGTTGCGCGCCGCGAACCGGTCCTTGCCGGCCAGGGAATGCACGAAGTCCGGATCGCCGATCCCCGGCACCGGAGTCAGATCCGCGGCGATCTCCTCCAGCGTCACCCGCGCCTCGCGATCGAGGATGCTCGGCATCGGCAGCTCATGCCGCCGCCCGACTTCGAAATCGTTGAAATCGTGCGCCGGCGTGATCTTCACCGCGCCGGTGCCCTTCTCCGGATCGGAGTATTCGTCCGTGACGATCGGAATCCGCCGCCCGACCAGCGGCAGCACGGCGTACTTCCCGACCAGATCGCGATAGCGCGCGTCGGTCGGGTGCACCGCGACAGCGGTGTCGCCCAGCATCGTCTCCGGCCGCGTCGTCGCGACGATGATCCACCGCCCCGGCGCATCGGCGATCGGATAGCGGATGTGCCACAGCGATCCGCGCAACTCGATGTTTTCCACTTCGAGATCGGAGATCGCGGTGAGCAACTTCGGATCCCAGTTCACCAGCCGGCGGTCGCGATAGATCAGCCCCTGGCGGTAGAGCGTGACGAACACTTCGCGCACCGCGCGCGACAGACCCTCGTCCATCGTGAAGCGCTCGCGCGGCCAGTCGATCGACGCGCCCAGCCGGCGCAACTGTCGGGTGATGGTGCCGCCGGATTCCGCCTTCCACTGCCAGACGCGCTCGATGAACGCCTCGCGCCCCATCGCGCGGCGATCGATATTTCCCGCCTCCGCCAGCAATCGTTCCACCACCATCTGGGTGGCGATGCCGGCATGGTCGGTGCCCGGCTGCCACAGCGCGTCGCGGCCCTGCATGCGCCGCCAGCGAATCAGCACGTCCTGCACCGTGAAGGTCAGCGCGTGGCCCATATGCAGGCTGCCGGTGACATTCGGCGGCGGGATCATGATGGTGAACGGCTGTGCCGGCGAACCGGGATCGCAGGCGAATGCACCGGAGTTCTCCCAGCCCTCGTACAGGCGAGGCTCGATCTCCGACGGCGTATAGGTCTTTTCCAGCATCTGGCCCTCCTGCGGCCTGTGGCCGGATGCCGCAGACCGCGGCGCATGACAAGGGGAGCGCTGCTTCAGCCCGGGCATGTTGTGTCCCGGATCGACTGCCGGGCCGCTGCATTGCCCGCCTGATCGCACGGCCCGCGGGACTGGCGCGGTCAGCCGCGGGCGGGGACACGATTGCTCGCGGCAACGGCCCGGAACAGATTGCACCGGCGCCGGTCGCGCCACGACACGAGACGCGGCCCTATGGCAACGCGCGGTGCACGACCCGCTCGATCTCCGCGCGCACCAGACGCTCCACCAGATCGGGCAGGTTGGCGTCCAGCCACTGCTTCAGCAACGGACGCAACTCCTCGCGCACCATGTCCTCGATCGTCGGGCCGCCGCGATGCACCTGGAGAGCGCGCTCGGTCACCAGAGTACGCATCAGCGTGCCCACCGAATGGCTGGCCGCTTCCTCGGCTTCCGGCGCCAGCAAGGCGCCGGGCGGCATCACCTCCGTCGCCACGATGGCCGGCTGTTGCTCTGCTGGCTCGGCCGGCGGCTCCGGCGGCGGCTCGGCCGGCGGCTCCGGCGGCGGCTCCTCCGCTTCCGGCGCGAGCTCTTCCTCCTCCGTCACCAGCATCGACGGATCGAGCACGAGCACGTCGTCGCTCTTCTCCTCCGGATCGGTGTTCTGCGGAACCGGGGCGGATTGCTCTGCGGCGGCGGGTGCCGGCGTGGGAGACGGCTCCTCCTCGCTCAGTATCCGCCGGATCGAGGCAAGAATGTCCTCCATCGACGGGTCATTGCCGCTGGCACCGGCCGGCGGCGGCGTCTGTGCATTGCTCATCTTGTCACCACCTGGGGTTATCGCCCCGGCTGGCTGGTGGCGTAGTCGCCCAGCCCGAGCCACTTGTTCTTCACCGCCCGGTAATAGGCGGTGTCGTCGTAGAGCGGCACCGGCAGATGCAGGTCGCGCGCGGTCAGCCGGCCGATCGCCGCGGCCACCTGGTACGATGCCATGACAAGCTGCGCCAGGTTCTGCACCAGCGTGACCCGCGAGTTCAGCAGCGCCTGCTGCGCATTCAGCACGTCCAGCGTGGTGCGGGACCCGACGATTGCCTCGCGCTCGGTGCCTTCCAGCGCCACGCCGTTGGCGTTGATCTGCGATCGCGTGCTGGCGGCTGCGGCGGTTGCCGCCGCCAGCGTCTCCCACGCGTTCACCGCCTGCTGCACGGCGTTGCGCCTGGCATCCGCCACCAGCCTGGCTTCCTGTTGCTCCGTCTGCTTCGCCGCCCGCACCGCGGCGTATTCCGCCCCGCCCTGGTAGAGCGGCACCGAGAGCTGCAGCAGCGCCTGCCAGCCGTTGGTTTCGTTGCGCGCGGTTCCCGAATTCTCCTGGTTGAATGCCTGGGCCTGCAAGCTCACTTGCGGCAGAAGCTGGGAGAACGCGACATCCACCGAGTCCTTGGCGGCCGAATCATTGAACTCCGCCGCGATCACGTTGGGGTTGTTGGCGGAAGCCAACGCCGCGGCGTCCCGTTCGGTGCGCAGCGGCAACGCCAGCGGCTGCGGCTCGACCAGGTTCGGCGGCGCGTCATAGCCGATCACCTGCGTGTAGGTGGCACGCGCGGTCTGCAGGTTGCCCTCGGCGGTTTCCCGCTGCGCCGTCGCGCCTGCCAGGGCCGCTTCCGCCTGCGCCACGTCGGTGCGCGTGATCTCGCCCACGCGGAACCGATCGTTGGTCGCCTCGAGCTGCTTGGCCAGCACTTGCTCGTTGTTGACGTTGAGCGCCAGCAGGTCCTGCGCCTCGATCACGCCGACATAGGCATTGACCGCATTGGTGAAGCTGGTTTGCTCCTGGGCGAGCAAGGTGGCGCGCTCGGCGAACACCAGGTCCTTTGCATGGTTCACGTTCGCCTGCACGTGGCCGCCGGTATACAGCGGCTGGGTCAGCGTGGCCTGCCCCGAGGCCGTATCACGCTCGGTCGACAGCTTCGACCACGGATCCAGGCCGAACTCGGTGTTGAGGTTGCTGTAGACACGCTCGATACCGCTGCCATAACCGATGTTGCCGCCCAGCACGACGGTGGGGCGCCAGCCGGAAAGGGCGCTCGGCACGCCTTCGTCGGTGGCACGCAGCTTGGCGCGCTCGGCCTGCAAGGCGGGCTGGTTGGCGTAGGTGGCAGCCAGAGCCTCGGCCAGCGTGTGCGGTGTCCCGGGCTGCGACAGCGCTGCCGGCGGCGGCACAGTGCGGTTGCCGGAGGGTTGGGCCAGGGCTGGCGTGGCCCCCGCCAGTGCGGCGCCGATGCCGAGAACCAGTGCGTGACGCGAGACCATAGGCAACCTCATTCCTCGCCGGAGCGATGTCCCAGTGCTCTGCCGCGGCGCGGCGATGGCTCCGAGGCGGGCCGCAAGATGCCGCGATACCGCGCGGAAGACAAAGGCGAAATCGCCGATCAGAAGACGAATGCGGGGGCCGGGCGCAGGGAGGGCAGCTCCGGGATGGCGCAATCGAACATCGGCTGAGCCCGCAACCCGGCGGTGGTGACCTCGGCGAGCACCGCCTGGCTGACGCCGCCCTGGTGGCAGATGACCGCGACCAGACGCCCGGTGTCGGCGCGCAACTGTTGGGCGAGGACGGGCGGGATCGCCCGCACCGCGCCTTCGAGCAAGATGAGGTCGTAGGGCGCCTCGGACGGCCAGCCGGCGGAGAGCGGGCCGGACACCACGCTGACGTTGGGCGCGACCGCAGCCAGGACGCGGCCGGCGACGGCGAGCAAGGCCGGATCTTCCTCCAGCGCGGTCACCCGCGGGCCACAGGCGGCAAGGACAGCCGCGCCGTAGCCAACGCCCGCGGCGACGACCAGGGCGCGCTCGCCCTGGGTCGGGGCGGCGAGCTGGACCAGCCGGGCGATGGCCATCGGCTGCATCAGCACGCGGCCGTTGCCGCACGGCACGTCCTGGTCGGCATAGGCCAGGGAAGCGAGGTCGAGTGGCAGGAACCGCTCGCGGGGCAGGCGGCGCATGACGCCGAGGATGCGCGGGTCCACCACGCGGTTGGGGCGGAGCTGGCTGTCCACCATGCGGTGGCGTGCTTCGGCGAGCAAGTCGTCGGCCATGGTGCCAATTGTCGGTGGTTGGTGATGGGGCGTTTTACACGGGTGCGGGGCGGCTGGCCACTGAGGGTGTGAACGGCAGGGTCGGCGGGGTGGGGCGGGATGGGTCGGTGTGTGTGCCTGCGTGGCGGCGATCGCATGGGGTGTCGCATGGGGTTGCTGTCGGGGCACGGGACGGGCCTGCTGTCGGGGCGGGCCGGCCCTTGACCCGCGCGGGGCGCCCGCCCGATATACCAATGCTCCGTGCGCCCAGGGTCCGGTGGCAGAGTGGTGATGCAGCGGACTGCAAATCCGCGAATGTGGGTTCGATTCCCGCCCGGACCTCCAGCGTTCCAACAAGTTAGTTTTCGCTGACTGATTTCCTCGACGTGGCCTGAATTTCTGCAAAACAAGCCCAGCGCCCCGGCCTGAAATCGCGCGCCTGTACCCGTTGGACCATCGACGCACCGAACCTCCGCCCCGGAACGTCACCGCCAATCCTCTCCAAGTCCCCGCGACAGTCCCGGTCGGCGAGGTCTCTGACGCAGCCTCCCTCACCACGGTAGCCGCCAATGCGAGCGAATTGTCCGTGGGCCCTACATGCCGCCCCCGCCGCCGCCGCCATCGCCGGTACCGCCGAAATTGCCGGCCGGCGCCCAAAGCTGGACCTGCGGCCCGCGACCGCCCATGGCTGCCCCGCCGCCGGGTGGCGCCCCGGTCTGGCAGCCCGTGGACAGCATCAGCAGGGCGAGACTGGCGACCAGTCGCAGCATGGCAAACGTCCTCCTGGCGCGGGCAAATCACAGACGCAGGGCGGCAGCGTTTACTCCATCACACCGGCACATCGAGGAACGCTGGCGCGACGGCGCAAACGGCCGACATCGCCGCGGTCAACGATGCGATCACCAAATATGGCGGACGATTCCTCGTCCGGGGCGGGCTATGAAGCTCGAGGAAGCCGATACCGACCAGAAACAAATCGTCATCGTTGAGTTCCCCGCCTCCGCCGCATTCGACAGGTGGTGGAATTCTCCTGAATCCAGCAGATACTCCCGCCGATCTTGAGAACATGACCGGGCGCGTATTCTCGGTCGAAGGCGTCGGCGGGTGCGTTAGTTGGTGCCTCGACCGCTGCCGGCGGCTGAATGGTGGTCGACGGTCACGGAGAGGTTCGCTGCCGTCCTGATGGAGATCCAGCCGACCATCGTGGGAACCGTGGTTCCCAGACCGTGCGGGGCAATTTGGCATCCAGCGGCACCGGCGCCGGCGCCGTGAACTAACCGGTTAATGAGCGCCGCAATTAACTAACTGGTTCATCCACGTGGACCGGGTGGTCGCGCCGCGCATCCTCCAGCAGCATCGCCGCGCCTTTCTCCGCGATCATGATGGTGGGCGCATTGGTGTTGGTGGACGTCACCGCCGGCATCACCGACGCATCGATCACCCGCAGTCGCTGCAAGCCGCGTACGCGCAGCCGATCGTCGACCACGGCCATGGGGTCAGCACCCATTTTGCAGGTGCCGGAGGCGTGGAACACGGTGGACCCGTTCTGCCGCGCGTAATCCAGCAGTTCGTCGTCGCTCTGCACGTCGCTGCCCGGCTGCGTCTCCGCCACCACGTATTTCGCCAGCGCGGGCATCGCGAACAATGCGCGCATCCAGCGCAGGCCGCCGATGGCGGCGCGCCGGTCGCGCTCCTCGCTCAGATAGCGCGGATTGATCGCGGGGGCATCACCGGGACGATTGGTCTTTGCCTCGACATAACCCTGGCTCAGCGGCCGCATCTGCCACATGCCCATGGTCATGCCGGGCTTGTCCTCCAGCCGCCGCACCGGACCGGGCGCGTAACTGCCTGGTGCGAAGATACACTGGACGTCGGGGGTGGCGGATTCTTCCAGCACCTTGACCGAGGCCGCCACCAGCGAGGCGGCGTAGGTCAGCATGCCCTGCCCGGCGAAGACATAGCGCGCGAGTTCGCCCAGGAACGGCACACCGCGCGATTTCTCGTTGAGTGAGCGCGCGCCGCTGACGCGGTACGCGACGCGGGCGAGATAGTGGTCCTGCAAATTCTTGCCGACGCCGCGCAGCGCATGCAGCGTTGTCACGCCGATGCGGCCGAGATGGTCCGGATCGCCGATGCCGGAAAGCTGCAGGATATGCGGGGACCCGATGGCCCCGGCACACAGGATCACCTCGGCCGCGGCATCGACATGCTGTGGCGCGCCGTTGCGCGAGAAATCGACGCCGGTTGCGCGCGTGCCGTCCAGCACGATGCGGCGCACCAGCGCGTCGGTCACGACCTGCAAATTGGGCCGGCGCATCACCGGACGCAGATAGCTGCGCGCGGTGCTGGCGCGCCGGCGGCCGCCGCGCGTCTGCTGTACCCAGCCGATCCCTGCGGGCGCACCGTGCGGCAGATCATTGACGTCGGGCCGGTATTGCAGGCCGATCTGCTTGCCGGCCTCGATCGCGGCGCGGCACAGCAGCGGCTGGTCGGCGGTGCGCGATGTAAACAAGGGTCCGCCCTTGGCATGCACGTCGTCGGCTTCGCCTTCCCAATTCTCCGCCTTGCGGAAATAGGGAAACACGGCGTCCCACGACCAGCCGCGATTGCCAAGCTGCGCCCAGTGGTCGTAATCCTCCGGCTGGCTGCGCACATAGATCAAGCCGTTGATCGAGCTTGATCCGCCCAGCACGCGCCCGCGGGGATAGAGAATGGCGCGGCCGTTGGTTCCGGGATCGGGCTCGGCGTGGAACCCCCAGGTCAGCGTCGGATGGTCGAGCAATTTCAAATAACCGGCCGGGATGTGGATCAGCGGGTTCCGGTCGCGTCCGCCGGCCTCCAGCAGGACGACCCGATTGTTGGGGTTCTCGGTCAAGCGGTTGGCAAGCACGCAGCCGGCCGAGCCGGCGCCGATGATCACGTAATCCGCCTGCATGGATCTCGCCCTCCCCGGCAGCACCTTACGTGCCGCGCTCCGCGACAGCCGCTGACGGGCCGCCGCCGCGAAGTCTAACCCACGAACGCGGATCGAGCCATCGCGGACGCCTGCTCTCGGACGCCTGCCACGCGCGACGCCCGCACAAACAGCAGTACCGTCGTTTCGGCGCCGCGCCGACCCGGACGGCGCGCGGTGGCGAGATCCGCTTGGGGCGGCGCACGCTCTGGCCCTTGATCAATGTTCGACGGTGCCGCGGCCCACAGCCATGTCGCCAATCTATTGTTCTCGCGTTCCGAACCTGTGGAGGAATGATTCGCTGGCGGCAGGTCGAGGTTGACCCGGTGCCGAGACGCCGTGTCCGGGGGTGACATGCCGTCACGAATTTTTCTGCCCGGTGGCTGCTTGCCGCGGCGCAGCGAACCGGGCAGGAGGGCGATCGGCGCGGCCGGCGCCACAAGGCAGGGGAGGATTTGCCGTGGCCATCGACTACATCAAGCGCGACGGGGTCGCCTACATCACACTGAACAATCCAGCGAAGGCGAACATCCTGGACAAGGCGACCTCCGACGAAATCTCCGCGGCGTGGATCGACCTGTGGGAGGATCGCGCGATCCGCTGCGCCATCCTGACCGGAGCGGGAGAGCGGCATTTCTGCGGCGGGCACAATCTGGCGCCGCGCAAGAACATCACGGAGGAGGAACGGGAATACCTACGCACACAGCGCGTCTTCTGGCCGCTGGCGGGGACAGTGCACGGGCAGAAGACCGGCGTCGACGGTCGCTTCGGCGACCATTACCCGCGCGTGTGGAAGCCCGTGATCGCCGCGGTGAACGGCTGGGCGGCCGGCGCCGGGCTGTACATCCTGTTATCGTCCACTGACATCCGAATTGCGAGTGCGGAACATGCCCGCTTCAAATTCTCGCTGATCTCGCAGGGGTGGCTGGGGCATGGGCCGGGCGCGGCGCTGCTGGTGAAGCAGTTGCGCTATATCGATGCGATGAAAATGCTGTTGACCGACGAGCCGTTCGACGCGGCGGAGGCGCTGCGCATCGGCCTGGTGAACGAAGTGGTGCCGCATGCGCAACTGATGCAGCGGGCCGAGAAGATCGCCCGCCACATCGTGACCCTGCCGCCGGTGGCGGTGCGGATGATGAAGGAGTTCGTGGTGCGCTTCGGCGACCTGCCCACCGACCAGGCATGGCATGTGCAGAACCTGGTCAACAACCTGCTGATCCAGGTGACGACGGATGGCGAGGAGGGCCGTCGGGCGTTCAACGAGAAGCGGCCGCCGAACTTCACCGGCGCGCTGCGGCGGCGCGGCGAGGCATGGGACGAGCCTTCGCCCGAGGACGCGGCGCGGCTGGACGAGGCCTATCGCAGCGGCGAGTTTTGAAGTGGGTAGAGCATTGGCACAACTTTGCCACCTTCTCCGCACCTCTGCCGCCTGGCTTGCACCTCTCCCACCTGCGTTGCATCTCTGCCACCTGCCTTGCACCTCGCCCACCTGCCTTGCACCTCTGCCACCTGCTTTGCACCTCTGCCACCTGCGTTGCACCTCTTGCACCTCCTTGGCACAAGGAGAGGCTTTGCGCATGTAGCGGGGAATTTCCGCGTCTGGCGGGCCGATCTCTACCCGCACGCCCCGGCTCGGCGCAGCGACGCCACGTCATCGTCGGACAGTCCCAACACGTCCAGCAAAATGGCATCGGTATCCGCTCCAAGTTCCGGCGCCGGACCGGATTGGCGGCCGAAGCTCGCGTGCCACGGCAGGGCCGGCAACGCACCGTCGCCATGCCGTTCCCAAAACCCGCGCTCGCGCAGGTGCGGACTCTCGACCAGGTCGCGCGATGTCGCCGATGCCGCGGCGGCGATCCCGGCACGCACCAGTTCCACCGCTGTATCGGGCGCCGATCGTGAACGCGCCCAGGCAGCCAACGCGGCATCGATCGCCTCGCGTTGCGCGAGCCGCTGCCGCACGCCAAGGCCGTTCATCGCCGCCAGACCCGGCACGATCCCGCACAGCGCCTGCCACGCCCTATCGTCGGTCACCGCGATGCTGAGCCACGCATCGTCGCCGGCGCAACGATATACGCCGTGCGGCGCGTAACGATCGGATGCATTGCCAACCGGCTGCGGCGTGCATCCGAGCTGCGCCGCGAGCAATGGCTCGGCCATGGTCCAGAGCATTGCCTCGATCATCGAGAAATCGATGCGTGCGACAGCATCGCTGCGCCGCCGCTGCCACAACGCGGCCGCAACGACGAAGGCCAGCATCAGACCGCACATCGGATCCAGCCAGGCGAAGCCGACGCGGGGCGGCACGGCCGGATGGCGGTTCAGCCCGGCGAACCCGGCATAGCATTGCAGCAGCGTACCATAGGCGACGGCCTGCGCCTCCGGCCCGCCGCGCCCTAGTCCTGACGCCGAAACGAAAATCAAATTGGGATTGACGGCTCGCAGCGCCTCGGCGCCGAGTCCCAGCCGGTCCATCACGCCGGTGGCAAAATTCTCCACCAGCACGTCGGATTTCGCGGCGAGCGCATGGGCCACGGCAATCGCTTCCGGCCGCTTCAGGTCCAGCACGATGGCTCGCTTCGCCTGGCCCAGCACGGTGTGCAGCTCCGAAGCGCGGCCTGGATCGCCGCGCCCAGGCGCCTCGACCTTGATCACCTCGGCGCCCATCGCGGCGAGATACCGCGTTGTGGTCGGCCCGGCGATCACCCAACTGAAGTCCAGCACGCGCACGCCGGACAGCGGCAAGGTGAGGAGCGGCATGGGCGGCGGAGCGCCGCCTACGGCGATGGCGGGCGGCCCCTGCGCCGGCGAATGGGTCCGCGGAACCTGCCCCGGTGAATCGGTCCGCGATCCCTGATCCAGGAATGTCAGGCCGAACGGTGGGCCCGGGGCGGCGACCATGCGCCCATCCACCATCACATGGCGAAAGAACCGCCGATGCGCGAGCTGCGCCGACGCCAATTGTTCCGCCGGCTCACGCAGCGGAAAGCTCGGCACATGCGCTTCCTGTGCCGCATCGGCAATCCATTGCTTATCGTGTTGCTGGCTCCATGCCGACATCAGCGCATGCAGCGCATCCCAATTGGCGACACGATCGTGCTTATGAACGAAGCGCGGATCTCTGGCCCAATCGGGCGAGCCCATCACCTTCAGCCACGACGCCCATTGATGCCCCTCGCGCGGCGAGATCGCGACATAGCCGTCGCGTGCCGGAAGGATGCAGACGGTGGCGCCGTTGCCGTCGGCGATCCGCTTGCGCGACCAGCTCTTGCCGGTAAGACCCGCGCGGGCGAGCTCGGTCATTGCCAGCGTGGCGAGCGCTTCCTGGATCGAAACGTCGATCACCGCGCCGGGCGTGGTCCCAAGCGCCGCATGCATGCCGGCACAGGCCGCGGCTACCCCGGCGATGAAGGCGGATTGCTCGCCGACCGGCCGGATCGGTGATTCATCGAGGTCGTCCACCTGCCCCGTCAGCAATCGCGCAATGCCGCTGGCGAAGCAAAGCGTGAGGTCGGTCGCGGGGTCTTCGGCTTGCGGCCCGGTCTGGCCGAACGGGGAAATCAGCACCAGCGTCGCGGTAGGATTATGTGCGCGTATGCTGGAGGCATCGTGCCGCCGCGCCCGCAGGTCGGACGGACGGCCTTCGGCCACGATCAGCGCGGCGTCGGCCAGCGCGGCGTCGGCCAGCGCGGCGTCGGCCAGCGCATCGTCGGCGCGCCCGAGTTTCGCCTTGCCTCGATCGAGATCCACCGCCAGCGGCGAGACGCCATCGCCGCCGGAGCAAACAACATCGGCGCCCAGGTCGGCAAGCAATCGTCCGCAAACCGCGGCGGCGAGGCCCGTACCCAATTGCACCACACGAAGGCCTGACAGTACGGACATGCATATTCCTTCGTTGCGTGCCCTACAGGATTTCCAGGTGCAACACGGTACCGTCGGAGACTGTCAGCCGGATAAAGTGCCACCCGGTTACCGCGGCCGTCCAGTCGCTCTTGTAGATCGTGTTGGCGGGCAGGCAGCACCAGTTGCCGATTTTCTGCAGGATTGCGCCATTGGTGTCGCAAATGGCGATATCGGCGGCGGCTCCATTGTTATCATCCGCTGTGCGCAACCGAAGACTGAGGCGCTGGCCGGTTGTCAGGTTGACCTTGTACCACCAGTTCTGACGGTTGCTGACGCAGCGGAAGAGGCCGGACTCGATGGGCACGGCGGTCTCGACCAGCGCGCCACCTTTGGGCAGCGGCGTCGTGGTACCCACCAGGTCGGTTTCCGACTTCGGCGATGGGATCGTGCGGGGCACGACGTCGTTGTCCAGCCGCACCTGCGCCAGCAGATCGCCGTTTTCGCGCGCCGTGTTTTTCGCCGCCTCCCAGGCGCCCGCCGCATTGTCAAAATCACCCTTCTGGCGATAAAGGTAAACCAGCATCTCCTGAGCTGCGAGGGTTGGGATCGCCTGGACAGATGCCTTCAGCGATGCGATCGCGCCATCGAAATCATGACGGCTCAGTTTCTCGAGTGCGAGATCGTATTGCGCTTCGACGTGGTCCTTCTGTTGCTCGGTTGCCGCGGCCTTGGCGAGCTCGCGCCGCAGGTCGTCGACCGTCATGGCGCGGGGCGCGGTGATATGGCCGAGTACCTGAGAGAGCGCCGCAAGCAGTACCAGGGCAATAAAGGCGCTGAAGCCCAATACCATGAAGCGATGCAGCAGCGTGGCAAACTGCTGGCGGGTGAGCTTGTCACGAAACAGCCCGAACAGAAGTTCGGGCACCTTGCGTGTGCGAAAAGCCAACAGCAGGACGAGGCTGAGGAAGGCGATCAGCGTCAGGCCGTCGCGGACTTGTGCCAGTCCCTTGATGAGCTCGAGCATGGGACGGTTCCCTTTGCGGCGCGCACCTCCGACTTCGGTCGTCCCGGATACCGTCACGTTCCCGGGCGCCCGGTAATCATCCGGAACCATGTGCCCGAACGCAACGGCTTTCTACTGCCCGCCTTCACAGAGCAGTACTGTCAGTCGCCGGAGCATGGGACTTGGGCATAGGGATTTCGGCCCCTGCTCCGCAAAGACGAGGGAAGGCCGCAGCCTTCCCGTCCTGTGGCCGGCTTCGATGCACGCTCCTCAGGTCGAATAGTCGGAGAACGCCGCCCCGGCATACCGCGCACGATAGTCGGTGCGCACGTTGACCAACGCCACCATTCCGGCATCCACTTTCGCCTGGGCGCGTTCCAGCGCGGGACGGATCTCCTCTGCCTTGGTGACGTACTCGCCATGGCCGCCGAGCGCCTCGCACATCTTGTCATAGCGCGTGTAACCAAGCTCGCGCCCAGGTTTCTCGCGCTTCGGATCGCCGGTCCAGCCACCGTTCAGGCTGACCACGATCAGAATGGGGATCTTGTGCCGCACCGCGGTATCGAGCTCCATCGCATTCATGCCCAACGAACCGTCGCCGTGCACCACGATCACCTGCTTGTCGGGGCACGCGACCTTCGCCCCCACACCGAACGGCAGGCCGACGCCCATGGTGCCGAACGGACCGGAGTTCAGCCGGTGCCCCGGCATGAAGGTGGGCATGGTCTGGCGCCCGTAGTTCAACGTCTCCTGTCCATCGACGCACAGGATCGCGTCGCGTTTGGCGAAGTTCTTCACTTCCTCCAGCATGCGCACGGGATGGATGTCGCCGTCCTCGGCATACTTGTTCGCACCGGCACTGGAACGCTTCGCCGCCTCGCCTTCCGCCAGCTTCTGCCGCCACGCCTTGTAGCTGTCGGCGTTGACCTTGCCCTTGATGCCGGCGAGCAATTGCCCGAGCACCATCTTGCAGTCGCCGATGATCGGGATATCGACATGGCGCGCCGCGGCGGCGATTTCCTCCGGGCAGATATCGATGCGTGCGATCTTCGCGGCCGGTCCGAAGCGCGGCGGCGAGGCATGGCCGATCACATAGTTCATCCGCGTGCCCAGCACGATGATCAGGTCGGCATCGCGGAACGCCGAAGACCGCATCGACATGAACGAGCAAGCATGGTCGTCCGGCACCACGCCGCGGCCTTGCGGGGTGGTGTAGAACGGAATGCCGGCGGCCTCGACGAGGGCCTGCATCTCGGCCCAGGCGCGTGACCAGATCACGCCGGTGCCGGACACGATCAGCGGCTGCTTCGCCTCCGCCAGCGCCTTGACCAGTGCCTCGACCTGCCGCGGATCGCCGAGCGGACGCGAGTCCATCAGCGGGCGGCCGGCATAGCTCCAATCCACCTGGTTCTCGTCGATCTTCGTATAGAGAACGTCGCCGGGGCAATCGACATAGACCGGGCCCGGCTTGCCGCTGATCGACCGTTGCAATGCGAAGTTGATCTGCTGCGGGATCCGCTTGAGGCTGTGCAGCCGGTCGACGTGCTTGTTGCAGCCGCGCATCAGCTCGACCTGGTCGATCTCCTGGAACACCTGGCGGCCGAACTGGCCGATCGGGCTGGAACCGCCGAGCGACACCACGGGGCAGCAGTCGATATAGGCGTTGGCGATGCCGGTGATCAGGTTGGTGACGCCGGGGCCGGACGCCGCCATGCACACGCTGGGCGTCTGCTTCAACCGGCTGTAGGCCTGGCACATGAACGCCGCCGCTTGCTCATGGCGGACGTCGATCATGCGGATGCCTTCCTTGATGCAGGTGGCCTCGGTCAGCAGCATTGGGCCGCCCATGATGTAGAAGACATGCTCGATGCCTTCCTGCTTGAGGCATTTCGCGATGATTTCCGAACCGGTCAGTTCTGCCATTGGGAACTCTCCATCCGAAAGATGCTCCGCCCTCCGCTTGTGAAAGGCGGTTGGGGGGAGGGGTCGCGATGCAATCGATGTCTCGCCCCCTCCCCCACCTCCTCCCGCAGGCGGCGGGGGAGTTAGAATTGTTACCCGACTACCCCGGCGGTGCGCATCTCGCCCACGGCATCGTCGGCCAGCCCGAGCCAGTGGTTCAGCACCTCTCCGGTATGCTCGCCCAGCAAGGGCGCGGGCTTCACCGGCGGCGGACTGCCGGAGAAGCGCACCGGCCAGGACACCATCTTGAACGCGCCATTCGCCGGATGCTGAATGGTCTGCATGATCTCTCGTTGCTCGAACGTCGGGTCGTTGTACAACTCGAGCGAGTCGAGCACCGCGCCGGCTGGCACCCCGGCGGCGCCGATGATTTCCATGCACTCATATTTCGTGTGCTGCTGCGTCCAGTCGGCGATCATCTTGTTCACTGCATCGGCGTTCTGTCCGCGTGCCTCCGGGGTTTCGAACTGCGGATCGCCGATCAGGTCCTCCCGCCCGATCACACCGAGCAAGCGCCGCCAATGTTCCGGATTGGCGCGGCTGGTGAAGACATAGACGCGATCGTTCGGCCCGCCGCCCTTGCAGGGGAACGTGCCCATCGGCGGCATGCTGCCGGAAACGCTGCTGTCGGCGGCGCGCCCCGCCGCCTGCTTGTTGCCGTTGCGATTCTGCGCGGCGAAAGCGATGCGGATGTAGTGCAGCATCGCGTCCTGCATCGCCACCTGCAAATGTTCGCCCTGCCCGGTATCCTTGCGGCGGTACAGCGCACCGAGAATCGAAATCGCCAGCAACATGCCAGTACCGGTATCGCCGAGTGAGGGGCCAGGCTTCAGCGGCCGGCCATCACGCTCGCCGGTAATGCTCATGGTGCCGCCGCAGGCCTGGGCGATCATGTCGAACGCGAGGTTCTTCTCGTATGGGCTGCCCTCGCCGAAGCCCTTCACCTGGCAATAGATGATCGACGGATTCAGCCCGCGGATGACGTCGGCGCCGAGGCCCAGGCGCTCGATCGCGCCGGGGGCGAAATTCTCCACGAACACGTCGGCCTGCTTCGCAAGGTCCTTGACCAGCGCGAGGCCTTTCGGATCCTTCAGATTGACGGTAATTGATTTCTTATTGGCATTGAACAGGAGGAAATAGGGATCATCGACGCCGGGCTTGCCGCCGAGCGCACGGCCGGGATCGCCGCTGCGTGGATTTTCCACCTTCACCACTTCGGCGCCCAGCCATGCCAGTGCCTCGGTGCAGGACGGGCCCGCTTCGAATTGCGTCAGATCCAGGATCCGTACGCCGGCGAGACAGTCCTGGCCTCGGCTGTTCATGGGCATCGGTGGGTTCCTCCGTTCGGCTGGCGGGCAGGCTACCGCCGATGACAGGGCAGTGTAAGCCCCGGGCGGGGCACGGATTTCATGCCATCGCCACGCGCGCCGCGGTGGAAATGATCGGCGTCCCCTTGCCTGGGCCGCGACCTCATGTCATGGCGACCTGCCAGCGGCCCTCGTGCCCATGTCATCGTGCCCATGTCATCGTGCCCAAGTCATCGTGCCCATGTCATTGTGCCCATGTCATTGCGAGGACCGCGAGCGAGGCGTGGTGGGACGAATCAAATCCGGTCGAACAGGCGGCGGAACATGCTGGACAGCGAGGTATCCCCTGCCACGGCCGGCGCCGAGGTGCGACTGAGCGACGTCGGCCGTCGTTGGGGCAATGTGGTGGCGCTCGACGGTATTTCCCTGCACGTGCGGCCCGGCAGCTTCACCGTGCTTCTCGGGCCATCCGGTTGCGGCAAGACCACGTGCCTGCGGATCGTTGCCGGGCTGGAAACCGCCACCGGCGGCAGCGTCCACATTGGCGGACGCGACGTGACCCATCTGCCGCCCGCCGCGCGCGGCGTTGCGATGGTGTTTCAATCTTACGCCCTGTTCCCGCATCTGACCGTCGCGGAGAACATCGTGTTCGGCCTCAAGGCGCGGCGCGTGCCGCACGCCGAACGCACCCGCCGGCTCGAGCGCGCGGTGGAGATCCTCGGCATCGCCGCGCTGCTGCAGCGCAAGCCGTCGCAGCTTTCCGGCGGCCAGCAACAGCGGGTGGCGCTTGGTCGCGCCATTGTCGCAGAGGCGCCGGTCTGCTTGATGGATGAGCCGCTGTCGAACCTCGATGCACAACTCCGCGCCGACATGCGTCGTGAGATTCTAACACTGCAACGCCGGCTCGGCATCACCATGCTCTATGTCACGCACGATCAGACCGAGGCGATGACCATGGCCGACCAGATCGTACTGCTGCGGGACGGGCGGATCGAGCAAGATGCGGCACCGGCGGAAGTCTACGCGCGGCCGGCCACGCGTTTCGTCGCCGGCTTCATCGGCACGCCGCCCATGAACCTGTTCCCACTCGAGCGACGCGGCGACGGCATGGTGCTGCGCGGCACCGCGGGCCCGGTGCTGGCGCCGCCGCTGGAGCATGACACAATCGGCGGCATCCGTCCGGAGGACCTCCGTCTGGCGGATACCGGCATTGCGGCTGTGGTCACGCACGCGGAATATCTCGGCGCGGACACCGTGCTGGCCTGCACCGCCGGCGAGGCGACGTTGCTGGCCCGGCTGCCCGGACGCGTGATGGTGGCTGTCGGCACCGCGGTGTTGCTCGCCTCCGATCGGCGGTTGCACTTGTTCGACGCGGCTACCGGTCATCGTGCCACACTGGCACCGGCGGCAACGGAACTGGCAAGCGCGTTGAGTTAGTTTATGATCCGACCAGTGAGGCGCGCGCCGCAATCCAGAATACCCGTCGCAAGCGGACGGACTTGCCGAACCGGACAGACTGGCCGAACCGCACAGACTTGCTGAGCCTTCAGAGCCGTGGTAGGCGACTACCGCTCGGATTGGGCCCTGCGATTGGATATCACAGCAAGGCTCGCCGCGGAGCGTCCGAGACGCGGCACCGCACCGCCTGCAATGTCACGAAGCGCCACCGATTCCATGGTCAGCGAGCGGGAGGCAGAACGATGGTGACTGCATATAACAAGCGCGATTGCGACATTTTCCTCAGTCATGCCCACAAGGACCGGGCTTTCGTTTCAGAGGTTGATCGCTGGCTGACGGACAAAGCCGGGTTCAAGGTCTGGTATGACGCTCGTGAACTCGGCGGCGGTGCATTGCTCGCGACCGACCTGCAGCAGGCCATCGAGCGATGCCGGGGCATTCTGCTGATGGCGTCTGCCGAAGCGCTGGCGCGTGGCTGGGTGAAGGCGGAATACAACTCCGCGATGGATGAGAGGGCAAACGACCCGGCATTTCGCGTGGTCGCCCTGCGGCTCGCGAATGCACAGGTCAACGAGCTGATGAAGGGAACGACCTGGATCGACGTACCAGAGCAACGACTGGAGGTAGCCACGGCGCTGGCAATCGTTCGCGCGTTTTATCCAGGAGAAAAGCTGCCAAATCCCGCGACTGCGCGAGATATTTTTATCAGCAGCAGTTGGCGGGGAGAAGACGGCGCCAGTGCTCATGCCGTGTGTCGCGAGCTGCATGAAGAAGGGTTTCGGCTGATCGGCGATGCTCGGGATCAGCAAGGCTTTGGCAAGGGGAACCGCGTGCAGCGGATCATTGAGAGTTGCGGTGCCTATGTTGGCATCATACCGTTTCGAGATTCGGAATCACGTGCCAGCGCCGTCGATGGCCCTTACAAGTATTTCTTGCAGGAGGCCGATTACGCGGCACAGATCGGCTTGCCGAGCGTTATCGTCGCGGATCCCAGGGTGAAACGGGAAGACGGACCGGATACCGGGTGGCTGCGACTGGAGACCGGTGCGACCGATTGCACACCCGCGGTGAAGTCGGAATGCCGCAGGCTGGACGATCGGTGGCAGCCGGCCAAACGGCCGCAATTCGTGTTTTGCGCAATGGACCTCGAATCCGACGCCGCGCGTCCGCAGGGGCCGATCCGCCACCTGATCGAACGGATCACCGGCATGCCGACCTTCGTCGGCAGCGAGATAAATGACGTGCCACTGGAAGCGGCGATCATGAACAAGGTGTGCCAGGCGTTCCTGGTCCTGGCGGATATCAGCGGCAACAGCGTCAATCCCTGTGTCGAGGCTGGCATGGGCTTGGCTGCCGGGACGAATGTCGAGCTGATATCGCAAGGAACGCGACGGAGCCCGCCATTCATGCTGCGGCCGGCCGGGCAATTGGAGGCCTATGAGCACGACCTCGACCGGATCGGCATTGTCCATAAGATTGCCCGCCGCTATCGCCGCCGTATTCTCAATCCCGAACTGTGACGGCTGCCGCCACCCGGAGATTTCGTGCTGCCCGGACACAGGATCGCTCTGTACCAGCGCGGGATCGCGCTGCCCTGGCGCGGGATCGCGCTGCCCTGGCACGGGATCGCGCTGCCCTGGCACGGGATAACGCGGCACCGGCAAAGGGTCGGCACTAGAGCGCCTTCACGATGACCGGAAACGCCCGCCTCCATCGTCATCCCGGCGAAAGCCGGGACCCAGGTAGCATAGCTCGCGGCTGTCGCCGGGATGACAACAAACGACGATTCCAGTCTCGGTGAACACGCTCCAGCTCACATGACCCCGCTGGGCCCGCGTGGCGCGAGGGCGGTTTCTAGCTGCCCACCCTCTCGTCCGAATTCACCCCCAACTGCTTCAGCTTGCGGTGCAGCGCACTGCGTTCCATGCCGACGAACTGGGCGGTCCGCGAGATATTCCCGCCAAACCGCATCAACTGCGCTTGCAGGTATTGCGTCTCGAACAAATCGCGGGCCTCGCGCAGCGGCAGGCCCATGACGTCGGCGGTGGGGTCGATGGTCAACAGTGCGGGCGCGCCGGCACCGACCTCGGGCGGCAACATGTCGGCGCGGATCGGATCCGCGGGACCGCCGGGTGCCATGATCAGCAGCCAGTCCATCAGGTTGCGCAATTGCCGCACGTTGCCCGGCCAGTCGTAGGCCTGGAGGGCGGCAATCGCGTCGGCGGACAGTTCCCGCACCGCGATGCCGGAGCTTTCCGCCGAGCGGGCGAGGAAATATTCGGCCAGCAACGGGATGTCCTCGCGCCGCTCCTTCAAGGCCGGCACCTTCACCGGCACCACCGCAAGCCGGTAATAAAGATCCTCGCGGAATCGGCCGGCTGCGATTTCGCTGTGCAGGTCCTTGTTGGTGGTGGACAGAACCCGTACGTCCACCTTGATGCGCGACGACCCACCCACGCGTTCGAAGGTCAGATCCTGCAATGCACGGACGATCTTGCCCTGTGTCTCCAGCGGCATGTCGGAGACCTCGTCCAGCAGCAGCGTGCCGCCATGCGCGCGTTCCAGCACGCCGGCGCGGCGCGGGTACGCCATCGGATCGGCACCGGCTTCGACGCCGAACAATTCCTCCTCGAACCGCCCCGGGTTCAGGGTGGCGCAGTTCAGTGCGACGAACGGGCCGTCGACGCGCCGCGAACGCGCGTGGATCATGCGCGCAACCACTTCCTTGCCGGTGCCGGCGGGACCGTGGATCAGCACGCGCGAACCGGTGGGGGCCACCTTCTCCACGCCGGCTCGCACGACCGCGATCGCATTGCTCTCGCCGGTCAGGCGATTTTCCGGGCCGACACGCAGGCGCAGCTCGGTATTCTCGCGCGCCAGCGCGGCGGCTTCCAATGCCCGCCGCACCGACAGCAGCAGGCGATCGGACTGAAACGGCTTCTCGATGAAGTCGTAGGCGCCCTGCTGGATCGCGGTCACCGCCATCTCGATGGTGCCGTGGCCTGAGATCATCACCACGGGCACTTGCGGCTCTTCGCTATGGAACAATTCGAGCAAGCCAAGCCCGTCCAGCTTGGAGCCCTGCAGCCAGACGTCGAGAATCACCAGCGACGGGCGCCGCATGCGGAAGGCCGCGACGGCGCCGTCGGAATCGGCTGCGCCGCGGGTCTCATAGCCTTCGTCGGCGAGGATGCCGTCAATCAGCAGCCTGATGTCGGGCTCGTCATCAACGATCAAGATGTCATGCGCCATTCGGCACCACGCTCAACTGGTCGCCGGCGCTCGGCTGAGCGCCGGCGCCTGTCCCCGATCCGGGGCCTGTCCTGGAGCTCGATCCGCCGGTCCCGAACCAGGGGCCTGTCCCGGACCTCGATCCGCCGGTCCCGAACCCGGGGCCTGTGCCGCACTCCGTTCCGGCGCCTGTGCCGAACCCGGGGCCTGTGCCGCACTCCGTTCCGGCGGGGGCAATGGGAGCGTGAGCGTGGCAACCGCGCCCGGATTCGCGGCAGGGCCGCCCGGACGATCATCCAAGGCAAGGCTGCCATGATGATCTTCCATGATCTTCTTCACGATTGCCAGACCGAGTCCTGTCCCCTTCGGCTTATGAGTAACATAAGGTTCGGTGAGGCGGACACGATCGGCCGGCAATCCGATGCCGTCATCGGTCACAGTGATGCGTACGACATCTTGCTCCTGCCCTATTGCCATCGCGATGGATCCCGCGCCGGCACGCATCGCTACGGCATCGGCAGCGTTCTGCAACAGGTTGATCAATGCCTGGCGCATCAGGCGGCGGTCGCACGGCACCACCGGGCCGCGCTCGGGAATCTCACTCCGCCAGGCGATGTGCGGCCGCGCGGTCTTCTGCAGCACCAGTGCCTCGCGCGCGATCTGGCCGATATCCTCAGGCTTGATCGCCGGCTGCGGCATGCGCGCGAAGGCCGAGAACTCGTCGACCATGCGGCCGATATCGCCGACATGGCGGATGATGGTGTCGGCGCACTGGCCGAACGTGTCGGGATCCGACGTGATCTCCTTGGCGAAGCGCCGCTTCAATCGCTCGGCGGCAAGCTGGATCGGGGTCAGCGGATTCTTGATCTCGTGCGCGATGCGCCGCGCCACGTCGGCCCAGGCGGCCTTGCGCTGCGCCGCCTGCAATTCGGTGATGTCGTCGAAGGTCAGCACGAAACCGTCGGTGCGGCCGCCGGAGAGATCGGCACCGATGCGCGCCAGGAACGTGCGACGATGATTCGGCGGGCCGATCTGCACTTCCGCGGTATGGGCACGCTCGGGCGAGGCGACCACTTCGGCGATCAGCGCGGCGAATTCCGGCACTTCCTCGGCGAGCGGACGGCCGATCGAGGCGAGCAAGTCGCGGTCCAGCAGTTCGTCGGCGGCGCGGTTCGGCAATTCGATCCGGCCCTGTGCGTCCAGGCCGATCACGCCGGCGGAAACGCCGGACAGCACCGTTTCGGTGAAGCGGCGGCGTTCATCGATCTGGCGATAGGCGTCCATCAGCTCGGCGCGCTGCGCGCCAAGCTGGCCGGTCATGCGGTTGAAGGCGCGTGACAGGCCGGCGAGTTCGTCGCCGGTGGCGATCTCGGCGACGCGCGTGGCAAGGTCGCCACTGCGCACGCGTTCGGCGGCATTGATCAGCGAGCCGATCGGGCGGGCAATCTGGTTGGCCATGACCAGGCCGATCAGCGCCGCGGCCAGCAGCACCAGCAACGCAACGATCGCGAAGATCCAGGCGAAGGCGATCTGCAGCCACGACCGGTTGTCGTTCAGCCGCTGGTATTCGGCGAAATTGGCCTCGGTGCGTTTCATGTAGCCGAGGATCTGGGGATCGACCGGGCGGCCGATCATCAGCATCAGGGGCGGCGTCGAATCCAGCCGCACGATGGCGCGCACGCGCGTGTCGTCGCCGCCATTCATCACCACCACGTCGCCCTTCAGGGCCTGGTCGGTGTACGCCTGCGCCGGCGGCGAAACCCCGAGGCCGGCGAACAAGCCGGACGATGCGATGACCTGATTGGTATAGGGGTCGTAGATCACCGCCTCGGTCAGGCCGCGCAGCGTGGTCTGGGTGGCCAGCACGTCGCCGAACGCGCCCGGTGCGTTCGCGAGCAAGACACCGGCGCGGTTGAGATCGGCCGCCATCTCCAGCGCGACGGCGCGGATGTTGTCGCGATGCTCCTCCAGGTAGCCGCGGGAAACCTGCAAGGATTCACGCAGCGCCTCGCGCACGGGATCATTGAACCAGGTCTGGATGCCGAAATGGAAGAAGGCGACGGCGAAGCAGGCCACCACGATGGTGGGTGCCACGGCGACACCCGAGAACAGCATGACGAGGCGCACATGCAGGCGCGAGCCGGCCGAGCCGCGGCGGCGCTCGGCCCAGACGCGCGTGAGCCGACCCGCCAGCACCGCGCCCAGCAGCAGCATGACCGACAGATTGACCAGCACCAGGGCGACGCTGGTGCCGGGTGCGACGTCGTATGGCGAGGCGCCGCGCGCCATGACCAGGAACGTCGAGAGCCCGACGCCCAACGCGATCGCGGTCAGGACCAGCGTGGTGACCTTGCCCAGCAGCACGTCGGCGAGCCATCGCGGCCACGAGCGTGATGGCGGCGGCAGCGGCGGGGGCGGCGGCGCGGGGCGTAATTGCTCTGGCGAGGGCGTGACGTTCACACCAGCCCCCGGACCACGGGGATTTCCAGATCGCGAATCTTCTTGCGCAGCGTATTGCGGTTCAAACCCAGCATGGCGGCGGCCTTGATCTGGTTGCCCCGCGTGGCGGCAAGCGTCAGACGAATCAGCGGCCTTTCTACCTCGGCGATGACCCGGTCATAAATATCGGATGCGCCCATGCCGTCATCGTGAGCCGCGAGGAACTCGCGGATGTGGCGCTCGACGGCCCTGGCGAGCGTATCCGGCACCGTGATGGGCGCGGCGGTCGGTGGCGGCGGCGGCGCGGCATCGACCAGCTCGGTGGCGATCGAATCCGCGCTGATCGTATCGGTGGGGCAGAGCGCGGCGAGGCGGCGCATCAGATTTTCCAACTCGCGCACGTTGCCGGGCCAGTTGTACTGCTTCAGCTTCTCCACCGCGGCCGGATCGAGCGATTTCACTGGCAGTCCGTCCTCGCGGGCGCGCTCCAGGAAGTGGCGTGCCAGCAGCGGAATGTCCTCGGTACGCTCGCGCAACGCCGGCAGCCGGATCGGCACGACGTTCAGGCGATAGAACAGATCCTCGCGGAACTGGCCCTGGCGAATGGCATTGCGCAGGTCGCGGTGGGTGGCGGCGATGATGCGGACATTGGCCTTGATCGGCTGGCGGCCGCCGACGCTGGTGAATTCGCCCTCCTGCAACACGCGCAGCAGGCGGGTCTGTGCCTCGGGCGGCATGTCGCCGATTTCGTCCAGGAACAACGTGCCGCCATTGGCTTGCTCGAAGCGGCCCTGGCTGCGGTTGGTGGCGCCGGTGAAGGCGCCGCGCTCATGGCCGAACAATTCGCTTTCGATCAGCTCGCGCGGGATCGCCGCCATGTTGATGGCGACGAACGGGCCGACGCGGCGCTTGCCATAATCGTGCAGAGCGCGGGCCACGAGTTCCTTGCCGGTGCCGGACTCGCCGTTGATCATCACGGTGAGATCGGCGGTGCTGAGCCGCGCTATGGTGCGATACACTTCCTGCATCGCGACGCTGCGGCCGATCAGCGGCATTTGCTCGTCGGACTCGGCTTGCTCCGGCGGCGCGGAGACGCGCGGCACGGGGCTGGCGAGCGCGCGTCCGACCACCGCCAGCAACTCTTGCAGGTCGAACGGCTTGGGCAGGTACTCGAAGGCGCCGCGTTGCGCCGCCTTCACCGCGGTCATCAGGGTGGACTGCGCGCTCATCACCACGACGCGCAGATCGGGGCGGATGCGCTTGATCCGGGGGATCAGATCGAGACCGTTCTCATCCGGCATCACCACGTCGGTGATGACGAGATCGCCTTCGCCTTCCTCCACCCAGCGCCAGAGGGTGGCGGCGTTGCCGGTGCTGCGGACCTGGTAGCCGGAGCGGCCGAGCGCCTGGGTGAGGACGGTGCGGATCGAACGGTCGTCGTCGGCGACCAGGACCGTGGGGAGGGTCATGCCTCCGCCTCCTCGTCCGTTACCACCGGCAGATGCAGCCGGAACTCGGTCCGGCCCGGGCGCGAGTCCACTTCGATCAGTCCCCCATGGTCGCCGACGATCTTCGCCACCAGCGCCAGGCCAAGCCCGCTGCCATTGGCGCGCGAGGTGACGAAGGGCTCGAAAAGATGCGGGCGGATATCGTCGGGGATGCCGGGGCCGTTATCGCGGACGGCGACATAGAGCGGCAGGTCGACCCGCGTGGCAGAGCCCGACACCGCGATGCGCATGCCGTGCTGGAAGCCGGTGGAGAGCACGATCTCGGGGTGCAGGTTGCCGTCATGGGTGGCGGCTTCGGCGGCGTTCTTCACCACGTTCAGCACCACCTGCACGAGCTGGTCGCGATTGCCCCAGACCGGCGGCAGCGACGGATCATAGTTTTCCTGGAAACGCACATGCGCCGCGAAGCCGGACTGCGCCAGGCGCCGCACATGCTCCAGCACGCGGTGGATGTTGACGGCGTTGCGCTGGATCGGCTTCTCGCCGAACACCTCCATACGGTCGACCAGGGCCCGGATTCGATCGGCCTCGTCGCGGATCAGTTCCGCGAGTTCCCGGTCGGCCGGCGCGACCGAGGCCTCCAGCAACTGAGCCGCGCCGCGGATGCCGGACAGCGGGTTCTTCACCTCGTGCGCCAGCACCGCGGCCATGCCGGCGACACTGCGTGCCGCACTGCGGAACGCGAGCTGTCCTTCCAGCGCGCGCGCCGCCGAGGCGTCCTGCAAGACCAGCACCACGGTGCCGGGGTCCTCCGGCAGCGGCGATGCCTGCACGGTGATGCCCGGTTTGTGCAGGCGCGGGCTTTCCAGCGTCATCTCATAGTTGGCGATGGTGGCCTCGGTCTGCCGCACTTGCTCGATCAGCAGGAAGACCGGGTTGTCCTGCGGCACCAGGTCGTTCAGGCGGAGCTGTGCCAGCGAGGCGGCGGACATGCCCAGGAATTGCTCCGCGGCGAGGTTCACGTAGCGGAAGCGGTTCTCCGGATCGAGCAATACCACCGGGATCGGCAAGGCGGAGAGGACGGCGCCGAAATCGGCGGCGGCCGCGCGCTGACGACCCGGCAGCAGGCGGGCGGCCCGGGCGACAACGGAACTCATGCGGCCTCGGCGGTCAGCGCGTCATCGCGCGCCGGCGGGCGGCGGGTCGTGCCGCGGGCGATCAGCGGGTCGTAGAAGCCGTCGATCAGCCGCAGCACCCCGGCGGCGTCGGGCAGGCGGTTGACCGCGGCGCGGAATTCGGCCGAGCCAGGCAGGCCGCGCGAGTACCAGGAGACATGCTTGCGCGCGAGCCGCACGCCCGCGTCGTGGCCGAAGCGGCCGAGCATGGCGTGGTAGTGGCGGAGGAGTACGGATTTCTGGCGCGCCAGCGGAGGGTCCGGCAGTCGGCTGCCGGTGCGCAGGAAGTGGGCGACCTGGGCCAGCAACCACGGGCGGCCGTAGCAGCCGCGTCCGATCATGACTCCGTCGGCGCCGGAAAGACGCAGCGCCTCGGCGGCATCGTCCTCGGTGAGGATGTCGCCATTGGCGATCACGGGGATGGAGACCGCGGCCTTCACCCTGGCGATGAAGCCCCAGTCGGCGCGGCCGTTGTAGAACTGCTGGCGGGTGCGGCCGTGCACGGTGACCATACGGATGCCGGCGTCCTGAGCGATGCGGGCGAGGCGCGGGGCGTTCAGGCTGGCGTGGTCCCAGCCCATCCGCATCTTCAGCGTCACCGGGACGGGCACGGCCTGTACGGTCGCTTCCAGGATGGCGGCCGCGGCGGCCTCGTCGCGCATCAGCGCGGAGCCGGCCATCTGGCCGACCGCGACCTTCTTCACCGGACAGCCGAAATTGATGTCGATGAGGTCGGCCCCCTTGTCGACCGCCAGCCGCGCAGCGTCGGCCATGGCCGCGGGATCGCAGCCGGCAAGCTGGAGCGCGGAGACGCCGCCGCAGCCATCGACCTCCGCCATGTCGAGCGTCTTGCGGTTCTCCCGGATCATCGCCCAGGAGGCGATCATCTCGGACACCACCATTCCGGCGCCGACCTCCTTGGCGATGCGCCGGAAAGGCAGGTCGGTGACACCGGACATCGGCGCCAGCAGCACGGGCGTGTCGATGCGGATCCCGGCGCCGAGATCGATCGCCGGCAAGGCGCCAGGTGTGGTGGCGGGACGACAGTTGCCTATCATTTGGGCAAATTAGCGACACACGGCGGGGGACGCAATGCCCGATGTGAAAGCGTGGGCTTCCAACCCTGGCCGCGGAGCCTGCCGCGGGTTCCGCCGAGGTTCGCGACTGGCCAGGGTTTGAGCAAGGCAGCCAGGTTTCAGGTGTCCGGTTGCTTGCCCAGCGCCGTGTCGCAAGCCGCCCGTGCCGTAGCGGCATCCGGGAAATCCCGAATGCGGTCGTAGTCGTCCGTCAGAAAGGCAGGATCGATCCCGTCGGCGGTCGCCGCGCCCCTCAGGGCGGCCAGCCAATGTTCGCCCGGCCGCGAGCGGTCCCGGAACACCAGCGCGATGCCGCCAACCCGTTCCTGCGCGTCCTCGCCGCGCGCGAGCCAGCCGGGTGCGCCCGCCACGGCGGCAGTCGTCACGGCAGCCGGCGGCGGCGGCGCATCAGTCGGCGGTGCTGCCGCAGGCGAGGCCACACCGTGGGGCGGCGTCTCGCGCGAGACCATCGCCGGAGCTTGCCCGGGCTTTTGCGCTGCCGCCAGTTCCGGCGCTGCCGCCGGTTCCGGCGCTGCCGCCGGTTCTGACACTGCCGCCGGTTCCGGCGCTGCCGCCGGTTCTGACACTGCCGCTGGTTCTGGCGCTGCCGCTGGTTCTGGCGCTGCCGCTGGTTCTGGCACTGCCGGTGGTTCTGGCAGTGCCGCTGGCTCTGGCACTGCCGCTGGCGGTGCCGCTGGTTCTGGCAGTATCGCTGGCTCTTGCACTGCCGCTGGCTGTTGCACTGCCGCTGGCCGCTGCACTGCCGCTGCCTCTTGCCGTTCCGCTGGCTCTGGCTCTGGCCGTGCCGCTGGCTCGGTTGGGGCCGCTGGCACCGGCAGTGCCGCTGGCTCCGACGGTGCCACAGGCTGTGGCCGTACCACGGCCTCTGGCTGTGCCGGTGCCTGCGGCTGGGTCGGCGGCGCGGCGACCGGCGGCACACCCGCTGGAGCAAGTCCCAACAATTCCCGAACCGCGGGGGCAAACGACCGGATCGCCTCGTCCTGGACCTGCGACAAAGCGGCCAGGAGATCCTCGGCCACAGCCCCCTGCCCCGCCTCGGACGCCGCCTCGCACTCCTGCTGGATCCGCGTCAGCCAGTCCTCGCGCGCGCCATGGCAGTAGTGATTGACCACCAGGTTGCGATAACACGGCAGTTCCTGCACCGCCGAGTTCGGCGCCAATCGGCCGGCGCTATCGAACACCAGGCCACTGACCTGGAACTGATGCGGGGTCTGCGTCACGTCCAACAGGTCGCTGCAATGGGCGAGCACTCGAACATGGCGGTTGGCGGCAAAATCGTCGCCTGCCCGCCGGTCGTGCATCTCGATCGCCAGGCCCGGCGATCGCTCTGGCCATGGCCCCGGCGCGAACACCCGCCGATGCAGCAAGATCGCCCCAGCGCTGCCGAGAAAGTCCAGCGAATCGAGGACAGTGGGGCCGGACAACGGCAACAGGTAGTCATCCACGCCGAGAAATGCCGCCCACTCGAATCCCGGCGCGAAAATATCGATGAAATGCCGATATGCCGCCAACTGCCCCGGCCGTTGCTGCCAGCGGATCAGCGTTACCCGCTCTGCCATCGGCAAACCGCGCACCATGCGCGCGGGATCGTCCACACTGCCGTTGTCGTACAGGACGAAATGCTCGACGCCGACCACGCTGTGATACGCCAGCCACTCGGGCAATCGCGCCGTTGCATTCTCGAACATCGCGCAAACCGCCAGCTTCTTCCGGTCCATGGCCATACCCCGCTCCGCAGGGTCCCGTTGATGGTGCGATGCTTGTCAGGTCAAGGGGCGGCAGCAGGGGTTCGGGAGCGAAGCCCTGAGATCGCCAAGAAGCGAAAGCATTCCAAGGCACCGCGGTCGTTTGCGCCACGCGGCGGTCGCCATCGTCGTAGCGATTGAGCATGCGGTCGGCAGCGATCACGGGCAAGCCGCCATGGCCTGGGCGTGATCCACCTCCCCGGCCGCGCCAGGTTTTTATTCGACCGAGCAGCATCACTTTGGATGCTATATTCAGCTCCCTGAGCCTAGTAGGTGATCGTTATCCGCCGTGCCATGCTGCCATCTGGCAGCCCCACATCGTCCTGGGTGATCACCCGTCCGGTCACATCAGACGGGACATCGGTGGACGTGGTATAGGACGTGGCGGCGGTGCAGTTCACCTGCCCGCGGCCCGTCATGCTCACCGCCGCGGTGCACCGGCCGCTGACGACCGCCGATACGCCGAGCGTCGCATTTGCGGTGCGGGCCAGGCAAGCGCCCGGCAGGCAGAGCAACAGCAGGACGATCAGGCAACGCATCTTAATTCTCTGCATTCGGATTATTTTCTTTCCGCAGACCATAGCAGACAATTGACAATTGTCTACGAAATAGCACGAAACGTTGGTATGCGGATCCTGCAATCTATACGCGCAAAAGTATGCGCCCGCACAACGGCACCCATCCCGGTCCCCATCGAGGCACCGGATGGCGGCAATTCCGGACGGCCGTATGCGGTCGGTTCAACAGATTATTCTCTGGCATATCAAGCAGGTATGATCGGACGCTGTCGCTTTCGGTCGGGTCATGGGGTGGCGGGGGCAAGGCTCAGACAAAGCCCCCACGCGGCTGCCCTCGGCACCCCAAGCGCCCACCCCCAGCAGCACTCTACGCAGCGGGCGCCGTCATGCGGCGAATGGTGCCGGTGGTGCTGTGGCCGGCCTGTAGGTCCACCAGCAGGACGCGGCCGCCCCATCCCTGCACGAGATCGCCGCCGACCACCTGGTCCACCGTATAGTCGGCGCCCTTGACCAGCACGTCGGGGCGGAGTGCACGGATCAGGGACAGTGGCGTGTCCTGGTCGAACAATACCACGAGGTCGACGGGTGCGAGCGAGGCCATGACAGTGGCGCGGGCGGTCTCGTTCTGAACCGGGCGGGCTGGACCCTTCAGGCGCTTCACCGAGGCGTCGGTGTTCAATGCGACGACCAGGCGGTCGCAGGCGGCGCGGGCCTCGGCGAGCAAGTGGACGTGGCCGGGATGGATCAGATCGAAGCAGCCATTGGCGAAGCCGATTTTCAGGCGGCTGGCGCGCCACGCGGCGACCCGTGACAGGGCTTGCTCTGTGGTGGCGACCTTTCGGTCGGTTGCCACCAGATCCTGCAGATGCAGGGCACCAAGCAATTCCTGGGCACTGACCGTCGCCGTGCCCGGCTTGCCGACGGAAATGCCGGCGGTCAGGTTGGCGAGCATCGCCGCATCGGGCAGGGCCGCGCCGGCCCCCAGGGCGACCGCCAGTGCGGCAACCAGGGTGTCGCCGGCACCGGAGACGTCGGCCACATCGCGAGCCCGGGCGGGCAGGTGGAGCGCGGGATAGCCACGGCGCACCAGCGTCAGCCCCTTGGCCGAGCGGGTAACGAGCACAGCCTCGCCGCCGGTGGCATCCAGCGCAGCGCGGCCGGCGCGGTCAGCCTCCATGTCTTGCTCGGCGTCGATGCGGGTCGCCAGCCTCACCTCATGCTCGTTCGGCGTCAGGATGGCGACGCCGCGATAGGCAGCGAAATCGGGGCGCTTCGGATCGGCGACCACCAGGGCACCGCGTGCCTCGGCCGCGGCGAGCGCAGCGGCGAGCACCGGTTCGCTCAGCACGCCCTTGGCATAGTCCGACAGCACGACAATGTCGGCCCAATCAAGCGCCGCAGCAAAGCTGGCGAGCAGTTCCGCCGCGGTGTCCGCTGCCAACGGCTCGGTGGTTTCCTCATCGACCCGCAGAAGCTGGTGTGTGCCCGCCATGAAACGGGTCTTGCAGGTGGTCGGGCGCGCGGGTGCGATCACCAGCATACCTTCGATGCCCTCAGAGGCCTGCACCAGCCGCCTGGTTTCCTGCCCGGCCGGATCGCTGCCGACCACGCCGATCAGCCTGGTCCGGCCCCCGAGCGTGGCGATGTTCAGCGCCACGTTGGCGGCACCGCCAAGCGTGCAGCGATTGCCGGTGGGACGCAGCACCGGGATTGGCGCTTCCGGCGAAAGGCGTTGCGCGTCGCCGCTGACATAACGGTCGAGAATGACATCGCCCAGCACGGCGACGCGTGCATCGGAAAAATGCCGCACCCGGTCGGCCAGTTCGATGTCGTTCGCGGCATCACCCGGACGGGCCGCCAGATCGATTTTCATACCAAAGATCCTGTGCCGGCGTTCCGCTCGCCGCCGGCGCGCGCTGGTAAAAGTAGCACAGATGGCAGGCGAGGCGGCAAGCATGATCGCTGGCGAGCGCAGCAGCCTGTGCACGGCTGCAACCAGCGATTCCCTGTTCCATTGCCCCCTTCGTACGGGTATTCATCGAGGCTGTTGGCGCCCGAAGCGGCGGACCCGGGGAGGACCATGCAGGAGGTTTCGTGAGATACGTTCCGCCATTCGATCTGATTCGACGCTCCGTGGAGATTTCTACCGTCAAGGGTGAACTGCGCGTCAATCTGTCGTATGAGGAGTTCATTCGCATTCTGAAGATGATGATCGCCGGCGTTGAGGTTAACGAGGAGTGGTATAGCCGTACCTACGACGACATCGGCCACGCGATCAAAGACGGTGCGGTGGCGTCGGCGCAGCAGCACTTCGTCGATGACGGTTATTTCGAAGGCCGGCTGCCATTCCCGATACGTGTCGATGAAAAATGGTATTTGCAGCAAAATCCGGACGTGGCCGATAGCGTTCGGCGCGGCGCCCTGCCCTCCGCGCAGTCGCATTTCGACGAGGACGGCTATCGCGAAGGACGCCTGCCGTTCAAACTGTAACCGATCGCGCCTGCGCACGGCCGTCGTTCTGCGCTAATCACGCGGCAGCACGATCGGCGTTGCCAGACGATGCGGTGGTGCCGACTGAGTTGGGCCAACGCCGGCCAGGTTCATCGGACCGGGCAAAACAGGCTTGGGTAGTTGGGTTATGGCAGAAAGCAGCAGCCGATGAAGCGGCCAAAGCCTGCTCCGACGACGGCCCGTGGCACGCCGCGCCACGCTACCGTCAGAGAGCCGGCGGCTCGCGCTGCCACAGCGCCGAAAATCGTCGTGCCGACACGGCGCGGTGAGGTCGTGCCGACACCGCGCGGTGAGGTCGTGCCGACACCGCGCGGCGAGGTCGTGCCGACAGGGCGCGGCGAGGTCGTGGCGACAGGGCGCGGCGAGCTCGTGGCGACAGGGCGCGGCGAGGTCGTGCCGACAGGGCCCGGCGAGGCCGTGGCGACAGGGCCCGGCGAGGCCGTGGCGACAGGGCGCGGCGAGGTCGTGGCGACAGGGCGCGGCGAGCCAGCAATGAAGCGCGGCCAAACCATCAGGCGTGCCCGCTTCGTCGCCGAACCCGAACCAGTCCTGCAAGACCCGCCCGCGGCACAACCGCCGTCGCGCGCCGCCGCATCCGAAATCGCCCCCACGCGCGGCACTCACAGGCTGAGGGCAGCGGAGCCGATAGACCCAGCCGAAGCGGTGCCGGTGTTCATCCAGCTCGATCCGGCCGTCAACGGGGGTTTCATCAATGGCCGATTCGATGTCGAGATCCACGGCCGCGTTGCGTCCTCGGCGACAATTGAGGAAATCGAGTTGGAGGCCGATGGCACGACGCGCGCGCGCGCCGCGTTCGGCCAGCCGCATCGCGCGCCGAGCATAACCTTGCCGGACGGCCTGGAGGGCCGTCATCGGCCGTTCCGACTGACTCTCGCCCGGTCGCAGTCATCTGCCGACGCGCCGTGCACCTGCGTGATTCGCGCCCGCGCCAGCAACGGCCATCGCCACGCCGAGACCTTCGAGCTGGCAATCGATCCGACCGCGCCAGACCCGGTGCTGGTGCGAGCCGGGCCAACACTACAGGGGCTGGCGAATATCGGTGGCCGGCCGCAGATCATCCTCTATGTTGAACGCGCCTTGCTCGATGGCGACGGCAACCTTGCGGTGCACGGCTGGACCGTCGCGATGACGCCGATCGTGACAGTGCAGGTGTTCACCGAGGACGACGAACGCCTGCCGGCGGCACAACTGGGCGGCCAGCGTGACGATGTTGCCGACTTCTATCCCACCTATCCCAATGCGCGCCATTCCGGGTTCGTGCTGAACGCGCGGCTTGGGCCAGCCGCCCATTCGCTCGAGAACGTACGGGTGCAGGCCATCAGCCAGCATGGCTTCGCCATGGAAGTCGCGGTACCGGTAGAGCGGATCGCGCGTCGCGCGGCGTCGCGGCCGCTGGCCGAACCTGCGCCGCCGGCGCAAGCCCCATACCAGCCACCGGCCGAGGGGCCGAACCAGCAATATCGCGCCGATTTTCGCACCACCCCCGATGCGCTTGCGTTGTTGCCCGACGCGGCGCCCGCTGCGGCGCCGGCGGACGCGAAGCCGCCGGCGGGGTCCGTGCCGGTAGCAGCGTCGGCGCCCGACAAGCGGCGGGAAATCCACTGCTTCTGCGACGAGGCGCAGTTCGCCGCCGACGGCAGTCTCGCCGTCGACGGCTGGGCAGTCTGCGCGGTCGGCATTGCCGGCGTCAGCGTCTATCTCGGCGGCGAAAAGATGGGCGATGCCGAGCTGGGGCTGCCGCGGCCCGACGTGGGCGAGCAATACGCGGCCGTCGCGATGGCGCGCCTGTCGGGCTTCCGGTTCCGCCGCAACCTGACCGATCTTGCCGGACTGGCGGAGGGCGAGCATGGCGTGCGCATCGTCGTCCGCAACGGCCTCGATGATGTCCGTGACGAGACCAAGGCCGTCATCTTCCGCCGGCCGCCACCGGTGGCCGAGACCACCGCGCCGCCGACCCCACCGCCGGAGGAGCTGTCGGAGTTCCGTTTCGAATTGGACAGCCCGGCGCTGACGCTCGACGCCGCGCTCGAGCCGGTCACCGGGCGGCTGACCATCGAGGGCTGGGTGCTGGCACGTTCCGGCGTCAGCGGGATGGATGTATTGCTCGACGATGTGCGTCTCGGCGAGGCGCATTATGGGCTCGCGCGCCAGGACGTCGGCGCGGCTTATCCTGACTGGGACAACGCACTGCGCAGTGGCTATGCCTTCCACTGCCCGCCGCGCAGCCTGCGCAACGGCCCCCATACCGTGCGGCTCGTGGTACGCGCCAGGAACGGCCACGAGTTCGTCCGCGGCTTTACGATCGAGGTGAAGAAATCCGAGGACGAGAGCAGTACTGCCAATATCCGCCGGCGCCAGAGCAAGGCGGAAACGGCTGCCCTGGCGAACGTGCTCGCGGATCTCGACTACCATCCACGCTTTCACCTGGTGCTGCACCAGAGCAGCAGTGCGGCGACGCCGGATCAGGTACGCGCGACGATAGAGTCGCTGACACGGCAGGCCTATACGGCGTGGCAGCTCGACGTGCTGGCCGAGACCGACGATGCGGCGGCGGAATTGCGCCGGCTCGCGGCGGACGCCGCCGGTGCGTTTGCGGATCGGATCGGCGCGATCGCACCATCCGATCCTGCGTTCGACCGGGGGTTTATAGATTCGACGCGGGAACGGTCCTGGATCGGAATGCTCTGTCCCGGCGACGAACTGGGCGTCGATGCGCTCGCCGAGATCGCCGTCGCGGGCGGACTGCATCGGGCGGCGGATCTGCTCTACGCCGACGAGGCGCGGATCAGTCCCGCCACGCACGAACGCGAGCCATTCTTCAAGCCGGATTTCTCGCCCGACCTGCTGCTGTCCACCAACTATATCGGCCGGCCATGGTTCGCCGCTGCCGCACTGCTGCAACGGGTCGGCGCAACGCCGCGCTCGCTGGTGCGCGACGGCGAATACGATCTTGTCTTGCGCTGCACCGAGCAAGCCACCGCCATCCACCACGTGCCAAAGCTGCTGGCACAGCGCGGATCGGAAGCGCTGGACGATCAGGCGGCCGGGCGCGCCGCGCTCTGCGCCGCGGCGGCACGCCGCGACATCGCGGCCGAGGTGCTGAACGGTTGCCTGCCCGGCACCTGGCGGATGCGCCGCACCGCACCCGCCCACGGCAGGGTCGCCATCATCATCCCGACCTGCGCCGCGCAAGGCTATATCGAGAACTGCATCGCGACGCTGCGCGCGCGCACCGCCTATCCGGATTACGAGATCGTCTGCATCGACAATATCCCCGACAGCCAGATGGCCTGGAAACTCTGGCTGCAACAGAACGCCGACCGCATCATTGATATTCCTGAAACGTTCAACTGGTCACGCTTCAACAACCTGGCCGCGGCCGCGACCGACAGCGACTACGTACTGTTCTTGAACGACGACATCGAAATCACGCAGGACGACTGGCTGGACGCATTGCTGGAGCATGCGCAGCGGCCGGAGGTGGGCATCGTCGGACCGCGTCTGCTGTATGCGTCCGGCAAGGTGCAGCATGCCGGCATGTTCCTGGGCGCCGGCATCGGCCGCCACGCCTTCCGCTTCGCCGCCGCCGACGAGCCCGGCTATTTCGGCCTCGCACTGACCCAGCGCAACGTCATCGCCGTCACCGGTGCCTGCATGCTGATGCGCCGCAGCGTCTTCGAGGAACTCGGCGGCTTCGACGAAGCGCATTCGGTGATCAACAACGACCTGGATTTCTGTCTGCGTGCGCACCAGGCGGGCAAGCTCACGGTCTACACGCCGCATGTCAGCCTGCTGCACCACGAACTGGCCAGTCGCGAACGTCTGCCTGACATATTCGACACCTCGCATTTCAACGCCCGCTGGAAGCTGGCATTCGCAGCCGGCGATCCTTATTTCAATCCGATGCTGTCGCGGTTCTCCGATGACTTCCGCCCCGATGATGAAGCCGCGCAGACCGTATTCGCGGCGCACCCCCTGTTCTTGGCCGAAGACATCCGGCGCATCCTGGTACTGAAGCTCGACCATATCGGCGATTTCGTCACCGCGCTGCCGGCCATCCGCCGCCTCAAGTCATTGTTCCCCCAGGCGCGCATCACCGTGCTCGCTGGCCGCCATGCGCGCGGCTTTGCCAGCATGGAGCCGGCGATCGACGAGTTGCTGGAATTCGAATTCTTCCACGCCCGGTCGCAGCTTGGCGAAAAGCAGGTGACAAAGGACGACTTGCTCGCATTGCGCGCGCAATTGGCGCCGTGCCGCTTCGACCTCGCGGTGGATCTGCGCAAGCACCTCTCGACCCGCGATGTGCTGCAATACACCGGCGCGCGGTTCCTCGCCGGCTACGACTACATGGGGCAATGCCCGTTCCTGGACATCGCGCTGGAATGGGATGGCGACAAGAACCTCCAGCGCAAGCGCAGCCATGTCGTCGACGATTTGCTCGCGCTGGTGGAGACGATCGCCACCGCCTGTGGTACTGACCGCGACCTGCTGCCGGCCATGATTGCGCGACCGGAGCCGGAGATGCTGCCGGAACACGTCCGGACGTTGTTCCGCAAGCCAGTGGTGGCGATGCATATCGGCGCCGGCAATATCACCAAGACCTGGCCCGCCGAATATTTCAGCGCGCTGATCGACCTGTTGATTGAACGCAACAACGTCAACGTGATGCTGATCGGCGGTCCCGACGACCGCGAGGCCTCCGAGGCGCTGCTGTCCACCCTGCTGCATCCCGGGGCCGTGCGGTCGATTGCCGGCCAGACCCCGCTCGGCGACCTGCCGCGATTGCTTTCGGCATGTTGCCTTTACATCGGCAACGACAGCGGGCCGAAGCATATCGCCGCGGCACTCGGGCTGCGGACGATCGGGATTCATTCCGGGGTCGTTGATGCGGTGGAATGGGGGCCGGTGGGCCGCCGCGCGGTGGCGTTGCAGCGGAATATGACGTGCAGCCCATGCTACCTCGCCCGGGCGGAGGACTGCCCGCGCTCGCTGTCATGCCTGCGGCATCTCGAGCCATCGGTGGTGCATCAGGCGGCGACCATGTTGCTCGCGCAACCGATGGCGGAGGTTGCCGCGGCACCGGGCCCCCACGCCGGCATTGCCACGCCGCACGGCACGGCCGCGGATCTCGCTGTCGCGGCAGCCGCGGCACGCGACGCAGCGCGCGATGGCGCGGCCGACAACGTGCCACCGGCCGCCAACCGGACGCTGCATGCGGCGGTCGAACCCGACGGCGCAGCGCCCGCCACACGGCTGACAAGCCCGCGGAACAAACCGCGCGGGCGCGGCCAGCGCGTGCCGGCCTGAGCACGATGGACGACGCCGCACTCATTGCGCTTGCGGCCGATCTGGCCGCGCAAGCCGGGGACGCCATCCTCCGGGTCCGGCGCAGCGGCTTCGAAGTGCAGCGCAAGCAGGACCGCTCGCCGGTGACGGCGGCGGACCATGCCGCCGAGGCGATCATCGTCGCCGGCCTGCGCGCCGCTACACCCGACATTCCGGTGGTCGCCGAGGAGGAAGTCGCCGGCGGCCGCATCACCGCTCCCGCGGCACAGGTCTGGCTGGTGGACCCGCTCGATGGCACGCGCGAGTTCGCCGACGGCCGCGACGAGTTCGCGGTGAATATCGGCCTGGTGCGCCATGGGGCCGTTGCGCTGGGTGTGGTCGGCGTTCCCGCCTTGGGCGAGATGTTCGGCGGCATCGTGGGCGCAGGCGCGTGGAAGCGCACCGCGGCAGGGCAGGCGGCCATCACGGCGCGGCTGCCGCCGGCGGACGGCCTGACGGTGGTGGCGAGCCGGCACCACGGCGACGGCGCGCAACTGGACGCGTTCCTGCAAGCCCGTCGCGTCGCGCGGATGTTGAATTTCGGATCCAGCCTCAAATTCTGCCGGCTGGCGGAGGGGATCGCCGACCTCTACCCGCGATTCGGCCGCACCATGGAGTGGGACACCTGCGCGCCGCAAGCCGTGCTGGAAGCCGCCGGCGGCAGCGTCTGCACGCTGCAGGGCGCACCGCTGCGCTATGGCAAGCCGGGATGGGAGAATCCGCATTTCGTCTGCACCGGATTGACCTGAAGCCGCGCATTTCGTCTGCACTGGATTGACCTGAAGCCGCGCATTCCGTCTGTTGTCCCTATCCGGTTAGCGCAGGCGGACCCAGCCGCAGTCGGCGCACGATCGTCAGGGGTTGGCGGCCTGCGCTAACCGGATAGGGACATCGTCTGTATCGGGTTGGCTGGAACCCCCGCATTTCATCGGGACTGGCTTGATCTGGACCGCTTGATCTGAACCCTGGCGCGCGCTCGGGTCCAAAGCCCGTCGCGCATTCGGGCGGGAGAGGCCGCAGCGAAGCGGCGTGATGCCTTCATTGCGAAGCCGGAGACCGGCCACGCGCTACGCGGGCAGCTTGCCGCGTGCCGCACGGTCAGCTTCCCGCGTGCCGCACGGTCAGCTTCCCGCGCCCTACGCGGCCACCTTGCCTTCCACCAGCGCCATCAGTCCCGCCAGCCGGTCCGCCTCCGCCGCCGGCTTGTCCGTGCGGATCCGCGCGATCCGAGGGAATCGCAGCGCCACCCCCGACTTATGCCGATTGGACAGTTGTGCCGCATCGAACGCGACTTCCAGCACCAGCGCCTTCTCCACTTCCCGCACCGGGCCGAACCGCGCCACCGTGTGATTGCGGATCCAGCGATCGAGGAGCGCCAGCTCCTGGTCGGTAAAGCCGAAATACGCCTTGCCGACCGGCACCAGTTCCGCCTCGCCCACATCGCTGTCGCGCCACAGGCCGAAGGTGTAGTCGGAATAGAAGCTGCTGCGCTTGCCGTGGCCGCGCTGCGCGTACATCAGCACAGCGTCGATGGTCAGCGGATCGCGCTTCCACTTCCACCACAGGCCCTTCACGCGTCCCGGCACATAGGCGGCCTCGCGGCGCTTGAGCATCAGCCCCTCGATCGACGCCGCACGCGCGCCGTCGCGCAGTGCCGCCAGCTCATCCAACGCTTCGAAGCCGATCAGGTCCGACAAATCCATGCGCGCGGGATGGGTGTGGGCATACCATGCCTCCAGCCGCGCGCGGCGTTGATCGAAGGAGAGCGGGCGCACGTCCTCGGTTCGTTCAAACAGCATGTCGTAGAGCCGGATGCCGACCGGAAACTCCTGCATCATCTTGGCGGTCACGCCCTTGCGGTTCAGCCGTTGCTGGAGATCGCCGAACGGCGCGACGCGGCCATCGCGGATCACCAGCAGCTCGCCATCGAGCACGGCGTGGAAATCCATCGCCTCGATGATTTCGGGAAACGCGCCGGAGATATCGTCGGCGCCGCGCGAATAGAGCCGCCGCCCGCCTGACGTGGCGACCAACTGCACGCGAATGCCGTCCCATTTCCATTCCGCCCGCCATTCCTCCGGCCGCAATGCGGCGAGGTCAGCCAGTTCCAGCGGATGCGCCAGCATGGGTGGACGGAATACCGGTTGCTCGGCCGGGTCGGGGCGCGGCGCGCGGCCCTCCAGCCAGGCAAACAGCGGCTGGTAGGGAGGCGCAAGAGCGTGCCAGACTTCCTCCACCGCGTCGGGGTCGACGCCGCCGATCTCTGCCAGCGCGATCTTCGCCAGCCGCGCCGATGCACCGACCCGCAACCCGCCGGTGATCAGCTTCAACAGCGCGAGCCGCGTGGAGGCGTCGCTTGCATCCAGCCAGCCGGCGACGAGGTTGGGCACCGCGGTCCTGGGGGTGGATTCCAGCGCCGCCACCACATCGGCAAGGCGCGGCGGCGCGGCGTTGGTGGGGGCGGCGGGCCACATGAGCGCGACCGTCTCCGCCAGGTCGCCGACGTAGTCGTAGGACCATTCGAACAACACCGGGTCGGTGCGGGCAGCGGCGAGCTCGCGGATCAGGCCGGGCTTCGCGGCGGTGAAGGCAAGCTCGCCGGTGATGGCGGCGAGGCCGATGCCGCGGTCCGGATCGGGCTGGGTCGCGAAATAGCGGCGCAGCAACGCGATCTTGGCATTGCGCGCGGGGGTGAAGACCAGGCGTTCCAGCAATTCGGCGAAGGCGATCATGGGGATTATGCTGGGGTCTCGCGGCGCCGGTGCCAATGGCGGATGTATCTCCTCAGCTCGTGCGGTGCGCGGCAAGGCAGGAAAGTTTGCTATCACGGAACCCCGAGGCCGATTCGCGTTCATCCGCGGCCATTTGCGTTATTGGCGTTTCATCCTGTCTTACGATGCCGCACATGGCACGAGTCTCGCCCGCAGTGCTCGCGCCCGGCAATCGCTCCTGTCTCGTGCCGGCACGCCGGTGACGGCATTGCGCAACACAAGGTTCACTGCGGCGGCATCGCCTGGAACAGCATCGACAACAACGCGAAGACTTGCGACAGCGGCACGCCGCTCTGGCCCGCGCCAATGGAACCGGCCCGTGCCAGATGCGTCACGACCATGTTATAAGCGGGGATCACGCATACCATCTGCCCGCCATAGCCCAAAGCCCAATAGGTGCCGGGCGGCACGTTCAGCGGCGGATCGAGCTGGTGCGGCAGGATCGCCCACCACAAATAGCCATAGCCCGCATGCCGGCTGACAACGGAGTATGATTGGGTACTCTCCCGCACCCATTCCGCGGGAATGATCTGCTGATCGCGCCACCGCCCGCCACGCAAATACAGCAACCCGAACCGCGCCAGGTCCCGCGCCGAGGCAAAGAACAGATAGGCGGGATACAGCGAATTCGGTCCGTCGAAATAACGACAGTGCGCCGGGTCGAAATCCTGCATGCCGAGCGGTGTGGCAATCTGCTGCTGGAATGCGGTGAACACCGAGCGTCCCGCTGCATGCTCATAGATCGCGCCCAGCGTGTTGAAATCCCAGTTGTTATAATACCAGAACGTCCCCGGCGGGTGGCTGCCGCGCTGCGGCCGCTTCGCCGCCATCTGCGGCGTTTCGTAATTCGCCGGGTGATAGACGCCGGAGCGCGCCTCCAGCAGGTCCCGCACCGTCGCCCGCTTCTCGGCTGCTGTCAGCGCTGGCGGATTGTCGTCGATTCCAAGCTGCGCCATCGTCGCATCGAGGCGGAGCTGCCCGTTGGCGACGGCGACGCCGATCAGCGCGCTCAGCAGGCTTTTCCGCGCCGAGTTCAGCAGCAGGTTCGCGTTGGTCTCGCCCCACGATGCCACCATCGCGCCATGCTGCACCACAACGACGGCCGCGGAGCCGATCTGCCTCGAGAACGCCTGTGCCTGTGCCAGCCGCGCTTCCGACCAGCCGGATTGCGACGGCGGCATTGGCTCCCATGCAGCACCTGGATAGCGCGGCGATGGCGTGGCCGCGTTGCCGGCGCTCGGGAATCCCGCAGCAGTGGCGATCAATGCGAGGGAAAAGCCGCGGCGCGACAGCATGGGCCAGGCTTCGGACTACGGCGATGCCGGCAGTGCGGCGCAGCCGGCACTGCCAAACAAGGCCGCCAAGCCGCAGACCGAGCGGTAGATTCGCACGCTGCTATGCGCGACGCCCGGCACCAGCACGAGATGCTGCGACGTCATTGCCGGATGCCGTGCCTTGAAATACGCGAAGAAGGCCTGGCCGCGCGCCAGACGGTAGGCGCCCTGGGCCTCGGCACCGCACGATCTGTCCAAGGCGATGTGGTTCGGATCAGTGTCCGCGGTACCGAGCAAGTAGATGACGCTGCGGGCAGCGTAGCGCGATTCGAGGTCGGCAGTCGCACTGACATAGGGCGGCGCGTCGGCGAGGCCGAAGCGCCAGCGGTTGAATTTCGGGCATGCGGCGGCGTTTGCCGGCTGCGGACGATCGTCGGAAAAATACAGGTAGGACGAGGGATTTGCGACGACGTAGCGAATCCGGACGCGTCGCACCGCCAATGCCGGGATGCCATTGCTCGCGACGGCATAGCGCTGTACCGTCTGTCCGCCCGCGGAATGTCCGGCGACAACCACCTCGGCCAGGTCGGGAAAGACATTGCGGTCGGCGACATGTCGTAGAATCGCGTCCAGCACGTCGAACGACGACAGTGGCGCAGGCGCGATGGCAGGGTAGCCCCCGCTCCAGCCATTGATGCTCCAGCGCAACGTCGGCGGCGGCAGTGCGAACGCGGTGATGTCGACTGCGGCGAGGAATTGCGGCACGACCAGTAACGTTGCCTGGCCCGCGGTGCCGGCGGCGGCGCGCGCGGCCTCGGCGCCGCGCATCGTCGTCGCGGCGTCGCGGTCGATCCCCGGCACCACGATGACCACGCGGCGTATGCCCGCCAGCGGCTGCATCCAGGTCGGGGAGACGAAAAGCGGGATTTCGCCGCTGCCGGCGGCAGTGGTGACGGTCATGCGGTCCGCCGCGACGACTTTCACCGCGTTGTGCCAGAAGGGGTCGGCGGCCGCCTGTTGCACCAGCAGCATCGCGAGACCGAGGGCCGCGACGACAGAGCGCCGGGATCGTGCGATGTCACGGATGTGGCTCATGGTCCGGCCATGCTCAGGCCGAGGCCGGCAAGCGCGGACGCCAGCACGACGACGATCGGCGGCGCGCGCCATGCCTGGAGCAGTACAAAGCCGGTCGCGGCAACGGCGAAATCCACCGGAGTCCGCACCGCGCTGGTCCACACCGGATTGTACAGAGCGGCGCCCAGCAAGCCGACCACCGCGGCATTGGTGCCCAGCATGGCGGCCTGTGCGTGCGGCCGGCGGCGCAGCGCGTGCCAGAACGGCAGCGTTCCGAGCAAAACCAGCATGCCCGGCACGAAGATCGCCACCAGCGCGATCACGGCACCGCCGGCTCCACCGGGCCCCACGCGAGCCTCCGCGCCCAAGAATGCGCTGAAGGTGAACAACGGTCCTGGGACCGCCTGTGCCGCGCCATAGCCGGCGAGGAACGCGTTGTCCGATACCCAGCCTGGCGCCACGACAGCATCGCGCAGCAACGGCAGCACGACATGGCCGCCGCCGAACACCAGCGCACCGGAACGATAGAACGCGTGGAATAATGCGACGCTGCCGCTACCCGTGGGCACGAAGGCGAGGATCAGGAGCAGAAAGAACCCCACGAGAAGGACCGTCGCCGCGACGCCTGAGACGGGAATGGCGATGCTGTCGGTGACGGATTCGGTCGCACCGCGGCACAGGATGAGGCCCGCGACGGCACCCAGGACGATGGTGCCGACCTGGCTGAGCGAGCCCGATGCCAGCAGCATCACGACCAGGGCAGCGGTTGCGATCGATGCCCGTTGGCGGTCCGGACACAGGCTGCGCGCCATGCCCAGCACCGCCTGCGCCACGATGGCCACCGCGACCAGCTTCAATCCGCGCAGCAGCCCGGCGCCCCACGCCGTGTCGGCGATGCTGCCGGCACCGTAGGCGAACAACAGCATCAGGATCGCCGATGGCATGGTGAAGCCGGTCCACGCCGCGAGGCCGCCGAGATAGCCGCCGCGCATCAGCCCGATGGCGAAGCCGGTCTGGCTGGATGCCGGTCCCGGCAGGAATTGCGCCAAGGCAACGAGATCGCTGTAGGCGCGGTCACTCAGCCAGTTCCGCCGTTGCACGAACTCGGCGCGGAAATAGCCGAGATGGGCGATCGGTCCGCCGAAACACGAGCAACCGAGCCGCAGGAAGATCAGCAGAATTTGCAGCGTGCTGCTGCTGTTCGCAGCCGCCACGTGGAGCGTGGTCCTGCCGCCGGATCTGGTGCTGCCTGCCATGCGCGCTGCCCTGCACTGAGCTGCCCGATAGTACCGGGCACGGGAGTGCTGGCAACCTCATGTCCGGCAACCTCGCGACACGACGCCGCGGCTGGCAGACCTGGCACCGGGCAATGGCGTCGAGTTCGAGTGTCACCGACCCGGGCCGTGATCGCCGCGTGGGCTCAGGCAAGGCCGGGCGTCAATATGCGAACCTGGCGCCCACGCACGCAGCCTGGGTGCCGCCAGGCGAACCTGGCGTCGATACACCCTGCCCCGGCGCGGATACATCCTGGCGCCGATGCGGGGATTCGCCGTCACCCCAGCAGGCGGGGCACGGCGATGATGAACAACTCGCGCAGTTCATCCCACAAATGCTCCACCCCGTCGTCTGGCGGCAGATGGCGTGCCAGGGCGCCGTGACCTGCCGTCGGATCACTGTCGAAGCCGATATGGCGTTCCAGGAAGTGGCGAAACGCCGCCAGCAGCGGGGTGTCCCAGCGCTGTCCGGTGAGCATGGCGGTGAACAAGCGTTCGAGTCCGCCATCCTCATAGCTGGCAATACTGGAGGCTCTGGTCCGGTCGGGGAACGCACGAGTGCGGCGCAAATACCTGTTTCCGGCGGCTTCGATGATCATCTGCAATTTCGGGTCAATCGGCGACAGGTCGAGCAAACGACGCATGAACTCATCGTGGTTCATCTTCTCGCCCGGCAGGGCAACGTCCGGCCACGGCGAGATATTGTCGGTATCGCACTCCCCCGCCACCAGTTCGTCCAACAGGTCACTCGGATACAGACGCGCGGCGATTTCCAGGTTCTCTCGAAATTGGATCGAGAAGAAGTAGTACGCCCACGCGACGGCGGATTGCTCCGCGCAGTCGAGCTCCGCCCAATCAAACCCACAGATATCGTCGAGTACTTCGTTCTCGGTGATCACCGCATCCACGTCTGAGTTCCCTTCTCCGGACAATTGACCAGATCATACCCGTCATTTTCGGCCGAATCCCCAGTTATGACCGGTGCCCGGGCCGTCGTGTGATAATCAAATGTCGGTAGCATGCCGCCGCGTTCGGCCGGTTCGTGCACCATTGCCAATCGCCTGGTCAGCATATCGTCAAACTGAGTACGCATGGCTGTGGATGGAAACCGGGTGGTCCTGGCGTCAGTCAAAAAGTCCAGCCAGTTGCTATAGAATCGTACTGCGGCTGGTTTCCAGGTGGCGGCCAGATCGGCTTTACCGAGCACCACCTGCATATCTGTCATGATGTCGACGCCGCGCTCCGCAAACGCCCTCTCTTGCAGACGCAACATCTCCTGCTCCGTACCGTATCCGAAATAGTTCCTGGGGAGCTCGGGGTAGGTATCGCGCGCGCCGGAGATAAATCGCAGCGCGTCCCGGCGGTATTCCCGCATCAACGCCCGAGCATCATATTCGGGATGCCCTTGCAGCATGACGAACAAACTCTTGCTGCAACGCTTGACGAAGATATCGGCACCCGCGGCGGCCGACGCAGTAAGCATGGTATAGCCATGCGTCTGCAAATCGCCATAATCGAGCCCATTGCATCGTGAATGCGGCACCTGCATGGCCGTGATGCCGGTCAGCAAAGGATGGTCGGTGAGTTTGACGACCTCGAACAAGCCATGAAGTTTCTTTGACAGCGGCGACCGCTCGATGCCGTCGAGGCGCAACACCAGGGCATGCGCCGCCAGACAGGACCAGATCGTTGATGTGGTATGATGGGCCGCCCAATCCGCTACCTTGCTGAATGCATCCCAATAAATTTCGTCATTCAATCGTTTGGTTTTCGGCTCATTGCCGGTGACGATCAGTCCGTCCACATGCTTGAGTGCCAGCAGATTGTCCAACGGTTCGTAACCGGCTCGACGATTGAAATCAAACCATCGTATCCGCACCGTGGAGCCGCCGGTCGCGGCAACCAGCAATTCGCTGAACTGGCGTTCGGTTGAGGCAACCGCCGAATCCGGCATGTTGTTGAGGATGGCGATGGTGGGCATCACGACACCGCGAGCGCCTGATCCAGATCGGCGACGATATCGTCGACATGCTCGATGCCGACGCTCATCCGGATCATTTCCGGCGACACCCCCGCCTTGCGCTGGGCGTCCGGCGGCATTTGCCGATGCGTGGTGGAGGCCGGGTGACAGGCGAGCGACTTGGCGTCACCGAGGTTGACCAACCGGCTGACAAGGTTCAGCGCATCATAGAAACGCACCGATGCTTCATAGCCGCCTTTGATGCCGAATGTGATGAGCGAGCAAGCCCGTCCGCCCAGGTACTTGCGCGTGAGATCATGGTATGGGCTGTCTTTGAAGCCCGCATAATTGACCCAATCGACCCTGGGATGGTTACGCAGATGGCCGGCAACCACCGCCGCATTGGCAACATGGCGTTCCACCCGCAGCGCGACGGTCTCGATGCCTTGCAGCAGCAGGAATGACGCGAGCGGCGTCAATACCGAACCGGTGATGCGTTGCAGATAGGATCGGCAGCGTTCGATATAGGCGGTCGGCCCGAAGCGTTCGGTATAGACCAGGCCGTGATAGGATGGCTCGGGCTGGTTGAACCGGGGAAACAGATCGGGATACCAGGGGAATTTGCCGCCATCGATGATGGCTCCGCCCAAGGTGGTGCCGTGTCCCCCCATGAATTTGGTCAACGAATGCACCACGATATCGGCACCGAAATCGATCGGGCGCATCAGAATCGGCGTGGCAACCGTATTGTCCACCACCAATGGAATGCGATGGCTGTGGGCGACTTCCGCCAGGCTTTGCACGTCGCAGACGTTCCCTGCCGGGTTGCCGACGCTTTCGCAGAACACCGCACGGGTGTTGCCATCGATCATGGCATCGATGGCCGCGGGGTGATCGGATTCGGCAAACCGAACACCGACCCCCATGTCACGCAACAGGTGGCAGAACAGGGTGTGGGTCGTGCCGTATAATTGCGGCACAGATACGATGTTGTTGCCCATGCTGACCAAATTCAGGATGGCATAATGCAACGCGGCCTGACCGGTGCTGACGCACAAGGCGCCGACGCCGCCCTCTAATTCGGCGACCCTTTGTTCCAGAACGGCGGTGGTGGGATTGGCAATGCGGCTGTAGCGAAAGCCAGGTACTTCCAGGTCGAAAAGCGCGGCACCATGATCCGCGTTGTCGAAGCTATAGGCGACGGTTTGGTAGATCGGAACCGCGACCGCACGGGTCGTGGCCTCAGGCGTGTAGCCAGCATGCAGCGCAATGGTTTCCTGACGCATTAAATATCTACCGGTCCACTAATGATCCGAGCGAAACGTTAACCGCGCCCTCGCGGCAAGGTCAAGCAAATAAAGCACTATCGTCTCGAAATTTCAGCAATCCGTCTACAACTGTAGATTGTAGACCGAAGCGGTTGACCCAGATCAACCTGCCTCCGCAGAATCCGGCGCAGGCTCCGTCGGGACGGAGGCATCATGACCCAGCCCATCCAACCGCTTGCGCCCGCTCGGCTGTATCGCCGTGCCAGCCTCGATGCGCTCGAGTTCGCCTCCACGGCCGAGCTTGCGCCGCTGCCTGGCCTGATCGAGCAACCGCGCGCGCAGGAGGCGATCCGCTTCGGCACCGCCGTCGCCCAGCGCGGCTTCAACATCTTCGCCATCGGCGCACCCAGCAGCCGCATTCGCCAGTCGGTGCGCGCCCTGCTTGATGAAGCCGCCTGCCAGCGCCCGCTGCCCAATGACTGGATCTATGTCAATAATTTCGCCACGCCGCACCAGCCCCGCGCGCTGTCGATGCCGAGCCGCCGCGCCCCGGCGCTCGCCCAGGCGATGCACACGTTGCTGGAGGACCTGAAGGTTTCGCTGCCGGCGATCTTCGAAAGCGAGGACTACCAGAAGCGCCGCGGCGCCATCGAACAATCCATTCAGCAGAAGAACGAGGAGTCGTTCGCCGCGCTGACCCAGAAGGCCCAGGCGCGCGGCATCGCGATTCTGCGCACGCCGATGGGCTTCGCCATGGCGCCGGCGCGCGACGGCAAGGTGGTGCCACCCGCCGAGTTCAACGACTGGGCTGAGGCGGACCAGCAGAAGGTGCGCACCGACATCGAGGACCTGGAGAAGGACCTGGAAGAGACGCTGCGCGCGCTGCCGCGCCACGAGAAGGAACAACGCGACGCGGTGCGCGCACTCGATCGCGACACCGCGCAATTCGCCATAGCGCAGGCATTCGAGGACCTCAAGACGGAGTTCGCCGACCTGCCGCAGGTGGTCGCCCATATCGAGGCCACGCGCGCCGACATCCTGGAAAACCTGCCCCTGTTCTTGCAGGCGGCGGCCGCCGCGGCGGAAGGTGGGCTGGCGGGAATGCGCATGGGCGGCCCGTTCGATCGTTATGAAGTGAACGCGTTCGTCACCCAGGCGGACCACTGCGCGCCGGTCGTGGAGGAGTTGCATCCGACGCTGGGCGATTTGCTCGGCCGGGTCGAGTATTTGCAGATGCAGGGCGCGCTGGTCACCAACTTCCGCCTGATCAAGGCCGGTGCGCTGCACCGCGCCAACGGTGGCATCATCCTGATCGACGCCCGCGCCCTGCTGACCGAGCCGTTCAGTTGGCCGGCGCTGAAGCGCGCCCTGATGCGCGGCGAGATCGTCATCGAGGACGTCTCGCGTTTCATCGGCCTCGCCACCACCGTGTCGCTGGAGCCGGATCCGATCCCGCTCGACGTCAAGGTGGTGTTGTTCGGCGACCGCAGCCTGTACTATCTTCTGTCTGCGCTCGATCCCGATTTCGCGCAGCATTTCAAGGTGCTGGCGGATTTCGACGACGACACCGACCGTTCGCCGGGCAACGAGGCGATGCTGGCGCGGCTGATCGGCACCATCGCGGCGCAGGAGGGCCTGAAGCCGCTGGACCGCGACGCGGTCGCACGCGTGACAGAACATGCGGCGCGCATTGCCGAGGACGCGGCGAAGCTGACCTTGCTCGGCGAGAAGCTGCGTGACCTGATCGTCGAAGCCAGCCACTGCGCCGCCGGCGCGCAGATCGCGCGGGCCGATGTCGAGCAAGCGCTGGAACAACAGCGGCGCCGCGTGGCGCGGGTGCAGGAGCGCGGCCGCGAGATGATCCTGCGCGACATCGCGCTGATCGAGACCGCCGGCAGCCGCGTCGGCCAGGTGAACGGGCTGTCGGTGCTGAGCCTGGGCGACCACAGTTTCGGCCGGCCGTCGCGCATCACCTGCCGCGTCCGGCCGGGCGGCGGCAAGATCGTCGATATCGAACGCGAAGTGGAACTCGGCGGCCCGCTGCATTCGAAAGGGGTGCTGATCCTATCCGGCTTCCTCGCCGGGCGCTATGCGCTGGATACGCCGATGTCGCTCTATGCCAGCCTGGTGTTCGAGCAATCCTATGGCGGGGTGGATGGCGACAGCGCCTCCTCGGCAGAGTTGTACGCGCTGCTGTCGGCGTTGTCGGAGATCCCGCTGCGGCAGGACCTGGCGGTGACCGGATCGGTGAACCAGCTCGGCGTGGTGCAGGCGATCGGCGGCGTGAACGAGAAGATCGAAGGCTTTTTCGACATCTGCGCCGCGCGCGGCCTGACCGGCAGGCAGGGCGTGCTGATCCCCGCCGCGAACGCGCAGCATCTGATGCTGCGTGCCGACGTGGTGGAGGCGTGCGCCGGTGGAAAATTCTCGGTCTGGCCGGTGACGACGATCGACGAGGGCATCGCCTTGCTCACCGGCATGGCGGCGGGAGAACGCAGCGCCGATGGCGCCTGGCCGGAAGCCAGCGTGAACCGCGCGGTGGAGGAGCGGCTGAAACAATTTGCCAAGTCGCGCAAGGAAGCCGGCGAGAGCGTTGCCGGCGGCGACAACACATGAGTGGCGACGCCAACAGCGGCCATCGTCGGCTGATCGTGGAACTTGGCCACGGCGCGGCCGATGCTCGCACGCTGCGCGCGGTGGCCGAGGTGGCGGCGCTGCTGCACTGGGATCTGCATGGCTTGTTCATCGAGGACGAGTCCTTGCTCGAGCTTGCGCAACTGCCGTTCGTTCGCGAGCTGCGCCTGCCGGGACATGAATGGCACAAGATCGAAACCGACCGTATCGCCGAGGAGTTGCGCCGGGCGGCGGCGGAGGCGCGGCGCCTGCTGCGCGAGGTTGGGGCGGCGCTGGGCGTGCCGCACGCCTTCGAAGTGCATCGTGGCGATCCGGCGAACGCCTTTGCCGCTGTCACGCTGGCGACCGACGTCATGGTGGTCGCCGCGCCGACCACGCCGGCCGGACGCCTTGGTCATGGCGTGTCGCGCCTGCGCGCGGCGGTGGATGGGTCGACCGCATCGCTGCTGCTGTTGCCGGCACGCTTCGCCCTGCGCCATGGGCCGGTGGTTGCGCTGCTGAGCGGAGCGGACGACCCGGCATTGCGGCTGGCTGCCCGCGCCGCGGCAAACACGCGCGAGCGGCTGCTGCTGCTGCTGCCGGAAGGCGAAGCGTCACTGACCGAGGCCGCCGTCCAGCGCAGTGTCGCGCTGGGTGTGCCGAAGACGCGGGTGACGACCCGAAGCCTGAGTGGATCAGGCCCCGAGGATGTGCTGCATGCGCTGAGCCACGTGCACGAGCGGCTGCTGGTGTTGACCCGCGGCGCATCGCCGGCCGGCGAGGTGGCGGCGGCGTCGCGCATCGCCTCGGATCGCGGCGTTGCCGTGCTGCTGCTGGAGGCCGCGGAGTAGCCGCATTCCCCCACCCCCCTCCCACAAGGGGAGGGGGAGTTTCTGGGCGCCTCGTCGCAAAATGACCTGTCAGGCCGCCAGCGTTTCCATTCGCCGGCGATAGCGGTACGCGCTGTCGTTGGGATCGATCCGCACGTCGTCCCAGGTGACGCACTGCCCCTGCCTCACGTCGCGCAGCAGCGGCACGTGGTTGGCCAGGCCGATCGGCAATCCGCCGATCTGCAAACTGGTCGCGGCCGGCAGCAGCTTGCCCCAGACACACGCGCCACCTTCACCATCCAACGTCTCGCCCGCCTTCAAATCGCGCTTGGCGGTCGATACCACGTCGCCACGGAAGGCGGTGGGCGCGCCGGTCGCCTCGCCGCGCAACGCCGCCGACAGGATCGACACGTTCAGCTCCAGGCCGATCAGATGGAACGGCCGGTACAGCGCGGAGATGCGACCCGATTCGTCGGTGACCACGCCATATTCCTTGAAACAGCGCGCTGCATAGTCGTTCGGCGACTCGAACACCACGTAGACGCCCCAGCGCAGATCGTTCGCCACCTCGCGCGCGTCGCGATGCAGCGACGACACCACCTCGACCTGGCCGGCATGGTGCAGCACGCCCTGATTGGCAGGCCGCAGCAATTGCGCCAGCTCGTGCGTGCCGCAGGGCGGGAAGCGCAAGCCGTCCGGCGGCGGTGTCAGGCCGGTGGCGTTCGCCACCGCCGCCATTTCGATACCGGACTTGGTGCCGTCCAGGAAGGAGTTGAACATCTGCGGGTTCATGCCGCCCGCCCGCGCGGCGTCCTCGGTCAGCCCGTAATAGGGCCACACCGTCGCCGGTGTGGAGGCGTGATACTCCGGCAGATATTTCGTGCCCTTGCCGGCGGCGATCACGCGGAAGCCGCAGGCGCGTGCCCAGTCCACCAGTTCGCAGATCAGCGCCGGCTGGTCACCGTAGGCAAGTGTGTAGACCACGCCCGCGCTCGCCGCCTCGCGCGCCAAAGCGAGACCGGCCAGCACATCGGCTTCCACGTTCACCATGACGATGTGCTTGCCCTCGGCGATCGCGCGGCGCGCATGGGCGATGCCGGCGGGCGCGTGGCCGGTCGCTTCCACCACGACTTCGATATCGCCTGAACGCACCATCGCCATCGCGTCATCGGTAAAGCGCGTGGCCTCGATCCGCGTTTGCTCCCAGCCGACGCGGCGGCAGGCTTCGCGCGCACGGTCGGGAGCGAGGTCGGCGATGGCGGCGACCTCGATGCCCGGTGTGGTTGGCACCTGCGAGAGGAACATCGAGCCGAATTTGCCTGCGCCGATCAGCCCGACCCGCACCGGCCGGCCGGCGGCGAGGCGTTGCTGGAGCAAGCGATGCAGGTTCATGTGGGGTCTCCTCGTGGCGTCGCCCCCGCGGGCGTGCCTTCACAGCCGCGCGGTTTCATGCCGAACATAGCACCCCAAGAGGAGCCCGGATGCATGCCAGAGGTGGAATGGCGCAAACTGCGCGCCGATCAGTTGCGCGAGCAAGCGCGGCAGGACGCGGTCGTGATCGCGCCGGTAGCGGCGCTGGAGCAACACGGCCCGCATCTGCCGGTCGAGGTCGATACCATCCTGGGTGAGCAAGTCGCGCTGCGCACCGCGCGCAAAGCTGCGGCGAAAGGCACGCCAACGCTGGTGTTGCCGGTGCTGTGGACCGGCATCTCAGAGCATCACATGAGCTTCGGCGGCACCATCACGCTGGATTTTTCCCCATTCAGCGCGCTGGTGGAAGGTGTGGTGCGCTCGGTGGTCCGGCATGGCTTCCGCCGCATCGTGCTGCTGAACGCGCATGGCGGCAACGAGAACGCGCTGCGCGCCATCACCGATGACCTGACGCCGAAGCTCGGCGTGCCGATTGTGCAATTCACCTATTGGTACGCCGCGGCCGTGGCGATCGCGAAGATCCTGGAGACGCAAGGCGGCTTGCAGCATGCCTGCGAGGCGGAAACTTCGATGATGATGGCGGTGCGGCCGGAGCTGGTGGCGACCGAGCGCATCACGCTCGCCAAGGCAAACGCGACTCCAGGCATCAACGACCTGGTCGGCGGCGGCGTGTACACCTGGCGCACCATCGGCAGCCGGTCGTCATCCGGCGTCATCGGCAATCCCGAGGCTGCCAGTGCAGAGAAGGGCGAGCGCTTGTTCGAGGCGATCTCGGACGCATTGGCGACGAAACTTTGCAACGCGGAGCTGTGGCAGTTGCCGTGGCAATCGGAGCGATTGGGATGATCGAAGGCAGTCGGAGTGATTGGGATGATCGAAGGCAATTGGAGCGATTGGCATGATCGAACTGACGGTGAATGAGAAGCAGGTTCGCGTGGGCGCGGCGGAAACCACGCCATTGCTGGACGTGTTGCGCAATGAGCTCGACCTGAAGGGGGCGCGCTATGGTTGCGGACTGGAGCAATGCGGAAGCTGCATGGTCCTGGTCGATGGCGAGCCCGTCTTCGCTTGCTCACGCGAGGTTGGCACGGTAGCGGGACGCCACATAACCACGATCGAGGGACTCGGCGGAACACATCCGCTGCAACTCGCCTTCTTAGAAGAGCAGGCGGGACAATGCGCGTATTGCGTTTCAGGAATTATTATGTCGGCGAAGCGGTTGCTGGATCGCAATGTTTCGCCGACGCGCGATGACATCGTGATGGCGTTGGACAAACATCTCTGTCGTTGCGGCGCGCATCCTCGCATCATCCGCGCCGTTGCCAAGGCCGCCGCGGCGTTGCGCCAGGGGAGAGCATTCGCATGAGCGACACATTGCCGCTGTCGATCCAGAACAACCGGCGGATGGAAAAATGGCTGCGGTTCCAACCCGACCGCACGCTGCGGCTGGCGGTGGGCAAGGTGGAGTTGGGGCAGGGCAACGTCACCGCGCTGGCGCAGATCGCGGCCGAGGAACTCGATGTCGAACTCAGCCGCATCAGCGTGCTGTCGGGCGATACGGAGGACGCACCCGACGAGGGCCAGACCACATCGAGCCAGTCGATCGAGGTCTCCGGCCGTTCGGTGCGGCTGGTCACTGCGGAATTTCGTGCGCGCGTGCTGGATCGGCTGGCGCGCCGGCTGAATTGCAGCCCGGACGAGATCAGTGTCGCGGATGGCGCCTTCCATCGCGGCGAAACGCCCACCGGGCACGATTACTGGAACTTTGCCTCGGACGAGGATTTCTCCCGCGACATCGACGGCACCGCGACGCCGAAGCCGCCGTCGTCCTATCGCGTGGTGGGACAGCCGGTACCGCGACGTGACCTGCCGGCGAAGGTGACCGGTGCCGCGTTCATCCACGACCTGGTGCGGCCAGACCTGCTGCACGCGCGCATCCTGCGCCAGCCGTGCCGCGGCGCGGTGCTTGCTTCACTGAACGAGGCGGCGATCCGCCGCGCCGGCGGCGGCGATTTCCGAATTGTCCGCGTCGGCAATTTCGTCGCGTTCGTTGGCGCCGACGAGACCGTGGTGCAGCGGGCCGCCGCCGCCGCGCCGCCCCATGCGACGTGGGATAGCGTGACGCCGCTGACCCCCGACATGCAGGAAGCCGTGTGGCTGGTCGGCCAACCCGCCAACGATCGCGTGCTGTACGATGAAACTGCGCCGCCGGCGGGAACAATGGTGCAGGCGAGCTTTTCGCGCCCTTATGTGGCGCATGCGTCGATGGCGCCGTCCTGCGCTTTGGCAGAATTGCGCGGCGGCCGGCTTGAAGTTTGGTCGCACACCCAGGGCGTTTATCCGCTGCGCGCGTCGCTCGCGAACGTGCTGGGCATGAAGCCGGACGCGATCACGGTGCGGCACGCGCACGGCGCCGGCTGTTACGGCCATAACGGCGCCGACGACGTGGCGCTGGATGCGGCGGTGATCGCGCGCGAACTGCCGGACCACTGCATCCGTGTGCTGTGGCGGCGCGAGGAAGAATTTGGGTTCGAGCCGCTCGGCTCGGCGATGCACGTCACCATGCGCGCGGTGGTGGACGATGCGGGAAAACCGCTGGACTGGACGACGGAGATCTGGTCGGCGACACATGTGCAGCGGCCCAGCACGGGCGGCAACATGCTGACGCACGAGGCGCTGCCGACACCGCCCCCCGATCCGCGTCCGAGCGACCCGCCGGAGGCCGGCGGCGGTGGCGGCACGCGCAACGCGCTGCCGCTGTATGATTTCGCCGCGAGGCGCATCGTGCATCATCTGGTGTTGAAGCCTCCGACGCGCACCTCGGCGCTGCGCGGCCTCGGCGCATTGCCGAACGTGTTCGCGCTGGAATGCTTCATGGACGAACTGGCGGAGCGGGCTGGCGTCGATCCGGTGGAATACCGGCTATCGATGTTATCCGACCCTCGCGCGCGGCGGATTTTGCAGGCTGTGGCGGAGCGCTGCGGCTGGGCCTCGCGGGGGCCGGCCGGCAGCGGGTGCGGCATCGGCCTCGGTTGGGCGCGCTACAAGAACAAGGCAGCCTATGCGGCGGTCGCGGTGGAAGTCGAGGTAGAGCAAGCGGTGCGGGTGCGGCGTGCGTGGTGCGCCGCGGATGCGGGGCTGGTGATCAATCCCGATGGCGCACGCAACCAGTTGGAGGGCGGCATCGTGCAGGCGATCAGCATGACGCTGAAGGAGCAAATGCGATTCGATGTTAAGGGACGGGTGTCGCTGGACTGGGAGGGCTATCCGATCCTGAAGTTTTCCGAAGTGCCGGAGATCGAGACGGAACTTGTGCATGCGCCGGACCAGCCGACCCTGGGTATGGGCGAATGCACGTTCGGGCCGACGGCGGCGGCGATCGGCAATGCGGTGGCGCACGCGCTGGGCACGCGTATTCGCGACATGCCGCTGACGCGCGAGCGCATCGCGGCGGCATTGCTCGCATAGTCGAGCACTGTCATCGCGAAGACCGCGAGCGAAGCGCGGCGGGACACAGCAATCTCGGTCTTGTAGCCGTACC
>DATJNA010000022.1:0-5966 GCA_035508435.1 Acetobacteraceae bacterium | reverse complement strand
CCTGCACTGGGGCGCGGACGAGCTGGGCAGCCGGGAACGGCTGACCCGTGCGCTTGGCCGCGAGCGGCTGAAGGACACCAGCCTGGACTATGGGCTGGCCGCGGGAACACGAGAGCAACCGGAGATTCGGCGCGAGTCGGCAGCCGACTCGGTGCGGGCCTACGCGGAACGGCGCGGCCTGGTGCCGGAGAGCGAGATCGTGTTGCGCCAGCGTCCGGCGGCGGTGCAGCACGCAGAGCCGGCCCGGTCACGGCGGGGAATGTTCGCCGGGCTGAAGCTGGACGCCGGCCGGGCCGAGCCGGCCCCCGCGCCGGCGGTCGCGCCAGCGACGACGGAGCAGGAGCGGGAGGCGGACCGGTTGGTGCAGTCGGTCGGCGCCTATGCCCGCGCGTGGGCGGACACCGCGCGGATGCGCCAGGCCGGGCTGCCGGTGCTACCGCACCAGGCGGCGGCGCTGGCCGACGCCGATCGCGCGCTCGATGCGCAGCTCCCCCGCTTCGGGGAGGACCTCGACGCGGCGCTGACCCAGGCGCCGCGGCTGGCCCAGGGTGCCGGCACGGACTACGGCCTGGCTGTGCTGATCGAGGCCGGGCACACGGCGCGCGGCGCGCGGGAGAAGCTGGAAACACGGGCGCGCGAGACCGTGCGGGCCTGGGACAAGCTGGAGCAGGCGTACGACCAGGCCGACGCGCAATACGACTATCGGACGCAGCGGGCGATCGGCGCGGAGATGGAGCGTTTCGCCCAGGCGCTGAAGCGGGATCCCCAGCTCGACAGCTTGCTGCGCCAGCGCGGGCCGGAGCTCGGCATCGCCAAGGGGTCGCGGCTGACGCTGGTGGTGCAGAGCGAGAAGCTCGATCGTGCGCTGACCCGCGAGCTGGGGCTAAGCCACGGCCAGGGCCTTGGCATGGGCATGTGAGCCGCGGGGATGGACGACGAGGCCGACACCGGCAGCGCAGAGCGGGCGTTCGCAGCCCTCCGGGCGGAGGTGGCGGCGCTGCGCCAAGCGGTCGAAGGGCAGACGGCGCCGGACTACGCGCTGACCCTCGGAGCGATCGTCAAGGAACTGCAGGCGGTCGGTGCGCGGCTCGATGCGATCGAGGGCGCGCCGTCATTGCAGGTGACGCCGGCGACGGTCGCGCAGCAGATACGGGACGAGGCCGCGCGGCTGGCCGATGGCCAGGCCCGGCAGATGCAGGCGGCGCGGGAGGGTTTCGAGCGGGGGCAGGACACGCTGGCGCGTGTGGCGTTCTTCCAGCAGCGCGCCGACCGCGACCGGAATATCCTGTGGGCCGTTGGCGGCGGGGCGGCGCTGATCGGGGCCGTGCTGGGCACCATGCTGTTCATGGAGATCAACCGGCACGCACCCGACGACTGGGGATGGTCGGCGGACTGGGCCGCCTGGCTGATGCAGACGAACACGCTGCAAGCGGGGTATCAGCTGATCGACCGCAACAACCCTGGTCTCGCGGCGGAGGTGAACGAGGATATCCGGCTGGGTAACGCTTATGCCGACGTGCTCCACAAGTGCGAGGCCGAAGCACGCCGGATAGACAAGCCGCAGCGCTGCGCAGTCGACGTACAGCCATCGGCTTCTAGAGCTAGATGAGCATTCGGCAATGTAAACATAGGTCGAGCAGAGGAAGTAACCATAGAGACACTCTACAAAGAAGATCAATAAAAATACCCGGGGCGGTAATTCCCCCTTACTGTGTCTTTACACCGTGGGAAACTCGCTGCGGCGTCAGGGTGGTACGCTAAACTCACAACAGAAATCTGCTCACAGCTGTAGTTGCACGAAAGGCGAATCGTTGTGGAAACTGAGAGGCAGAATCCGGAAGGCAGTTCCTTTTTCGCTCGCCAAACGCTTTGTGCATTCCGGAGTCGTAACTTCAGAACTTACTTCGCCGCGCAACTTGCGTCGAGCATTGGGACATGGATGCAGATTACGGTAGAAAATTGGCTAGTTTTACAAATAAGCCAATCTGGAATGGCTATAGCGGTCACGAATTTATTGCAATTTAGTCCGTCGGTTCTGATCGGCATGTACGGTGGCGTGATCGCCGATCGGCACGATCGGCGACGCATCCTCATGGTTACCCAAGGGTCCCTCGGGTTATTGGCATTGGTAGTGGGCCTGCTGGCAGCGTTTGGTACGGTACGTGTATGGATTATTTGGATCGCAGCGGGAGGGTTTGGATTCATAAAATGTTTTGATTTGCCAGCGTTGCAAGCTTTTACCAAAGATTTGGTAGGCGAAGAAGACCTTTCAAATGCAGTCGCGTGGACTGGCGTCATCGCGGCACTCGGCCGTACCATCGGTCCGGCCTTGGGAGGTCTACTGCTCACTACTATGGGAGTTGCACCTGGATTTTTGTTCAATGCGGTAACCTTCTCGATCATCGTGATGGTACTTGCGAGCCTTAGGAGAGACGAACTTGCACAACGTGCGTTTGCGCCAAGAATGCAGCATCAGGTCCGTGCAGGCCTCACTTACGTTTGTGCAGCCCCAACCTTGGCCGCGACATCTGTCGTCATGCTAGCGGTATTTATCTCTTCATATAATTTCCAGGTCTCTATCGCTTTAATAGCGTCTACCGTTTTACACGGAGACAGCCGAATCTATGGGTGGCTAATGTCCGCTCTCGGGTTAGGGGCTGCATCCGGCTCCCTGATGTTCGCGCGATGGCAGAGGGTCGGCCTGCTTATGGTAATCATACTGGCGATTGCCCTCGCAGCAACACAGGTTGGACTAGCGGCAATGCATTCGCTCACCCTCCTGGCAGCGGGCACGTTCGCGTACGGCATGTGTGTGGGCCTCTTTAGTGCCACGGTTGTTAGTACATTGCAATTGTTTGCAAGTGACGACATGCGAGGAAGGGTCATGGCGTTATATTCTACCTGCTTTCTTGGGAGTGCTCTAATAGGTGTGCCTGGATTCGCCGCTCTAGCCGAGGGACTCGGCGTATCTTCTGCACTCCGAGCGGCGGCATTGATCTGCGTTGGTGGCGCGGTAGCAAGCGCGATCATTTGGCGCCCCCACCTCCAATCCCCTCTGCGTCACCCAATTTCCTAGAACTGTGTTTTTGGAGTAGGATAGCGATGTACCTTTGCTATAAGCCTATACTATAATAAATGTCACCCCGATAAGCCGTTGGAAGCTCGCTCCCATGAGCTTCTGTCAGCAATCATCATTATCACATCACGATAAGATCCTCGCTTCCAGTATCGACGTGGGATGCGGCCCACCTCGAAATACCCGACTTTGTGAAGTATTGAAAGAGATGCGAGATTCTCCGACATTACTTCAGTTAGCAGCATCCGGAGCCCTAGAACATTGAACGCATATTGACTCCGGAGACGGACGGCATCCAATCCGAACCCGCAGCCCCAGCGATCTTTGGCTCCTATCAGGATGTTGGTGTGTGCAGTTCCGTGTCGCCAATCAATATTATGAATGCCAGCGATGCCGATGTGATTGCCGTCGAGCATCTCGATAGCAAGCGTGAGTCCGCCACGTTCAAAGTTATCCGCCTTATCAAAGTGCTCGTCCGCCGTACGCGCGGAAAATGGCCAGTCGCCAATAAGCGTCCAAGCAGTTACGTCTGGATCGTTCAACCACGCTAGTAAGTTCTCATAATGTTTCCCTTTGTCAAGAGGGACCAAGCGTACTTTCGATCCTTCCCATCCGACTGCCATGGCGCACCTCGCTGGCACCTATGCGGCTGAGCTAGCCCATTGCTCTATCGTGGAACACAGGGCACGGGTAAACGCCTCGGCCGGTGCTTGATTCCGGGCTTGGCAATTGTAACTCCGATGATCGAATGATGAGCTTATGTCGGCTTTGCCGCAAGTCGGTTGCCTGTCTCATCTGTGAACCAGGATGTGGACGGCACGAACTAAACAGGATAGTAGGCGGGGTCCCAGACAGTCAAGGCGAGGGCTTAGCCGTCAATAGTGGGTCTGCTGTTTCGAGCTTCGGGAAAGACATCTCCCATGAAAATAGCACAAATCGCGGGCTGGCGCGCGACAGCTGTGCATTTTTCTGCCATGGCGGCCTCAGCTGCTGGTTAGCTCCATGTGCCATTGATAGCCGTTGCGATAGCCAGACCGGGGCCAAGGCATCGTTGCTTGATGTCCTGGCCCCAATGCCAGCAACTTACGCCGCTTCAGCCATGGCAAACCGCTCTTCGAGTGGGAGATTCCGCTCGAGAGCCGCCATATGTCGGCTGGCGTCTGCCTTGTTGTCGAAGAGCACGATTTTCTCCCGCTGACGCAAACTCAAGGGGCCGGTTCGGCTCATCGTCAGGAGGATATTGCGGAAATGGTCACACGGAAGAGTTTGGACCGTTTCCAGTGCGTAGCGGGTAGACGCCACTGCCCGAATCGTACCGCCGGTCTCGGTCAGAAAGGCGATCGGGAATGTGCCGTCGATTCGTCCCGGTCCCGCCGGCTGAAACCTTTCTTGGAAAGGTCCGCCTACATCCACCAAAGGTGGCAGTTGGGCCGTGCCCCAAATTCTCAAGTCTCCCAGGAGTCCGTCACCGTTCCGATGGACCCGGATAGTGGAACTTAGTGTTCCACCTTGCTCGAACACCAAGTCTCGCACTCCCAGGTACTCAACAGCAGGATGAGCGGCGCGTGGAACAGATAAAGGGCGAACGTCCCATTTGCCAGTGCGCTGACCACCGAGCCAAGTCGGCCGAACGACACGCGGTGCGAGATGGCGGCAAAGCCTGCGATATTGGCGGCCACGGCGATGCCCAGCAGATATTTCCAGATGGTATCCGATGACCACATCAATGCAGGGATCGGCAAAACGGTGGCGTTGAGCTGATGCAGCGTGTCGAACCCGACACCCGCAGCCAGCAGGCTGTAGATGCCGGCTGAACCGAGCAGTAGCGGGTAGCCCCACCGTGCCGGAACAAAGGCCGGAGCCTTATATACGATGACCCCGAGGATCCAGATCGGCAGCAACAGCAAGATGCGCGGGCCCGCCAATCCGCATGCCACTGCGAGCGCGGCGGTGCGCGTTTGACCCCTCGTATAGATGATCGTACCAAACAGAAGATAGTACGTGAACTCGTAGCTGAGCGACCAGAATGGCCAGTCGGCCGGTATCTCCCACGGACCGAGGCTGGATTCATTGATGAATGTGACTGACGCCAGCGCGGCTTTCAGCAATGTAGCGGGACCCGGCGCGGCAAAACCAAACACGCGCGGCGCCATCAGCGGGCCAACGACCCAAATGGTCAAGCTGAACGCAAGCGCCGGCAATGCCACAGACCATAGGCGCGCCAACCGCGCTATCGCGTACTCGGCGAAGCTGACAGGCTTGGCGGTCACCGTGTGAGCGATGACATAACCCGACAGCACGAAGAACATCATCACCGCGGCATTGTGATAATGCACCTGCGCCGATGTGTAGCCGGTGCACGTTGCGATGTGACCGGCAAATACCGACAGCGCCGCCGCCAGGCGCAGAAAGTCGAGGTACTGGGAAAGACTCCTGTCAATCCTGGCAGGCATCGGCGGGCGTTTCCAGCGGTCGGCTCGGCCCATGGACTCGAAAGTGCGCGGGGCTCGGTTGAAGCTGGCACAGTAGGTGAAATTTCTTTCCGAATAGCTTCGGATCCTGCCATCGCAGTGACCCGCCCGCGCAACGCCTTGCGAACAGACGGCGGTCATAAGCCCCATTGCCGCCGTTGGCCCTGTGCCGAGCATGCGGCCAACCCTGGTTCGGTCCCGTGGCTGGCGCCTTCCGTGCCCGGCCGGCGCGCTGCTAACCTGGCCCAGTGACCGCGAAGCTGTGCGTTTTGGCCACTGCGAAGAACCGCCTCGTTTCCGCCTCTTCAGGCTGCCAAACTGCGGATTCAGGCGGGGATGGAACCCACTTTTGACATTTCGCCGGTCCGTGCTGGCCAGGGTGCATCGGGGAAGGCTGGCATTTCCGGGAGCCAGAGCAT
>DATJNA010000021.1:0-3364 GCA_035508435.1 Acetobacteraceae bacterium | reverse complement strand
TCATGTCCACAGATTCCCCGTGCTATCCAAGATGGAAGCTGGGGTGTCTGTGCGATCGGCAAAAACGGTTAATTCAGATGGATGCCATCTGGGCGGGTGATGGCCCAGACGCCCATTCGCCGGGCGCTCGCCGCAGCGCCGCAACGGCTATCTATTCCGCGGCCAATTGCTCGGCGGGCCGCAGCATCTCGAGAAAGGCCGACAACGCGCTGGACAGATGCGCATCGCGACGGCGGATGAACACCGTCTCCACCAGCGCATCGGCGAGGGGCAGCCGGTGCGCGGCGACGCGACCCTCCTGCCAGATCGGCCCGATCATCGCGCGGGGCAGCAGCGTGATACCGAGATTGGCGGCGACGCAGCCGAACAAGGCCTCGACAGTGCCGAACTCCAGCACACGCGGGGCCGCGATGCCGCGGCGTGTGAGCATCTCCTCGAGGCGCTGGCGATAGGAGCAACCGGCACGCAGCACCACGATGCGCACGTCGTTGCCGGCGGTCAGAGCCTCGAGCGATGCGACCGAGGGGGCAGTCAGCAGCGCCAGCTCTTCGCGAAACACGGTGTCGGCGTGGAGATCCGGATGGACAATGGGCCCACAGACGAAGGCGCCCTCCAGCTTGTCGTCCAGCACGTGCGCGATCAGCTCGCAAGTTGTGCCGGTGCGGAGCGTCAGGTCGACGGCCGGATAGGCGGCCACGTAGGCGGCAAGGGGGCGGGAGAGCCGCAGCGCGGTGCTGGTCTCCAACGCGCCGATCACGAGCGGGCCTTGCGGCGTGCCGTCGTCGCGGGCGGCGCGCCGCGCTTCGTCCAGCAAATGGGCGACCCGGCGTGCGTAAGGCAGCAGTCGACGGCCGGCCGCGGTCGGCTCGACGCCGCGCGGGAGGCGACGGAATAATGGAGTCCCGAGTTCTGCCTCGAGCTGGCGAATGCGCGCAGTCACGTTGGACTGCACCGTGTGCAGCGCCTCGGCGGCCCGACCCATGCCGCCAAGCCGCGCCACCGCTTCGAAAATGCGCAGTTCCGCCGCGTCCATGGCCGGAGAACATGGCAGATGGGCCGGCGCTGCGGAAGCCTTAGGGTCATGCGGGAGTTGGCGTCAACCGGCCGCCGCCCTAATCCCCGGACCTATGGATGCCATTCAGGTCACCCATCTCACCAAGCGCTACGGCGACGTGCTGGCAGTGGAGGATATCAGCTTCACCGTTCCAGCCGGCGAGACCGTCGGCCTGCTCGGTGGCAACGGCGCGGGTAAGACCACGACCATCGCGATGTTGCTCGGCCTGCTGGTGCCTGGTGCCGGCGCCATCACCGTGCTCGGCCACGACATGGCGCGCAACCGCTTCGCTGCCCTGGAGAGGATGAATTTCTCCTCGCCCTACCTGTCGCTGCCGCAACGGCTGACCGTTGCGGAGAACCTGCGCGTGTACGGACACCTTTATAACGTGCCGCGCCTGGAGCGCCGCATCGGCGAACTGGCAGACGAGTTGGACCTGCGTGACCTGCTGCACCGGCCCGCCGGTCAGCTTTCCGCGGGCCAGAAGACCCGCGTCGCGCTGGCCAAGGCGCTGATCAATCGCCCCGAACTGCTGCTGCTGGACGAGCCGACAGCCAGCCTCGATCCCGATACCGGCGACTGGGTGCGCACCTGGCTCGAGCGCTATCGCACCGAAAGCGGCTGCACCATCTTGCTCGCTACCCATAACATGTCGGAGGTCGAGCGGCTGTGCAGCGACGTGCTGATGTTGAAGCGCGGCCGCATTGTCGATCGCGGCAGTCCGGCGGAGCTGCTGCAACGCTACGACCGCGACGACATGGAGGAAGTGTTCCTCGACATCGCTCGCGACCGCCGCGCGCACGCGGCAGTCAAATCGTAGCGCGGCTCAGCAGCGCAATCACGCAGCCGTGGCCGCCCCCGCGGCGCGACCAGCCGCGAGGGCGGCATGTGCCGCGCCGATCAGCTCCGGGCTTGTCCCCGCCGGATCAGTCGTGATGATGCCACCACCACCCGTGATAGGGATGGCCGGGCTCTATGACGCATCCACCCAGCATCCCGGCGACCGCTATCATCGCTGCCAATGCGACCACCATCGACCGCTTGGACCGGTCAGATTTCACGCGACCAACGGACGAGCGATTGCGCAATATCATCAGTGTACCGCCTTTGCTGTTCATCCAGCCCGCCGAATCGGACGACTCTATGGCTGCCGGCCACATCACATCGGTCAGGGCGCGGGCAACAAAGGGACCGCGGTGAGGTAATTTGATGGCGGGGCGCTGCGCTTCCGCCGCTGCGCTGTCCGCAAATGAGAGACATCAATGGTTGGAATGTGCATGCGAACGACAAAGTCTACTGTTATCCCAGCGAAAGGTGGGACGCATGGGCCGTGGGCTCTCGCTTGCGCGGGCACCGGCGGCCTCGCTGTTTCGTCCCGGCGCGGTCCGGTCGGCGGTCGGCTGCAATCGGCAACGCGCATTGCTTTCGCCTTCCTTGTGACGCTTGCGGCACTGCTGTCGCAACCCGGAACAATCGCGCGTGCCGCTAGTTTGCGTCCGGGCACGGTCGCACTCGAACCGGCAGACGGCAGCGTCGCGATTCGGACCTACGGACTCGGCCTGCTGCCCTTCGACGGCCGCTTCGCCGCCTTCCATGGTACGCTGCGCTACAACCCCTCCGATCATGCAAACTGCAGAGTCGCATTGCAGGTCGATGTTGCCAGCCTCGCCATGTCGACCGACACGATCACCGCCACGGTGCTGGGCCAGGACTTCCTCGACGCGGCGCACTACCCGGCACTCAACTTCGCCGGCACCTGCAATCCCAATGGCCTCAACGGCCAATTGACCATGCACGGTGTCACCCGGCCATTGGCGTTGACCCTGGACTGGGGCTCCTTGCTGGTGGCGCGCGGGCGGCTTCGCCGGGCGGATTGGGGCATGACCGCGCGACCTCTGTTGGGCGGTCGGACCGTACGCATCACCGTTACGGTGCGACTGCCTGACCAGACGCTAGCTCCGGCACGGTAGCGGTCAGCCGATCAACACTGGCGCGCCGGGATAGACCAAGGTGGCCATTGCACCGCAACGCTCGGGCCGCAGGTTGCAATCGCGGCCCGAACGCAGAGTAATATCAGCCAACTTAAAGATTGACCGATGCCCAAGTCCGATATGAGATCGTATCGATGCGCTCGCGGTCGGCGATCAGAAGGTTCCAGGCATCCTTGCGGGCAACCAGGATGGCCTCGTAGCTGTCCCAGATCCGCGAACTGAGTCGGTTGCCCCGGAGGTAATCCCAGATGTTCTCCATCGGGTTCAACTCGGGGGAATAGGGCGGCAGAGGCAGCAGCGAGACGTTGTCGGGCAGCCG
>DATJNA010000020.1:0-21799 GCA_035508435.1 Acetobacteraceae bacterium | reverse complement strand
CGGCGCAGCGGTGGTGACGATGGCAACGCGCGCCTCTCGCAATGGCTTGGGCAGCGGCGTAAACGGCGCATCGACGAAGTGCGCCCACCGATACGGCGTGGCGTAGCCGATCGCCGCATAGTAATCGCGCGTGCGCTGCATATAGGGAATCGGCGCGTCGAAATCCGGCGCGAAGCCGAGACGGGTGTCGAGATCATCCTGGTCCATGGCGGGCACTCCCATGCGTCGCGCCGAGCATGGCGCGGATGGAGCAGGAAGGACAGGGCTGGGCTACGACGGGGCTGGGCTACGACAGGGCTGGGCTACGACAGGCTGGGCTACGACGGGGCTGGGCTACGACGGGGCTGAGCGACGCCGTCGCGGTTCGGCAACGGGTCCGGCATGCCAAGCAGCATGGATGGGGCAGAGCATATGTTGACAACTCGCGAGCTTGCTTCGTCCCGCCACGCTTCGCTCGCGGTCCTCGGCATGACGCATGACAGTGGCGCGTTACACCAGCGGCTGCGCCACCTGCATCTCGCCCAGATACGCCTCGCGGATCAGCGGGTTCTGCCGCAGCTCCGACGCGGTCCCGGACAGCACCACCTGACCGGTCTGCAACACATACGCCCGATGTGCGATCGACAGCGCCATGTTCGCATTTTGCTCTACCATGAAGATCGTCGTGCCCTGACGATTGATCTCCTGAATGATGTCGAACACTTGCTCCACATAGAGCGGCGACAGCCCCATGGACGGCTCGTCCATGCACAGCAGCTTCGGCCGTGCCATCAGGGCGCGACCCATCGCCACCATCTGTTGCTCACCCCCCGACAGCGTGCCGGCGATCTGGTCGCGCCGTTCCTTGACGCGCGGGAACAAGGTGTAGACGCGTTCGAGGTCCCGATCGAACTCGACGCCGCGGCTGCGCAGGTAGGCGCCCATTTCGAGATTCTCGAACACCGTCATGCGCGGGAACAGACGGCGCGCTTCCAATACGGGAGCGATGCCACGGCGCACGCGTTCCGCTGTGGGCAGGCGTTCGATCGGCTTGCCGTCGTAGATGACCTGGCCGCGTGCGGGACGCACCACGCCCATGATCGTCTTCATGGTGGTGGACTTGCCGCAGGCGTTGCCGCCGAGAAGCGCGATGATCTCGCCTTCCTCGATGGCGTAGTTCACGTCCTTCAGGACGTGCAGGTCGCCGTAGTAGGTATCGACATGGCGGAACTCAAGCAGCACTGGTCACCCCCGCGGCGGCCGCCTGGGCATTGCGCCCGAGGTATGCGCGCAGCACTTCCTCGTCACGCCGCACTTCGTCGGGTCGGCCGCGCGCAATCACTTCGCCATGGTCCAGCACATAGACGGTGTCAGCCAGCGTGGTGACCACGTCGAGCTTATGCTCGATCAGCAGCACGGTCAGTCCCAGTGCATTCAGGCTCTTGATTTGCTCGGCCAGTTCCAGCGTCTCGGCCGGGTTCATGCCGGCGGTCGGCTCATCCAGCAGCAGAATGCGCGGACGCGATGCCAGGGCGCGGGCAATCTCGATGCGGCGGCGGTTGGCGTACGACAATCCGCTGACCATCTGCGTCACGCGTGGCGCCAGCCGGTTGCCGAAGATCGCGAAAATCTCCATCGCCCAGATGCGCGCCGCATGCTCTTCCGCGCGGGTACCGGGCGGGCGGAAGATCGCGCGGAACACGCCGGTGGTCAGCCGTGCATGCTGGCCGACCAGCGCGTTCTCCATCACCGTCAGATTGGGAAACAGCCGCAAATTCTGGAAGGTGCGGGCGACGCCCTTGCCCAGGATCTCGTGCGGCGGCAGTCCCAGGACCTCCTCGCCATGAAAGCGGATCGATCCCGCTTCCGCCGGTACCAGACCGGTGATCGCATTGAACAAGGTGGACTTGCCGGAGCCGTTGGGGCCGATCACGGCCACGACGCTGGCATTCGGCACCGTGATGTCCACCGTGTTCAGCGCGGTCAGGCCGCCGAAGCGCACGGTGACGCCTTTCACCTCCAGCGCCGCCGCGCCGGTACGAACGTCGCCGCCGAGGCCTTGCAGCTTCAGATCCGCGAAGCCGCCGCGCTGCACCACCGCGTGCTGTTGCTCGAAACTCAGCGCCGCCTGCTTGCGCACCGCCGGGATCAGGCCCTGGCGGCGGTACAGCATCATGCCCACCAGGATGAAGCCAAAGATCAGCTCGATCGACGGCACCAGGTCGACGTGCTGCAACCACTTGCTGCCGACCAGAGTGCCGAATGAATTGATCCAGCCGGTGAGATCCTCCAGCCACCACGATTGCAGCAATTGCAGGATGAAGGCGCCCAGTACCACGCCCCACACGCTGCCGATGCCGCCGAACACGATCATCACCAGGATCATGACCGAGACCGGGAAGCCGAACATTTCCGGCGTCGCGGTCTGCAGCTTCGCCACATAGAACACGCCGGTCATGCCGCCGAACGCGGCGCCGATGGCGAAGGCCAGCAACTTGAAGCGCGTCAGATTGACGCCCATGCAGCCGGCGGCGATTTCGTCCTCGCGGATCGCCATCCAGGCGCGGCCGATGCGGGAGTCTCGCAAGCGGATCGAGACGAAGATCAGCAGCGCCACCAGGCAGATCGCCACGTAGTAATAGGGCGTGGAATTGACGCCGAAACTCCAGCCGAACAGGTGTGGCGCGGCGACGCCGTTCAGGCCGGCCGCACCGTTGGTCAGATCGGACCAGTTGCGCACCACGATCGGCACGATCTCGCCGAAGCCCAGCGTGACGATGGCCAGATAGTCGCCGCGCAGCCGCAGGGTCGGGGCGCCGAACAACACGCCCCAGAACGCGGCGAAGGCGGCGGATAACGGCAGCGCCAGCCAGAACGACAGGGTGAAATGCACCACGCTGCCGCTGCCGGTATCGGCCGCCATCTTGGTCACCAGGCCGAGCCACTGGAACGTCACCCAGAAATCGGTCCACGGTGGTTGCAATTGAAACGAGCTGAGGATGCCGTAGGTATAGGCGCCGATGGCGAAGAACGCGGCGTAACCCAGATCCAGCAGGCCCGCGAAGCCGACGACGATATTCAGGCCGAGTGCGAGCACGGCATAGGCCGCCGCGTTGGCCATGCTGTCGATGTCGGCGTCGTTGTCGTGCCACAGCGGAAACGACACCGCCAGTGCGATCACGATCGCCAGGCCAAGCTGGCGGCGCCGCGCTTCGGGAATCCACGCCACCGGCCGCGTAAGCACGGTCAGGGCATTGCTCATGCGAACCGGTTCCTCACGATTTGGTCGGCGCCATCCGCCCCAGCAATCCCGATGGCTTGAAAACCAGCACCAGCACCAGGATGGAGAAGATGATCACGTCGGTCCAGGCACCGGCGATCTGGCCGCCCAGCGCCTCGATCAGGCCGATGATGACCCCGCCCAGCATCGCGCCGGGGACGTTGCCGATGCCACCCAGCACCGCGGCGGTGAAGGCACGCAGACCCGCGGTGAAGCCGATCAGGAAGCTGGTGAAGTTATAATACAGGCCGAAGATCAATCCGCCGGCGCCGGCCAGCGCGGAACCAAGGAAGAAGGCCATCATGACGACCTTGTCCACGTCCACACCCATCATGCGGGCCGCTTCGGGGTCCTGCGCGGTGGCGCGCATCGCCTTGCCGATGCGGCTCTTCTGCACGAACAACCAGAGCGCGACCATCAGCACCAGGGCGACCGCCCAGATCAGGATTACCCGCACGTCAAGAATGGCATCGCCGATATGGAAGCGCTTGGGCGGCAAGGGATTGGGGTAATTCAACGCCTCGGCGCCCATCGACAGCAGGATGACATTGAACAGGATGTAGGAGACGCCGATGGTGGTGATCATGGCGGCGGGGCCTTTGACGTCCCGCAACGGCCGCAGGCACAGGCGTTCGATCAGCACGCCGATCGCGCCGGATCCGACCATGGTGACGGCAAAGGCAACCAGCAGCACCATGGCGAGCGGCAGGCCGGTCAGGATCACGTCCTGCCCGGTGAGGCCGAACATCTGCAGCACCCAGAAGGCGATGAAGGAGCCGACCATGAAGACGTTGAAATGGGAGAAGTTGATCAGCTCGAGGATGCCGTAGACCAGGGTGAAGCCGAGTGCGAGCAAGGCGTACATCGCACCCAGGCTCAGGCCGTTAATGGTCTGTTGGACGATGAGGTCGGTGAGGGTCATCGCCGTGCAGGCAGCAATGCGACGCTCCCCCTCCCCCGATCCTTGGTCCGCATCGCGGCCCAAGCGGTCAAGGGGAGGGAGTGTTTCTTGGTAAACCTCACGATTGCGGCGCCACGCCGATGTACTTGTACTGCGCCGACACGTCGTCCGGCTTGCCGGCCTTGTTCTCCTCGATCTGGAACACGCTGACCGTGCGATCCGCCAGGTCGCCGTACTTGTCGAACGAAACGATGCCCTGGATGGTCGGCACCTTCGCGGTCTGGATCGCATCCCGCACCGCGGCCCGCGTCACCGGCTTGCCGCTCGCGGCCACGCGCTTCACCGCATCGACGATCACCAGTGTGCCGTCATAGGCGGTGATGGAATAGTCCTCCGGCGCCACGCCGAAGCGAGCGGTGTAGGTCTTGACGAACTCCGCCGCCTTTTCGTCGCCGCCGACCAGATGCGGCGAGGCGATCGTCGCGTACCAGCCATTGGCGGCGGGGAAGCCGGCGCCGGTGAGGAACGACGCGCCATAGACGCCGTCGCCGCCCGCCTTGATGACCTTGGGCATGCTGTCATAGGCCTGCTTCGCCAGCTTGATGCCGGCCTGGCCAACGCCGCCGTAGTAGATCGCTGCGGGGTTCAGCGCCTTGATCTTGGTAAGGATCGCTGTGTAGTCGGCGGCCTTCGGGTCCAGGCGGTCGCGGCCCAGCACTTTCACGCCCTTCTTGTCCACCTGCGCCTGATAGGCATCCGCCAGTCCCACCCCATAGGCGCCGCTGTCATCGAGCACATAGACATTTTTGATGCCCAGCTTCTCCGCCATGTAGTTGGCCATGTTCGGGCCCTGGAAGGCGTCCGTCGTGACGGTGCGGAAATAGATCGGCTTGCCCGAAGGATCGAACTGCGCGGCGAATTTCGGATTGGTGATGTCCGGGTTCGTCGAGCTGGGGGTGATGGTTGCCAGATCGCCCTCGCTGAGGATCGGTGCCATCGCCTTGCCGGCGCCGCTCATTTGCGGACCGATGGCAGCCATCACCGCGTGGTCGGACACCATCTTGCGGGCATTGGTGGCGGCCTGGGCCGGGTCGTATTGGCCGGCGGTCGCGGTGCCGTCGTCCAGCGTCATCAATTGGAACTGGTAACCCGGCACGGCGTTGCCCTGGTTGGCGCCGTCGAGGGCCATGATCACGCCATTCAGGATGCGCTTGGCGTCTTCGGCATCGGCCCCGGTCAGCGAGAGGTTCACGCCGACCTTGATGACCTTGTCCGCGGCCAGGCTGGCGCGGGAGCCGAGCCCGAGTGTGGCGGTGAAAGCGCTACCGGCGGCCAGCCGGGCGGCTGCGCGACGAGTTATCATTCCCCATGAACTCCCTGCGTGGCGGGTCCGGGCCGCCCGTGCGGCCCGATTATCGTCCCCCTGAGTGCGGAGATTTGAACGGACTGCGCCGTCAGGGCAAGCAGGAATGTATCCCGGTGCCGGAATGGCAGGCTGCGCGCCCAAACCGGCGGCAGCCTCGGGCGCCTCCGCGCCGTCCCCGGCAAGCTGTTGTGATACATCAATTTCTCATCGCCAGACGCGCCGGGACAGCGCGCCCGACCGGCGCACTCGGCGCTGCGATGCCACGGCGATGTATTGGTACTGCTGCGAGATATCATCCGGCGGGCGTTTGGCTTCGAGATATCATCCAGCGGGCGTTCGGCGGTTAAGCATTCCTTCACCGGCGACGATCGATACTGGGCGGGCCGTGGAAAGCAGCCGCCCATGAATCTCGCCGAGGAGACGCAACGGTTGGTCGGGCTTGCCGGCCGGCAAGCGCGGACCGTCGGCGCCGCGGAGCTCGACCGCATCCTGGCGCTGCACCAGGCGTTCGTGGCGCGGGCACCGGGCGGGCGCCGCGCCATCCTGAAATTCGTCAATCTGTCGGACCTCGACCTCGGCGGACGCTGTCTGGTGGAAGCCGATCTCAGCGGCTCGCTGTTGGAGCGGACCAACCTCATGCGCGCCGACCTGCGCAACGCCAACCTGTTCGGCGCCCATCTGACCCGCGCCAACCTCACGGAGGCCTGCCTCGAGAACGCCGATCTGCGCGGCGCCACCCTGCGCGATGCGACGCTGCTGCGATGCAGAATGGTACGCATCGACCTGCGTGAGGGCCTATTGCTCACCGCGGATGCGGGCGAGCCCTTGCCGGGCCACGATGCCGGCGGGACCGGCGCGCGGGCCGCGGACGCGCACCGGCGTGCGGTCACGTCATCCGGTACCGCCATGCGTCAGGCCGATCTGCGTGATGCCGACATGCGCGGCAGCAACCTGTCCCGCGCCGATCTTTCGAAAGCGGACCTGACCGGCTGCAACCTCTGTGGTGCCGATCTGAGCAAGGCCAACCTCACCGGCGCGATCCTGGAAGGCACGGACCTGACCGGGGCGAAGTTTTCCAACGCCACGCTGGATCGCGCCAGCCTGATCGGCGCCTTGCTGGACGGTGCGGATTTCGACCGCGCCAACCTGGGGTCGGCTCGCCTGCCGCGCAAATTGGCCCGCGGCATCCACGACATCCTGCGGCTGCACGCCACCTGGATTGCCAGCAACGGCAGCGCGGGAGAGCGCGCGGACCTGACCGGGGCCGATCTGAGCACCCTCGATCTGCGCGGCGCCGATCTCGGTGCGGCGGTGCTGCGGGGCGCGGTGCTGCGCGGGACCACGCTGGCGCGGGCCTCGCTGGCGATGAGCGACCTGTCGCTGGCGGATGCGCGCCAGACCGATCTGACCGAAGCCGACCTGCGCGGAGCGACGCTGGAGCGGACGACGCTGACCGGCTCCCTGATGGTGCGAGTGCGCGCCGGGCCGATGCCGATCCGCGGCCACGCCGACCGGCCGACGAACCTGACGCTGGCGCGACTGGCATCGGCGCGGCTGACGGGTGCCGCGTTGCCGCGAGCGACGCTGTCGCGCGCCGATCTGAGCCATGCGGACCTGACCGGCGCCGATCTGTCCGGTGCCGTGCTGCGCGAAGCGACGCTGAACGGCGCGGTGCTGCATCAGGCACGGCTGGACCATGCCGATCTGACCGACGCTGTGGGGGTGGAAGGGTTGGCGTAGGCGGGCCAGAATGGCGGGCGATGCGATGTTGTCGTAGACGCGTGGGGGTGGATGGGTTGGCGTAGGCGGGCGGCAGGCCGGGGGCCAGCAAGCCGGCAATCCGAATCTCATCGCCGAAACCGCAAATCGAGACCGCGCGCCATCCAGCCTGCCTCGATCGCGTCAAGGTCCAGGAAGCCGGATGGATCCGCCTTGCGCGGCGCCGCAGCCAGTCCAGGGGCGCGCTCGCGGCGCCAGATCGCCAGCAGCCGGCGCAATTCGGCCAGCGGCTCCGGATGGTCGTCCACACGCAGGTCGAGGTCCGGGAAGTCCTCGGTGGTGATGAGCGTCATCGCGGCGGATTGCCGGCCGCGACGGTCGCCGCCCGCCGCCTCACCTGCCTCCATCGCGGCCATCAGCCGTTCCGGCGTCGGCAGGTCCGGCTGCGCCAGCCAGGTTGCCAGGGTGGCGGCGATGGTTGGTTCGCCCGCCAGCATGTTGCCGGCGACGCTGACGCCTGGCGCGGCGACGCTGCCGCACCAGATGACGCAGTTCTCGCCGGTCCAGGCGGCGGTGCGGCCCTGGCGGTCCACCGCATGCACCTGGCGGATGCCGCGCCCGGCGTCGCCAGCCAGCGCGCCCTCGATCGCGGCATCCGGCGGCAGGCCGCGCGCCAACGCGTCCAGGATGGCGGGCGCGAGATAGCGGTTGGTGAACGATTGGGTGGAGACGGCGCCAACTTCGGCCCGCACGAACGGACACGACGCGCCAACGGCAAACGCCTTGGTGGCGACGGCGACCGCAAACGCGCCGGCGGCGGGATCATGCGCGACGATGGACCAGGTCACGGCGAACCAACCTCGTGGGCAACGGACGCCGCAGTTACCTCATTCCGGCGCGTAGCGCACCGCAGTTACCTCATTCCGGCGCGTGGCGCACCGCAGTTACCTCATTCCGGCGCGTAGCGGACCGTCACCTGCGAGCCCGCTGCGACCGCCTCCCCCAGTCCGAGCGTGCCGGCGCCCTTCAGCTCCAGGCTGTCGCGATGCACATAGCCGGCGCTGCCGTCATCCGGTGCGACGTAGGTGCCGTTGGCACTGAGATCGGTGAGCATGAAACGGCCGTTGCGATACTCGATGCGGGCGTGCAGGCGGGACACCACGGGCTGCCGCACCACCAGGTCGTTTTGCTCGGCACGGCCGATGGTGAGCGAGGGGTGGCTGGCGCCGACTTCCAGCCGTGTGGCGCCGGCGGTGAAGACCAGCGCGCCGCCCGCGTGGCGATGCGCCGCCCAGGGCGCGTGCATCACCGTCGCGTCCTCGGCCTGCCACAGCAATTCGTGGATGGCGATTTCCTCACGCTTGCCGCGCACCTGCGTCAGGTCGATCTGGCGGCAGGCCTTGCGGCGCGCGCCGGTGAGGCGGTCGGCGGTCTCGCCGGTGGTGAGGATCTGCCCCGCCTTGGCCTGGCTGGTCATGCGCGCGGCGAGGTTGACCGCGTCGCCGAACACGTCCGCCTCCTCCAGCAGGGTCGGGCCGAAATGGAAGCCGACGCGAATGGCGAGCGGGCGGCCGTCCACCACCATCTGGCCGGTGATCGCCTCCTGCATCTCGCAGGCGGCCTCGGCCGCCGCCGCGGCGCTGGCGAAGGTGGTCATGACCTCATCGCCGATCGTCTTGATCAGGGTGCCGCCGTGGCGGTGCGTGGCCTCGGTCATGACGGCCATGCAGCGGGCGATGATGGTGCGTGCCCGCGCGTCGCCCAACGTGTCATAGAGCTGTGTCGAGCCCGACACGTCGCCGAACAATACCGCCAGTTGTTCCTCGCGCGGCACGGGCGCCTCGCTTTCAGCGCTGATTGATGCTACACTATCATAACGGGAGCAGTCCGCGAACCTCTTGTCAGCACCGGGTTACCGGCCGCTGTGAAAGGCACGACGGAATGTTCGAATCGGCGGAACTCGGCCACCATATCGCCAAAGCAGACTACGACCGCGAAGTGCCACAGCTTCGTGCCCGTTTGCTTGGCCTGCAATACGAGATGCTGGCGAAGCCCGACTTCCCGGTGGTGATCATCATCGCCGGCGTCGATGGCGCGGGCAAAGGCGAAACGCTGAACGTGCTGCATGAATGGATGGATCCGCGGCACATCGTCACCACCGCGTTCGGTGAGATGTCGGATGAAGAGCGGGAGCGTCCGCGCATGTGGCGCTACTGGCGCGCCCTGCCGCCACAGGGCCGCATCGGGGTACTGTTCGGCGCCTGGCACTCCAACCCGGTGCTGGATCGGGTCGCCGGCAAGATCACCGAGGACGAGCTGGTGCGCGCCTGCGAGCGCATCGTGCGGTTCGAACGCATGCTGGTGGACGAAGGCACGCTGCTGCTGAAATTCTGGTTCCATCTGTCGAAAACGGCGCAGCGGGAACGGTTGAAAACGTTGGAGGCCGATCCGAAAACCCGCTGGCGCATCAGCGATACCGACTGGGAGCGGTTCAAGCTCTACGATAAGTTTCGCAAGGTGTCGGAGCTGGCGCTGCGCCGCACCAGCACCGGCCACGCGCCGTGGCTGGTGGTGGAGGGCGGCGATCCCAACTACCGCTATCTCACCGTCGGGCGGGCGATCGCCGATGCGGTGCAGCGCCGCCTGAGTGGGGAGAAGCCGCTGACGCCGACCCAGGCCGCGCTGCCGGAGCCGCCGGCCGACGGGCGGACCGTGCTCACCGCGCTCGACTACAGCCGGAAGCTGGCACGCAACGACTATCGGCACGAGCTCGACAAGTATCAGGGCAAGCTGAACTTGCTCATGCGTCACAGGCGGTTCGCGCAGCGCTCAGTGATCGCCGTGTTCGAGGGGATGGACGCCGCCGGCAAAGGCAGCGCCATCCGGCGCGTGGTCTGGCCGCTGGACGCGAGGCACTACCGCGTGATCCCGATCGCGGCTCCCACCGAGGAAGAACGCGTGCAGCCGTATCTGTGGCGATTCTGGCGGCATCTGCCGCGGCTTGGACGGGTGACGATCTTCGATCGTTCCTGGTACGGCCGCGTGCTGGTGGAGCGCGTCGAGGGCTTTTGCTCCGATGTGGACTGGATGCGTGCCTACGGCGAGATCAACGATTTCGAAGAGCAGGTGGCGGAAGCGGGCGGCATCATCACCAAGTTCTGGCTGACCATAACATCGGAGGAGCAATTGGCGCGGTTCAAGGCGCGAGAGCAATCGCTGTTCAAGAGTTTCAAGCTGACGCCGGAGGACTGGCGCAATCGGGAGAAGACTCCGCTGTACGACCGGGCGGTGTGCGACATGGTCGACCGTACCAACAATTCGTTCGCGCCGTGGGTGCTGGTGCCGGCGGACGATAAGTATTTCGCGCGCGTGATGGTGCTGCGCACGCTGTGCGAACGGATCGAGGCGGGCCTGTAACGCGGGCCTGCCGCGGCACAGCATGGCGCCGTTCGCGCCACCAGGGCGCCGCGCCCGGTGGCCGGCGGGCCGGAGACTTGTGGAACCATTGATGCACACCGTTGGGGTCCTGGCTGAGACGGCTGCGCCTTGCTCCCCCCGCGCCGTTCCAGGCTTGCTGGCGCTGCCGCGGTCACGCCTTGCGCTGAACTGTGCGGTCACGCCTTGCGCTGAACTACAATCCCAATCGTCCAAGGAAGCTCTGAATATGTCGCGGCCGACCGAAAGTCCGTGAGCTTTTTCAATGGCCCAATCGGCCTGGCGGAGAGTTATTCAGAGCTTCCCTGACTGTGCTGCCAATGGTCGAAATCGTCACGGCTCGCAGAGATTTTCCGACTGGTGATTGCCGCAAAAGGTGCCGACAGCGGCGCACCATCTGCGTGCATCGGCGCATATCTGCCGGCATCTGCGTGGTACCCCGATGTCCCGGTCGATTGCTCGAATTTCGCGCTGACTGCCACTGATACCTTGCGCTAACTCCCACCGATATCAGGTGACCGCAGCGGCTTGATGGTACGCCCAACGCCCTTCGGAGCAGGTCGATCGGCTTGCGCCGTCAGTGCGTGCCGGATGGCAGCCAGACGGTCCGGCGGAAACGGCGCCACACGCCGCACGCTCATGTCGATGTGCAGCGCCAGCAGTTCCTGTGCCGCGACGCGATGGCCGTCATCGGCATGGAACATCTCGTGGAAATAGTGCACCCGCTTGGCATCGGCGCCGAGCAATGTGGTGGCGACGCGCAGTCTCTCGCCGACCGCCACCTCGCGTTCATAAAGCGTGTGGGTCTCGGCAGTGAAGCACGAATTGCCGGTGGCCTCGCGATAGGCGTTGCCGATGCCCAGCGCATCGTACAGCCGATCGGTGCCCAGATCGAACACCACCACGTAATAGGCGAGGTTCATGTGGCCGTTGGAATCGATCCATTCCGGCCGGACCGTGTCAGTGTATTCGACGATGTATTGGCTCATGGCCGGCAAGCTTGTTGTTGCACCGCCATGCGGTCAAGCCGCGCGCGATGCTCCGGCTGCGCGACGACGCGGCAGGGCGTCTGACGGCTACACCCCTTCCCATTCACGCCAGACTTGCTCGACGGTTGCCATGTAGGTGTCGATGTCGCGATCCTCCGGCGCGATCAGCACATGCTGCACGCCGGCATCGCGATAGGCCGCCAGCTTCTCCGGCAATTGTTCCACGTTCTCCGCGGTGCAGCCGATGCGCAGGGAAATTGTGAACCCCGGTTCCGGGCGTTCGGCGCGCAGTCGCCGCACCATCGCCGCCGCCTGATCCGGCGCGACACGGCTGCCATGCCAGCCATCGAGACGCAGCGCGCGCTTGACCGCGGCATCCGAGGAGCCGCCGATCCAGATCGGGATCGGCGCACATGGCAGCGGCTGCATCCGCATCTGGTTCACCACCGCCGGAATCCACCGCGTCGGAAACGTAACCGGGTCCTCGCTCCAGACCGCGCGCATCAGCGCGATGCCCTCGTCCATGCGCCGGCCGCGTTCGCGGAACGGCGCGCCGAGCGCATTGAACTCCGCCTCCATCCAGCCGACACCGGCACCCAGGATCAGCCGGCCCTGCGAGAGATTCTGCAGCGTCGCGAGTTCCTTTGCCAGCGGCAATGGATGCCGCATCGGCAGCACCAGCACGCTGGTGCCGAGCTTCACGTGTGAGGTGCAGGCGGCGGCCCAGGTCAGCGTCAGCACCGGGTCCCAGAAATTCGGCGATGGCGGATAGGGCGCGCCCTTCGGCACGATGATATGCTCGCTGACCCAGACATCGGCGAAGCCGAGTTCCTCCGCCTGCATGGCGCAGCGGCGAATCGATTCAGGGCTGGCCTTGCGGCCGATATGGGGCAGGTGGATGCCGAGTTGCATGGACGCGCCTCCCGTTGGGTCGGTCGAAACCGTCGCGCGTTCGGCCTGCGCCGTCCAGGGTTCCCCATGTCGTTGCGTCGCGCATGACGCGGGGTCAGACCACCCCCTTGTCCCGCAGCGCCGTGATCGCCTCCCCATCCAGCCCCAGCCGCTCGCGCAGCACCTGCTCGGTATGCTCCCCCAGCAGCGGCGGTGGCAGGCGATAATCCGCCGGCGTCTCCGACAGCTTCACCGGGTTGGCGATCATCTTCATCGTCTCGCCGGAGCCGTGCCGCATCTCCACCACCGCGCCGCGCGCCACCACCTGCGGATCAGAGAACACCTCGGACAGCTTGTTGATCGGCCCGCAGCCGATCTGCAACGCCTCCAGCCGATCCACCCACCAGCCCGTGGCGTGCTGGCGCATGACAGGCGTCAGGGTGTCAGTCACCAGTTGCCGGTTGGTCACTCGCGCCGCGTTGGTGGCGAAGCGTGCATCCTCCAGCAGATGCGTCAGCGCGAACGCCTCGCAGAAGCGCTTGAACGTCGGGTCATTGCCGATCGACAGCACGATATGCCCGTCCTCGGTCGGGAACACCTGATAGGGCACGATATTCGGATGCTGGTTGCCGAGCCGCGCCGGGTTCTCCCCGGTGGCCAGGTAGTTCATGCCCTGGTTGGCCAGCCACGCCACATGCGTGTCCAGCATGCCGATGTCGATCTGCTGGCCCACGCCCGTCGCGTCACGATGCCGCAGCGCCGCCAGGATGCCGATGCAACCGTACAGCCCGGCAAACAGATCGCCAACGGGCACGCCGACCTTCTGCGGCAGGCCGTCCGGCTCGCCGGTCAGGCTCATCACCCCGCCCATCGCCTGGATCAGCGAATCATAGCCCGGCCGCGGCGCATACGGCCCGGTCTGCCCGAACCCGGTGATGGAGCAATAGATCAGCCGCGGGAATTGCGCATGCAATTGCTGATAGCCCAGGCCGTATTTCGCCAGCGCGCCGACCTTGAAATTCTCCACCAGGATGTCGCAGTCAGCGACCAGGCGCAGGGCCAGAGCCTGCCCCTCCGGCTGGGCGATATCCAGCGTCACCGACCGCTTGTTGCGGTTCACCCCGACGAAATACGCGCTCTCCCTGGTGTTCGGCATGTACGGGGGCGCGAAGCCGCGGGTGTCGTCGCCCGCGCCGGGACGTTCGATCTTGATCACGTCCGCGCCGAGATCGGCCAGCATCTGCACGCAGGTGGGACCCGCCAGCACGCGGGTCAGGTCGAAGACCCGCAGGCCCGCGAGAGGCCCGGTTGGTTCGCTCATGCAACTCTCTCCGCTTGCCGGGGCAGCGGTCCCGGTCCATACAGCACGTCGCTTATAAGTCGCCGGGCCGCCACGGCAAAACCGGGCGCCAGTCGCGCCATTCGGGAGGAAGCCGCCGGCAATGCCGGACCCCGCACGACCGCTGCACCCCGGCGACAGCATCGAGAGCCGGCGCTCCTGGATCGCCGCCTCGATCGCGCTCGCCTTGCTCGCCGTCAGCTATGGCGCGCCCTTGCCGGTGGTGGTGGGGCTGCAGCCGATCCAGGAGACACTGCGATCCGACCGTTCGGTCGTGGCCCTCGCCGGCGCGCTGATCTGGATCGGCACCGGGCTCGGCGGCATCGGCATGGGCTGGCTCGCCGACCGCATCGGCATTCGCGTCACCATCGCCTTCGGCGCCGTGATGAGTGCCTGCGGTCTCGCCTTGTCCTCCACCGGCAGCGTTTGGGCGCTGTATGTCGGCCACGGCGTGCTGATCGGCTTGCTCGGCAACGCCGCGTTCTATGCGCCGCTGCTGATCTATGTCAGCCGCTGGTTCGACCGCCGGCGCGGCACCGCGCTGGCGCTGATCTCGTCGGGTCAATACATCGCCGGCATGGTCTGGCCCTCGGTGTTCGAGCATGGCATCGAACGGTTCGGCTGGCAGATCACGATGCGCGGCTTCGCCGTGGCGACGGTGGCGCTGATCCTGCCGATCGCCTTGCTCGGCCTGGCGCCGGCGCCCAAGCAACCAACGTCGCGGTTGCCGGCCGGCCGGCGCAGCGAGGCCGCCGATGCACTGCGCCTGCCGCCGAACGCGGTGCAACTGTTGCTGTCCCTGGCGGCGTTCTTGTGCTGCGTGCCGATGGCGCTGCCGGCATCGCACCTGGTGGCGTTCTGCAGCGACCTCGGCATCCCCGCGACGCAGGGTGCCGCAATGCTGTCGGTGATGCTGGCCTGCGCGTTCGTCTCGCGCCAGTTCTGGGGCTGGTTCGGCGACCGCTACGGCGGGCTGCGCGCCGTGCTCGCCGGCTCCGCCTGTCAGGCAACCGCCATCGCCGGCTTCCTGATGACCCAGAGCGAGGCCGGATTGTTCGCCGTCGTCACCGCCTATGGCCTTGGCTTCTCCGGCATCATCCCCTCCTACGTCCTGGCGGTGCGCGAGTTGTTCCCGTCATCCCAGGCCGCGTGGCGCGTGCCGACGCTGCTGTTTACCGGGATGGGCGGAATGGCATTCGGCAGTTGGTTCGGCGGCGCGCTCTACGACCATTTCGGCTATTACGCCCCGGCGTTCGGCGCCGGCGTGGTGTTCAACCTGGGCAACCTGGTGGTGGTGGGCCTGCTGGTCTGGCGCCAGCGCTGGGGCGAGGCACAGCCAAGATTCTCCCTCCGCGGCGCGTAGACGACGCGCGTGTCATTGCGAGGCGTGTAGCGCCGAAGCAACCTCGGTCAGAAGAGCGCACGTACGGACATGCCACACCCGACCGGGATAGCTTCGGCGCTGCACGCCTCGCAATGACAACGGGAGCACAACCGCCCGCCCGTCCGTAGGCGCACACCAGGGTGCCCTACCGCAAGCTGGCGAACGCCAGTCCGGTGCCGGTCAGCGCCGGCGTGCGATAGCCGGGCACGTAGCTCGCCCACGCCACGTCCATGGCGCCGGCGGCGCCGGCCACGCAGATCCAGTTGCGGATCTCCGAACTGCCGGACTGCAACTTCGCCAGCGGCGCCGATCGGAAGAAGGCCGCATCCTTGCGGCGCAGCGCATCGAGCAAGGCGCGGTCGAACACCTCGTCCACGACGAAATGGCTCAGCCCGCCCGACGCCATGATGCCCACCCGCACGTCCCCGGAGAATGCCGCAACCGCGCCGGCGATCGCTTCGCCCAGCGCGAAGCAGCGCGCCGGGGTCGGCTGGTTCGGCGGGAAATACGCATTCAGGAACACCGGCACGATCGGCACCGCGCCATGCGGCAGACAGAAATGATGCACATACGAATACGCGTGCCCCTCGAACTTGCCCGCCGGCATCGCGCGCATCACCGAGATGTCGAACCCGTCCTGCTGCAACGCCCCGATCAGGTGACGCGCCAGCGCCGGGTGGCACGCATGCTCTGCCGCCTCGCCCGGCTCCAGATAGCGGCGGCGCGCCCGTGCCATCCAGTCATCGCCTGCGATCGACGCCTGCCCCGCGTTGCGGATGGTCTCGCCATAGTAAATGCCGATCGCGGGCATGTTGTTGTGGTCAAACAACTCCTCCTGGTCGTCGCCGACCACGATCAGCGCATCCAGTTGCGCGCCCGCAATGTCATCGGCGAGCCGCGCGATCGAGGCCTGCACCTCGGCATGCCGCCGCGCCAGCAACTCCGGTGCGATGCGCGCCATGGCATCGCCCGGCGCAGCGGCGAGCAAGCTCTGGTAATTGCATGGATTGCCGTCGAGATCGATGTGCGGACGCGCCTTGTCGCGAGAGAGAAAGCCGCCGTTCCAATCCACCGCCTGCGCCGCCAGCATCGGGCTGTGCGAGGAGCCGAATCCCGCCACCAATCGGGCCATAGCGCGTTCCTTCCCTGACAACCGCGGCGGGGCAGCTTCCTGCCGTGGCGCTGCCGATCATCGATCTTTCTGTTGTGTCACGCAACCGGTGGGGCCGCCGTGCATTCACCCCACGCGGCGCAAGGTGCGCCGCGGCACAAGGGGAAAATCCTATGTCAGAGACAAGAAGAAATCGTGATACGACATCGCGCGCCACGCGCGAGGCGACCGAGCGCGGCGAGGACGCAGGGCAGCAGGCCGCCGAGGAATTCCGCGAGGTGGGCGAAACCGTGGCAGATACCGTGGTGAAGACCGCCGACGCGGCGGTGGAGATGGGCCAGCGGGTGGCGGAGCAAGGACGCGAGATGATCTTGCTCGGGGTCCGCGCCACAGCCGGAATGAACGGCCGGCTCGCCGAGGCGGGCTATGGCCGCAGCCACCGCGTGCTGGGGGCGGCAGCACGCGCGGTGCAGCTTTGGCACGAAGCCGGCGACAGCACAGCCGAGAACGTGCAGGCATTGTTCGCGACCTATCTTACCGTCGGGCGCGGGCTGCAGCAGATGCAGCACGCCTGCCTCGACATGCTGGACCGCGCGGTGGACCACGCGGCGCACCGCCCCGCGGACCTGCTGCGCTGCAAGTCGCTGGAGGAACTCGCCGAGATGCAGCGCGACCTGTATCTTGACGCGGTGAATCGCGCGATCGAATCCAGCACGACCCTGTTGCAACTCGCCGCCCAGACGGCGCAGCAGGCCATGCGTCCGTTGCACGCCCGCGCCGGCAACGGCGGCGTCAGGGGGTGACAGCATGATCGCCCGGCGGATATCGCTGTCCGATCCACCGCGTCCGCCGGGCGAGGACCCCAATCGCGACCCTGACCCCGACGCGCCGCCACCGATCGAGGAGCCACCGCCGCCGATTCCGGTGCCGCCCGATCCCGGCCCACCGCCGCTGCACGCGGACCCACCCCCGCCCCACGCAATCAGGCGGTAAGAGTCCGGCCCTGCGCTCGCGCGGGTCAAAGGCGGCAGGGGGCCATCCCGGCGCGCCGGCCTCACCGCACCACGCTGCGCTGACCGCACCGCGCTGCCGGCCTCGCCGCGCCATACTGCACTGACCGCGCTATGCTGCGCCCGCCTGACCGCGCCACGCCGCGCTGACCGCGCCGGACTGCCAGCCCGACGCGCGCGGGGATCGCGGCGTCTGACCTGCTGCGGCAGGTGGCGAGCGCGTCCTGCCACGGCGTCGATGCGGGCGTCGATGCGGGGGTTGGGCATGGCCGCGGGATATGGCAATTTGAGGCTGCCCTCTCCCGCTGGCCGGGAGAGGGCGTTGGTATGCTCAGGACCCCCGCCATGCCCAACGCCGCCACACCGCCGGTCGCCGACCCGTTCGCCCGCTTCCAGGAATGGTTCGCCGAGGCCGACGCGCAGGAACCCGATGCCAACGCGATGATCGTTGCCACCGTGGCGCCCGACGGCCGCCCCTCCACCCGCGCCATCTTGCTCAAGGGCGTCGATGCACGGGGTTTCGTCTTCTACACCAACAAGCAAAGCCGCAAGGCGGGCGAGCTTGCCGCCAACGCGAACATTGCGTTGTTGTTCTATTGGAAATCGCTCGCCCGGCAGATCCGCATCGAGGGCACGGTGGAATCGGTCACCGACGCGGAAGCCGACGCGTATTTCGCCTCCCGCCCGCGCATCTCGCGGCTGGGCGCCTGGGCGTCGGACCAGTCCCGGCCGCTGGATGCGCGACTGACGCTGGAGAAGCGGCTGGCGCAGTACGAAGCGGAATACCCGGGCGAGGAGGTCCCGCGCCCGCCGCATTGGCACGGTTACCGCGTCATCCCGCGCAGCTTCGAATTCTGGCAGAACATGCCGTTCCGCCTGCACGATCGAACCACCTACACCCGCACCCCGGATGACGGCTGGGCGATCGGCAAATTGTTCCCCTGAGCCGGTGGCGATCCCACCCGAGCAAGCCGAGGTCGCCGCGCTGCTGGCATGGCTCGCGGGCGCCCCGCCGATCGAGACGCATATCTCGCTGGTCTTCGTCGGCCGCGATACCGTGTGGAAGCTCAAGAAAGCGGTGAAGCTGCCGTTTCTGGATTTTTCGCGTGTCGAGGACCGGCGCCATTTCACCGCGCGCGAGCTGGCCCTGAACCACCCCGCCGCGCCAGGCCTCTACCGCGACATGGTCGCGGTGGTGCGGCAGGCCGACAACACCCTGGCACTGGCGGAGCCTGCCACCGGTGCGCCGGTGGTGGACTGGGTGCTGCGCATGGCGCGGGTGCCGGCGGAGGATTTCTTCGACGCGATCGCCGCGCGCGGCGCGCTCACGCCGGAGCTGCTGGATGCGCTGGCGGATGCGGTCGCGGCGTACCATCAGGCGCTGCCGCCGGTTGCCGGCCTGCTGCCGCCGATGCGCGAGATTGCAGCGGGCAACGTGCCCTCGGCGCTCGGCGCCGGCCTGCCGGAGGCCGACGTCATCGCCTGGCGCGACGCCTTGCTCGCCGCGCTGGACGCGCTGCAACCGTTGCTGGACCAGCGGGCCCGCGACGGGCTGGTGCGGCGCGCGCATGGCGATCTGCACCTGGGCAATCTCTGCCTGTGGCAGGGCCGTCCGGTGCCGTTCGATGCGCTCGAATTCGACGAGACGCTCGCCACCATCGATCTCGCCTACGATCTCGCCTTCCTGCTGATGGATCTGGACCGGCGGATCGACCGCGCTGCCGCCAACCGGGTGATGAACCGCTATGTCGCGCGCACGGGCGATGTCGGGCTGGTGGCGACCCTGCCGGTGTTCCTGTCGATCCGCGCCATGGTGCGCGCGCACGTGGAGGCGCGCAGCGGCCACGCCGATGCGTGGCAGCCGTATTTGCGGGCGGCGCTCGATGATCTGCGGCCCGCGGGCGCGGTGACGGTTGTGGCGGTCGGCGGTCTGCCCGGCAGCGGCAAGTCCACCCTGGCGCGGGCGCTGGCCCCCGCGCTCGGCCGCGCGCCCGGCGCGCTGATCCTGCGCAGCGACGAAATCCGCAAGCGCCAGCACGGCGCCGCGCCGGAGCAACGGTTGCCGCAATCCGCCTATAGCGACGCGGCGAGCGTGGCCGTGTTCACCGCGCTCACGGATGACGTGCGGATTGCCGCCACCGCCGGCCAGTGTGTGGTCGCGGACGCCACATTCATCGACCCGGCACATCGCCGCGCGGCAGAGCATGCGGCACAGACCGCGGGCGCACGGTTCGCCGGTTTCTGGCTGGATGCGCCGCTGGAAGAGCTGGAACGCCGCATCGTCGCACGCAGCGGCGATGCATCCGACGCGACGGTCGCGGTGCTGCGCGCAGCGGCACAGGCCGGCCCGGGTGCGGACAACTGGCACGCGCTGGCATCGCGCCGGCCGGCGGACGATCTGGCGACGGCGCGGCGCGTGCTGCGTGAGGGGTAGGCGCGTGCTTCGTGAGGGTAGGCATGCGCTGCGTGAGGGCGGGCGCGTGCTGCATGAGGGTGGGCGCGTGCTGCATGAGGGCGGGCGCGTGCTGCCTGAGGGTAGGCGCGTGCTGCGTTGAAGGCCCGGCGGCGCCGCGTTGTCCTCGCCGGAGATAATGCTGTCGCAGAGGCGGGATGGAACTGGAACAAGCCCGTCAGGAACAGGCCGCGCTGCTGGCCACAGCGTCCGGCGCGCCCGGCGCTCCGGATCGGCTGCGCGCCGTCCGCCAATGGCTGGTCGCGCGCGGCGCGGAGGCGCTGCGGATCGATCCGGTTGCGGCGCCTGGGTTGCCGGAGCTGATCCGGCGCGCGGCATCGGCGCCTGCCAGCGCCGCGCGGCGGACCTTCGCGGTGCTATTGCTCGACGCACACGCCGTGCCTGGACTGCTTTCCAGCCCGGCCTCTCAGGCGCGCATTGAACGCGCGTTATGCGCCTTGCTCGAGACTGCCTTGCCGCATGCGTTGCGCCGGGCTGGCTATCCGTTCGGCCGTGATCTCGATGCGCGGCGACGCTGCCTCGCCACGCTGGCGGCGTCGATCGACGAGCATATGCGGCCGCTGGAGCCATCGATTCCGTTGTGGCTGAGCGGATTGCCCCGCCCCTGACCTTGTCACGACGGGACACCGGATCGCCGTCAGCGCGCTCCGCTTGCCGACACGCTGCCTGATCCGCCTGCCGGGTCGACGATTTTGGCCCATGCGGGTTCCGGGAGCGTCGAAATTTTCGTCTCGACTGCATCCGACAGTTGCGCAAATTTTACTACGAATAGTTGCATTCTGCATCAATCTGTGACTTGGGAGCAAATAATCCCGATGGTTGTGCCTGGAATGAGCCGATCGGCCAGGCTGCCACGTGCATCTTCGCCCATTGCCCTCTCGTCCAGATTGTGGCGAGCCAACAAATATCTCGCCGAGACATACGACCGGGACGGTTTATGTCAGGCCACGCGATTGCTCGCCCGCTTGATCCGCCACAAATTGCCGATGCTGTGGCGACAAATGCTCAGCCTGCGCCACGTCGGCGCCGTGCAGCGCGAGCTTCACGCGCGCCGTGCAGCGCGAGCTTCACGCGCGCCGTGCCGCGCCGGCGCGCTCGGGGCCCCTGTGCGCCGTCGTCGTCACCGGCGGCGTTGGCGACTTCCTGGTCATCGCCCGCTTCCTGCGCGATCTCGGCGCCGCCCTCGGCGGCTTCTCATTCGACGCATTTTGCCCAGTACCCGCGCGCGCGGAATGGACATTCGCCCATGTGCCGGGTTTCACGCGGGCCCACCATGACATCATGTTCCGGCGGCTGCGCCTCGATTACGAGCTGGCGTTGCAGATCAACCAAACCGTCACCGTGCATGGCGCCGATCCGTGGCGCAACCTGCGGTCGCCGATCGATGTCGCAGAGCAAATCATTCGCGCGACCGATCGTATCGGACCTCTCGTCGATCAGCACCCGTACCTCGACAATGCAATTGCCCGGATCGCCGTGGCCGCCGGGCGGACCCGCCGCGACTACCTGCATCATCTGGCGGGCATCCCCTACGGTGGCGACAAGATCGCGGTGCCGAGCGATTTCGCCACGCCGGCGCGGCTGCATCTGCCCGCGGGAAAATACATCACCGTGCATAACGGGTTTGACGCCGGCTTCGTGATCAGCGGCCGGCGCGCGACCAAGTGCTATCCGCATTTCGACGCGGTCCTGCGCATCCTGAAGCCGGCGCTGCCGGATCTCGCCTTCGTGCAACTCGGAGCTGCCGGCACCAGTGCACGGCTGCGGCACTGCGATCTCGACCTCGTCGGCTGCACGTCGTGGCGCGAAACCGCAGGCCTGCTGGCCCAGGCCGCGTTTCATATCGACGGCGACAGCGGTCTGGTGCATCTCGCGCGCTGTCACGGCGTGCGCTCCGGCGTCGTGTTCGGTCCGACCCCGGG
>DATJNA010000019.1:0-8291 GCA_035508435.1 Acetobacteraceae bacterium | reverse complement strand
GTCAACACGATCTCCCAATCCTCTTCGGTCATCTGCGTCAGCATGGTCGGCCTCCCTTGCCGACCACGCAGTGATTCGATGAAATACCGATTCGGGAATCCGCCAATTACGCATGGCTGGGATTCCGTCCACACAACCTAGACTCAATCCGCTCGTGGGGTGGCAGCCGAAGATCTCATGGTTTCAGTCCGATAATGCATGAATGAGGTACGGCAGACTTTCGTCCATTCGATAATCAACCCCACTGTGATTGTCCGCGAACTCTTCGTAGCGGTGCGCAATGCCAAGCTGTTCCAGGCGACGAACAAGTCTGCGGGCGCCGTAGAGCAGGTTGAACTGATCCTTCTCACCGCAGTCGATATAAAGGGCTTTCAGACGTCTCAAATTGGTACCTAGCGTCTCGACTGCAATAACCGGGTCCTGGCGCACCCAATTCGCCCACCTCTCCTCGATCACCTCGCAGGTGTCGAATGAAACAGGCAACCGCATACCAAGGAATTCAGATGGATCCGGATCGTAACTTGCCGCCATCCCCAGCACGTTAAGGACGGTGAAGATGCCGTCCGGCCGTTTCTTTGCCTCCTCGACCCCGCGCCACCATTTTTCGATGGAGTTGTTGGAACCGGCGAGCGCCCGCAGGGTAGCCGGCATGTCAGGCAGGTAGCACAGGTCGAATCCCATGTCGCCGGAGTGGCACGCCGCAGCCGCCCATGTGTCCGAGTGCCGCAACGCATGCGTAATGGCTCCGTAACCGCCTGAACTTTTCCCGAATACACCGCGCCGACCCCCGCCGCCGCATCCAAACTTGCGCTCAATAACTGGCAGCATCTCGTCGATCAGAAAGTCTTCCCATGCCCCTGTGGAGGCCGAGTTGATATATTGATTGCCGCCGATTCGCGTAAAGCAGTCCGGAAAGGCAACGACAGCCGGCGGCATGAGATGCTCGCCGATAAGTCGATCGAGCCGTTCCGGCATATTCTCTTGAAAAGCGGTCCAATTCGTTCGGGACAGGCCGCTGCTGTTAGTGCCGACCAGGTCGACAAGCAGAGGCAGTCCGCGGCCGTCGTGTCCGGCGGGGACGTAGACATCGACGAAGCGTGCCGTGGGATCGCCAAGAACGTTTCCCTTCAGGAATTCACTCTCGACGACGAGACGTTGGATAGTGCCTGCCGGGCCAAAAAACTTGCGCATTTTGCGTCCTCCTCGAGTGATGGGATAAAACCGCATTGACACACCAAGCCAGTCGCCCAAGCCACGATGCCGGCACGGGTGATGGGGAAGTCACCCACGTAGTTGCCAGAGGCGCCAAGTCCGTGGTGCCCGCACGTCTTCGCGGTCGAATATTATGCCTGCATCAGCGACGCGCTCCTTCAGCGGACGCCACGCTTTCTCTACTGGCGTCATGGCGATCACCTTTGCGTAAGCGCCTGGCCGGGCTCGTGTCTGTTGCCGGCTCGACTCGGGTGTTCGCTGTGTCCAAGCGCGACCATGCTGAGACTGCGTAGCTGCCGATTGTCGGCGAGGATCATCGCAGGCATCCGTGGCCTTCTGGCAACCCGGATCATCGACCTTGTTCAGGGCGCATGGACTCCTTCTGTAGCTAAGTACTCTGTTGCATAAATACGGTGAAGTATTTTGGGCCGGCTCGTGCGGTCGTGACAAGGTCGTGTCCTTCCAAGAGCACCGACCATGCCCAGGCGGAGTCCTTTCACGATCCGGCTGACCGAGCAGGAGCGGGCAGAGCTGGAGGTTCGCTGCAAGGAATATACGTCACCGTATCGCGATGTCGTGCGGGCGAAAGTGGTGTTGCTGGCGAGCCAGGGTTTTGGCAACGAGGCGCCGTTGATAAATAGCCGAATCGCGCTGACCGCCCCATTTTAGGGATTCCGGCGCGGCGGTGCAGCGCCCTGGAATCGGCGTGTGATCGACGAAGCGGCCGTCGCTTTACGCTACGCAGCGCTTGCTCCTGTTCTGGACGAGCGCGGGCGGCGGCGTTTCGCGGCGGCGGAGGCGCAGACCGCGGGACGTGGTGGTGTATTGGCGCTGACACGGATCACCGGGCTGGCGCGCAGCACGATTGACCGCGGGCTGCGCGAACTGGCTGGAACAGCAGCCCGTGAAGCTGGTTCGGGTCGGGTCCGCCGGCCGGGTGGCGGGCGCAAGAAGCTGACCGAGACCGATCCCACCCTGCTGGCTGACTTGCAGAACCTGGTCGAGCCTACGACGCGCGGCGATCCGATGGCGCCATTGTTGTGGACCAGCCGGAGCCTGCGCAACCTGGCTGACGCGCTGCAAGTGATGGGGCACCGCATCAAGCACAACGTAGTCGCCGATCTTCTGCGGCAACTCGATTACAGCCTGCAATCGAACCGCAAGACCCGGGAGGGCAGCAATAATCCCGACCGGGATGCGCAGTTCGAGTACATCAATAGCCAGATGAAAGCGGCCTTGACAGCGGGCCAGCCGGCGATCTCGGTCGATACGAAGAACAAGGAGCTGGTTGGGGATTTCAAGAACGCCGGCCGTGAGCTCCGGCCAAAGGGGCAGCCGATGCCGGTTCGCGTGCATGACTTCCGTATTCCCGAACTCGGGCGGGCTGTCCCGTATGGCGTCCATGACATCACTGCCAATACCGGCTGGGTGAGCGTTGGCGTCGACCACGACACCGCGAGCTTCGCGGTCAACGCGATCCGCTCCTGGTGGCGGATGATGGGGCAGGCTCGCCATCCGGATGCACGCTACCTGCTGATCACCGCCGACTGCGGTGGCAGCAATGGTGCGCGGGTGCGGCTCCGGAAGCGCGAACTGCAATCGCTGGCCGATGAGTTGGGCCTGACCATCACGGTCTGCCACCTGCCGCCAGGCACCAGCAAATGGAACAAGATCGACCATCGCCTGTTCTCGTTCATCACCCAGAACTGGCGCGGCAAGCCGCCCGTAGACTATCAGGCCATTGTGCAACTCATCGCCAGCACCATCACGCGCACCGGCCTCAACGTCAAAGGCACCATCGATCCCAACGCGTATCCCGCGGCGGTCAAGGTCACCGATGCCGAAATGGCGGCGCTCAACCTCAAGCCCCACGAGTTCCACGGGGAGTGGAACCGCACGATCGCTCCCAAGCCGCCGTAACGCAGCAGTTATTTGTCAACAAGTCCTAAGCTGTCGATGGATCTCGAGCGCCAGCCCAATCACCTGGCCTCTGATACGCATGAAGACCCTACTCGTGTGCCGTCTTCGCGTCTTTGTGTCTTCGTGGTGAATCTTCTCGTAACGGCCGGATAAAGAGACTCCTGCCATCAATGCGCCGCACTACCTTGCCTCCGCGAGCGCCGCCAGCGGCCGTTGCGGATGCACGAACAACCACAGCGCCGCGCCGGCGAGGCCCGACAGCGCGATGCCGATCATCGCGCCTGACCAGCTTCCGGTCCATCGTACCAGCGCGGCCATCAGCATCGGCCCCGCCACGCCCGCCGCGTTGCCCCAGAAATTCGTCCAGCCGGAGACCAGCCCCGTCGCCCCGCGCCCAAGATCCTGCGTGGAGGGCCAGATCGACACCTGCGTTACACCCACCGAGGCCAACGACACGCACAGCAACGCCATCATCAGCGGCACGCCCGGCGTGCGCGCGGCGAGCATCAGGGCAACGGCGCTGACCACGAAGCCGGCCATCGCGAGCGGCACGCGCGTGGCCCAGACCGAGCCGGTGCGGCGCAGGATCACATCCGCCAAGGCCCCCGTAGCGAACACCGAAATGAACATCGCGACCCAGGGCAGCGAGGCGTAGATGCCCATCGCCTTCAGCGACAGATTGCGCGCGCTCACCAGATAGGTCGGCAGCCAGGTGCCGTAAAAGCTTTGGATCATAACCAGGAAGAAATATTGCCCGCCGATGGCCCAGAACTGCAGCTCCCCCAGGCAGCGCCAGAACGCGCCGGGCGGCGCCGGCGGTGCGGCGCGGTCTTCACCATGGCCGATGATGGCGAGCTCGCCGGGGGTGATGTTCGGGTGTTCCTCGGGGCGGTCACGGAAGAACGTCCACCATGCGATGCCCAGCACGATGCCGAGTGCGCCGTAGCCGTAGAACGCCCAGCGCCAGCCGAAGCTGGCGATGACCCAGGTGGTGATCGGTGCCGCGGCGATTGGACCCAGGTACAGGCCGCCGAGCAAGATGGAGTTGCCCTTGCCGCGCTCGCGCAGAGTGAACCAGCGGCGGATGGCGACGATGGAGCTGGGCCAGTCGGCCGCTTGCCCTACGCCCAGCAGCGCGCGCAGTCCGACGAAGGTGACCAGGTTGAAGCCGAGCGGCGTGGCGGCGGTCAGCGCCGACCACATGGCATTGGCCCAGAACAGGGCGCGGCGCGGGCCGTAGCGTTCGGCGAGCCAGCCGCCCGGGACCTGCAGCGCCGCATAGGTCCAGGAAAAGCTGGTGAGGATGATCGACATTTCGAACAAGGAGAAGCCGTATTCGTGCTGGATGGTAGGGGCAGCGACCGCGATGGCGGTGCGGTCCAGCGACATGACGAAAGTGATCGGCGCGATCAGGAAGAACATCAGCGACCATCGCAGGCCGCCGGTGCGGGTGGACATTCGGAACTCCTCGTCGGTTGCGGCAGCGTTGCAGACGTGCGAGCGGGGCGCAATGCTCGGTTTGCCATGGCTGCGCGCCCGATCCTGTTTGCCGGTGACCCGCATCGCAATTTCGCCCCCGTGCTGCGCGCCTGCGCGGCGTCGGTGCCGGGCGTGCTGGTGTTGCTCGGAGATTGCGAATGCGATGCGCCGCTGCCGCAGATGCTGGCGCCGGCGCTGGCAGCGGGATGGGACGTGCGCTGGATCCTCGGCAACCGCGATACCGACAGTGCTCCGGCTTACGACAATCTGGCGGGTGCCTGGCCGCAGGGCGATATCGGCGGACGCGTGGTGGACTTGGGCGGCGTGCGGATCGCCGGATTGTCCGGCGTGTTCAAGCCGCGCGTCTGGCATCCGGTGGAATGCGAGCCGCCGCAATTCCACACGCGCAGCGATTTCCTGGCGGCGCTGCCGGCGGCGGAGCATTGGCGCGGCGGGCTGCCGCTATGGCATCGCGATACGATCTTTCCCGAGGATTTCGACCAGTTGCGAGGCGAGCGCTTCGATGTGCTGGTGACGCATGAGGCACCGTCGTCGCACCGGCACGGATTCGCGGAGATCGACGCGTTGGCGGCACAGGGCGGGGCGCGGTGGATTGTCCACGGGCACCATCATCAGTCGTACGAGGCGGCCTTGGCCGGTGGGATCCGCGTGAAGGGGTTGGGAATTGCCGAGTGTTGGACGGGACCGGTTCCGCGCACTGCTGGTTTCGACGCGGCGCCGGGTTGAGAGCGGGCGCCCGCCTGCTCGGCGCTGAGGCGACGGTTGCGGCCGCCGCCCAGGGTGCGGTATGGCGGCGCTGCCGATGACTGAGGCCCGACGATGGACAACGTTGTGACGCCTGTCAGGCCGCACCGTTTCACGGTTGAAGATTACCACCGCATGGCGGCGGCCGGAATATTGAACGAGGACTCCCGGGTTGAACTGATCAGGGGACAAATCGTTCACACGGCACCCATCGGTGCGCCGCACCTTGGCATGGTGAACCGCCTCACCCGTGTCCTGCCTGGCGTCCTGTCCGGACGGGGAATCCTGTCTGTGCGGAACCCAGTACGGCTCGGCGACGGCTCCGAGCCGGAACCGGACGTCGTCGTGCTGCGGCCCCGCACCAACAATTACGCGACGGCGACGCCGTGCCCGCCGGACGTGCTGCTGCTGATCGAGGTCGCGGACACGAGCCTGGCCGAGGACCGCGCGATAAAGCTGCCGCTTTACGCTGAAAACGGCATCGCCGAATGCTGGATCGTGAATCTTGTGGGGCGTGTCGTCGAGGTTTACCGCCAGCCCCGGAACGGCCGCTACGACGACGCCCGCCAGATCGGCTCGGGAGAAGTCCTGGACATCGCGCTGCTGCCTGGTCTGGCGCTGCCTGTCGTGGAGCTGTTTCCGGCGACCACCTGAGCAACGCGGCAATGGCGATGCGCCCAGCCGAACGGAGGTGCACGCCAGGCGGAGATTATCGCGTCAGGCGGGGATGATAGAGGCAGCGGCGCGACTTCACGGCGCTGATCCTGGTGCTGCCTGAATCGGCCGGGTTGACCAGCACGCAAAACTCCTCCGGCACAATGACCGAGGGGACCATCAGAACCGCTGAACTCCCGCTCGCCCGCCACCACGCCGAACGCGATGCTGGGCGCGGTGATCGCGGTGTATGCCTACCTGGCGAGCATCTTCATCGTGCAGAACGTGCAGACCTTTGCGCAGAACGCCACGGCGGGGCCGGGAACCAAGGGGCAGGTGCTGATGTGTCTGCCGCTGGATTTCAGCAATCAGGTCATCAACGTTGGGCTGCTCATCCAGTTCCAGCAGAGCACGTAGGGGGGCGGTGGATCATGTCAAATGACCGCCAACGACCCATCGGATACACGTGCGGCGCGGAGCGGCCGTCCCGGCAGCGGACATCCAGCGCTTGGAGCACGGCTACGCGCCCTGCGTGTCGGAATTCACAATCCCAGGGCTATAACGCTGCGGCTCATGACGCAGGGCCCGTGGGAGTCGCCAACGCGGGTATGTGTTTATCGAGATCCCCGACGGCGCCAACTGCCAAATTCATTGCGTTGGCCAGGGCAAGCAGCAGGCCCTCCGCGTCCGCACGTGCTCGATGTCGCATCGGAGATTGCTCCAAACGGCTAAGCGCGTGTTCGCGAACCGCTCGACCGAGCGCTGATACGAGCCGGTGCCAATCGCCCAGCGCGAATGTGGACTTTATGCCGCCGGCCTTGAACAAGGCTTGCAGCGATTGAGCGTCATAGGGGCCTCCGTCACACCATACGACCGTGCCTGTGCCGAGCGCCTCGTTCAGGGCGGCTGCGACCTGCTGTGGCGAGCGCCCGTGCGCCAGCAGGTCGGTGCCGCGGATGCCCTGCACCTTCGCCGATGCCGGACTCCAATGGCCATGCTGTCGCCACTCGTCGGTCGGGCGGATCAAGGTCGACCAGCCGGAGATCGGTTCGGTGGGAGCGGGCCAGGCTGCGAGGCCAACTTCGATTGGATAACCCCTCAGGTCGAGGGAGCTTGCCTCGATGTCGATGACAGCGAGCGGCCACGGCAGTCGGGAGGGCGAGCGTGCCCGAAGTTCTCCACGGTTCTGCTCAATCAACCTGGCGGCTCTATCGTAATCAACTCCATCCTTAATCCTTATGTCGGCAACTTCAGGCGCGTTGGGTCGCCGACGGCAATAATGTTGGGGGCACCAAGCTCACTTTGCAGTTTTTTCAGATGTTTGGACGACCAAGCCTTGCCGTCGCGTTGCGCAGCGTCGAAGCCAAAAATAACCAGACCCACCTTCGGAGTATCCCCCAAAATCAGGCGTCGTCTCCCCGCCTGCACGTCCTCCAACAGCGGCGACAATGCCCGTACCCAGTTCATGTCCTTTAAGGCGAATAAGCTCTCAACGACGCCTGTGTAGCTCTTTGAGATATGTGCCTGATGGCCTTTCAGATACCGTCTATATCTGGCTATCTGCTCACAGACCTTAGGTGTGTATTTGTCAGAGCGAAGGTCCTTGTTCGTAAAGTGCTTGGCCTTCCAAAAAACGACCCGTATGTCGTCCCCAAATTCCTCCAGGCAAGCAATATCGACCCGTCCGGGGTTCTCCTGGGCGGGGCTATCCGCAGAGACACTCGGCCGCGGAAATGCGATTTCGCAGTCGATTACCGCGGAATTGCGGATTGCGATTTCGTGGCAACCCCTCTTCTCCGCGCCCATATAAAGTCCAGCGGTTTTCTTCATCGTTTGGAGGGTGATCTTTTTTGGTGTACGTGGCCATAAACCCGCGATTCTTTAGACCTTCGATGCAAAACCCTCCTTCTCGCAGGGAAATTTGGCCCTTCAGACCCGAATCGAGCAGCTATTTCTCATGTATGGATACTGACAGTTCTCCATCAGCGAACGACACATGAAACAGACGCGCCCCAAGCCGATAAATATCAAGCGTCCTTCCGCGTGAGCAATCACTATCTCCTCGTCACTGAGAACATCACGCCACCAAACACCTTTATCCGAATCATATTCGGCTCGCCGTCTGGCAATAAATCCAGGGTCCAAAGCGCGGTCAAACGTTTCAACGGCTGGTTCGATCGGTGCAGTCTCATTGCGCCTGTCATCCACTTCCGCCGACCAGCCCGGAATTTCAACATCTTCCTCAGTTTTGTTGCCATCTA
>DATJNA010000018.1:0-27288 GCA_035508435.1 Acetobacteraceae bacterium | reverse complement strand
CGGTGAACTACAGTTACTGCACCAACAACAACAGCTTTGGCAATTTCGCAGGCATCGCGACCGGGGGTCTTAGTCTCGGCACGCTGATGTCGAATTCGATGCGGAACACGGACTGCGATGGCGACAGGCAGTCGTGCGTCGCTCGATGCCGCTAGTACCTCGGCACGGTGATATTGTCCGGTTGCGGCGACGCAGGCTGCAATTCGGGCAACAGAGCACGCTCGACCAGGACGGCGATACTCCGAGGCACCCCTGGGCGGCGTGAGATCAGCCCGTCGCGTTCGAGCGTCAGCAGCATCTGGTAGACCGACGGCGGTGTCAGCCGAAAGAAGCGTTGGATGTCCGCTTGCGCGGGCGGACGCTCGTTCACCAGCGTGTAGGCGTGGATGAACGCGAGATATTGCCCCTGCCTTGGCGTGAATTTCGGGTGAGAATCACCGGTTGCGCGAATCATTGTTGCCCTCGACAGCGGGGGGACTAGCCATGAACATAGACTACCGGATGGAGCTGAACGAGGGGAACGCCCAGAACTTACCGCGATGCTGAGCGGCGGGACGCATGCGGCGCGCAAACTCGAGCGGGCGCAATTCCGGCTGGCCGCCGACGCCGACGCCGACGTCAGCGACGCAGCGGTCGCGAGCGGTGTCTCGGTGGGCGGGTCCACGGCCTACCGCACCAAACCGCGTTGCGTGGCGGGCGTCCACCCAACATCATCTGGGTTGCAACGCCGCCGGTCTCCCAATCGGCGTCGCGCTCAGAGAGGGCGAAGCCCATGACGTGACAGCTTACTACGAGTTGCGTCGGATTTGTCTTGCTCGGTTGCATCGGCATTTGGGCGAGGTTTGTCCACAGGACCTAGTCGGTTCGACGAACTTTCGCGCGACGCACCAGGCCCAAGCCGAGCAAGCCGAAGCCGAGCAAGGTGAGCGAGGCGGGCTCTGGCACAGTGGAGATGTTTGCTATGGTTAACGAGAGGCCGGTATTTTGCAATCCGCCACCAGGGCCCACAGCAAACTCGACCATTTCTCCGGCCGTCAATGCAACGTCGGTGCTGAACGGTACAACTTGCCCTACCGCCGTGACGCTGGAATCGAAGACCACCAGCCCGTTTTCCAGGACGCCAACGACGGTTCCAATATCGTGCTGGTCACCCAGGAAGCTGCTTACCACGGAATACTCGCCCGCTGACGGAGCGGTAAAGACGAGATCGGAATATTGTCCGCCAATCCCAGCCACCAGAAGAAACTGATTTGCTGCAAAGACAACATTGCCGTCGTTGAAGGCTGGGCCGTCATTGTACTCTGCAGCAGGAGAGGTGTCGGTGTCTACTGACGGTGACAACCAGTATTGTGCGTCCGGACCATTAACGCCATTTTGTACGGCCATAGCATATGGTGTAACGGCACCCGTAAGGCTCGTTGAATATCCATAGAGCCACACGCCATTTGGGTTGCTGCGACTTGTCCATCCGGCTTCAAAGTCAGCAGCCACGTTATAGCTCGCACCCGCTTGGGCTTGCGGCGACGAAGCGACCGCGCCGGCGAGCGACGACAGGCAACAGACGCTCGCACTGAAAAATTTGCGAAGTCTCACGGCACGAGCCTCCCCCGATATCGACGATTCATTTGGATCGTGTGGCACGGACGGCACGGTGACGTTGGGGCCAAATGCCCGGTACAATATTACCGCTGTAATGATGAAGAATTCCGCCTCGACCACCACCAACTGCCGGTTGCAATTAGCGATCCATTAACGATTCTGGAATCAATCCGCCCATGATAACGCTACATATCATAGGCGGCGCTATAATAGGTGATTGCATGAGACGCCTGCCGCGGCGCTGACGGGTGGCCACCGTGCGCGCGGTAGCTGCGCCATGCGTGGCAAGCCGGGCCAGCGTGAACCGGCCTCTGCCCTGCCGGCAAATCGGCCCGAAGCTTGCTTGCTCCGCCCGCGTTAGCCCGGGCCCGTTCGTGAAGATTCTTCTGGCCGATGACGATGCCGAGCGCGTCCGCCTGCTGATACAGGCGCTGGCGGCCGATTGCAGCATCACCGTCCTGCGTTTGCCACCCGGCGAATCGCTGCTGGACGCGGTTGCGGCGCAGGGACCGGACGTCGTGCTCGTCGACATGGCGCGGCCGGATCGTGATGGGCTGGAAAGCCTGCGCCAACTGTCGGCCAGCGATCCGCGGCCGATCGCATTGTTTGTCGACCAGGACGATCCATCGTTCATGGAGGCGGCGATCGCCGCCGGTGTGTCGTCCTACAACGTGATCGGGACGCCGCCACCGGACGTAAAGCCCATTCTGCGCGCCGCGGTGGCGCTGTTTCGCCGCCACCAGCAGACCCGTGCGGCACTGGATTCGGCGGAGACCAGGCTGCAGGAACGCAGCATCATTGCGCAGGCAAAGACCCGCCTGATGAAGCACCGGCGCATGTCGGAGCCCGACGCCTATCGCTGGCTGCGCCGCAGCGCCATGAGCAGCGGGCAACGGATCGTCGATGTGGCGCGCAAACTGCTGCACGAAGCGGGGGAGGACACCAGGCCATGACAGGGAAGCCGCCGGTGCGTTTCGGCCTGCTGCGTCTGGCCGACAGCGCACCAGCCGTGGTGGCGCTGCAGCGCGGCTTGTTCTCCGAGCTCGGCCTCACGGTCGAACTTTCGGTCGAGCCGTCCTGGGCCAACATCGTCGACAAACTTGCCTATGGGCTGCTTGACGCCGCCGCCATGCTGCCGCCGCTGGCATTGGCCGCGGCGCTGGGCCTGCGCGGGCCGCCCGCCAGACTGCTGGTGCCCATGGGCCTCAGCGGCGGCGGCAACACGATCACGGTCCGCCGCGAGGTTGCCGACGCGATTGCGGGCAGTGCGGCTCCGCAAGGCGCGATGGCGAAGGGGCGCGCTCTGGGTGAATGGCTGCATGCCCAACCGGCACCGCCGCGCTTTGCCGTGGTGCACGCGTTCTCGACCCACAACCTGCTGCTGCGTTACTGGCTGGCCGCGTCTGGGGTGGATCCCGACCGCGACATCGCAACAGTGGTGATTGCGCCGGAGCAAGTGGAAGCAGCGCTGGCTGACGGCCGGATTGTCGGTTTCTGTGCCGGCGCGCCATGGGGCGAACTCGCCGAGCGCAACGGCTCCGGCCGGCACCTGATGGGCACATCCGATGTCTGGGCCAACCATCCCGAGAAGTGCGTGGCGGTTGCCGAACCCTGGGCCAACGCCAATCCTTTGGCCCTGCAGCGGCTGCTGCGAGGCTTGCTACAGGCACAGCGTCTGTGTGAGCAACCGGGGGCGGCCGACTGGGTTGCCCATTTGCTCGCCGGGCAACCACTCAGGTTGCCGGTGACGGCGGTGCGGGCCTGCCTGCCGGGCGGCTCGGCGACCGAACGAATCCGCTTCCGGGCCGGGCTGGCGTGGTACCCGCGGCGCTCGCAAGCCATCTGGTTTCTGACCCAGATGCGCCGCTGGGGTTGGGTTGGCAGCGAGATCGATTTGCCCGCCGCGGCGGGGCAGCTCTATCGGCCCGATCTGCTGGCTGCCGCCGCTGATGCCGAAGGGCTTGCGTGGCCGGACACGGTCACCGAGCCCGACGGCGGTTTCTGTGACGGCGCGATCTCGGATCGAACCAAAATTTCTAATGATCGCAATTAGATCACTTTGATCACTAAGTAGGCATTTATGGCTATATTATAGGCGGCGTGATTTCCAGCATGCACGAAAACTGCGCTGATCGACGTGGCACGCCAATTGCTGCAACGCACACTAGGTGAGGCCACGAGGCCGCGCCACCCGGATGCACCCAACGGCGGGTGTAACCGGTAGCACGGAGCCCAGCGCGGCTCCCCGGGAGCGGCCAGCGGGTCAACGACGACCCGCGCGCGGACCAAAGGTCCGCCGGAGCATTGCACTGTGTCCAAGGGTTTCTGGAAGGCGGGCCATCTGCCCACCCTGTTCGCCGCGTTCCTCTATTTCGACTTCAGCTTCATGGTCTGGGTATTGCTCGGCCCGCTTGGCGTCGCCATCGCCAAGGAGCTGCATCTCGACCCGGCCCACAAGGGCTTGATGGTTGCCACGCCGGTCCTGGCAGGGGCATTGCTGCGGCTGCCGCTGGGCATGCTGGTGGACCGGTTCCGTGGCCGCCGCGTCGGCATTGGCGCCCAGGCCGTGGTGATCGCCGGCCTTGCCGGTGCCTGGTTCCTCGGCATCCACAGCTTCACCGACACCTTGTTGCTCGGGCTGGTACTGGGCCTGGCCGGTGCCTCATTCGCGGTGGCGCTGCCGCTCGCCTCTGGCTGGTACCCGCCAGAGCATCAGGGCACGGCGCTCGGCATCGCCGGTGCCGGCAACTCCGGCACCGTGTTTGCCGCGTTGTTCGCGCCCGGGTTGGCCGTCGCCCTGGGCTGGCAAAATGTCGTCGGCCTCGCGGCCGTACCGATGTGCATCGCTCTGGCCGTGTTCCTGGCGCTGGCCGAGGACAGCCCGAATGCGCCCCCGCCCAGGCCATCGGCCGCCTATCTGCGCCTGCTGCGCATCGGCGATGCCTGGTGGTTCATGTTCTTCTACAGCGTGACGTTCGGCGGCTTCGTCGGCCTGGCGTCCTCGCTGACCATCTACTTCAACGACCAGTACAGCCTGCCAGCGGTGACCGCCGGCTATTGCACCGCGGCGGTGGTGTTCATCGGCTCCCTGGTGCGTCCGCTCGGCGGCGCGGTGGCCGACCGCGTGGGCGGCGTGCGGGCCCTCAGCCTGATGTACTCGATCGCTGCCATGGCCTTTGCCACCGTCGCGACCGGCATCGGCAGCATCTGGCTCGCCATGCCGGTCTTCCTGCTTGGCATGCTGGCGCTGGGCATGGGCAACGGCGCCGTGTTCCAGCTCGTGCCGCAACGCTTCGGCCGCGAGATCGGCGTCATGACCGGCCTGGTCGGCATGGCCGGCGGGTTGGGCGGCTTCTATCTGGCGTCCAGCCTGGGCTTCTCCAAACAACTGACCGGCGGCTATGGCGGCGGCTTCCTGGTCTTCGCATTGCTTGCCGCCGCCGCACTGGTCTGTGTCAGCAGCGTACGACGACGCTGGCGGACGACCTGGGCGCAAGCGTACGGCGCGGCGCGCGTGTGATGAACATGCTCGCGCGCCTGCGCCAGCGCCTCGTGGTGGTCGGCAACGGCATGGCTGGTGCCATGGCGCTGGAGGAAATCCTCGCCCGCGCACCCGGCCGGTTCGACATCACCGTGTTCGGGGCCGAACCACACGGCAGCTACAATCGCATCCTGCTGTCGCCCCTGTTGGCCGGCGATATCGAATTTGCCGACATCGTGACGCATGACGCGGCCTGGTATGCGGCCAATGACATCGAACTGATGGCCGGCGAAGCGGTGATCCAGATCGACCGCACCAGCCGTATGGTTCGCGGCGAACGCGGCACGATCCGGGACTATGATCTGCTGCTGCTGGCGACCGGTTCGGATCCCGTCGTTCTGCCGATATCCGGAGCCGACCGGCCCGGTGTGTTCACCTTCCGTGACATCGCCGACGTGGATGCGATGCGCGCCGCCAGCCGCACCAGCCGGCGTGCCGTGGTAATCGGCGGCGGTTTGCTCGGCCTCGAGGCAGCGCACGGGCTTTGCCGCAACGGCATGACCGTGACGGTCGTGCATGTGATGCCCGGCCTGATGGAGCGGCAGTTGGACGCCATGTCCGCCACCCTGCTGGCGCAGACCGTCAAAGCCCGCGGCATCAGCGTTCTGACCTCGGCCAGCACCGCCGCCGTGCTTGGGAAGGATCGGGTCACCGGCATAGCGCTGACCGATGGCCGCACCATTCCGGCCGACATGGTGGTCATGGCAGCCGGAACGCGCCCGCGCAGCGCTCTGGCGCGTGCCGCCGGCCTTGAATGCGCCAGGGGCGTCCGCGTCGACGACGCCATGCGCACCAGCGACCCGCTCATTCATGCCATCGGCGAATGCGCCGAACATGATGGCGTCGTCGTCGGTCTGGTCGCACCGATCCGCGACATGGCACACGTCTTTGCTCAGCGCGCCGCCGGTGATTTCACCGCGCAGTACTCGCCGGCCGTGGCGGCAACGCATCTCAAGGTCAGCGGGATCGACACCTTCTCTGCCGGTGATTTTCTCGGCGATGATAAGTCCGAGGCGATCAGCTTCCGCGATATCGCACAGGGCGTGCACCGGCGGCTGGTGCTGCGCGGCGACCGTTTGGTCGGCATCGCGATGGTCGGCGATGCGCGCGACTGTGGCTGGTATTTCGATCTGCTTCAGCGCGGGGCAGATGTGTCGGCGCTGCGGGACGCGCTCGCATTCGGGGCCGCCGCATGACGCCGGAAGGTGTGCGCACCACCTGTCCTTATTGCGGCGTCGGCTGCGGTGTCGTGGCCATGCCGGATGGCACCATCCGCGGCGATGCGGCCCATCCGGCGAACCGCGGCCGGCTTTGTTCCAAGGGCAGCGCACTGGCCGAGACTCTGCATGACAGCGAGCGCCTGACCGTCCCTCTGATCGGCAAGGCACCCGCCACCTGGGACACGGCGCTGGACCTGATCGCCCACCGCTTCAGCGAGACCATCGCCGCGCACGGCCCCGACAGTGTCGCCTTCTACGTCTCCGGCCAGTGCCTGACCGAGGATTACTATGTCGCCAACAAGCTGATGAAAGGCTTCATCGGCAGCGGCAACATCGACACCAATTCGCGGCTCTGCATGGCCGCGTCGGTTGCCGGCCATATCCGCGCCTTCGGCGAGGACGTGGTGCCCGGCGTCTACGCGGATTGGGACGAGACCGATCTGGCCGTGCTGGTCGGCAGCAATGCCGCGTGGTGCCATCCGGTGCTGTATCAGCGCTTGCTCGCTGCCCGCGCCGCCCGCGGCACACGCATCGTCGTCATCGATCCGCGCCGCACCGCCACCGCCGGCGAGGCGGACCTGCACCTGCAACTGGCGCCCGGCAGCGACGTGCTGTTGTTCTGCGGCCTGCTGCGGCACCTCGCCGCCACCGGCGCGGTGAAGCAGGAATGGATCGCCCGCCACACCAATGGCTTCGCCGCCGCCCTGGCCGCGATCGACGACCGGTCCGTCGCCGAGGGGTGCGACCTCGATCCCCGGCTGCTGGCAACTTTCTATGATTGGTTTGCGTCCACCGAGCGCACCCTGACGGTGTTCTCGCAAGGTGTGAACCAGTCCTCGGCCGGCACGGACAAGGTCAACGCCATCATCAACTGCCATCTGGCCACCGGGCGGATCGGGCGTCCGGGCATGGGGCCGTTCTCCGTTACCGGACAGCCGAACGCGATGGGCGGCCGCGAGGTCGGTGGCCTTGCCAACCAGCTTGCCGCGCATCTGCAGTTCGATCGCCCGACCGATCACGACACGCTGCGCCGCTTCTGGGATGCGCCGCATCTGGCATTGCGACCCGGCCTGAAGGCGGTGGAGCTGTTCGATGCCGTGCTGGACGGCCGCGTGCAGGCGTTGTGGATCGTCGCGACCAATCCCGCCGCCAGCATGCCGCGCGCCGGACGCGTGCGCGCCGCGTTGCAGGCTTGTCCGTTCGTCGTGGTGTCCGACTGCTGGCACACCGATACGACGCGCTACGCCCATGTGCTGCTGCCGGCCGCGGGTTGGGGCGAGAAGGACGGCACCGTCACCAACTCCGAGCGCCGCATTTCCCGCCAGCGCAAGTTCCGCGATGCGCCCGGCGACGCCCGGCCCGACTGGTGGATTTTTGCCAGCATCGCACGCCGCCTGGGCTTTGCCGATGCCTTCGCCTGGGACGGACCCGGCGCGATCTTCCGCGAACATGCGGCCCTGAGCGGATTTGAAAATCGCGGCGACCGGATATTCAACATTGCCGCGACAGCGTCGGACGATGACGCCTATGACACGATGGAACCGCGCTGCTGGCCGCATGATGGCCGGCTGTTTGCCGATGGCGGTTTCAGCACCCCCGATCGCCGCGCCAGCTTCGTCGCCACCCCATATCGACTACACCAGGCCACGCGGCCGTTCCTGCTCAACACCGGCCGCGTGCGCGACCAGTGGCACACGATGACCCGTACCGGTCGCGTGCCACGGCTGATGACCCACACGCCGGAACCGGCGGTCACACTACACCCCGCCGATGCCGCAAGGCTGGGCCTCGCACCAGGCGATCTCGCGCGCATCGAGACGGACACAGGCAACATCGTTTTATACGTCGCGGTTTCCGATACGCAACGCCGAGGCGAACTGTTTGCGCCAATGCACTGGACGGACAGCTTTGCTGCCGCCGGACCGATCGGACGTACCGTGACGGCGCGGGTGGATGCGTATTCCGGTCAGCCCGAGCTGAAGTTGACCCCGGCGTCGCTGACCCGCGTCGCGGCACGCTTTCACGGTGTGTTGCTGCGCCGCACCGGCGGCGCACTGACCGCGCAATGCCACTGGACGCGCGTGCCATTGGCGCGCGGGCATCTCTACCGCCTGGCTGGTGCCGAGCAGCCGGCCACGACCTGCTTGCTGGGGCCGATGGCCGATCGCGCCGAGTATATCGAAATGGAAGACCCGGCGCGCGGCGTCGTGCGCTGCGCCGCCTTGGTTGACGGCGTGTTGGAAGCCTGCTGGTTCATGGCACACGATCGCGCCGCCTTGCCGCGCCACCAGGCAATCGCGCCGCTGTTAGGCACTGTCATCCCCGGCAACCGCCGCCGGCACCTGCTCGCGGCCGGCAGTCCGGGCACGCCGGCCGACGACAGCCAGCTTGTGTGCATCTGCTTCGGCGTCAGCCGCACCACGATTTGCCGCGCGGTGCAGCAACATGGATTGCGCACAACGCGCGACATCGGTGCCCGGCTGAATGCCGGCACCAATTGCGGCTCCTGCCTGCCAGAACTGCAAGCCATCCTGCGTGCAACGGAGACACTCGAATGGACTCGTTGAAACCCGCTGAAATCGTCGCCAACATGGTGCAGGCCGGTATTGCCAAGGCAGCGCTTGGACCATTCGATCTACTGGTGCGAGGCGCGCTGTCCGGCGCCTTGCTCGGCTTCGCCACCAGCCTGGCCATCGGGGCCACGACGCAGACCGGCCAGCCGATCATCGGCGCGCTGATCTTCCCGGTCGGCTTCGTCATGATCGTACTGCTGGGACTTGAGCTGGTGACCGGCAGCTTCGCTCTCGTGCCGCTGGCCTACCTGCGTGGTCGCGCCAGCGCAGGCACGATGCTCGTCAACTGGATCTGGGTCTTTCTCGGCAATCTGCTCGGCAGCTTGCTCTATGCCGGACTGCTGGCGACCGCACTGACGATGGCGGGGCAGATCGAGCCGACCGGCGTCGCCGCCAGCATCGTCAAGATCGCCGAACTGAAGACCACCGGCTACGCACATTTCGGAACCGCCGGACTGGTTACCGTGTTCGTCAAGGCCATGCTGTGCAACTGGATGGTCTGCTTGGGCGTGGTGATGGCACTGAGCTCCACGTCCACCATTGGCCGCATCGCCGGCGCGTGGATGCCGATCCTGGTGTTCTTCGCCCAGGGTTTCGAGCACTCGGTCGTCAACATGTTTGTCATCCCGGCGGGAATGTTGATGGGCGCCAGGATCAGCGTCGCCGACTGGTGGCTGTGGAACCAGATTCCCGTCACGCTGGGCAATCTTGTCGGCGGCCTGCTGTTCACCGGCCTCGCGCTTTACGTCACCTATGGGCGTAGCGCGGCCGCCGTGCCCGACGCGTTGCCGGCGAATGCGGACTGATCACGATGAGCGATCAGTCGTTCAGCGCAGAGCAACAGGAATATTTGAAAGGCTTCATGGCCGGCGTGGAGGCACGCCGCGGTGCGCTCGGCCTGCCGCTTCCGCCGGCGGAGGCGGCGGCGGAATTCGACATTCACCGCGCCGCACAGGACCGCGCCGTTGCGGCGGGCGGCAAGCTTACAGCCGAGGAAGCAGCGAAACGCAGGAAGCATCCGCTCGACCGCTTCGATGAAATCAGCGCGACCGCCGCGGCAGGCCAATTTCCCAAGGGAATCGACGTCTTCCTCGCCAAATTCCATGGTCTGTTCTATGTCGCCCCGGCGCAGGATGCGTTCATGTGCCGGCTGCGCATCCCAGGCGGCATTCTGACCGCGCATCAGATGCACGGCATTGCCGCCATCGCCGACGATCTGGCGGGTGGTTATGCCGACATAACCACACGCGCCAATCTGCAACTTCGCGAAATTGCCGCGCAGAATGCATCGGAAATACTGCTTAGGCTTGCCGAAATTGGCCTGACATCGCGCGGTGCCGGCGCCGACAACATTCGCAACATCACCGGCAGCCCGACCGCGGGTGTCGATCCGCAGGAACTCATTGATACGAGACCGTATTGCCGTGCCTTGCACCACCATATTCTCTATCATCGCGAGTTGTACGGGTTGCCGCGCAAATTCAACATTGCCTTCGACGGCGGCGGGCGCGTCGCCGTCCTGGAAGATACCAACGACATCGCGTTATCGGCGGTGCGGCTCGCGGACCGGCCCGGCGTGTTCTTCCAGCTCGGCCTGGGCGGCATCACCGGCCATCGCGACTTTGCCCGGTCAACCGGCGTGATCGTGCCGCCGGACGACGCCGTGCGCGTCTGCGATGCGGTGGTGCGTGCGTTTATCGCCCATGGCGACCGTACCGATCGCACCAAGGCGCGGCTGAAATACGTGTTGGATCGCATGGGGATGCCCGCGTTCCTCGCCGAAGTGGAGCAAGAACTCGGCGACAGGCTGCTGCGCGTCGATGCGGCGGCGATCCTGCCGCGCCCGGAGCAGGACAAGCATGGCCATGTCGGCGTCCATCCGCAGAAACAGAACGGACTAAACTATGTCGGCGTCGTCTGCCCGGTGGGCAGGCTCGGCGGTGAACAACTGCGCGGTCTGGCGACCGTCGCGGAGACATTCGGCTCCGCCACGTTGCGGCTGACCGTGTGGCAGAATGTGCTGATCAGCGACATTCCGACCACGAAGCTGGATGCGGCACTGGCCGCCATTGCAGCGCTTGGCCTGGATTGGCGCGCAAGCGCGCTGCGAGGCGGACTGGTCGCCTGCACCGGCAACGCCGGCTGCAAGTTCTCCGCCTCCGATACCAAGCGCCATGCGTCGGCGTTGGTGGACTGGTTGGAGGCGCGCATCCGGATCGATCAGCCTATCAACATCCATTTGACCGGCTGCCATCACTCCTGCGCGCAGCACTACGTCGCCGACATCGGGCTGCTTGCCACGAAAATCGAGCAAGGCGACGAGATGGTGGAAGGCTACGACCTGCTCGTCGGTGGCGGCGCCGGTGCGGAACAGAAACTGGGGCGATTGGTGCGGTCGAAGGTCGCGTTCGACGATCTGCCGCCGATGGTGCTGTCGCTGCTGCACGCATGGCAGCGGCAGCGTGTGGTTCCCAATGAAACCTTCCAGGCCTTCACCGCGCGGATGCCGAATCAGGCGCTGACCGCGTTGTGCGATCGCGTTCTGGCGACAGCGTGATGAACGCCATGTCGCCGCCAATTCCACTGATCCCGGAGAACGCACCCTTCTCACCGGCACAGCGAGCCTGGCTGAACGGATTTCTCGCCGGATTGTACGGCGGTATGAGCACGGCAGGCTTGTCCGTTGCGCCGCCGCCGGAACCGCAAGATTTCCCCTGGCACGATCCCGCGCTCGAATTGGACGAGCGCATGCGAGCGGCTGAAGGCCGTCCGTTGCAGCAGCGGCTGATGGCGGCGATGGGTCAGCTCGACTGCGGCCAGTGCGGCTATCTGTGCCAAAGTTATGCCGCGGCGTTGAGCGAAGGCCGCGAAACATCGACCTCGCTGTGTGTTCCCGGTGCCAGGCCGACGGCGCGCTTGTTGAAGCAGTTGTTGGCGGACTTACCTGCCACGACCTCGGCCCCGGCGCCGGCGCGGGTTGCGCCGGCCGAGGCTCCGGCCACCATCATCACGCCAATCGGTCGCGCGGTGCGCGTGCTCTCGGCCGCGGCGCTGACACGCTCGGGCTCCAGCAAGGATGTGCGCCATGTCGTGATCGACCTGGCCGCATCCGGACTGACTTACCAACCGGGGGATTCCATCGGCCTCGCTACGCCGAATGACCCGGCCCTGGTGGACGCCACGCTCACCGCGCTCGGTGCGTCGGGCGATGAGCCGGTGCCATGCCCCGACCGTACAACCCGGCCAATCCGCGAGGCTTTCACCCGATATCTGGACATCGCCCGGCCGCTCGACCGCACCACCGATCTGCTGGCCATGAGCGCGAAATACCCGCGCCACGCCGAGACATTGCGCAAGCTGAGCGACGGCGTGGACGGCACCGAACCGGCCGAGGCCGATTTGCTCGACCTGCTGGAAGCATTCCCTTCCGCGCGCCCGCCGCTGGCTGATCTTGCTGCGTCGCTGCCCGGCTTGCGGTCGCGGCTGTATTCGATCGCATCATCGCTGCGTAGCTCGCCCGGTCAGGTGCATCTTTGCGTGGCCGTCGTGCGTGATATGCGGCATGGCCGCCTGCGTCATGGCGTCGGCAGCAGCTTTCTGGCGGACCGCGCGACATCGGCAGGGCCGGTCGAGGCGTATATTCAAACCAGCCATTTCCGCCTGCCCGCCGATCCGGCCGTCCCCGTGATCATGGTCGGGCCGGGCACCGGCATCGCGCCGTTCCGCGCGTTCCTGGCGGAACGCGCCGCCGCCGGTATCCGCGGGCGCACCTGGCTGATGTTTGGCGAACGCAATCGCGCGACGGACTTCCTCTATGAGCACGAACTGACGGCGTGGCATAGGGACGGCACGCTCTCGCGGTTGGATACGGCGTTCTCACGCGATCAAGGTCGCAAGATCTACGTGCAGGATCGCATGGCGGGGAATGCCGAAGACCTCTGGCGCTGGCTGCAGGACGGCGCGCATTTCTACGTCTGCGGTGACGCTGCCCGCATGGCGAAAGACGTCGATACGGCACTCCGCCGGTTGACGATGACCGAAGGCCGCCTCAGCGAACACCAGGCTCGCGATTGGATCGTCGCGCTCGCGCGGCAGGGACGTTACCTGCGGGACGTCTATTGATGGGCCACGTTCGGTTTTCCAGGAGGCAATACGTCAAATCGGCGGGCGTCGTTGCCTTGGTCGGCGCCGGTCCTGGCGCGGCCGACTTGCTCACCTTGCGAGCGCACCGTTTGCTCGGCGAGGCCGATGTGATCGTGCATGATCGATTGGTCAGCGACGAAGTGCTCGACATGGCGCGGCCTGATGCCGAACGCATCTTCGTGGGCAAGGCACGTGGCAATCATTGCATGCCGCAGGCAGATATCAACGCGCTGCTGATCCGCCTGGCACGCGAAGGCAAGCGCGTCGTGCGGCTGAAGGGCGGCGACCCACTGATATTCGGTCGTGGCGGCGAGGAAGCCGAAGCACTGGCCGCCGCCGGCGTGGCCTTCGAGATCGTGCCCGGCATCACCGCGGCGGTTGCCTGCGCCGCCGATTTGGCGATCCCGCTGACCCATCGAGACGAGAGCCGATCCGTCACTCTTGTGACTGGGCATACCAAGCACGGCACGCTCGACCTGGACTTCATCGCGCTCGCCCGTCCGGGGGCGACACTGGCCGTTTACATGGGCGTCCATTCACTGCCGCGGTTGGCGGAGGGGCTGGCACACCACGGCTTCGATCTCACCACGCCAGCCGCTTTGGTGGAGCGCGGCGGTACGCGCCAGCGACGCATATTAACGGGCACGCTGCCTGAACTGGTCATGCAGGCACCCGCCTGGAGCAATGGCGGGCCGGCTCTGGTGCTGATCGGTGACGTGGTGGCCCGTCGCGCCATGGCTAACTCCGGAGAATGCCATGCCGCCGGAACAACAAGGCCTGGTACAGACCAGCTTCGCCAAGCTGGCGCCGATCGCCGGCACCGCAGCAATGCTATTCCACAACGACCTGTTCCCGCGTGAACCGCGCCTGCGCCACACCAGGTGCCCGCCATCCCTGACATGGCGATAAGCCGGTTCCGCCAACCAGCGGCTGATCGACGACATGACCATCCGCAGGCTCGGGTCCAAAACCCAAACTAGCTACATCCGCACTGGCAAGAACCTCGCTGCGTCTGTCGGCTATTCGTCCGCCCGGGCGACCGCCGATGACATCCGCCGTTATCACTTGCATTTCGCATCCAAACCTGGGCGTCCCCGGCGTGAATGACGCCATTAGGCCTGACTTGCCAGATGAGACCGTCGCAAACCTGGGGGAGAGCTACTCCGGCGGGTTTCGACGAATCTCCGGCTGTCGAACCAGCGCCCGGGCCCGTGGGCTGGTCCACTTTCCGGTTTGACAAGGTCTCCGTGCCAGCATGGTTCTCAACAAACTGATTCTCGACAAAAGGAAGCTGCGCGTAACGATCTGGAATCGTCGTGTCAAAATCATCCACCACACTGGATCCCACTGCGGAAGGCCGTGTGTGATGCAGAAGCCCCTGGTCATCGTCAGTCTCACCGACCAGGGACCGTGACAGTCTTGCCCAATAGCCGCCGCCCTCGCCGTCGACTTGACGGGGCAGACCCGAGGCGGGAGGCCGCGCCGGTGAGCGAGAAGCGGGTTGGAATAATCGCTCCCCCGGACCAGCCTATGGGGATTGAATGCCGTCAGTGGCCGAGCGTCCAGGCGGTGCGGCGGGCTGGAAGATGCGCCAGCGCCCGGACGTGATCATGCGGCGGGCTGAATTTGGGCCGCAGGACTCCGCCAATGCGACCATCCGTCAAGGCTTCGAGCCCGTGAGCCGAAAATCCCAAACCAAGCAATGTCCTCACTGATTAATGCCCTGGCTGATGCCTCGGGCGCCCTGCCACGAGAACGGGGGGCTACGTTACCAGATTGGACAATTTCCCAGGCGGCCGACCTGAGCTGTGATGCTGCTGCCACTGCGCCCCGACGGCCGCGCGACACGAGGAAGCACAAGCGCCATCGGAGGAGCCCCTGGACTGTGTCGTCCCGCCGACGCACTCCCCCCACAGGCCATGGTGTGGTGACCCAAGCCGGCCGAAACGATGTCGGGCGGCGCGGTCCCGCGTCTTCCAGCGCCAGAGCGAACACCGGCAGCAATCTCTGTCATCAGATTGGTCCGGCGTCCCGCAGGTGTCCCACACAGAAGATCATGGTGTCCCGCCAAGCCCCCACATCGAAGAACAACAACGAAACAGAGACAAAATTGGTGGGCGCACAAGGACTCGAACCTTGGACCCGCTGATTAAGAGTCAGCTGCTCTACCAACTGAGCTATGCGCCCCCAGGCGCGGGCAAAACCCCCCACCGGCAGGGGCCGCGCTATAGCAACCCCCATCCGGGCTGGCAAATCCACGCTACCCAGCCCGCAGACGCACGCGACCAATCCGCGCCCACTGGTTGCCCCGACGGCCATTGGGCACCATGGCGCCATGCGGCTCACCCACAAGACCATCCGCCCCGTCGGCCGGCCGATCACCATCCATTTCGACCGCCAGCCGATCGCGGCGCTGCAAGGCGAGACGATCGCCGCCGCGCTCTCCGCCGCCGGCATTGTCGCCTTCCGCCGCACCGCCTCGGGAGCGCCCCGCGGCCTCTATTGTGGCATGGGCGCGTGCTTCGACTGCGTCGTCACGGTGGACGGCCGCATCGGACAGCGCGCCTGCCTGACCAAGGCTGCCGACGGCATGCACGTCACCGGCGCTCTCCCGGCGACGCCCGCCCCGCTCGCTGATGCGCCCTCGGCCGCAGCCGCAGAGGAGCAAAGCCCCGACATCCTGGTGGTCGGTGGCGGCCCGGCCGGGCTCTCGGCCGCCATCGCTGCGGCGGAAGCCGGCGCGGCAGTCGTGCTGCTGGACGAACGCGCCGCGCCCGGTGGCCAATATGCCAAGCCGCTGGCCGACAGCCACGCGGATGCAGCGCCGGACCGCCAATTCCGCATCGGCCTCGACCTGCGCCAACGCGCGCGGCGGGCAGGCGTGCACATCCACACCGAGTCCGCCGCCTGGGGTGCCTTCGCCCCGGACGAGATCGGCGCCCTGGTCGCCGGCCACGCCGTCACCTTTCGCCCCAAGCGCCTCATCCTGGCGCCCGGTGCGCATGAAGCGCCGGTGCCGATCCCCGGCTGGACGCTGCCAGGCGCCATGACGACGGGCGCGCTCCAGACGCTCGTGCGTGCGCAGCGCGTCTGCCCCGGAGAGCAGGTGCTGATCGGCGGCACTGGTCCACTGAACCTCCAGCTCGCCTGTGAGCTGCTGGACTGCGGGGTGAAACCGGTCGCGGTGGTGGAGACAGCGCCGCGTCCCGGCCTCGGTGCCTCACACCACGCTGTCCGGATGCTGCGCCACGCCCCGGATTTGCTCCGCGACGGGGTCGCGATGCTGGTCCGGCTGCGGCGCGCCGGCGTGCCGGTGCTCTGGTCTACGCGCATCACCGCGGCGCTGGGCCATGATCGCGTCGGCGCGACGCGTCTCACCGGACCAGACGGAGAGCGTAGCCTGGCGGCGGACGTGGTGGCGCTGAACCTGGGGTTTCAACCCGAAACCGGGCTGGCACGGGCGCTCGGTATCCCGCACCGTTTCGTCGCAACCGGCCTCGGCCACCTCGCCACCGAGACGGATGCCGACGGCCGCACCACCCTTCCGAGCGTATTCGCTGTTGGCGACGGCGCAGTGCTCGGCGGTGCCCGCGTCGCCATGGCGCGCGGCCGGCTGGCCGGACTGGCGGCGGCCCGTGATCTCGGCCTGCGCGCGCCCGACGACCCCGCCGCCCGCGCCGCGCTGGCCCGCGCGACAACGTTCCAGGACGCACTCTGGCGTTTGTTCCGGCCGCCCCCGGCCGAACTGGACGGCATTGCCGACGGTGTCGTCGTTTGCCGCTGCGAGGAGGTCACCGCGGGCCGCCTGCGCGCCGAATTGGCCGCCGGCCTCACCTCCCTCCCGGCCCTGAAGAAAGCGACGCGCGCCGGCATGGGCCGCTGCCAGGGCCGCTTCTGCGCCGCCACCATCGCCCGCCTATGCCCGGATGCCCCCGATGACTGGTCGTTCGCCGCCCCTCGCGCGCCGCTGCGCCCGGTTCCCGCGGCCCCACTGATGTTCCAGGCCGCGGAATTCACCGCCCCCCTGCTGACCGCCCCCACGCCGCCCGCCCGTCGGCACCGCGTTCCGACGCAGCCGGTGGAGATGCGCCGCACCGACGTCGCAGTGATCGGCGGCGGGCTGGCCGGGCTTTGCTCCGCTCTCTACCTGGCACAGGGCGGTGTCGACGTATTGCTCCTGGAGCGCGACGAGGCCGGCATGGCCGCCTCCACCGCCAACGCAGGCAGCCTGCATGTGCAGCTCCTGTCCTACGATTTCACCGACGACACGCCGCCGGACGGCGGGCCCGCGGCCCACACCCTGCCGCTCGGCCCGCGCAGCATAGCGCTATGGCGGGAGATCGCGGCCGCGGCGGGCGAGGACCTGGGCCTGCGCACCGAGGGCGGCCTGATGCTGGCGGAAGACGAGGCCGCGCTGGCCTGGCTGCGCCGCAAGTCCGCGATGGAGCGCCGCTGGGGCATCGAAAGCCACGTGCTGGGCGCCAATGAACTGCGCGCGCTGGCGCCGGCGCTGTCGGAACGCATGCTCGGAGCCGATTTCGTCCCGGCGGAAGGCTACGGCGACCCGCTGCGTGGCACCATGGCGGTGCTGGCCTTGGCCCAGCGCCATGGCGCGCGCCTGCTGCGTGGCGCGGAGGTCCAGGCGATCGAGCGCGACGGAGCGGCGTGGCGGATCACCACGTCGAAGGGCGCCGTCATGGCAGGCCGTGTCGTCAATGCCGCGGGGCCCTGGGCAGCGGTGATCGGCGACATGGTGGGGCTGGACCTCCCGGTCACGGGCACCGTCCAGCAGGTGATCGTGACCGAACCGACGCCGCCCCTCACCCGCCACCTGATCGCGCTCGCCAACCGGCATCTTTCGCTGAAGCAGCAGGCGAGCGGCGGGTTCCTGGTCGGCGGTGGCTGGTTCGGCGGCTTCGATCGGGCGAGCGGCCGCACGCAGGCCCTGCGCCGCAGCATCGAGGGCAATTTGTGGGTCTGCTCCTGCGTGCTCCCCGCGCTGCAAGGCCTGCAGTTCGTGCGGACCTGGACCGGCATCAATCCCGCCATCGACCGCGCGCCGATCCTGGGGGAGGCGCCCCGCCTGCCCGGCTTCTTCAACACGGTGACCGCGAACGGTTACACGCTCGGGCCGATCGTGGGACGCATCACCGCCGATGCGATTCTGCACGGCGCGGCGGTCGATCCGCATTACCGGTTGGATCGTTTCGAAGCCCGCAGAATCTGACGTGTCGGCGCGCTACGGTCGGTTCGTTACGTATTGCCGGATATGGCGGCGCGCATTTGCGGCCTGCTTCCCGGCGGCCCCGGGCTTGCGCAAACCCGGACACGGGCGCAATAGCTGACAGAGGGCGACCTCCGTTGCCCGGACCTGATTCTGGTTTCTCGGCATCAGTCCACAGCGCAGCGCCGCCGCGGCTTCAGACGCAAAGCGGAGGCCACCACTGATTGAGCGGAGAGCGCAGCATGGAGAGCAAAGATGCCGATTCTTCGGCTTGATCATATCCAACTTGCGATGCCCGCCGGACGAGAGGATGACGCCAGGGCGTTCTATCAGGACTTGCTCGACATTCCTGAACGATCCAAACCAGCCAATCTGGCCCGCAGAGGCGGTTGTTGGTTCGAGCGCGACTCGCTCAAAGTGCACCTCGGCGTAGACCAGGATTTCAGGCCGGCCCGAAAGGCTCATCCTGCCTTCGTCGTGAACGGGCTTGCCACCTTGAGAGAACGGCTGTCGCGCGCAGGATATCACGTCATCGATGACGAACCGCTGGTCGGTTACCAGCGCTGCTACGTGGCTGATCCATTCGGCAACCGGATTGAATTGATGGAGCCACACGCGGCCGCGTAGAAGCAGCAAACGGCCCGTTGCGAGCTGCCTCAGCTCGAATTTTGGTTTGTTGATTCACTCCCCGCCGCGATGTCCCGCCTGTGTCGTCATGATCAATCTGCTCGGTGCTCTCATGCGGCCAGTCGGGCTGCCAGCACGGCGCCCGAGGTCGGCCATTTCGACGCCTGGCATCACGTCTCATTGCACGCCGCAGGCGAAGCCACCTCCTCATGACGGCGCACGCACGCGAGGATTGCGCCAGCTTCGGCCGGCCATGGTCGCCGTCCGCCGGCACAGACAGAGAGGCGTCGATTGAGCGGGTCCCGTGATCGGCTCATTCGATCACCACCGTACCGGTGCCACCCCAAACAGGATCGGGTGCAGCCACAGCAGGACGGCCCAGGCGACGACGGCAATCGCGGGGACAATCCAGCCGATCTCCCGCGGCACGAACCGGTTGCGTCGGGCGAGGATCGCCCCGAACGGCACGATCGACGTCGCGGCCGACAGAGCCTGCCAGGTCGCGGGATCGCGCCGCGCCAGTTTGGCGTCGATCGACGGCATGCCGGCGAGCGCCGTCACCAGGAAGGCGCCGAAGAAGATGACCGACGCGCTGTCGCCGTTGCCGATGACATGCACCGCGGCCCAGATCGCGAACGACCACAGCATCGGATGCCGCGTCACGCGGGTCATGCCGCGCGGTGGCTGCGCCGCCGCGCCCGGCGGTCCGATCATGGTGGGGTTGGGCCGGCTGACCGAGGCAACGAACAACAGCAACGCCACCAACATCGCCAGCACGAGGATCCAGCGCAGCCACTCGGAGGCAAACCAGAAGAAGGTCGTCGGTGACTGGCTCCAGGTGCGCGCCAGAAACACGATCGCCGCAATGGAGAGCAAGGAAAACACACCGCGAAAGGCGGTCTCGCCGATGCGCGCCACCAGGCGGTCGCGCAGCGGCGTGCCGGCAATGCCGACATGGACGCCGATCCAGATCAGCGCCGCGATGACCAACAGCGTCACGGCACGATGGACCGATCGGCAGGGCGCGCCTCACACATGGGTTTTCCTCTGCTGGGTTTCCCTCTGCCGGCTTTTCCTCTGCCGGGTCACCCTCCGCCGGGTTTTCCTCTGTGCCGTTGTCGCCCAGCATGCCACCGATGACCGGGGAAATCGAACCACGCCTGCGCGACAAACGCGCTCCACTCTATCTGCTGGTGACGCTGACGGCATGCGGAACGCTCGGCATGCACATGATCATCCCGGCGCTGCCGGCGACTGCTGCCTCGCTGCGCGTGGGTGCGGGCACTATCCAGTTGGCGATTACGCTCTACCTGGTCGGGCTGGCGATCGGGCAGTTGATCTACGGTCCGATCTCGGACCGATTCGGACGGCGGCCGGTGCTGCTGGTGGGTCTCGGCCTCTACACCGTCGCCGGCTTCGCCGCCGCCGCCGCGCCGTTTGCCGCCGCGCTGATCACCGCGCGCGTGTTCCAGTCGCTGGGCGGGTGCGCCGGCATGGTGCTCGGACGCGCCATCGTCCGCGACACCGCCTCGGCTGACCGCGCGGCGGCACAGTTGGCACTGCTGACGCTGGCGATGTCGGCGGTGCCGGCGCTGGCGCCGGCGATCGGCGGCTATGCCACCGCCTGGTTCGGCTGGCGCGCCTGCTTCGCATTGCTCGCGGCACTCGGCGGCGTGACACTGGTGCTGACCTGGGCGCTGCTGCCGGAAACGCTCGGCCCGCGCGACGGCGGGCGCGGCGCGCGCAGCTTGCTCTTCTCCTATCTGCGGCTGCTGCGTTCGCGCGCGTTCTGCGGCTATGCCGTGGGCGGCGCGTGCAAGACCACCTCGTTCTACGCATTCATGTCGGCCTCGCCGTTCATCTTCGAGCATCGGCTGCATCGCGGGCCGCAGGAGGTGGGCATGTACTACCTGCTGCTGATGTGCGGCGTCGCGCTCGGCGGGCTGATTGCCAATCGCGTGGCGGGCCGGATCCCGACACGCACGGCGCTGCGCGTTGCCAATGGCCTGGCAATCACCGGAGCGTCGGCATTCGCGTTGGCCGACCTGGTGGGTTGGGTCAGCGTGTCAACCATGGTCGCGCCGGTGGCCCTGTTCATGGTTGGCGCCGGCATGGCGAGCCCGTTCGCGGTCGCCGGCGCCGTCAGCGTCAACCCGCTGGCGATCGGCGCGGCATCCGGACTGTACGGCTGCGTGCAGATGACCTACGGCGTGTTGTGCACGGTGGTGGTGGAGATATGGCAGCCGGGCGCCGTGTTCCCGGTGGCGGCGGTGCTGCTGGGATCGACATTGCTCGGCCAGGTGGCGCTGATGCTGGCGATGCGCGGGCGATGAGGCGGGCGACGCGCGGGCGATGAGGCTGATTGTGCGCGGGCGATGAGGCCGGCGATACGGGGGCGATGAGCCAGGAGCGTCGGTCGAGCGTGGAACGCCAACTCATTCGGAGTCGAACGGCGAGCGTCAAAGCCTGAATCGGTCGCGACACTCTTGTGGCGTGACGGAAAGCAGGCGCAGGAAGCTGCGGCGCATGGTTTCCTCTGCGCCGAAGCCGCAGCGTTGTGAGATCCGTTTGACCGGCAGGCGCGTCTCCAGCAGCAGGCGCCGCGCCGCTTCCACCCTCAGCCGCTCAATGGCCCGGGCCGGCGTTTGCCCGGTTGCCTCCGCATAGTGCCGGCTGAAGCTGCGCTCGCTCATGCCCGCCTGATCAGCCAGGACCGAGAGCGACAGATCGCTCGCGAGATGGCCGTTGATCCAGTCGTGCAGTGCGCCGAACTTGTCGTCGGCTGCCTGCAAGGCCAGGGCCGCACTGAACTGCGCCTGCCCGCCCGGACGCTTGAGAAAGACGACGAGGTAGCGGGCCACGGCGAGCGCCACGGAGCCGCCGAGATCTTCTTCCACCAGCGCCAAAGCCAGATCGATCCCGGCCGTCACCCCTGCCGACGTCCAAACCGTCCCGTCACGCACGAATATAGGATCGGTTTCGACACGAACAGCGGGAAAGCGCTGCGCGAGTTTGGCACAGTACATCCAGTGGGTCGCCGCGCGCCGCCCGTCCAGCACGCCTGCCGCGGCGAGCAAGAATGCGCCGGTGCAGACCGAGACGACACGGCGCGCCTTGGTCGCCCGCTGCCGCACCCAATCGACCAGCACCGGGTCTTCCGCCGCTGCCTCAGCCCCCTCGCCACCGGCGACGAGCAAGGTATCCAGCGCGTCGCCGGGCTGCGTGAGCGGACCTGCCGTCAGCGTCACGCCGGCCGAGGCGGTCACGATCGCGCCGCCCTGCGACACGACGTTGAGCGAGTAGGGCGCGGTGCCGCCCGCGTCAGCGACCTGCACGTTGGCGGACGCGAACACCTGGACCGGTCCCGTAACGTCCAGCAACTGCACCGCCGGATAGGTGAGCACGTCGATAACGCGGACCGAGTTTGGCAAGAAACGAGGGGACTTTGGCGTTTGAGCCAATCCATGCCCGGCTAGATTCACCTCGTCCATCGCTCGCTCCAGACATGGAGACGCACATGATACCGCATGACACCCACCTGCACATCGGTTCACTTTTGTTTGAGGGGATCGATCAGATCGACCTGACCGGACCATTCGAAGTGCTCTCGCGCATCCCGAATTCGACGTATCGCATCTACGGCAAGACCGCGGCGCCGGTTCGCGATCTGAAAGGCCTGCGGCTGACGCCGGATGCGGCCCTGGCCGATGCGCCGCCGCTGGATGTCCTGCACGTGCCGGGCGGCTTTGGCCAGGAAGCTTTGATGGAAGACGCCGAGGTGCTGGGTTGGATCCGCCAACAGGCAGCGGGCGCATGCAGCATTTTCTCGGTTTGCACCGGCGCCTTGCTCTGCGGCGCGGCCGGACTTCTGAAGGGACGGCGTGCGACCACGCACTGGGCGTCGTTTCACCTGCTGCCATATTTTGGCGCCATCCCGGTCAACGAGCGTGTTGTTGTCGACGGCGCCTGGGTGTTTGCCGCGGGCGTTACCGCCGGCATCGATGGTGCCTTGCGCCTCGCGGCCGAGTTGCGCGGCGACGCAGCCGCGCAGGCGATCCAGCTTCACATGGTCTACGCGCCGGAGCCGCCCTTCGACAGCGGCACACCCGAGACGGCGCCACCGGCGATCCTGCAACAGGCGCGGCAATCCACGCGCGCCATCACGGCGCAGCGCGAGCAAACGGCACGACGCATCGCCGCCAGGCTTGGCATCGCCGTTCCCGCTGCGATCGGAGTGTGACCTCGCCGGCATAACACGCCTGGCAGGAATCGAGGGTTTATTGGCGCTCCCGCCAATGGCCGTGCTGCCAGATAGATCGCACGACCACGGCCAATGAAAGGGTGACTCAGATGGCAAGCTTCCCGGTCCACACAATCGACACTGCGCCGGAACGTTCGCAGGCGGCGCTGCGGCAATTCCAGTCGGCTTTCGGCATGATCCCGAACCTGATCGGTGCCATGGCGACCTCGCCGGTTCTGACCAACAGCCTCGTCGGCTTGTTCGGCAACGTGCACGGCGGCAGCTTCACCGAGGCGCAGGTGCAGACCGTATTGCTCACCGACGCGGTGACCAACGGCAGCACATGGGCGGTGGCGTTCCATACCACTCTGGCGCTCAAGGAAGGCATCGCTACGGCGGACGTGGAGGCCATTCGCGAGGGTCATCTGCCGAAGGACAGCAAATTCGCCGCGCTGTCGGGCCTGGCGAAGGCGCTGATCGAAAAGCGCGGGCATCTTGACGACGCGGACGTCAATCGCTTCCTCGCGGCCGGGTTCGGCAAGGATCTCCTGCTGGAAGTCATTGCCGCGGTCGCCGCGTCGACGATCACGAACTACACCAGCAACGTCACCAGGCCGCCTCTCGATGCGCCGTTTGAGGAGCATGCCTGGCAGGGTTGAGACACCGGGATGGCGGGCGAGAAATGATTGCGGACACTGCCACGATGCGCATGTCCATTCTTCTGTACGACGGCTTCACGGCACTGGACATTGTCGGGGGCTATGAATCACTCGCCCGCATTCCCAACGTGCAGACGGAATTCGTCGCGACGGAGGTGGGCCTGTACGCGGCCGACACGCGGGCTCTGGGTCTCTATGCCTGGAGGACACTCGAAGAAGCCAAAGGCACGGACATCCTGTACGTGCCGGGCGGGCTGGGAGTTTATGCCGCGCAACGCGATCCGCGGATTCTCGACTTCATCCGCAAATCGCATGAGACGACGGCCTGGACCGTGGGCATCTGCAATGGGGTCGAGATCCTCGCCACCGCCGGCATCCTCGATGGCGTCGAAGTGACGACCAACTACTTCGCACGTGAGCGGGTGGCGAAGCTCGGCGGCAAGGTGCTGAAGGTGCGGTATCACCGCGACGGCAAGATCGTCACGGGTGCCGGCGTTTCCGCCAGTGCCGACGCCGGACTGCTTTTGACGCGCGAGATCGCCGGCCAAAAGCTGGCGGAACGAATTCAGCTCGGGATCGAGTATTATCCCGATCCGCCCTTCGGGCCAAAAACGGTCGACGAGGCCAGCCACGAAGCGAAGGCGCAGGTCGTCGACTTCGAGCAACACGGCGACGCAATCCTCGCCAGCCGTCCGCGGCAGTTCTGACGCCTGCGGGACGCGGCGTTCCGGCGCTCCTGACAAGCCAGCGCGGAGGAGGGTCGTTCTGATCGCCGCGGGCAATCGCGCGACGTGGCGCGCGACGTGGCTGACGCGCCGTAGGCCGTGTCGCGCTTCCCTGCTTCGCTAACAACCCGCCCGCCCCTACAGCTCCTTCAGATCGGTGATGATCCGGCTCACCATCCCGTAGGCGACCGCCTCCTCCGCGCTCATCCAGTAGTTGCGGTCGGTGTCGGTCTCGACCTTCTCCAGCGTTTGACCGGTCTCGCGGGCGATGATGCGGTTGATGCGATCCCGCATCTTGATGATCTCCATCGCCTCGATGTTGATGTCGGTCGCCGGCCCGCGCACCCCGCCCATCGGCTGGTGCAGCAGGAAGCGGGTATTGGGCAGGCAGAAGCGCCGATCCTTGGCGCCGGCCAGGAAGATCAGCGCCCCGGCACTCGCCACCCAGCCGGTGCCGATCACCCGCACCGGGGCGATGGCATCCACGAAGCGAATCATGTCGTGGATGGTATCGCCGCTCTCGACATGGCCGCCCGGCGAGTTGACGTAGACGTCGATCGGCTTCCCGTCGGCCGCGAGCGCGAGCAAGCGCCCGGTCACGTCGCGCGCCACCTTGTCGTCGATGGCGCCGAATACCAACACCTTGCGCTGCCGCAGCAGCCGGCTTTCCAGCTCGTTGATCGGGGTGCCGAGGGCCTTGTTCTCGTCCGGCTCGTGCGGTTCCGGCCCCGGTGGCATGGGGACGTCCGGCACGTCGGGATCGTCGGCCCGCGGCGGGTGGTTCAGTCGGAGATTGGTCATGCTGCGCCTCCGCTCAAGGCGCCGACTGTAGGCGCATGGCGGGCAAAGGTCGAGTTGCGGCCTCGTGTGCGACGGTGGCGGCACGCCTGGAACCGGCGGGCGTTCCGTGGCAACGATGCGGTCTGACCGTCATTGGCAGGGAGAAGCGCCGCATGGCCTACGAGTTCTTCTACTGGCCGGAAATCCAGGGACGCGGCGAGTTCGTTCGCCTTGCGCTGGAAGACGCCGGATGCGCCTATACCGACGTGGCACGTGGCTCGGAGAGCGAGGGACGCGGCGTTCCCGCCATGCTGGCGCTGATGCGGGGCGACGGCACGTCACACATCCCGTACGCCCCGCCGTTCCTGCGCGATGGGAACGTGATTGTCAGTCACACCGCGGCGATCCTGCTGTATCTGGGCGGGCGGATCGGACTGGCGCCGACTGACGAAGACGGCCGGCTATGGACGCATCAGATCCAGCTCACGATTACCGACATCGTCAAGGAAGCGTACAATTCGCACCATCCGATCGACGAAGATAAGTGGTTTCACGAGCAAAAGACTGAGGCGATCGCGCGCGCCGCGGTGTTCCGCCGGGATCGGATGCCGAAGTTTCTCGGCTGGTTCGAGCGGATCCTGGCGGCGAACCCGGCGGGCGCGGATCACCTGGTCGGCGGCTCGGTCTCCTACGCCGATCTCTCTTTGTTCCAGTTGGTCGAGGGGTTGCGTTTCGCGTTTCCCCGCGCGTCCGAGCGGGAGTTGGGGAAGCTGCCGCGGGTGACGGCGGTGCACAAGGCGGTGTCGGAACGCCCTCGCCTCAAGGCCTACCTGGCGAGCGAGCGGCGCGTGCCGTTCAAGGAGACCGGGATCTTCCGCCGTTATCCGGAGTTGGATGGTTAGCGGACATATCGGTCACGGCCGGCCAAAAAATAACCGTGGGTGCAGCCACGCTACGGGAACGGATAATACCGGAAGCTGACCATCACGATATTCTCGTCGGCCGACGGCTCGCCGCCGACTCCGGGGAAGACGTTGCGACGCACATACGCATACTGCGCGCCCAGCGCCATCATGCCAAAGTTGCCGTGCAGGAAGCGCCACCATGCACCGACGGTCCCCTCCGTGAGGCCGGAGGTGTTGCCGGTGCAGGTCAGCGGACTCAGCTCGATATCGCAGCCGCTGTTGACGAACAATGGATTGCCGTACCCGTAGCCCTTGCCGCCCGCGATGAAGGCCGTCTTGTCTGCTTGCTCTGTGCCAAAATAGGCGTAGAGGTCGACGTCCGGTATCGGGTGTCCGACCAGCCCGACCAGGGCCTGCACTTCCGGAATCGCCCAGGGCGAACCGTTCGGCTTGATCGTCGCATCGGGCAACTGTCCCGCGCCGTAGCGGCCGATGCCGTAGCCGGCCAGCACGCTGCCCTGGAGGCTCAATTTGCCCGGAAGCAGCGGCAGGATCGTCCCCGCGCCGATGCCGCCGGCCGGCGTCGTCTCCCCATGGCCGCCGCCGACATAGTCCACCCGGTCGTGCAGGAAGCGGGCGATGCCGTAGAGTTCGTAGTGACCCCAGCCGGGATCCCACGCCAGCTTCGCCACGACATCCGGCGCCACCTCGTCGCTGACGTTCACCGTCGGCGCAAAGCCACTGCCGCCGGCGTTGTTGACATTGACGAACCCGCCGCCGGGCAGTGCGACCAGGGTGGCGGTGCCGACGGTCGAGTTGGCGAAGCCACCGGTGGTGAACACGGTCTGCGGGTTCTCCACCGAAAGTCCGACCGCGAGCTGGTGGTGGAGCAATTCCTTGACCACCCGCAACGTAATAGGGGCAAAACCCCGGGCGGTCGGCGCGATCAGGCGGGCTGACCGCGGCAGCGGACGAGTCCGGCAAGCGCCGGAATGACCGGGGCGCCGGGAATGCCGAGGCGGGAGCCGAGGAAGTCCCAGAACGCGATGCGC